>JAKPJZ010000175.1 GCA_029553955.1 Chloroflexota bacterium
TTCGGGGGTTGTGGCGGGCTTGCCGGCGTTGTTGGCCGCCCGCGGGGCGGCCAACGACGCCGGCCAGCCCGCCACAACCCCCTACCAAAGAATGGGGGGAAGGCATGCTGCGTTTCGACATTCTGACGCTTTTCCCTGGGCTGTTCTGTGGCGTCTTTGAGGAAAGCATCGTGCGCCGCGCGGTCGACGCCGGACTGGTCGAGCTCAACCTGCACAACATCCGCGACCATGCGCCCGGCAAGCACCACGTGACCGACGATACCCCCTATGCGGGGGGCGGCGGCATGGTGATGAAGCCCGAGCCCATCTGGTTGGCGGTGGAAGCGCTGCTGGGCCACGAGGTCATGGGGCCGGCCGATGTCGACCAGCCGGTGATCTTGTTGACGCCGCAGGGGCGGCGCTTCGACCAGCGCGTAGCGGTCGAGTTGGCGCAAAAGCCGCGGCTGATCCTCATCTGCGGGCGCTATGAGGGCTTTGACGAACGCGTGCGCGCCCACCTGGCCAACGACGAGATCTCGATTGGCGACTTTGTGCTCTCGGGCGGTGAGATCCCGGCGATGGCCGTCGTCGAGGCGGTGACACGGCTGCTGCCGGGGGCGCTGGGCGACCCGATGGGGGCGCTGAAAGACTCGTACACCAGCGGCCTGCTGGAGTATCCGCACTACACGCGTCCGCCGGTGTGGCGCGGCTACGGCGTGCCCGAGGCGCTGCTCTCGGGCCACCACGCCGAGGTCGAGCGCTGGCGGCGGCAGCAGGCCTTGCTGCGTACCTGGCAGCGGCGTCCCGACCTGCTCGCAGGCGTGGAATTGAGCGACGCCGACCGCGAGTTCCTGCGCCGGCTGGGTGCAGAGGTATAGCCATGTGCCCGACGCGCGCCACCCGCTGCTTGCCATTGCGAGCCGCAGCGGCAGCTGCTCAGCCTGTCATTGCGAGGAGGCGGTTCGTGCGGGGCACGGACCGCCGACGAAGCAATCCCTTGGTTGCGAGCGATGCAACTCCATGTCCGACATGGAGATCGCTTCGCTGCGGCTCGCAATGGCAAGCAGCGGGTGTGCAATCCATTTGGCAGGCGCCAATGCCTGTGATATAATCGGGTTTTGTGACTTTTCGTCGAAAGGTGGTGGCTACGTGGCCGACATTCTCCGTTCTCTGGCGCGACCTGAACCGAACCCAAACATTCCGGCCCTGCGGCCGGGTGATACCGTACGCGTGCACAACCGCATCGTCGAAGGCGATCGCGAGCGCGTGCAGATCTTTCAGGGTACCGTGATGGGGCTGCACGGCGGGGGCACCAACGGCACCTTCACCGTGCGGCGCATCGCGGCCCACGGCGTGGGCGTGGAGCGCACCTTTGCGCTGCTGTCGCCGCGCGTGGAAAAGGTCGAAGTGTTGCGGCACGGGCGGGTGCGCCGGGCCAAGCTGTACTACCTGCGTGCGCGCCGTGGCAAGGCGACCCGCCTGCGCGAGCGACGCGAAGCGGCCCCCCAGAAAAAGGCAGCGCCTGTGGCCCAAGCCGAGGCCTAGCGGCCTGTCTGCAGGCTCGTAGTAGGCGCTCAAGCGCCGACTACGAACCGGAGCGTCGCCGAGGGGGGGCACAGTGGCCGGAATGCGACCGACCCTCGCGGCCGAGCAGGCAGCCCGGGCCCAGGGGTTCGAACTGATCGCCGGAGTCGACGAGGCCGGGCGCGGCTGCCTCGCCGGGCCGGTGGTGGCCGCGGCAGTGGTCTTGCCGCTCGCCGAGCCCGGGCCGATTGCGCGCCTCGCCGCTGTGCAGGACTCCAAACTGCTGACGGCCGCGCGGCGCCAGGCGCTCTTGGCCGAGATCGAGGCCACTGCCGTGGCCATCGGCGTGGGCGTGGCCCCATCGTGGGAGATTGACCGCCATGGCATCGTGCCGGCGACGCGCCGGGCGATGCTGCGGGCGGTGTGCGCGCTCGAGCCCGCCGCGCGCTTCTTGCTCATCGACTATGTGCGCCTGCCCGAGTCGCTGCTGCCGCAGCGGGCCATCGTCAAGGGAGACCGCGACTGCCTCTCCATTGCAGCCGCCTCCATCGTCGCCAAAGTCGTGCGCGACGGCTGGATGAGCATGCTCGATCGGGCTTACCCTGGTTACGGCTTTGCCGCGCACAAAGGCTACCTCACCGGAGCGCACCAACGGGCGCTCGCCGAGCTCGGGCCGTGCCCGATCCATCGTCGCAGCTTTGCCCCGCTGCGGTATCTGGCGCCGCCACCGGTGCATACCTGACACACCGAGTCCCATGGCGGGTGGTTGGGCAGCCTTTCCTGGCAAGTAAGACCAGTTCGCCGCCGGCAAGCTCGTAGTGCGCACGCCTGTGCGCTTTCTGCGGCGTGGGGCCGGTCCGTCCAGGCGCAGAGGGCTCGCACAGGCGTTGCCTGGCCGTCAGAGGGGTACGGCGCACTACGAGCTCGAGCTCAGGCTCGCCAGCCTTCAGTGAGTTTTTGCCAATCGCCTGCCCGCCAGGGAGATCGCTGTGTCAGGTGTGCGCCACCTATGACAAGGCGCGCGCCCCCGGTATCGCCAGCCAGGGCCCCGACACGCTCGACCCCGCGCTGACCCCGGAGACACTACGCACCCGATGCTGACCCGGGGGTGTTTTCGACTGGTTGTCTCCGCCGTGGCCACCCGCGGGCGGCCACGGCGGAGACAACCAGTCGAAAACACCCCCCAAGAAGGATCCTATTCCTGTTGAGAGCGGAGCGCAAAAGCCCGGACGGCGTGCGTTCTCGGGCGAGTATCGTGATGTAGGGGCAGTCCGCGCGCTGCCCCTACGAGACAGGAGGAGGGACGAGTGCAGGCTGTCGAGTTTCTCAAAAAGATCAGCGAGGCCAGCGGGGTCTCGGGCGCCGAGGCCGAGGTCGCCGGCATCGTCGCCGAGACCTTTGGCGCGCTGGCCGACGAGGTGCGGAGCGATGCGCTCGGCAACGTCATTGCGCTCAAGCGCGGCGACGGCCTGGCGAACGGTGAGCACCCCAGGATCATGCTGGCCGCCCACATGGACGAGATCGGCCTCATGATCACCAAGGTCGATGGCGGCTTCTTGCGCTTCACTCAGGTGGGCGGCTTTGACGTGCGCACGCTGCTGGGGCAGGAAGTGACCGTCCACGGCAGGAAAAAGCTCGCGGGGGTCATAGGCAGCCGGCCGCCCCACGTGCTCAGCGCCGGCGACTATGATCGCGTCGTGCCCATGGATCAGCTCTTTCTCGACCTGGGGCTTGAGGCCGAGGCGCTCGCCGAGCTGGTCGCGGTGGGCGATGTCGTGACTATCCGCCGCGCGCCGGTCACCCTGGGCCGCAGCCTGCTCGCGGGCAAGAGCTTTGACGACCGTGCCTGCGTGGCGGCCATCGAGGGCTGCCTCGAGCTCCTCGCCAAGCGGCGCCATAGCTGGGACGTGTACGCCGTGGCCACGACGCAGGAAGAGGTGGGCCTGCGCGGCGCCACCACGAGCGCCTACGGGGTGGCCCCGCAGCTCGCCATCGCGCTCGATGTGACCTTTGGCAGCCAGCCCGGGGTCTCGGATTCCGAGAGCATGGGCATGGGCGATGGCCCCAGCATCGGCCTCGGCGCCAACTTTCATCCCAAGGTGCACGAACGACTGGTGGCCACGGCCAAGGCGCACGAGATCCCCTATCAGATCGACCCCACGCCTGGGCGCAGCGGCACCGACGCCTGGGCCATCCAGGTGACCCGCGAGGGCATTCCGACGGCGCTCGTCTCCATCCCGCTGCGCAGCATGCACACGCCCGTGGAGACGATCGACACGCGCGATGCCGAGCGTGCCGCTCGCCTGCTGGCCGAGTTTATCGCCGAGCTCGATGGCGAGTTCGCGCAGGTGCTCGGCGTGCAGGTCAAGCGCCTGAGCGGGCAAGGAGGTCAAGCGTGCTGATCAAGGAACTGGTCGAGGCCGACGGCGTCTCGGGGCACGAGGATGCCGTGCGCGAGCTATTGCTCAAGGCCATCGAGGGCTGCGCCGACGAATACCGCATCGACGCCCTGGGCAACCTGATCGCCGTCAAGTACGGCAGCGGCGGCAGCGCCTGGCCGAAGAAGGTCATGGTCAGCGCCCACATGGACGAGGTGGGCCTGATGGTGACCCACATCGAGCGCGATGGCACGCTCCGTTTCAGCCCGGTCGGCGGCATCGATCCGCGGGTGATGCCGGCCAAAGTGGTGCGCATCGGCGACGAGCGCATCCCGGGCGTCATTGCTGTCAAGCCCATCCACCTGCTCGAGCCCTCGGAGCGCTGGCGCGTGCTCCAGTTCGATCAACTCGCGATCGACACCGGCATGTCGTGCGACGAAGTCAACCGCAAGGTCTCGCCCGGCACCTACGCCGCCTTTGCCACGTCCTTCGAAGTGCTCGACGAGGGCGGGCTGCGCACGGTCAAAGGCAAGGCGTTCGATGACCGCGCCGGCTGCGCCGCGCTGGTGGAGCTGCTGAAGGAGACCTACCCCTTTGACCTGTACGCCGCTTTCACCGTGCAGGAAGAGGTGGGCCTGCGGGGGGCGCGCGTGGCCGCCTACGCCGTGGAGCCCGATGTGGCCTTTGCCCTCGAAGGCACCATCTGCGACGACAGCCCGAAGGACAAAGACACGAGCCCGACGACCCGCCTGGGCGCCGGACCCGCACTGACGGCCATGGACCGTTCGGTCATCTGCGACCGGCGGCTGATCGGGCTGCTGACCGCCGAGGCCGAGGCCGCGGGCATCCCCTACCAGTTCAAGCAGCCGGGCATCGGCGGCACCGACGCGGGCGCCATGCACGTACAGCGCGAGGGTATCCCCTCGGCGGTGCTGGCCGTGCCCTGCCGCTACATTCATTCGCCTGTGTGCGTGCTGAGCCTGAACGATTTCGACAACGCGGTGCGCCTCATGCGCGGGGCGCTCTATCGCTTGACAGGAGGCCTGGGGGCGTGAAAGAGCTGATTCGGTCTTTGGTAGAGGCGTACGGCCCGTCGGGCTCCGAGGGGCAGGTGCGCGAGCTGATCTCCGCGCAGGTGCAGGGCGCGGCGACGAGCGTCCGTACCGATGCCTTGGGCAACCTGATCGCCACCGTCAAGGGCACGGGCGGCGGCCGGCGCATCATGCTGGCGGCGCACATGGACGAGATCGGCCTGGTCGCCAGCTATGTCGACGAGAAGGGCTTTGTGCGCTTCCAGCCCATTGGGGGCGTGAGCACGCGCACGCTCGTGGGCGGGCGCGTGCGCTTTGCCGGTGGCCTGCGCGGCGTGATCGGCGCGGAGCAGAAGGACGTCGGCGATCTGCCGCGTATCGACCAACTCTTCATCGACGTCGGCGCGCGCTCGCGCGAGAGCTGCCCGGTGGCGGTGGGCGACGTGGCCTGCTTCGACCGCCCGTTTGTGGATCTCGGCGAGCGCCTGGTCGCCAAGGCGTTCGACGACCGCATCGCCTGCGCCGTCTTGATCCAGGCGATGCAGGAACTCGGCGAGACGGCCCACGAGGTGTCGTTCGTCTTTACCGTGCAGGAAGAAGTGGGCCTGCGCGGCGCACAGACGGCGGCCTACGGCGTCGACGCCGAGCTGGGCATCGCCGTTGACGTCACCCTCACCGGCGACACGCCCCAGGCGCGCACCATGGCCGTCGGGCTGGGCGCCGGGCCCGCGATCAAGGTCAAAGACCGCGGCATGCTGGCCCACCAGGGCGTGCGCCGCTGGATGGAAAGGACGGCGCAGGCCGAGGGCATCCCCTATCAGCTCGAGGTGCTCGAAGCAGGCACGACCGACGGTATGGCCATGCAGACCACGCGCGCCGGCATCCCGGTGGGCGTGCTCTCCATCCCCTCGCGCTACGTGCACACGCCGTCGGAGATGGTCGACTACCAGGACGTGCTGAACAGCGTGCGCCTGCTCGTCGCGCTGCTGAAAAAGCCTGTGGAGTTGTAGCACCCGCTGTTGTTAGTGCCGGAGAGGGGTGGCGCGTAGACCTGACACACCGATTTCCATGGCGGCGTATCGATTGGCAAAAAACTCGCTGAAGGCTGGCGAGCCTGAGCTCGAGCTCGTAGTGCGCACGCCTGTGATTGTGTAGGTTTTTGTTGCACCTTGACAATAAGATAGGTGTACTATCAGGCATATCCTTTGGTATGAGGTTTGTCATGTCGCTGCAGTGGTATTTGCCCCTGGAGGTGCCTGAAGAT
>JAKPJZ010000188.1 GCA_029553955.1 Chloroflexota bacterium
AATGCTCTCCGCATCGAACTTGCCCGCCGCCCAGGCCGTCAGGACGGACATCCCTTCCGAGTCAGAGACCAGCAGCCAGGCCGGCCGGCCGCTCCCCTCTACCTCGCCGGCCACGGAAAAGTAGGTGAGCGAAAAGTTAGTGGTCACCAGGAGCGGAGCGTCGGGCGTGGGGTTGCCGATCTCGTACAGGCCCGGGCTAACCTGGATGGGCTTCTGCGGGTCGGTGTAGATGTTCTGGCGCAGCGTCAGCAGTGGGTAGACATCGGCTGGCGCATAGTGGTCGAGCACGATGAACCCGGCATACTTGGCGATGGCCTGGCCGGCCGCGATCGCCTGCTCGCCGGCCGAGGCGCTGTCGCCCGGGAAGGCGATGATCGGGAAGCCCAGCAGGCGCAGGTTCTGCTTCAGCGCCAGGCGGCGGAGCTGCGTCTGTGCGACCAGTGTTGCCGCGAGGCCGCGCACGCCTGGGTCGAGGACGATATCCTCCACGCCCGCGCCTTTGACCTTCTCGACCAGCGCGGCCAGCGCGTTCAGGTCGCCCGTGCCGCGCACGGCGAGCGCTGCCTTGCCGGCGACGGCCGCGGCAGCCATCTCCTGCCAGTTGGCCTCAGTGGCCGCGCAGACCAGGGGCGTCGTGCCCGCGGCTTTCTCCAGGCCGGCCTTGATGGCGGCAGGGCTGTCGCTCATCAGGATCAGCGGCAGGTCGCCCGCCGAGCGCACGGCGGCCATGGCTGCGGCAAAGGCGCCCGCATCGCCCGAGGCGTTCTCTACCGCCACGCCATCGAGCCCAAGCGCAATGCCCACACGCTCGACGGTATAGCCTGCCACCGTGGCCGCGGCCTGCTTGATCTCATCCAGGCTCTGCGTATCGCGGATGCGGGCAAAGAGGCCGGGCTGATGGAAGAAGGTCTTCTCGTGGCGGAAGAGCACCGTCTCGTTGCCCGCCTCGATCTTCTTATGGCCGGCGGCCAGCGTGATCAGGCGGATGGGCGGCGCGGCGGCCGCCTCGAGCGCAGCCTTGGCTTCATCGGAGACGGTGGGACAGGCCGAGAGCTCGGCCTGCTTGGCGGCCAGCTTCATGGCGAAGGCCAGGCAGGTCGGGAAGCCGCACTTTTTGCAGTTGGTGCGTGGCAAAAGCTTGTAGATTTCCAGCCCACTCAGAGCCATTGTTCCTTCTCCTTCACCCTGCCATCAAGCCGGCGATGGCCTTGGCCACTGGCGCAATGCTCTCGGGATGGCGCAGCACCACGATGTCGGCGCCGGCCTCGATGAGCGTCGTCGCTGTCAGCACTTCCCATAGGACCGAGCGGGTCTTCCAGTCGCCCCAGGCGGCCGGCACGCCGGTGTTGACCTTGGCTTCCTTGGTGCGCCAGGCCTCCTCGCCGACGGTGCAGATGATTGGCTGCTGGGTCATGCTGTCGCCGGTGAGCGCGGCCAGGCGCAGGCGCTCCATCACGCTGTAGGTATACTCCAGGCCGTAGCCCAGGGCGCCGGTCGTCGGGTCCATGAGGATGCGGTCGGGCTCCAGGCGCATGTCGCTGATGAGGATGTTGAGCTGCTTCGCCAGGTTCACGTCAATGGGCGACCTGGCGACGACGAGCTGGCCGTGGGCCAGCGCGGCGGCCACGATGGTGCGATAGTTCTTGTCTTCGCAGTTGCCGAGGACGATGCGCTCGCCCTTGGCGACCTCGGCCGCGGCCACCAGCACCTCGTTGTCCTTCTCGGCCTGCCCGGGCCCGTACACGATGAGCGGCAACCCGGTGGCCTTGAGCACAGCCTGCACCGTGGCCTTGGCCTCGGCCGCCCCTGTGTCGCCGCTGTCGGGCGAGGCGCTCTTGAGCGTGAGGGCCACCATGTCGGCGCCGAGCTCTTCGGCCTTCTTGGCCCACGTTGCGACATCCTTGGCGGTATCGCCCCAGGCCTCAAGCAAGAGCGGCGACCAGTCGCCGGGGTAGCGATCCTGGATCTCGACGGCGATCACTGGCTGGCGCGGGATCTGGCCCTCGAAGGTCAGGAAGGGCAGCGCCCCCTCGCCGCCAACCGACACCGTATGGCTGCGCGTGCCCCCCTCGGCGGCCGTCGCGCCCAGGGTGATCTCGCGGACGCGCCCCGTCCACCTTTCCTTGGGAATGCTCACCGTCACTGGCATGGATCGTGTCTCCTTTGTCCATGTCGGAGGCGCAGCCCGTGATGCGTGATACGTGACGCGTGATCCGTGAGGCGTGTTGCGTGTTCCGTCTGCCTGACACCGACAAATGGAACACGCGTCACGTATCACGCATCACGCATTACGCATTACGCATCACGTCTCGCGCCTCACCAGTACCACATCTGGCCACGCATCTCGCGGATAATGTCGGTCGTCGAGAGCACGCCGGTGGCGATCTTGCCCCTGGCGCCCTGTTCGGTAACCACCAACCGGTGCACCCGGTGTCGAGCCAGCACCTCGATGGCTTCGGGGATGCTCGCGCTGGCCGGGACTTCATAGATCAGCGGGGTCATGATGTCCCGAGCCTTATAATCGAGCAGGTTCTTGCCATAGAGGCGGATGACGTCTGTGTGCGAGATCACGCCCTCGATCTCTGTGCCCGACTCGGCCACGATCAGCGCATGCACGCCAGTGTCGGCCAGCATGCGCACGACCTCTTTGAGCAAGGTGTCTGGCTTGCAGGTGATCACGCCCCGGTGCATGATGTCTTTGACCCGCTTCTCGACGGGCTTGCCCTCGGATTGTGCTGTCATTTGCCCTGCCCTCCTTACGTCGGTCGATTGGCAGCCCATTGGAGAAGGAGGCCTGGTGACCAGCCCTGAGCCAGGATATTGGGGACGACCAATCCCCTCTCCAATGGCCTGCTAAAACAACGGATCCATGGTCAACGCGGGATGGCCCTTCTCCTCGAGGAAGGGCAGGAGCTCATCGACCGTGGTGGCTGTGCGCTCGTCGGCGATCTTGTCGACGAGGTCGGGGTCGCCTTCGCGCTCAGCAACGGCCTTGAGCTCCTCGGCCATCGAGTCCTTGAGGAAGCTCGACAGCCAGACGATGCGCTTGAAACCGCCATCAGACGACAGGAACTTTTTGCTGAGCAGATAGTACTTGCCCACGCCCATGACGCCGGGGGTCTGCAGGCCGCCGCCGGCCATGCCCGCCAGCGTCGAGAAGGTCATGCCGGCCGGCGTCATGCTCGGGTCCTCGCGCGAGACGACCATGATGCCGTTGGCTTCGGGGATGACCATGGCGATGCATTCGAAGCAGCCGCAGGCGGTCATGGGGTCGCGCATGATCGAGTACATGGTCACGTTCTCGACGGTCTGGTGCGAGTTCTGGTAGACGAACTGGTTCACGCCGTCGTAGATGCCGTACGCTGGGTCGAGGCAGGCGCCCTTCTTGATCGGCTGGTTGGGCCCGGTGGGGTTGATCTGGTGCGAGGCCTTGCAGTCGAGCCAGTTGTAGGCGCCGCACAGCCCCAGGCGCTCGGGCGAGACGACGCAGACGTGGTTTGGCGCAAAGCTCTGGCAGAGCGTGCAACTGTAGAACTCTTCGACCGACTCATCGGTCATGCCCGCCAGGCGGATGTTGCGCTGGTTGTAGGCCTCGCGCGCCTTGGCCAGCCACTCTTCGACCTTGGCCGGCTCGGTGTAGAGCGTCACTTGCACCTTGTCGACGATGGCGCCAAAGTCGGCATGGAAGCGCGCGTGCAGGATCTTGCCAAAGTGCTCGAGCCCAAAGCCCTTCTGCGCCGCAGCCTTGGAGATGCGGATCCAGGCGATGTCGCGCTGGCCGATGTGCTGGATGCCCGATGCGCCGTTGACAAAGTAGTGGACCTGGCGCTCGAGCACCGGCTCAAAGTCCTCCTGCATCTTGCGCCCGGCCACCTCGATGACGATGCCCAGGTCCATGGCGCCGCCGTCGGGCACGTCGTCAAAGGTGGGGCCGACGATCGTGATCTTGCCATCCTCGACGGCGTCGAAATCGGCCATCTTCAGGTACTCGAAGCAGCGCGACTCCTTGCCGCCGAACTCGACGCGCATGTCCTGGCGCCGCACGCGCTCGCCCTCGAAGGCCGAGCCGTAGGGCACCGGGATGGGCACTTCGGTGATCTTGATGCGCACGCCGCGCACCTCGATGGCCCGCTGCACGAAACGGCGCGCCTTTTCGGTGTCGTTCTCGCCGGGGATATCATCCCAGGGCATGCTCACGACGTGCTCGTAGCGTGTGATGCCGGTGGGCGTGATCTGGGGGATGACCGTGTCGGCCAGCGTCGGGAAGCCGTAGCTGATGGCGCCGGCGGCACTGGCGTACTTGAGGTCATCGACCTCGCCCAGCGCGAGCACAAAGGCAAAGACGCGGAACTTGTTGTAGAGCAGGATGTCGCGGATCTGGCCGCCCTTCATGCCGCCGAAGGTGAGCGCCGAGCGGGTGGCAAAGCCCAGTGCGTAGATGGCCGAGATGGTGTCGGTGCCGAAGGGGACGATGTAGGTGTCGTACCCCATCTCGACGCCTTCTTCCATCAACTGGTGGATGATGCTGCGCCCGTTGACGTTGCCGCTGAGGAAGACGAGGATGTTGCGCTTTTGCAGCTCGCGCACGATCTGCACGGCGGCCTCGTTGGAGCGCGCCGCGCCCACGATGGCGGCAAACCCGGGCATGCGGCCATCGACGAGCTGGATGCCCCAGGCGCGCAGTTGGATGTCGTCGATGGGGCCGTTCAGATGGCCGCCGTTCTCACCCTCCTGCTGGAACTCGGGCGAGGTAAAGCTGCCGGTGCTGCCGTAGCTGCCGCCCCAGGTGATGGGCTGTGGCTCCAGGCCGCGGGCGAAGCGGATGCCTTCGATGGCTTCTTCGGCCAGCAGGGTGGCGACGCCGCAGTCGAGCGTCTCGCCCAGGTAGGGCAGCCAGTTGGCCGTGCCCGGCACCGGGTGCAGCAGGCCGCGAGCATAGTCGAGCACCTGCGGCAGGTCGCCGAGCTTGGAGACCTCCATCCCCGTAAAGCCGAGGATGGTTGGCAGGTAGTACGCCGTGTTGGTGAAGGCCACCGGTGTATCAGGGCCCAGCTCACGCAGGGCCTTTTGCAGCATCTCGTCGGCTTCCTGGACGATACGGTTGGCCCCACGGATTGCGGCTGTAGCGATGTAACGAGACATTGGCTCTACTCCTTGTCCGAGTTACGCTCGTCCGAGATCCAGCAGAGCGGGCCCTCACGCCCGCGGTACCGGCGGCATGGGAGCCGCCTCTGCCAGGTGTCGGATCTCACTCTGCAGCCGCCTTCGGCAGGCGGTAGATGTTGAGCGGCCGCTGTTCCGTGGCCGCGGCCAGGAAGTCGCTGAGCGGCGTGTCGCCACTGGTGCCAAAGTGGCCCGGATCATACGGCGTCAGGCCCAGGGCAGCGCGTTTGGCGTCGATGTGGGCCAGGGCCCTGACCAGCATTTCCTTGTGATCGGGCACGAACTCGAGCCTGCCGCCGACCTTCTGCGGCCAGACCTCGGTCAAGATGCGCGTGACCTCGCTCGAGGCGCCCACAGGAGAGTGCACGCCAAAGATGACATAGGCGCCCGAAGCGACAAAGTAGGTGCCGATCGAGATTGCCTTTTCGCTCATCCACTCGGGGCAGAGGCCGACGGCCGGCAGATCGTCGATATCCTCGCCCAGGCCGCCCTCGGTGGCCATTTGGGTGAGCACGGTCAGAATGCGCGAGTTGTCGACACATGAGCCCAGGTGCAACACCGGTGGGACGCCGATGGCCTCGCAGACCTCACGCAACCCCGGGCCGGCTGCCGCCATGATCTCGGGCGTCATGTAGCCGTGCTTGCCGGCGCCGATAGCCGCGCAGCCGGTCATGACCACGAGCACATCCTGGGCGATGAACGCCTTCACGAGCTCGATCGTGGCCTCGTCGTGGGGCACACGGGCGTTGTTGCAGCCCACAATGCCCACCGCGCCGCGGATGCGCCCGGCCACGACGGCGTCGTTGAGCGGCCGGAACGAAGCGCGGAAGCGGCCGCCCTGCATATAGTTGAGGTACTCGTGCGAAAAGCCCGCGATCATGGGGCTCTTGTCGCGCGGGATGAACACCTTGCCGCGGTTGGCAAAGTTGTCGATAGCCAGGCGCACAATCGCCTTGGCATCGTCGAGGGCCGTGTGCTCGTTGAACTGCATGTGCGTCGCGCCCGGTATCTTGGCCTTGGGCGAGGTAGTGATGAGCCTGGTGTGGAAACGCTTGCTCAAGGGGGCCAGGGCCTGCATGATGCACTGCACGTCGACGATCATCGCCTCGACGGCGCCGGTGATCACGGCCAGCTCTTGCTGCAGGTAGTTGCCTGCCGGCGGGATGCCGTGGCGCATCAGGATCTCGTTGGAGGTGCAGCAGATGCCCGCCAGGTTGATGCCCGTCGCGCCCTTGGACTGGGCATAGGCGATGAGCTCGGGATCCTGGCTGGCGGCCACGATCATCTCGGAGAGCGTGGGCTCGTGGCCGTGCACCACAATGTTCACCTGGTCTTCGCGCAGCACGCCCAGGTTGGCCTGCGACTGCAGCGGCGTCGGCGTGCCGAAGAGGATATCCGAGATATCGGTCGCCAACATCGAGCCGCCCCAGCCATCGGCCAGTGCGGCGCGCATGGCCTGCGTCAGGATGTTCTCGGCATCCATGTCGACGCCGGTGTGCGTGCGGTGCATGATCTCGACAATCTCACGGTCGACCCCGCGCGGGGCGATGCCGAGCTGGCGCCAAATCGCCTGCCGCTTGGGGGTCGCACGCTTGAGGTAGATAATGTCGCCGCGCTGTTGGCCAAAGGCCGCCAGGGCCGCGACGCCCACATCATAGGCAATGTCTTCGATACTGCGGCCTTCGGTGGCCACGTCGAGGTAGCCCGCCACCTGGCGCAGCTTTACCGGGTCCTTGATCTGATAGCCCTGGACCTCGCCCTTGGCCACGGCCTGCAACACGAAGGCCAGGTCACGGCCATGGTCCGAGTGAGCAGAGGCGCCGCCCGCGACCTCGCGAGCAAAGTTGCGCGCCGCGACAGTGGCCAGGTCGGCGCCGCACACGCCGCGCACTTCTTCAGGCGCCTTGCCGACGAAGCGACAGGGGCCCATCGCGCACATCTTGCAGCACGCCCCGCCGGCTCCCGTGGGGCAAGGCTTGACCTGCTCCGCCCGGCTAAAGGCCGTGGGGATGCCCTCTCCCTCGGCCCGCTCCAGCATGCTTTGCGCAGCCGGATCAATCGTCTTAGGGCACATGGATCAGACTCCTTCTCGTAGGGGCGGCGTCACCGCCTGAGTCGTGTTCACCAACCTGTAGCCTAGCCCCTTGGCGGCGTCTCCGGCCACAGGTTTGCGAACATGACCTAGTACTTCCGGAAGTCGCCGGACATTTCCAAGTCCAGTCGATTGGTCTGCGTCATGCGCACGCCCTGGGCGAACCACGCCGAGCCCTGCGCCGCGTTGGCCGGCGGCTGGGGGAACTCGATCGTGGCCTCAGGATCGTAGCCGGCATCGTGGAGGGCCTGCAGGATGCGTTCACGCCCGGTTGCTGCCGGGTCGAACGACAGGCGGACATACGTGCCAACCGCGCTGGCTTCGACCTCATGCACGCCCACGGCAGCCAGCGCCTCACGCACGGCCAGCACGTGGTGGTCGGCCCACATCCTGGGGATCGTCAACGTCAGTTGCTCCATACTGGTACTCCTGTCGCTTGCTCCAGATCGAGCTGGAGACGGGCTCCGTGCCGGTCCGCTGCCACGAGGCCGCGGACAGGTTGTTGTACTCGAGACGCCACGTGTGTGCACAAAAGCACAAGCTACCAGCAGTGAGACCCAACCCGCCGGGTGCTTGTGCTTCAGCAGGGGAGAGCGGGCGCGCTCTCCCCTGCGTGGCTGTGGCCGTGGACGCAGCGCCCGGCGGGGCGCCCCGGACCTAGAACAGGCCCAGGATCTTGCCGGTCTCCAGGTCGATGTCAACGTCCACGAACGCAGGTCGGGTGGGCAGGCCCGGCATGGTGCGCATGGCGCCGCAGAGCGGATACAGGAAGCCCGCGCCCGCGCTGGCCCGGATGTCGCGGATGGGCATGCGCCAGCCGCGCGGCGCGCCCTTGATCGCGGGGTCGTGCGTGAACGACAGGTGCGTCTTGGCCATGCAGATGGGCAGGCCGGCGAGGCCCATCTCGGTGAACATCTTGATCTTGCGCTCGGCCTCGGGCTCATAGTCCACGCCGTCGGCGCGGTAGATCTTGGTGGCGATGGTCTCGATCTTTTTCTTGATCGGCCACTCGTCGGGATACAGGAACTGGAAGTCGCTCTTCTTCTCGCAGGCTGCGACGATGGCTTCAGCCAGCTCGGCGCCGCCAGGGCCGCCCTTGGCGTGCACGTCGCTCAGGAAGGCGCCCTCGGCCCCCGCCTCGTCGGCCGCCCGCCGGACCATCTCGATCTCATCGGGGGTGTCGGTGGGGAACTTGTTGATCGCCACGACCACGGGCACGCCGAAGAGCCGCGCGTTCTCGATGTGCTGGATCAGGTTGGGCAGGCCCTTCGCGAGGAGCCCGAGGTCTTCCTGCCGGTAGGCCTGGTCGAGCGGCTTGCCGGCCACGACCTTGGGCCCGCCGCCGTGCATCTTGAGGGCGCGGATCGAGGCCACGATCACGACGCAGTTGGGCTTGAGGCCCGAGATGCGGCACTTGATGTCCATGAACTTTTCCATGCCGCAGTCGGCGCCAAAGCCGCTCTCGGTGACCACATAGTCGACCAGCTTGAGGGCGATGCGGTCGGCGATGATCGAGTTATTGCCTTGGGCGATGTTGGCGAAAGGCCCGGCGTGCACAAAAGCCGGGGTGCCTTCCAGCGTCTGCATCAGGTTGGGCATGATGGCCTCGCGCATCAGCACAGCCATGGCCCCGGCGACGCCCAGTTGCTCAGCCGTCAACGGCCGGCCGCTCTTGTCAAAGCCAAAGATGATGCGGCCCAGGCGCGCGCGGATGTCCTTCAGGTCCGAGCAGAGGGCCAGGATGGCCATGACTTCGGAGGCCACGCTGATGTCGTAGCCGCCCTGGCGTGGGCGTCCATCGTTCTTTGTGCCCAGGCCAAGGACAATGCTGCGCAGCGCCGCGTCGGAGATATCGACCACGCGGTTCCACATGATGGAATAGGGGTCGATATTGAGCTTCTTCGAGCCTGCCCGCTTCTCAAACTCCTCGTCGGAAGCCTCGCCCTCGTGCATGATGCGCGAGTCGATGGCCGCCGCGAGCAAGTTGTGCGCAGCGCTCACCGCATGGATGTCGCCGGTCAGGTGGAGGTTAAAGTCCTCCATCGGCACGACCTGGGCGTAGCCGCCGCCCGCCGCGCCGCCCTTGATGCCAAAGGTAGGGCCCATGGAGGGCTGGCGGATGCAGGTCATGACACTCCTGCCGATGTAGCCAAGGCCTTGGCTTGCGCCGATGGTGGTGACCGTCTTGCCCTCACCCAGTGGGGTGGGGGTGATGGCCGTGACGTCGATGTACTTGCCGTCGGGCCGGTCTTGGAGCCGCTCGAGGACGTCGAGGTGGACCTTGGCTTTGTACTTGCCATAGTAGTCCAGGTCGTCCTCCGTGAGCCCGACGCTCGCCGCAATCTCTTTGATTGGTTTGAGCTTGGCTGCCTGGGCGATCTCGATGTCGCGAAGCATGGGTGCCTCCTATTTGATGAGAAAAGCGATCCACACAGACGCCAACAACTGGACTGGGGAGACGAGAGTATGTAGCTGCCAGGGCTCTGAGCTGGGGCAGCAGGGCCCGGCAATACTACCACACGAGAACGCAGACTGTCAAAGAACCGTACGACGATTTGGAGCGGCGGCTGCCCGCCGGCTTGTCGCCCGCTGCTCCAGGCGGCCACGCGACCCCGTGTGACGATATCGCCCTGCTCGCCGCGCGGGGCGGGGCCGGCCGGCGGCCGGCGCTCCGCGGCGCCGTGAGCGAGGGTTCTGTGAGCACCTAGCGGTTCAAGAGCTGCTCCGCGGCACGGAGCGTGTTCTGCAGCAGCATGACGTTGGTCATGGGGCCGGTGCCGCCGGGGACGGGGGTGATGTAGCCCGCCACGGCCGCTGCCGACTCAAAGTCCACATCGCCGACCATGGCGCCGCTATCGCGATTCATGCCAAAGTCGATGACTACCGCGCCCGGCTTGATCATGTCGCCCGTGATGATGCGCGCCTTGCCCACCGCGGCCACGAGGATGTCGGCCTGGCGGGTCACTGCGCCCAGGTCCACCGTCCGCGAGTGGCAGATGGTGACGGTCGCGTGCTGGTGCAGCAGCAGGCAGGCCATGGGCTTGCCCACGATGTTCGAGCGCCCGACGACCACCGCCTGCGCGCCCTTGAGCGCGACCTGGTAGCGTCGCAGGATCTCCATGCCGCCCGCGGGCGTCGCGGGCACAAAGTAGTCACCCGCATCCTGCAGCAGGCGCCCAGCGTTTTCGGGGTGCACGCCGTCCACGTCCTTGGCCACCGAGAGGGCGGCCACCACCGCGACCCCATCCACGCCCTTGGGCAGCGGCTCTTGCACCATGATGCCGTGCACTGCCGGGTCGGCGCTGAGCTGGGCCACCAGGGCCACGATTTCCTGCTGGCTGGCACTATCGGGCAGCGTGTGCAACTGGAAGGCCATCCCCGCTGCCTCGAAGGCCTTGGCGATCTGGCGGGCATAGCTCACCGAGGCCGGGTCTTCGCCGGCGCGCACCACGGCCAGGCCGGGCACCGTGTTCCAGCGCGCCTTGAAATCGGCTGCTGCCTGCGCCATTTCGGCGCGCATCGCCTTTGAGAGCTCTCTGCCGTCGAGGATTGTTGCTGTCATGCTATCACCCCGCAATCGTCTTGTGTACAATCTCCATCACCTGGGCCTCGGTCTCGGCCGCTGCGGCCTCGAGCTCGGCCATCTTGCGCTGCGCCTCAGCCACATAGGCCGCGTCGTTGATGCTGGCCAGGTTGATCTCCACATTGAGCAGCGCCGAGCGCAGCGAGGCCTTGCCCAGCAGGGCGCCGACGCCGGCATCGCTGACGGCCCACTTGTTGCCCAGTCGCGCGGCAGGCAGCGCCAGTTGCACCACCTGGCCACAGCGCTCGGCGATGCGCATCGGCACGTCGGCGGCGGCCTTGAAGCGCTCTTGCAGCAGGGCCTCGCGTGTCGCCTTTTCCTCGTCGGTGTTGCGCGGCAGACGATAGGCAGCCATCACCTGGCCGTAGGCCTGGGTATCGGCTTCCAGGAGCCTGGGCAACTGCTCGCGGATGGCCTCGGTCTGCGCCAGGATGCCGCGCATCTCCTGCTCTACCGCTTCGTAGCCCTTCTTGCCGATGGTCAGGTTGCAGACCATGCTGACCAAGGCCGCGCCAAGCGCCCCGGCCAGGGCGGCCCCTGAGCCGCCTCCGGGCACAGGCTCCTTCGACGCCAACGCATCGAGGAACTGGTTCAGTGCTTGATCGGTGAACATGAACGCCCGTCCTCCTCTCAGATTGTGCAGGCACACAATGAGCGGGCAAACGCCCGTGCGCTGCCCGCCACAGGATCGTCAACAGGGGGTTTATGAGTTCGATGCACATGGCACGAGCCGCAAGCGCTACCGGGCCAAATAGTCCCGTAACTGCTGGCTCCGGCTCGTCTGGCGCAGCTTGCCCAGTGCCTGGGTCTCGATCTGCCGGATGCGCTCGCGGGTGAGGCCGAAGCGCAGCCCCACCTCGTCGAGGGTGTAGCTGTGGCCATCGCGCAGGCCGTAGCGCAAGCGCAGCACCATCTCCTCGCGGGCCGTCAGCGTCGCCAACACCACTTCGGTCTGCTCGCGCAGCAGCGTGGCCCAGGTAGCCTCTGAGGGCACCCGCGCCGTGTCGTCTTCCACAAAATCGCCCAGACAGCCGTCCTGATCCTCGCCAACCGGCATGTCGAGTGACAGCGGCTGCTGTGCCTGCTTGAGGATGGTCTGGATGCGCTCGGCCGGAATGCCGGTGCGCGCGGCCAGCTCGGCAGCATCGGGCTCGCGGCCCAGCTCTTGCACCATGCTCCGGGCCGCCCGCATCACCTGGCTCAAGCGCTCGCAGGTGTGCACGGGGAGCCGGATGATGCGCCCCTGCTCGGCCAGTGCCCGGGTGATGGCCTGGCGGATCCACCAGGTGGCGTAGGTGCTGAGCTTGTAGCCGCGACGCGAGTCGAACTTTTCGACAGCGCGGATCAAGCCAATGTTGCCCTCTTGGATCAGGTCGGACAGGGAGACGCCCAAGCCCGCGTAGCGTTTGGCCACACTGACCACCAGGCGATAGTTGGCGCTTATTAGCTGCTGCCGCGCCCGGGAACCCTCTTCGGCCAAGTGCTCCAGATGGACCTTGCGGTCGTTCGGAGGATGGCGCCGCGCCTGCAGCGCCCGCCTGGCCCGGCGCCCGCGCTCCAGCTGCCTGGCGAGGCGCTGCTCCTCCCGTGCGGTCAGGAGTGGGATGCGGCTGATCTCGTAGAGGTAGAGAGCCATCACATCGTCGGTCGCCGCGTCGCCCGGTTCCTGGCGCGGCCGACGGCTGGCTCGAGGTACTGTGGTGTCGAGTCGAGGCGCTCCTGGCTTCTCGCTGGGGATGCGGCCATCCGGATCGCAACCGACGGAGCAGAGTGGTCGCGGTGCCCCAGTGCGCATAGGGATCCCCTTTCATCAGCAACGGAAAGATGACGTACCCTATCCGACTCTATGTACATTATAACACAAATGGATTCCGGCGGCAATAGGTTTTGCGAGTGAGCCCTGTAAACCTGACAGGTCTCCGAAGATCTGTCAGGTTTACAGGGTCTGCCCACGCACTGTTCTACACGATGCCCTTCGCCCTCAAGAGCGGCATGGGGTCGGTGAGGTGTTTGCCGAGGCCGAGCGCCTTCGGCGCCACGCCGTAGGCCAGGCCCATGAGCTGGGTCAGGTAGATGATCGGCATGCGGCTGTCGCCCAGCTCGAGCAGGTTCTGCCGCGAGTCGAGGTTGACGTGGCAGAGTGGACAGGCCACCACCACCGCGTCGGCGCCCACCCCTTGGGCATTGCGCAGGATCTTGTGCACCAGCTCGAGCATCACCGGGAGTTGGCTCAACCCTACAGAGCCGCCGCAGCACTCGGTCTTGTACGACCAGTCGAGCGACTCGGCGCCGAGCAGCTCCACGATGCGGTCCATGTTGACGGGGTACTCGGGGTTGGGCTGTTGCAGCACCTTGGGCGGCCGCGTAAGCAGGCAGCCATAGTAGCAGACGACCTTGAGCCCCGCGAGCGGCTTGGTCACGCGCTCGGCGATGCGCTCGAGCCCCACGCGCTCCTCGAGCGTCTCCAGCAGGTGCTGCACGCGCACCGGGCGGTCGAAATCGTAGCCTGTCTCGCGTGCCGCTGCGGCCTTGAGCTCGGGCTCGTGCTCCGCGTCGTAGACTGCTGCCTTGCTGCGCTCGTAGCACGAGGCGCAGGGCATCATCACGCTGTCTTGCCCCGAATCTTGGAAGAGCTTGAGGTTGCGCAGCGGCAGCACCGTCGCCAGCTTGTGGTCGGTGGTGTGGGCGGGCGATGTACCGCAGCACACCCAGCCCTTGGGCTCCACCAGCTCCAGGTCGAGCGCCTCGGCCACGGCCTCGGTCGACATGCCGAAATCGATCGCCGTGGCGTGCAGCGAGCAGCCCGGGTAGTAACCGACAGCCAGCTTCTCGGCAGCCGGCTTGGGCGCGGGCCTGCCGCGCCCCGATACCTCGGGCAGCAGATTGAGCTTGCGAGCGGCGAACATGCGCATGGCCATCGGCAGGTCGGCGGTGATCACCTGGTGCAGGTCCAGGTGGCCGCCGAAGAACATGCGCGCGTACAGCTCGCCCATCAGGCCCAGCTCGTACATGCGGCCAAAGAACTTGATGCCGCGCAGCGCCGCGTCGCTGAACATCTTGACCGGCGGCACGCCCGGGCGCACGCGCTCTTCCTGGGCCATGATGCGCAGCGTCTCCAGCACGCGCGCCACGTCCAGGTCCTGGGGGCAGCGCGTGGTGCACGTCTGGCAGGTGGTGCACAGCCAGATCGACCTGGAGCGCAGCGCCTCGTCGCGGCGGTTGAGCTGCATGGCGCGCATGACCTGGTTGGGCGCCAGGTCATAGTGCTCGGCCACCGGGCAGCCGGCGGTGCAGCGCTTGCACTGATAGCACTGGTAGACGTTCACGCCCGCCCGCTCGGCGATCTCTGCGGCGAGGGTGCGCTCAGAGACGGCGACATTCACAGAAGCCCCTCCTTCCCACCACCCCGAAACCGTAGGCGCGGCATGTTGCCGCGAGCCTGAGTTGCGCGGCAACATGCCGCGGCTACGCTGTACGCCGGCACGGTCATTCCACCACCGGTCGCGGCAAGAGGCCCGCCAGCTCCAGGATCTCGGGGATGGCTTCCTCCCATTCCACCGACATGATGTGCACGCCCGCCACGCCGGGGATCTCGCGCACTTGGTGGATGATCTCGGCGCAGATGCGGATGCCTTCCTTTTTGCGCTCTTCCTTGGGCACCCGCTCCATGCGCTGTACCACCGAATCGGGCACGTCCATGCCGGCCACCTTGGTCTGCATGTAGCGCGCCATCGCCGGCGATTTGACCGGCCCCACCCCGGCCAGGATGTGGACCTTTTCGTGCACGCCCAGGTCGCGCACCCGCTTCATGTATTCGGCGAATTTGGGCACGTTGTAGATGAGCTGCGTCTGCACGAAATCGGCGCCGGCCTTGGCCTTTTTGGCCAGGCGCAGCGGGCGATAGTCGAAGGGGTCGGCGAAGGGGTTGGCCGCCGCGCCGAGGAAGAAGCGTGGCTCGACATCCATGGCCTCGCCGCACTGGAACTTTTTCTCGTCGCGCATGGCGCGCACGATCTGCAGGAGCTGCATCGAGTCGATATCATAGACGTTCTTCGACCCCGGGTGGTTGCCGAAGGTCTGATGATCGCCCGAGAGGCAGAGCAGGTTGCGCAGCCCCAGCGCGTAGGCCCCCAGGAGGTCCGACTGGATGGCGATGCGGTTGCGATCGCGGCAGGTCATCTGGATGATGGGCTCGAGCCCTTCGTGCAGCAGGATGGCGCCCGCGGCGATGCTCGACATGCGCACCACCGCCGTCTGGTTGTCGGTGATGTTGACGCCGTCGACATAGCCCTTGAGCAGCCTGGCCTTGCGGCGGATCACTTCGGCGCCGGCGCTCTTGGGGGGGCCCAGCTCGCCGGTCGCGGCGAAATAGCCGGCGGTGAGGATGCGCTCGAGATTGCTGCCCGATTTCATGCTCGCAGGTCCTCCCTCACGATCTTGCGCGGGCCGCCGTCACGGCTGGTCCGCCAATCGCGCGGCGGCTCGATCTCCAGCATGTAGTCCTGCTCGCCCAGAGTGCTGAGGCGGTCGTAGATCAACTGCCAGCCGCAGTCGATCTCGGGGTTGACCTCGCACTTGCCGCGCTGCGAGCCGCCGCAGGGGCCGTTCATCAGGCTCTTCGAGCAGCGCGCCACCGGGCACACGCCGCCGGTCTTGCCGAGCAGGCAGTTGCCGCAGGCCTGGCAGCGCTCTTGCCACACGCCGTGCTCGGTCGGCAGGCCGAGGAAGGTCGTGTTCAGCGCCGGCACCACACGCACCGTGGGGAAGCGCTGGGCAATGGCCTGCACGCCGATGGCGCAGGCCAGCGAGAGCACCGTGTCGGCGGACGTGATCTTGTCGGCCACGGCGTCGAGGTACTCCCACTCGCATTGGCGCTGGACCGTCTCCTCCGCCGTCTCGATCGGCTCGCCGGCCACCTGGCGCGCGATACGCAGTTCGGCGGCCAGGATGCCGACCTCCTTCTCGCCGCCTGCCATGCAGACCGTGACACAGGTGCCGCAGCCCAGGAGCAGCACCCACTTCCGCCCCGCGAGCAGGCTCTGGATCTCGGCCAAAGGTTTGCGCTCGGCAATGATCATGAGAACCTCCGGATGCGTGAAACGTGATGCGTGAGACGTGATGCGTGACCAGCCTGTTGCGTATTGCGTGTTCCGTCTTCACGTCACGATACAACGGAACACGCAATACGCAACACGTGCCCCTCACGTGTCACGCGTCACGTATCACCCCAAGTGGGCTCGGCCCCAACTCCCGTATCTTGTCCGTCAACTCGGCCAACGCCTGCGGCAGGCCGCCGTCCATGGCCGAGGACGCGGTGAGCACGCTCAGGCGCTCGGGCTCGAGGCCGATCTCCTTGAGCAGGCCCTGGGCGTAGGCGATGCGCTTGCGGGCGCGCTGCGAGCCGTCGATGTGGTGGCAGTTGGCCTCGGTGCAGGCGATCAGGCAGACCCCGTCGGCACCCTCTTCGAAGGCTTTGAGGATGTGCAGCAGGTCGAGCTTGCCCGAGCAGGGCAGGCGCACCACACGCAGCCCCGCCGGGTAGGCGCGGTGCATCGTGCCCGCCAGGTCCATGGCCGCATAGGCGCAGTACTGGCAGGTGAAGGCCACGATGCGCGGCTCGAAGGTGGAATTGGACTTGTGCTCGCTCAAGGTCAGTCTCCGTGCTCTGCCACGTAATACCTACTGCGTGCTGCGCAAGGGGTGGTCGCCTCTCACACTGCTTGCTGTAACCGGCGAGATGTGGGTGACGGCCGGCCCCTTACGCAGTACGTAGTACGCATTACGCATTATCGGACTCCCCAACTTGTTGGGGCGTTCCCCAACCCGGGCCGCCCGAACAAGTTCGGGGCTCCGGGGCTCGGACTCCCCAACTTGTTGGGGCGTTCCCTGACCCGGGCCGCCCGAACAAGTTCGGGGCTCCGGGGCTCGGACTCCCCAGCTTGTTGGGGCGTTCCCTGACCCGGGCCGCCCGAACAAGTTCGGGGCTCCGGGGCTCGGACTCCCCAGCTTGTTGGGGCGTTCCCCAACCCTGGCCGCCCGAACAAGTTCGGGGCTCCGGGGCTCGGACTCCCCAGCTTGTTGGGGCGTTCCCCAACCCTGGCCGCCCGAACAAGTTCGGGGCTCCGGGGCTGCTAGACGCTCAACGACGCCTCGACTGCCGCCAGCACCTGCACATCGCGATAGTGCTCCAACTGGATCGCCTTGGCCGGGCACTCGCTGGCGCAGACGCCGCAGCCCTGGCAACGCGTCGGCTCGATGCGCGCCGCGCCCACGATGCCGCCGTTCCCCGTCAGGCTCGTATCGATGCGCGGCACCTCGTAAGGGCACACGCGCACGCAGGTCAGGCAGCCCACGCACTTGTCCGGCGTCACCGTGGCCACGAGCGGCGTGCCCCAGCGCACGCCCTGCGCCAGGTAACCCGCCGCCTTGCCGGCCGCCGCCTGCGCCTGGGCGATCGCCTCGTCAACAAACTTGGGGTAGTGCGCTACGCCGCACATGTAGACGCTCTCGACCAACGCCTCCACCGGCCGCAGCTTGGGGTGCAGCTCGGCGAGATAGCCCTCGGCCGTCAGCGGCACGCCCACCGTCGCCGCCAACTCGGCCGTGCCCTCGGCCGGCAGGATGGCCGTGCTCAGCACCACCAGGTCGGCCTCGAGCGCCAGCTCGCCGCCCATGGCCAGGTCGGGCAGGCGCACCTGCAACCCGCCGGCTGCCCGCTGCACCCGCGGCGGCGTGGCGCGTTCGTAGCGGTCAAAGAGCACGCCTTCCTGCCGCGCGGCCGTATAGAGTGTCTCGTCAAAGCCGTAGGTGCGCACGTCCTGGTAGAGCACGCGCACGCTTGCCGGCGTAGCCAGGGCGCGCAGCCGCCGCGCGTTGGCCACCGCCTGCGCGCAGCAGACGCGGCTGCAGCGCTCGTCGGGCGCCACGCACTGGATCATCACCACGCGCTGGCCCGCCAGCGACGCCGGGTCGCGGGTCAGGACCTGCTCGAGGTCGCGCTGCGTCAGCACCCTGGCATCCTGCCCCAGCAGGTGCTCGCTGCCACGGTACTCGCGGCCGCCGCTCGCCAGCACGATCGCGCCCGCGCGGCGCTGGGCTGGCTCGGCAGCCCCAACCGTGCTGACCTCGGCGCACCAGTCGCCCGGCTCGCCCGAGACCTTGGTCAGTACGCTGTGCAGCAGCACTTCGATGGCACGATGGGCGCTTGCACGGGCGATCAGGTCGGTCACGTAGGCACCCATGTCCTCGCCGGTCTCGGTGCGCGCCATGCCGCGCGCCTGGCCGCCCAGCTCGCCCTCGCGCTCGACGACGGTCACACCGACGCCGCGGCCGGCGAGCGCCAGCGCCGCCGTCAGCCCGGCCACGCCGCCACCCACGACCAGCGCCTGCTGCACGATAGGGCGCTGCGCCGCCTGCAACGGCTGCAGCAGCGCCGCCCGCGCCACGCCGGCGCGCACGGCCGCCTCGGCGCGAGCCTGCCCTGCAGGATCGGCCGGGTGCGCCCAGGCGCCCTGCTCGCGGATGTTGGCCACCTCGACCAGGTAGGGGTTGAGGCCGCCCTGGCGCGCCGCCTCGCGGAAGAACCCTTCGTAGGCGCGCGGGCTGCAAGCCGCCACCACCACCCGGTTCAGCCGCTGCTCGCGCACGGCCGTCGCCATCGCATCGCGGCCGGAGGGCAGGCAGGCATAGGGCAGGTCTGTGGCATAGACCACGCCCTCGAGCCCCTGAGCCGCCCGGACCAGGCCGGGCACATCCAGCGCGGCATCGATCTCGGCGCCGCAGTGGCACACGAACACGCCGATGCGCGGCGCCTCGCCCGAGACATCGCGCTCCTGCAGCAGCTCCTCCCCGTCCCCATTGCCCGGAAAGCGGCTGCCGCTTGCACCGCAGAGACGCGGAGGGCGCAGAGGAGTCTCCAGTCCTTCGCCTCCGCGTTCTCCGTGCCTCTGCGGCGAATCTGCTTTCATGCGCAATGGGTTGAGCGTCTGGGCCGCCTCTGCGGCCGCCGCGCTCGCCTGCGTCACGCTCTCGGGGATATCCTGTGGCTCCACCGCCGCGCCGCAGGCATAGACCCCGGGCCGGCTGGTGCGCCAGGGCGCCAGCGGCTCCACCCGGCAAAAGCCGTGCTCGTTGGCCGCCACGCCCAGCGTGCCCAGCAACGCCGCGGTGCCGTCGGCCGGCTCCAGGCCCGTCGAAAGCACCACCAGGTCGAACGGCTTTTCGTGCAACGCGCCGTCCTCGCCCAGGTAGCGCACGATCACATCGCGCGTCGCCGGGTCCTCCTTGAGGCCCGACACGCGGCAGTGCGTCAGCGTCACGCCGTACTCGTCGCGCGCCTGCTGCAAGGTGGCGATGTGACCCTTGTTGAAGGTGCGCATGTCCATGAGGAACACTTCGACCTGCGCGCCGGGCGCCTGGTCCTTGACCAGCATTGCCTCTTTGAGCGCATACATGCAGCAGACTGACGAGCAGTAGGCGTGCGTCTGATCGCGCGAGCCCACGCACTGCAGGAAGGCCACGCGCGCCGGCGCCCGGCCGTCGGAGGGCCGGCGCAGTTGGCCGCAGGTGGGGCCGGGGCCGCTGAGGATGCGCTCCAGCTCCACGCCCGTGACCACGTTGGCGTAGCGGCCGTGGCCAAGCTCGGCATCGGCGTTGGCATCGTGGATGCGGTAGCCGGTGGCGACGATGACCGCGCCCACCCCCAGCGCCTGCTCACGGGACGCCGCATCCAGGTCGATCGCCTGGGTGGGGCAGACCTCCACGCAGCGCCGGCAGGTGGCGCAGGTGGCCGTGCGCGTCAACACGTAGGCGCGGGGCAGCGCCTGGGGCGAGGGGCGGTCGATGGCGCGGCGCCGCGTCAGCCCCACGTTGTTTTCGTCGGGCAACTCCACGGGGCAGACCGAGCGGCAGTCGCCGCAGGCCGTGCAACGCTCGACATCGACATAACGCGGGAGATGGCGCACCGTCGCCGTGAACGCGCCGGCCTCGCCCTCGAGCCGCACCAGCTCCGTCAGCGTATGCACCTGGATCTCGGGGCGCGCGAGGTGCTCGAGGAAATGGGGGGCGATCGATGGCCGGGGGCAGCCCACACCGTGGGATTGAGTCGAGCGGCAGAGGGTGCAGTTCTGCGTGGGGAAGGTGGTATCGAGGTGATCCATCTTGCCGCCCAGGGTCGGTGAGCGCTCGATCAGGTGGACCCGGACTCCCGATTCGGCCAGGTCGATAGCGGCTCGCATCCCGGCAATGCCGCCGCCGAGGACGAGCGCAGCATCGTGCGGCACAGCTTGCGTCACCTGCGGTCTCCTCTCATGCTGCACAAAGACGCTTCGCTACTTGTGAATTATACGACATTGCGCTAGGAGAGGCAAACGGCCATACCCATGCGATTGAGCGGGGAGACACCTGACAGGTCTCCGGAGACCTGTCAGGTGTCTCCCCGCCCGATACGGTTGCCAACATCCCCCTCGCGAGGTATGATAGCTGGGCAGCCGAATGCTCGTAGGGGCGGTTCGGGAACCGCCCCGGCCGCCGAGGAGCCGCCCATGGGCACCAACCAAGTCGTCGCCCTCATCACCGCGCCATCACGCGAGGTGGGCGAGCGCATCGCGCAAGCGCTCGTCGAGGGTACACTCGCCGCCTGCGTCAACATCGTCGCGCCCATCCGCTCGGTCTACACCTGGGAGGGGAAGACGTGCCGCGAGGAGGAGGTGCTGCTCGTCGCCAAGACGACGCTCGCCGTCTTCCAGGGCCCTTTCGTGCCTGCGGTGAAGGCGCTGCACCCCTACGACGTGCCCGAGATCATCGCCCTGCCGATTGTCGCCGGGGCCGGTGATTACCTGCAGTGGATCGAGCGTGCGACGCAAGCCTGACCTTCACGCTGCAGCCAGAGGCGGCCCACGGTCGGGGGTGTGCCCCAGCTCGCTTGGTTGGGTGTCGGTGAGGAGTGGCCGTCGGCGCGCTCGCTGGGGGGGCCAGGGGGCTGAACTGAGAAGGTGTTGCGTGCCCCACCAGGCCCCGGCAGAACACGCAACACGGATACCTTACGCATTACGTTTTACGCATTACGCATCACGCCCTACGGCTTGGGCTTGATCTGCACGAACTTGCCGTCTTGCACCTGGAAGATGTAGATGCTCTGCTGCTTGAGGTCGCCCTTGTCGTCGTAGGCCACGGGGCCGATGAGCGAGGCGTAGTTGAGCTCGTGCAGCGCCTGGGCCACCTGGGGCCCATCGAAGGTCTTGGCGTGCTCGATGCCCTGCGCCAGCACCGACATGGCGGCATAGCCAGCGACGGAGTAGGTGCCTGGGTTGCGCTTCTCGACCTCTTGATAATCCTTCCACCAGGCGTCATCGGCCACGGCGCGCGAGTCGGGCGTCACGCCCGAGACGTAGGCGCCCTCGGCAGCCGGGCCCGAGCCGTCGACAAACTCGTAGAGGAAGCAGCCGTCGGAGGCGAGGAAGGGCGCGGTGACGCCGGCCTCGCGCAATTCGGGCAGAATGACGTACCCTTCGGTCTCGTAGCCGGCGAGGAAGATGGCGTCGGGCCGCAGGGCCACAATCTGGTCGACGGCGGCCTTGTGCGTGTTGGCAGCCTCGACGATCTCGATCTCGGCGGCGGGCGACACGCCGTGCGTCTGCAGCGCGCGCACCATCTCTTGGCGCAGGCCGCGGCCGTAGCCGTTGTTGGCGTACACGATGGCGATACGCTTCAGCCCCAGGTCCTTCACCAGGAACTCGGCATCGGCAGGGGCCTGGGCGGCGTCGGTGGCGTTGACGCGGAAAAAGTTGCGGTAGCCCTGCGCCGAGAGCGAGGGGTCGGTGGCCGTGGGGGTGATGACCACGATCGGCAGGTCCTTGTAGACCTCGAGCCCGGTGGCGGTCTGGTCGCTGTTGTAATGGCCGATGACGGCGACGACGTGCTCGCTTTGGATGCCGGCAGCCACGTCCTGCGCCACCTCGGCGGCCACGTCGCTATCGGCCTCGTCGTCGAGCGCCACCACCTTCACGCGGTAGCCCAGCAGGCCGCCCTTGCGGTTGATCTGCTCGGCCGCCAGGCGCACCCCGCCGGCCACCGTCTGGCCGCCCTCCGCTTGCCAGCCCGAGAGCGGCGCGGCCACGTACACGGTCACGTCGCCCTTGAGCGAAGGCCCGCCACACGCGGCCAGGCCGAAGAGGATCGATACGAGCGACAGCAGCGAGAGTATTCTCGACATCCTGATGGCTCCTTGTGGGGCGCGTACTGCGTGATGTGTGATTCGTGATGCGTAATGCGTAATACGTGAGGTTGTCATGAGCAGGCAGGCCGCTGCGATGCAGGTTACGCATTACCCAGGACGTATTACGCATCACGCAGTACGTATTACGCAGTACGCATTACGCAGTACGCCTCACGCATCACGCGCATACACCTCATTCATCGCCGAGAGCAGGTCGTTCAGCGAGGCTACCTGCTCGCGGATGCTCGCTTCGATGTTGCGCGACCGTGCCGAGTCCAGGTCTCTGGCGCCGGCGAGGAGCAGTTGCGAGTACACGGTGCCCAGCGCGGTCAGCGTGGCCTCGAGCTGCACCTGGGCACGCTCCATGGTGCTCTGCAGGCGCGCCAGGTTCTGCCACTGCAGTTCCTTGCCGCGGATGGCCTCGGCCAGCTCGGCCCGCGTGGCCTGGTCGCTCGTATGCTGCAGCCGCAGGCGGAGCTGCTCCAGCTCGCGCGGCACGTTGGCGCGGTCGCTGCGGAGCAGGTCGTCGCGCTCGTAGTCGTCGAGGCGCTTGGCCAGGCGAAAGATGTTGCGGATCCAGTCGGCAATGCCGGCCGTCGTATCCTGCAGGTGCTCGCGCATCGGGCCTGCAGGTGATTTGGCCAGAGCGTCGGCCATGCGCCGCCGGTATTCCAGCGCCCGTTCAAGCTGCCGGCGCAGCCCCTCGTTGTGAATCTCGGCGGGGTTGCAGCTCTCGCGCAGCATGTCGGCCACCACCTGCGCCGCCGTCGCCGAGTCGCTGAGGCTCGAGACCACGATCAGCGCCTCGCCGATCAACCCCAAGATCAGCCAGTACCACCACTGCCACCAGTAGAACGGCGCCGGGTACAGGAAGATGAGCACGATGGTGAGCGCGATGGTCAGCGCGCTCTCCAGGCGAAAGAACGCGTGGCTGAGCATCGCCCCGAGCGCCCGTGCCTCGAGACTGTCTTTGCGCTTGGTGTCGGCCACGAGGAACCTCCAGCCGTCAGAAATACGCCGAAATCATCTTGTACAACTGCCGGATCGTGTTCAGGTCGCCCTGGCGCGCCTGGCCATCGGCGGCGCCGGCGATGCGCTCCATCGTGCGCATGTCGGCATCCTTGCCGTAGGCGATGCAGAACACCACCACCGGCGGCCCCTGCCGGTTGCCGAGCTGGATGGAGCGCACCAGGTCGGAGAGCCCGATCGACGAGTTGTTCTCTTGGCCGTCGGTCATGACGACGATGGCGTTGATGCGCTCGCGGTCGTTCAGCGCCTGCAGCCGCCTGTAGGCCAGGTTGACGGCGTCGAGGAGCGCCGTGTTGCCCCCCGCCTCGAGGCCGCCGATGGCCGCCGTGAGCTTGTCGCGGTTGGTCGTGAGCTGGCCCAGCGGCACCTCCTCGCGCACGCGGCTGGAAAAGCTGATCAGCCCCATGCGCTCCTCATTGCCCTTGATCTGGTCCAGAAAGGTCTGCAGCGCCACCTTGGCATCGCTGAGCTTGGTGCCCTCCATGCTGCCCGAGACGTCGGCCACCAGGTAGACGTTGGTGTGGCGCTTGGTGTACCACCACACATCCTGCACCACCCGCAGCACGCCCGCCCCCGGCACCTGCAGCACCGTCTTGGGCTGCAGCGGGTCGACCCCGTTGGCTGCCTTGATCGGCGAGGCCGGGTCGTCGAGCGAGAGGCTCAGGTCCACCGGGCGGTAGCCGGCCTGCAGGATGCGCTGCTGCGCTGCCGGCGAGAGCACATAGTCGCGCAGCATGCCAAACGCCTGCCGCTGCTCGGCGGTGAGGCCGGGCTGCTCGAGCAGTGCCAACGGGTGGTCCTCCCACAGCGAGCCCTCGGCTGGGTAGACGGCCACCAGCTTGCCCTTGCCCAGGCTGTTGAAGTGGATGACGAGCTGCTCCTGCACCACGACGGCATCGAGGTACGAGCGCCCGTTCTGCGCCATCTGCTGGATCAGCGCGACCTCGCCCTCGCCGTAATGGCGCACGGTCTTTTCCAGCGCGCCCACATAATCGAGCGTGGCCTGGGCCGTAGCGTCGTCTTTGCTCAGGCCGCGCGTCTTGCCCACGGCGGCGTAGAACTCGGCCAGCGTGGCCAACATCCCCGACGCCGAGCTGGTGGATGGATGGCTCCACTTGAAATTGGCGTCGCTCTGCGCCTTGTCCATGATATCGCGCCAGCCGATGGCCTTGCCAGGGTAGCCGATGGAGCGGGCCACGTCGTCCCACATGGCGATGACGACGGGGCTGACGGCGTAGCGCGTCACCTCGCCCACCAGCGACGCCGCCTGGCCGATCGACGTCGCCTCGCCTCCCTCACCCTGGTGTGCTACGTCGAGCTGCATCAGCCAGAGCGACGAGTCGGGCGTGATGACCTGGTACTTGCCGGCCAGGGCGTCTTCGATCATGACGTCGGGATCGACGGCGGTGGCGCGGATCTCGACCGGCCGGCCTCCGGGCAGTCGCTCTCCCCGTGCCTTGAAATCGCGCATCAGGGCGGTGAAGAGGGCCTCTTTCTCGGGCGAGTAGGCGACCTCCAACACAACAGGCTCGCTCCGCACCTGCATGTTGCGGACCAGCGCCGGGACGTAGCTGCAGACGCAGATACTGCCGATCACAACTAGGGCGAGCGCCGCGAGGCCGAGCCAGAGAACCGAGCGCTGCGGATGGCGCGTGTTGCGAGGCATCTCCATCCTCCTCCTCAGCGCTCGCTGACGTTGAGATCGAACCAACGCAACAGGGCCAGAAGCACCTCGCGATCGGGCGAGGCCATGGCGGTGGTGCGTGGCACAATGTTCATGGCGCCCTGCGCCTGCCAACGCATGAACAGGCTGTCGTCACCGCCCACCGCCACCTCGGCATTGGCCGGGCGCAGGCCGCGCTGTGCGGCCAGCTTTTGCACATCGGGCGTCAGGATGAACTGCTCGAAATCGAGGGCGGCGTTCTTCTCCAGCGCGCTCGTCTCGTCGCCCATCCAGATGGTGTACGGAAAGTCGAACCAGGTCAGGTACTTGGGGTAGACGATCACCAGCGGGTCGGCCCAGCGCGTCTGGATGCCGGCCATGTTCTGCAGCAGGTCGCTCTCCAGGAGCTGGCCGCCGTCGCCCATCGAGTAGCCGAAGAGGGCCAGGTTCTCGACCGAGTAGGCGCCCAGGCTCGAGAAATCGGTCACCGCGCCCATCAGTTCTTTGAGCCAACGCTGAAACTCGGGGTTGGTGACGTCGGCCACGTCGAGCCGGGTCTTGCCATAGTACTCGCCGCCGGCGGCCACCATGGCCATCAGCCCGCCGACGTTCTTGTGTGGGTTGGGCACCACCAGCTTGAAGTAGCCCCAATCGGGCTGGCCGCCCAGGTCAGGCCAGCCGCCCTTGACCGTGGCCGCATCGTGGATGGCGCGCCAGTCGATCTCCCCGTACTTTTGGCGCAGCACGTCGGCGCGGCTCTGGTAAATGCCCCAGGAGAAGAGCGAGATGGCGATGGGGCGGGTGCGGTACTCGCCGCCGGTCAGGAACACGTCGCGCCCGCGCGTCTCCTTGAGCGTCGCATTCACCAGCTCCACCAGGTAGCGGCTATCCGGGATCCAGACGGTGGGGATGGGGTCCATCTCGTCGCGTTCCCAGCGCCCCATCGCCGTCAGGCCGTCCATCTGGGTCACTGTGACGTGCACGGGATGCCCTTCGAGCTTGTGGTCGCCCTTGTTGTACATCTCGGCGGCCTGGCGCACAAAGGGCTCCACCGGCAGCGCACAGACGACGCGCACCTCGACGGTCGCCGGTGCCTGCACGATGGGTGTGCGTACCCCCGCCTGGCGCAAGGCAAGCGAAGCGACGACGACGACAAGCGCGATAGCAATGATCGCAAAGAAGATCAGACGGGTTCGGTTCATGCCCCAGTCCCTCCGGCTGGGAGACCCCCTACCGTTCCCCCCGCGAGGGGGAATAGGTTGGTATCGCAGCGCTTGTCGCATGGCAAGCTTCCGCCAGCCTGCGAGCATCGCCGTCGCGAACAGCCTATTCCTCCTCGCAGGGGGAATGGTAGGGGGTCTCCTGCCAAGCATGCGTTGGACTCGAGCGTCGCTCGCGGCGCCGCCCTGGCCGTGTTATTGCGGTAGAGCGGATAGCGACCGCTCGTCAGGGAAACCGGCATGTCAGGTGTCGGGCGATGCGACGCACGAGCCAGCGCAGCGAACGCGGCACGAGTGCGCGCCTACGAGCCGAGGCCGAGGCGCCGGCGGCGCTCCTCGATCTGCGACTTGATGGCGTGCTCCTCGAGCACCTCCGACATCTGGCTATCGAGCCGCGAGGCATCGATCTCGGCCTGGGCGGTGGCGCGGTCGAGGCGCCTCTGGATCTCTTCGCCCATGGCGCCGAGCCCGTCGGTCACCACGGCCACGTCGCCAACGCTCTGGACGGCCTTGTGTGTGGTCTCCTTGGACCTGGCCAACTCCAGCTTGGCCTGCAGTTCCACGCGCTGCTGGCGGATCTCGGTCAGCTTGGCCTCGAGCTTGAGCCGGGCGTCGAGCAGCTTCTGGTACTCGGCTTCCTGGGCCAGGTACTGCTGCTGATAGCTATCGGCCAGTTGCTTGAAGGTGTTGTAGCGGCTCTGCGCGGCGATCGCCAGTTGTTCCTTGTTCTGCTGCAGGAAGAGGTCGATATCGCGGTCCAGCCCCTCAGCCTTGGCACGATACTCGTCATGTTTGCGCTTGAGGGTCTTCACCTGGCCGCCGACGGTGGCCGCAGCGTCTTCGAGGGCTTCGAGGTTGTCTTCGACGCGGCGGATGTACTCGTCGACCACGGCCATGCTGTTGGCCTTCATGGCCGATGTGACCAACGCATGCAGGTTGGCCGAGATCAGGATGCCGACACGCTCCAGCAGAGATGCCATCGTATACTCCTCCTCATGTGCACTCGGCGAAATGGGCCATTGCAGTGTACCGCCCACATCATAGCACAGCCGCGCTGCGGGTTCCTGAAGCCAGGCTGACACCAAGCTGACAATCGCGCGCCACTGGGTTTGACGCTGCGCGCGAGCCCGGTCCGGGAGGCTTAAGGCAGGGTTTGGGTGGGCTGGTTGGCTCTGCCGGCTGGCCCCAGGCGCGCCTGGGGCCAGCCGGCAGAGCCAACCAGCCCACCCAAACCCCTTCCTGGTCCAAAGCCGGGTGGCTGCGGAGCCAGGTACCCGGCTGTCACCAGGACGCTGAGGCGACGAGCCGGCCCCTCGAGTCTGCTACGGGCTGACCAGCTTGTAGCCGCGGCCGCGTATGGTGTGCAGATAGCGTGGCCGCGCCGGGTCGGCCTCGAGCTTTTGGCGCAGCCGGCTCACGAGCTTTTCGATGCGCCCGTCGTCGACCTCGTCGATGTACTCCTGGCCCCACACGACCTGCACGACTGTGTACTTGTCGACGATCTTGTCGAGGTGGCCGTAGAGCAAGAGCAGCAGGCGGTACTCGAGGTCGGTGAGGGTGGGCAGCAGCCGGCCGTCGATCCAGACGTCGCCGGCCTCCACGTCGACGCGCACGCCACGGTTTTCGGCGCGTCGCGCGATGCGCTGACGGCGCACAAAGCTGGCGAGGAGCCGGCAGAAGGGCACGAGGTCGTCCTCGCTGTGGCGCAGCAGGTGCCGTTCGAGGAGCGATTGCGACGCTGCCTGGCGCCGGGCTGCATCCTGCGCCTCCCAGTGCAGCAGGGCCTGCCGCTCCTCCTGGTCCAGCTCCTGCCACAGCTTGGCGCACTCGGCCTGGCAGGCGGCGTCCGAGTCGAGCTGCTCGTGCACTCGCTCCTCCGAGAGGTGCCGGCGAGTGGCCTGCGCATCCTGGCGCAGGGTGCTGAGGGCGTACGAGACGCTCACCAGCAGCGCCGGGTGGCCGCCGGTCTCGTCGCAGAGCAGCGGCATGTCGCTCGGTGCCAGCGACAGGCTGCCCTCGCGTGCGCACTGCCCGACCACGGCTGTGGCGGCCTGGCCGGCGAGGGGCGCCAGGAAGTAGGTGTTCTGGGCAAAGAGCTCGGCGAACTCGCCCGCGCCTCGTGCATGCCGGGCGGTTCCCAACCGACGCCGTGAGGCGGTGAGGTAGCTGAGCCGCTGAGGGTAGGTGTCGCGCAGGGCGCGCAGGTTGAGCAACACCCGGTCGTCGATGCCCTGCATGATCTCGTCAAGGGCGTCGAGCACGAGCACCAGCGGCCGGTCGAGCTGCTCGCAGGCCGCCGCCAGCCCGGCGTTGAAGCGCAGATGGGCCAGGAAGTGGGTACTGGGCGAGACCACGTCGCCGTAGCAGCGCTCGAGCTCGGCGCCGAGTGGGGCCAGCTCGCCCTGCAATGGCAGGCCGGCGTTCATGCAGCGCAGCACCAGCTCGTAGAGCCCCTGCTCGCTGAACTCGACCATGCGGTTGCAGTCGATGTAGATGAAGGCCGCCGTCGCAGCCGGCGCGGCCTGGCACAGGGCGCGCAGCACGTACGACTTGCCGACGTTGCTCATGCCCACGAGCGACAGGCAGCGGCCCTCAGCCGCCGCGGCAGTGAGTTGTTGGATCTCGGCCTGGCGGCCGCCCAGCGGCGGCGCCGGCGGCCAGACGGGCAGATTCGTCATGGGCCAAACGCTCCCACTTGCAGCGCCCGACAAAGCCGCAGAGGGCGCTGTAGAGGCGGTTCGCGAACCGCCATACCTTCCCCACCTGTCGCACTGGCGGCTTGGGCAGCATGGCTGCAGGGCGCAGGGCCTTCTGGACCACCTCCGCGTCCTCTGCGCCTCCGCGGTGCATCCTCCCTTCGTCAGGCTTGCCGCTGTCAAGGCGCTCAAGCGCCAACTACGAACCCGGCAGGGCGCAGGGCCTTCTGGAGCACCTCTGCGTCCTCTGCGGAGAATCCCGTTTTCGTTAGGCTTGCCGCTGGGCGCCGGCCGGGCGCAAGTCGCGGACGACGAGCTGCAGGCGGGCCTCGCCCTGCCAATAGCGTATACTGAGATTGTAGGCCAAGTCGAGCGTGGGCGCCAATTGGCCGAGCGCCCCGCCCTGATGGAAGGCAATGGCATCCCACACGGCGTGGCCATCGCTCACCTCGAGCTTGAGGTGGCCCCGGCCCACCGTGCGCGCGTCGTGCACCTGCACGCCATGGCTGACGAACGTCGGCTCGGGGTGGCCGCGGCCGAACGGTCTGAGCTGGTCGAGCGCGCGGGCGTTCTCCCACGAGGCTGCGCCGAGCGGGCAGACGGCGTCGACGTCAATCGTCGGCACGAGGTCCATGCCCAGCAGCCGGCTGCGGGCCACGGAGAGCAGCCGCTCGCGGAAGGCGTCGAGGTTGCGCGCCTCCAGGGCAAAGCCGGCGGCCATGGCGTGCCCGCCGAAGCGCAGCAGCAGGTCCTGGCACTCGGCCAGCGCTTCGGTGATGTGGAACTCGGGGATGCTGCGCGCCGAGCCGCGGCAGTGCTCGCCTTCGATCTCGATGACTACCGAGGGGCGGTAATGGTGCTCCGTCAGGCGGCTGGCCACCAGGCCGACTATGCCCTTGTGATAACCCTCCCCGGCCACGAACAGCAGGGGTGGGGTTTCTCCTCCCTCCCTGCCCTCACCTTGGAGGCCGGCCTGCCAGCTCTGCTGTGCGCGCTCGCCCAGTTCCTGGGTGAGCCGCTGCCGCTCGGCATTGATGGCCTGCAGCTCTTCGGCCAGCGGCCGCGCGCGCTCCGCATCGGTGGTCGAGAGCAGCTCAAAGGCGCGCAGCGCGGTGTCGAGCCGGCCAGCGGCGTTGAGGCGCGGCGCCAGGGCGAAGGCAATATCCTCGCTATCGATGCGGCCGACGGTGAGCCCAGCCACATTGGCCAGCGCCTGCAGGCCGGCGCGCGGCGAGGCGTTGAGCTGCGCCAGCCCCCGGCGCACCAGGCTGCGGTTCTCACCGGTCAGCGGCACCAGGTCGGCCACGGTGCCCAGGGCCACCAGGTCGAGCAGGCTTTCTTCGTCGGCGGGGATGGGGGCATCGCCGCGCCGCGCCGTGCGTCGGGCCACGCGCAGCAGCGCCTGGGCCACGCGGTAGGCCACACCCACGCCGGCCAGCTCGCAGAAGGGATAGCGCGAGCCCGGCAGCTTGGGGTTGACAATGGCGACGGCGGGCGGCAGCGTCTCGGGCACGGTATGGTGGTCGGTGACCAGGATGTCGAGGCCCAACGCCTGGCCGTAGGCGATCTCGTCGACCGAACGGATGCCGCAATCGACCGTCAGGACGACGCGCACGCCCTCCTGGCGCAGCCTCGCCAAGGCTTGGCGGCTCAACCCATACTCCTCGGTCATGCGATGGGGGATGTAGGGCCGCACGCGCGCGCCCAGCGCCTCGAGCGCGCGCACCAGCACTGCCAGGGCGGTCACGCCGTCGGCATCATAGTCGCCATAGACGGCGATCTCTTCCTGCTGGCGGATGGCCCGGCGCAGACGCTCGACCAACACGCCCATCTGCGGCAGGTCGAAGGGGTTGGCGTGGTCGGCCTCGCCGTCGAGAAAGGTCCGCACGGCCTGGGCGGTGGTCAGCCCGCGCGCGTATAGGATCTGGCAGACCAGGGGGGGCAGGTCGGGCAGAGCGGCGCAAAAGCCCGCCGGTGCCTCCGGCGGCAGCCGCCAGCGTTTCCCCAGGCTCGACACAATGGCTCCTCTGCCGTCATGGAGACAGGAGTGACGGCAGAGGGATTATAGCGCCGTCTGACGGGCTGCGCAAGTGCTGCAGCCGGTGGGAGACATGGAGGAAGCCCGAGACGGCGGCCAGCCGCGGCTGGCCACCGTCTCGGGCTTCCTCCGTGTCTCCCATTTGCGCTAGAGCCACTTCTGCTGGCGCAGGAACTGGGTCAGGACTGGGATCTCAAAGATCTTGCCCGTGTAGGCCTGGTAGGCAAAGTATAGCATGGCCGCTGCAGGCACAAAGCTCAGCAACGTCATCAGGCAGCTCAGCGCGGTGCTGATGAGCCCGGCGTTCACGGCGCCCAACGCGAAGCCGAGGACACACTGCAGGAGGCCGATGACGACGCCGTAGACGACGGCTACGGCTAGCATGCCGAGCGCTTGGATGGCGTGGTAGCGCTGGAAGGCGCGCGTCTTGTTCTCCTCCATCACGAGGATGAGGATGGGCAGGATGACGAGGTTGGGAAAGTAGGCCAGCGCTGCCCACAGGCGGTCATTGCTGGTCACGTCGCCGGGCATAGCCTGATTGGATGCGGTGTTCATGGGTGCGACCTCCTTTTCGCTGCGTTTCTGCGGCCTGTACGTTCGAACGCTACAACCACTTTTGTTGGCGCATGAACTGCGTGAGGACTGGAATCTCGAACATCTGGCCCTGGTACGCCTGGTAGGCATAGTAGAGGGCAGGGACCCAGGGCACGAAGCCAAGGATCCAGAGGATGCAGCCGAGAACGCCGCCGGTCACTGTGGTCAGCACACAATAGCAGAGGCTGAACAGGAGCTCGTAGATGATGATAGCCGCGGCGAGCCCGAGTGACTGGATGGCGTGGTAGCGCTGGAATGCGCGCGTCTTGCCGCTCTCACCGAGGAGAACGATCAGCGAGACGATCCCTGTGATAGCATAGGAAAGCGCGGCCATGAGCCGGTCGTTGTCGCTGACCGATTGGTCGCCGGCGGGCATCGCCGGCTGCTGCGGGGGCTGGATTGGTGCGGAACCTGGAACTGATGCATCTGACATAAGGAGTCCTTTCCTTGGTTGAACGGCCCAACGATAGGCTGGCGCATGAGTTCTGCTACTCCATTTTAGTACACATAGCGGTTTTCGTAAAGTTACCGCACGGCCCTGCAACCTCATGCAGTGCGGCAGCAGTGTAGCATGGTAAGCGTTTCGTAACCGTTTCGCCGGGCGATGGTGCGGGTGCATGCCGGGGAGACACCCGACACAGCAATTTCCATGGCAGGTGGCCAGCGCCTGCTTTCTGGCGAAAACTCGGTCCAGCTCGCGCCGCGGCTGACAGACGGTTGCTCCTGCTGCAGCGAGGGGCCCAGCCGCGGCATGGGCGAGCCCCTGCCGGAGTTTTTGCCAATCGCCTGCCCGCCATGGAAACCGGTGTGACAGGTCTCCGGAGACTGTCAGGTGTCTCCCCGGCATGCACCCGCTCTCCGGTACCTCGAACGGATCTCGCCGGCAGTTCTGGGGCATATCGCAGTGGTCCGGCGGTTTGACCGCAGGCCATGGGCGCGGTATATTGGAGGAGCTTGGCAGGCGGCTCTTTTGCTGGTAGTGTCTCGCGGTGGAGGAGGACACATCGATGTGGCGCGAGTACCGCTTTGCAGCGTCAGTCGACGAGGCGCTGCATGTGTTGTCACAGGGCAACGGCGAGGCGCGGCTCATCGCGGGCGGCACCGACCTGGTGCTGCAGTGCCAGCGCGACGAGTGCCCGGCGCGTATGCTGGTGGATATCACCCGCGTCCCCGGCCTGGGCGACATCGCCGAGGAGGATGGCTGGGTCACAATGGGCGCGAACGTGACCCACGCCCAGGCGGCGGCTTCGCCCCTGCTGCGGCGCACGGGGCGCATCCTGGCCGATGCCTGTGGCGTGGTCGGCGGCCCGCAGATTCGTAACGTGGGCACGCTGGTGGGCAACCTGGTGACCGCGCTCCCGGCGGCCGATGCGGCGTTGGCGCTCATCGCGCTCGACGCCGAGGCCGAGGTAGTGTCGCCAGAGGGCCGGCAATGGTTGCCGCTGGCCGAGTTCCATGAGGGCATTCGCCGCTGCCGCGTGGATCCGTGTGTGCAGATGATTAGCCGGCTGCGCTTCCGGCCGTTGGGCGCCGAGTATGGCTGCGCCCACGAGCGCCTGGCGCGCCGCAAGGTGCACGCGCTGCCCATCCTGAACGTCGCTGCGGTGGGCGCGCGGCGCGAGGGCCGGCTCGCCGACGTGCGCATCGTCATTGGCCCGGTGGCGCAGCGGCCGTTGCGTGCCCGCGAGTGCGAGGCGATACTCGAGGGCCGGCCGGCGAACCCGGTGCTGCTGTGCGAGGTCGCCGACCTTTCGGCCTCCCTCTGCCACCCGCGCGACAGCCTGCTGCGCGGCTCGGGCGAGTACCGCCAGGCGCTCGTAGGCGTCATGGTGCGCCGGGCGCTCGAGCGCATCAGCGGCCTCGTGTCGGGGAGCCCGGAGATTTGAACTACAAAGGACACAAAACGTGGAGAGCATGAAGGACACGAGGAGGCGAAGGCAGCAGCACAAGGGCTGTGTCTCTTGGTGTCCTGCTCTGAAGGCACCGCGTCCGGCAGCGAAGCCTAGCCCTTTCCGGTGACCGGGTTATGCGCTCCGCACGAGCCCGGTATGGGCCCTTTTGGGGGGTTTTTTTCGGGTTGGCTGGCCCAGCCAACCCGAAAAAAACCCCCCTGGATCAAAGCCGGGCAGTGGCGGAGCAGCGTGCCCGGCTGCTACCAGGATGCTGAGGGTATCGGGATGGTTCTCCGACAGCCTGCTGGGGCTTTGTACCCGTTTGGCCCCGCCATGGCGCGAGTTCGCCTGCGGCGACGCCCACCAGGGGCTGGGCTACGACGCCAAGCCGCTGTGGTGGCCAGGGGGCTCGGCTACGCCCATCAGAGCCAGTGCGGCGAGCCACTCGCACTTTGTGGTGTGAAGCGTTGTAACTCGCCGGTGACGTGCGAAATGCAAAGAGGGATAGTCGAATGGCGATGCTGAGCATGGTGGTGAATGGCAAGCCCGTCTCGCTGGAGGTGGACCCCGCATCGCTGCTCGTCGACGTGCTGCGCGAGCAGTTGGGGCTGATCGGCACCAAGGTGGGCTGCGGCGAGGGCGAGTGCGGCGCCTGTACGGTGCTGGTCGACGGCGAGGCGGTCGTCTCCTGCCTGTACCCCGCGCTCAAGGCCGAGGGCCGCGAGATCACGACCATCGAGGGCCTGGGCAGCGACGGCGAGCTGGATATCATCCAGCAGGCATTCCTCGATACGTCGGCGGTGCAGTGCGGCTATTGCACGCCGGGCTTTGTCCTGGCGGTCAAGGCGCTGCTGGCGCACAACCCCCACCCCACGCCGCAGGAGATCGAGGAGGGGCTGGCGGGCAACCTCTGCCGCTGCACCGGCTACTATCAGATCAAGGAAGCCGTCGAACTGGCTGTGGCGCGCCTGGCAGCCCGGGGAGGTGCCCAATGAGCGAGCGGACCGTAGGCGGGAGCGTCGAGCGGCTCGACATCCGCTCCAAGGTGCGTGGGCAGCGCAAGTACCCTGGCGATTTCACAATGGAGGGCATGCTGCACGGGGTCACCGTGTGGGCCGGGCAGCCGCACGCCCGCATCCGCCGCATCGACACGTCTGCGGCGCGTGCGGTGCCGGGTGTGGTGGCCGTGCTGACGGGCGATGACGTGCCGGTCAACGAGTATGGCATCAACCAGTATGACCAGCAGGTGCTCTGCACCGACCGGGTGCGTTGGTTGGGCGATCGCGTGGCGGTGGTGGTGGCCGAGACCCTGGCCGCGGCCGAGGAGGGCCGGCGCCGCGTGCAGGTCGACTATGAGCCGCTGCCGGTGGTCACCGACCCCATCGAGGCCATGGGGCCGGGCGCGCCGCTGCTCCACGACGAGTGCTACCCCTCCAACATCCTCAAGCACGTCACCATTCACCGCGGCGACGTCGATGCAGCCTTCGCCACGGCCGATGTCATCGTCGAGGGTGACTATCACACGCCCTTTGTGGAGCACGCCTACCTGCAACCCGAAGCGGGGCTGGGCTATATCGACGAGCAGGGCCGGGTGACCGTGATCTGCGCCGGACAGTGGCCCGAGGACGACTTGCGCCAGATGGCCCACGCCCTGAACCTGCACGAGGGCGAGGTGCGTGAGATCGTGCCCGCGGTGGGTGGCGCGTTCGGCGGCCGCGAGGATGTGTCGTTGCAGATCCTGTTGGCCCTGGCCGCCTGGAAGCTGCGCCGGCCGGTCAAGATGGTGTGGACGCGCGAGGAGTCGTTGCGCGGCCACGGCAAGCGCCACCCCTTTACCATGCACCAGCGCTGGGCGGCCACGCGCGACGGCAAGCTCCTTGCGGTGGAGGCGCGCGCCGTGCTCGACGCCGGGGCCTATGCCTCGTCCACAATCCCGGTGCTGAGCAACGCCATGAGCTTTCTGGCGGGCCCCTACGTGTTCCCCAACGTCAGGCTCGACGGCTATGCGGTGTATACCAACAATGCCGTGACCATGGCCATGCGCGGCTTTGGCGCCACGCAGCCGCCGGCGGCCTACGAGCTGCAGATGGACAAACTCGCCGAGGCGCTGGGCATGGACCCGGTGGAGCTGCGCATGCGCAACCTGCTCACCGAGGGCGCCAGCGCCGTCACCGGCAACCGCATGCCCCCCGGCACGGCCATTGTGGAGACGCTGCGCGAGGCCGCGTTGGCTGCCGGCTGGCGCGAGACGCCTGCGGGCTGGCAGCGCCCCGAGCTCGAGCCGCCCGCCCGGCCGCACCTGCGCCGCGGCATCGGCGTCGCCTGCGCCTACAAGAACATCGGCTACAGCTTTGGCTTCCCCGACCGCTCCAGCGCCATCGTGGACCTGACGCTGGGCGAGGATGGCGCCATCACCCGTGCGCAGGTGCGCTGTGCGGCCGTCGACGTGGGGCAGGGCGTGGCCACCACGCTGGCGCAGATCGCGGCGCAGACGTTGGGCATCGACCTCGAGCGCGTGCGCATGGCCCTGGTCGACACCGCCAACACGCCCGATGCCGGCTCTGCCTCGGCCTCGCGGCACACCTTCTCGTCGGGCAACGCCGTGCTGCGCGCTTGCCGCGCGGCGCTCGAAAAGCGTGATGCCGTGCTGCGCGAGGAGACGGGGGAGACCCAGGTCTCGGCCCAGGTGACCTTTGAAGGGAGCATGGCCCGCCACACGACTCCTTATGACCCCGAGACTGGACAGTGCGACCCCCACATATCTTACGGTTATGGCACACAAATTGCTGTGGCGGACGTCGATACTGAGACGGGCGCGGTCGACGTGGTCAAGGTCGTCGCGGCGACGAATGTGGGCAAGGCCATCAACCCGCAGCAGTGCTACGGCCAGGTGGCCGGCGGCGCGCACATGGGCGTGGGCTATGCGCTGACCGAAGAGTTCGTCATGCGGGATGGCTACATCAAGACCGACCGCCTGAGCGAGTACAAGATACCCACGGCGGCCGACATGCCGCGCGAGTTCGTGTCGCTGCTGGTCGAGGTCCCTGACCCGAACGGGCCCTACGGCGCGACCGGCCTGGGCGAGACGCCCACGCTGCCCACGGCGCCTGCCATCCTGAACGCCATCCACGATGCCACCGGGGTGTGGGTCAACGAGCTCCCGGCGACGGCCGAGCGCGTGTGGCGCGCGCTGCAAGGCCCGCGCTAACAGGAGATGCTATGGTCGTCGGCGTATGCACCATCCAACTGGACCTGCCGGCGAGCGAATCGCTCAAAGACAAGCGCAGCGTCATCAAGTCGGTCATTGCCCGCGTGCACAACGAGTTCAACGTGTCGATTGCCGAGGTGGGCGACAACGATCGCTGGCGGTCGGCGGTGCTCGGGGTGGCCGCAGTGTCGAACGAGCCCGCGTACGCCGAGGGGCTGCTGGCCCGCGTCGTGCAATGGATCGACGAAACCCGGCTCGATGTAACCCTGATCGACTATGAGATCGAGTTGCTCTAGCGGCAAACCTGACAGGCCTTCGGAGACCTGTCAGGTTTGCCGCCAGGCCCCGAGAAACCGGAGCGGAGAGGGGGCGCATGGAGGTCTTGAGCCAGGCCAGTGGCGTGGCCGCGATCATTCTTGCGATCGAGATCTTTGTCATCAACCTGGTGGTGCTGGTTGCGCTGTACTTGGTGGCCCGTGCAGTGACACCCGTTGTCCCCAAGGTCCGCACATGGCTGCGGACCGGGTTCGCCTACCTCTTGCAGGTCGAGGAGTTGATCGTTACGCTGATGCGCTGGCTGCTGGCGCCTATCCTCTTCCTGTCTGGGTTGCGGGCCGGGCTTGAAGAAGGCGCGCGCGCCTTGAGAAGGAGATAGAGACTGATGAGCACCGAACTGACTGTTGCCGATGAGGAGGCCATCGTCCAGGCCGAGCGCGATGATCGGACGGCCATCGTCCTGGGCGCCGCTGCTGGGGCGCTGGTTGGCGGCGTGCTGGTGTGGGCCTATCGCCGTGCGCTGATTCGCCAGGCTGAGGAGGCGGGGGTGGCCAGGCCGATGGTCGCCATCGGGCTGCCCGATATCGCACGCATCGCCCTGGGCATTCTGGGGCTGCTGCGGCAGGTGGCCGAGCTGGGGCAGTAGGCTCCGCTCGCAACCTGGAGATTGCTTAGCTTTGTAGCGCAGGGGCTCAGCCTGCCCGAGGCACCCGGAACTGGTGGCCGGCTTGCGCTGCGCGAGCCCGGTAGATCCCTCAAGGAGGGGTTTTTGGAGGCTGGGGCCTGGAATCAAATGCCGGGCGGACCGCGGCGGCCCGCCCGGCATCATCAAACCGCGGCATCAGGGCGCCGGTGTGGCAGCGGGCGAACCACCGGCCGCGGCTGTAGCGGCAGAGGGCACGCATGTCTGCAACGCAGGCACCGCGGTCTGTAGCTCGGGTACCCTGGTCTGCATGTCGACTACTGCCGTCTGCACCTGGGCGGCGGCAGTCTGCATCTGAGGCTGCGCCGTCTGAGCGAGATCGTTCACCGCAGCCCTGACGGTCGGCTCGAGTGTCGGCGCCGCCGTCTGCAAGCGCGGGATCGCTGTCTGGATCTTGGGTATTGCCGTCTGCTGCTCGACCGCGGCGGTCTGGACCGCGGGCGCGGCGGTCTGCGCCAGGTCGCGGATGGCGGTCTGCGCCATAGGGATCGCGGTCTGCGCCCCGGGCCCTGCCGTTGACGGGAGCGTCGCTTGAGCCTGAGGGCTGCTCGTCTGCAGCGCCGCTGCGCCCCAACTACCCAACAGGATAAGGGCTGCGGCAGCGGTGAGCACCACCAAAAGCCTCTGTCTGGACATGGTTCACCTCCAGGAATGGCCGTTTTTCGGCCTGCCGCAACGACAGCAAGGTCCGTGCCGCAGAGGAGTGCTGGAGCATCGGTCCAGTATTCCTGTGGAGGCTCGCAGACGGCTGAATCGTCACCCTGCCACGCCCAGCAAGCCGCCTGCGGCGGCCAAGGAGGGCTAGGCTACGTCGCCTGCACGATTGATTGGCCGATGCTCCAGTAGTACTTTGTCGCTATGCCGTACGAAGCGGCTGGCCAGGTTCGTAGTCGGCGCTTGAGCGCCTTGACCCCTGCGGACTGGCGCCGCATCTGCACTTGGCGCCATGTTGGAGGGTCAAGGCGCTCAAGCGCCGACTACGAACCCATTGCACATGGCGATTACTGATAGTACTTACGCGGTCGGCGGTCTCGCGCGCGGTAGGACGCCCCACCCCCGGCCCCGCCCCCGGCGCGGGGGCGGGGAGACTGGAGGAATGGGGCCCCTGGCGGGGCAAGGGGTTTGGGCGGGCGCGTAGCGCCCGCCCAAACCTCCATACTGAGACCTCCCCCTTCCCGCCGCGGCGGGAAGGGGGGTGGGGGGATGGGAACCCCGCAGTGGCTGGCGCTGTTCCGAGCAACCGCGTAAGTACTGTTGCTGACAAAGTACTAGGCCCGCCCGCCCTGCGCCAGCGCCCGCAGGCGGAAGGCCAGGATGAGCTGCAGCACGCCGTAGATCAGCGCAAAGAAGCCGATAAAGAAGGCGACAGCCAGCGCGCCCGCGACCGGGGTGATCACCAGGATCAGGCCGAAGAAGAGCGACACGATGCCGGTGGCGATCAGCAGCCATTCGTTCGCGATGGCCCGGCGCAGCCTGATGCCATCGGCAATCTCGACGACCCCGGCAGCGATGGCCCAGAAGCCGATCAGATAGACCAGGATCAGCCCGGTGATGCCCGGCCAGACAAGCGTGACGATCCCGGCGATGATGCCGATGATCCCCAACGCAATCAGCCCGCCCGCGCGCCCCTGGCCCCGGGCCGGCCGTAGCCCGCCGACCAGCGCAGCGACGCCCTCGACGATGACAAAGATGCCAAAGATGGATACCAGCGTCAGCAGCGTCGGCGCCGGCCAGAAGAGGAACGCCAGGCCAAAGATCACGGCCGCGCCGCCGCGCAGGGCAATGGCCTGCCAGTTGCGCGCGTACATCTGCTCGTACGACATTGTCCACTCTCCGCAGTGCGCTCCAATCGGCGCCTTTTGCCGCCCCTGAGCACAATCTGTGCCGCGCCCCACAGCCTGCCCGCGATTGTCACTGCTCAGCCTGTCATTGCGAGCCGCAGCGAAGCAATCTCCAACGTGGCCGTGACGCGCATGGCTGGGGATTGCTTCGCTGCGGCTCGCAATGACAGGCTGAGCAGTTGTCCGCGATTTTGACAATAGGCGCCAAGTTGTGCACAATGCTCGCAGTGGCTCGATGCATCTTGGCTGCGGCCCGAAAGTGGACGTAACCCCCGCTGACAGGGAGCAGAGCCGGCTCAAGAATCCATGGGTCGCGCCTGACGGCCGCGCTGTGACGGCGCCAGGCAATGATAGGAGGTCTGCCAGTGTACCGCATCCTCGCCAGGGAGGACCTGGCCCCGGTGACCAAGCTCTTTGTCGTCGAGGCGCCCGAGGTCGCCCGCAAGGCTGAACCTGGGCAGTTTGTGATCGTCATCGTCGGCGAGCACGGAGAGCGCGTCCCGCTCACCATCGCCGATTTTGATCGCGCCGCAGGGACCGTTACCATCATCTTCCAAGAAGTGGGCAAGACGACGCGCTGGCTCGGCAGCAAGCAGGCCGGCGACGAGCTGTTCGCCTTCACCGGGCCGTTGGGGCTGCCCACAGAGATCGAAGAGTACGGCACCGTCATGTGCGTCGGTGGCGGCGTGGGCGTTGCCCCCATCTACCCCATCGCCAGGGCCCTGCACGATGCGGGCAACAAGGTCATCTCGGTCATTGGTGCCCGCACCAAGGAACTCCTCTTCTGGGAGGACCACATGCGCGCCGTGAGCGACGAGCTTGTCGTCGTCACTGACGATGGCTCGTACGGCCGCAAGGCGCTCGTGCCCAACGCCGAGAAGGAAATCCTCGAGGCCGGCGTGCACGTGGACCGCATCTGGGCCATTGGCCCCGCCATCATGATGAAGTTCGCCGCGCTCGCCAGCAAGCCGTTTGGCGTCAAGACCCTGGTCAGCCTGAACACGATCATGGTCGACGGCACCGGCATGTGCGGCGCCTGCCGCGTCGAAGTGTCCGGCAAGACGCGCTTCGTCTGTGTCGACGGCCCCGAGTTCGACGGCCATGAAGTCAACTGGGACCTCCTGATGGCGCGCCAGCGCATCTATCTCGACGAGGAGAAGCGCGCCGCGGCGCTCCATGAGGATCAGTGCCCATCCTGCCGGAGTGGCGGCCACTGACAGCCTGCCCAGCGGGCGTAGCCTCGCCCCTTATGGGCGTCGAACAGCCTTCATAGCGGGCGTAGCCCAGCCCCCCTTGGCCGCCGCAGGCGGCTTGGTGGGCGTCGAGCCCCGCAAGGCGCCTGGGCTGCGGCCTCTTCGGACCGGCTCCAAGGAGAATAGACGACAATGCCAAAGGAAAAAACACCACGGCAGGAGATGCCACGCCAGGCGCCCGAGGTGCGCCGCCACAACTTTGACGAGGTAGCGCTGGGCTATACCCTCGACATGGCGCTGGCCGAGGCTGGGCGCTGCCTGCAGTGCAAAAAGCCGGGCTGCGTGCCGGGCTGCCCGGTGCAGGTGCGCATCCCCGAGTTCATTGGCGCGCTGCGCAATCAGGACTTTCGCACTGCGGCCGCATTCCTCAAAGACAAGAACAACCTGCCCGCCATCTGCGGCCGTGTGTGCCCGCAGGAGAGCCAGTGTGAGGCGGTGTGCGTCGTCGGGCGCAAGGACAAGCCGGTGGCCATCGGCCGGCTGGAGCGTTTTGTGGCCGATTGGGAGCGCCAGGCCGGCGTGCAGGTGCCCGCGAACGCGCCGGCGACGGGCAAGCGCGTGGCGGTCATCGGCGCCGGGCCGGCGGGGCTCACCTGCGCGGCCGACCTGGCCCGCGCCGGCTACCAGGTCACGCTCTTCGAAGCGCTGCACGCGCCCGGCGGCGTACTGATGTACGGCATCCCCGAGTTCCGTCTGCCCAAAGACATCGTGCAGGCCGAAGTCGACTATGTGCTCAAGCTGGGTGTGGAGCTGCGTCTGAACAGCGTCATCGGCAAGCTGGGCTCGGTCAACGAGCTGCTCGGCGAGGGCTACGAGGCCATCTTCCTGGGCACCGGCGCCGGGCTGCCGATGTTCATGGACATCCCAGGCGAGAACCTGATCGGCGTGCTCTCGGCCAACGAGTTCCTCACGCGCAACAACCTGATGAGGGCCTACCGCTTCCCCGAGTTCGACACGCCGATCAAGATCGGCCGCCGGGTGGCGGTGGTCGGCGCGGGCAACGTGGCCATGGATGCCTCGCGCACGGCGCTGCGCCTGGGCGCGGAAGAGGTGCACATCGTCTACCGCCGTTCGCGCGAAGAGGTGCCCGCCCGCGCCGAAGAGTTCGAGAATGCCGAGGAAGAGGGCGTGATCTTTGACTTTCTAACCAACCCTGTCGAGGTCCTCGGCGACGAGCATGGCGGCGTGCGCGGCCTGCGCGTGCAGCGCCAGCAGCTCGGCGAGCCCGACGCTTCGGGGCGACGCCGGCCGGTGCCCATCCCCGGCTCCGAGTTCGAGATGCCGGTCGACATGGTCATCATGGCGCTGGGCACGCGGCCCAACCCCATGGTCTTTAGCCACGGCGCGGGGCTCGAACGCAACCGCCATGGCACCGTCGTGGCCATCGAGGAGACCGGCCGCACCAGGCTCGAGCGCGTGTGGGCCGGCGGCGACATCGTCACCGGCGCGGCCACCGTCATCAGCGCCATGGGCGCCGGCAAGCGCGCTGCCGCCGATATCGACGCCTACCTGCGTGACGGCGCGACCGGGCCGTGGTGGGTCGAGTAGGGCTGTCAACGGGTTTCCGGAACGGATCGAACGGATAGGTCGTGTCTGCAGACCCGTAGCCTAGCCCCTTGTGGGCGTTTTCATCGTACGTTGTGCCCAATCGGGCATGGGCGACTAGTAATCCGTCGCACTGATTTTGATGGGCTACGACGCCCACAATGGGCTAGGCTACGCCCATCAAAATCAGTGCGACAGGCTACTAAACTGAATCCGGCTTGAAACCCGCAGGGCAGACGCGGTACACTGTCGGCAACAATGCCATGGGCGAGGCTCTGCGATGGTTGATATAGACAAGGCGTTTGGGCACTGGCACCTGGACGTGAGCCAGGTGCGGGATCGCGTGTACCGTGCCGCAACGCCACGAGAGCGAGAACGATGGCACGCGCTTTGGCTACTGGCTCGCGGTATGTCAGCTGCCCAGGTAGCTCAGGCGCTCGGACGCGATGCCTACACGATTGGCGAGTGGATCGCCAGGTTCCAGGAGCAAGGTCCGGCAGGGTTGGCCTTCGAACAGACCGGTGGTCCCCCCCCGCTCTCGACACGGCGCAGCAGTCTGAGCTGAAGGCCGCGATCCAGGAACCACCAGCGGCTTCGGGCATCAGGTTTTCGAACTGGACCTGGAAAGTCGTGCGCACGTTCGTTCAAGAGCACTTTGGGCGCTTGCTCGGCCGCAGTGCTTGCTTCGACTATCTGCACCGCTTGGGCTTCGTCGTGAAGCGACCCAAGAAACGGTTGCTCAAAGCCGATACCGCAGAGCGCGAAGCCTTTGTCGCCCGCTACGCCGCCCTGCGTGCGGAGGCCCAGGCAACGGGCGCCAGGATCGTCTCTGTCGATGAGGCGCGTTTCCATGCCGACGCCGAACTCCGCGCCAAGTGGGTGCTCCGTGGCCAGCCAGCGCTGGTTGACTCGACATGCCAGTTTTGGCGAGAAAGCCAGCTACTACTCGGGCGTGTGCCTGGAAACGGGCACGGTAGACGCGATGGGCCTGACCGAGAGCTGCACAGCAGAAACCTCGGTTGTTTTCCTGCAGCAGTTGCGCGCCAAGTATCGTGAACCGCTCATCGTCATCTGGGACAATAGCCCCGCGCATCGTGGACCAGCGATGCGAGACTACCTTTCAACGGACGGCCTGAACCTGCGCCTGGTACCTTTGCCGGCGTACAGCCCGGACTTCAATCCTGATGAGGCCATCTGGGATTGGGTGCGTGAAGAAGAGACGGCCAATACCTGTTTTGACACTGCCGCCAGGGTATGCGAACACCTGGACCGCTTCTTCGCCGAGTTGGCCAACCGTACTGCCGAGGTCAAGCAGCGCTGCCGAAGCGCTCTGCAAGCCCTGGCTGATGGTCTTGCACCAACAACCAACCATGTAGATCCCATGCCGGATTCAGTTTAGTC
>JAKPJZ010000213.1 GCA_029553955.1 Chloroflexota bacterium
CTTTGTCAACGGCGACACGGGCCTCAAGCAGACGACCGAGCTGAACTGGGCCGGGGTCAACATCCATGCCGAGGAGCTGGCGGCCATCGTGCCCATCCCCGAGGCCGTGCTGGACGATGCGGACTATGACATCTGGGGCGAGGTGCGCCCGGCCATCGAGGAAGCGCTGGGGGTGGCCATCGCACAGGCGGCGATCGTGCCCAGCACCCGCTGCGCCGCGGGCCGGCGCAGGGCCAGGAAGAGGGGGAGCGCCAGGAGCGAGAAGAGGAGCAGATCGCTGATGAACCACAAGTGGCCAGGGGCGAACGTGCCCTGGCGGCCGCTCAGGTCGTTGGGGTTGAGGGTGAAGAAACGGGCGTACAGCTCGCCGAGCGAGGGCGCATCGGGCCGGCCCAGCCAGTGCACGTTGAGCATCAGCGGGACGAGCGTGAGCACGCCAAAGACAAAAGGCACCAGCAGGCGCTGCACGCGCTCGCGGAGATAGGCCGCGCCGCTGCGCCAGGCGAGGGCGAACCAGCTGGCCGCGCCGGCGATGGCGAAGAGCAGCGGCATGTGCCAGATATGGACGAAACCGACGGCTTGGACCAGAGCCGGGCTGTGCACGGCGTCCTTGACAAAGACGACGGCGTTGGGGTCGAGGTCGAAGACCAGGGCCCCGTGGTAGGGCACCAGCAAGAGGACAGCGAGCACGCGCAGCCAGTCGAGGTCAGCGCGGCGTTTGGAAGCGGCGGTTGAGGCCGTGGTCTGGGGCATGGGTGTCCTCCTTATGGAGTGCCTGACAAGACTACCTGCGAGGGGTGTGCTCGCGTCCAATGCCCGGCGGCGCGGGAGCTGCCTCTGCTGGACTTGTTAGGCGTTTCAAGCGCCTCTACGGTGTCCCCGGCTACATGCCCTGCAGTCGCACCCCCGCCCACGCCAGCCGTGCGGCGCGCCCGGGGTCGCGCTCCACCCGGCACTCGCAGTCAAAGATCATCGTCGCCCGCTCTTCGAGCGTGTAGGGCGGCCACGCGGGCAGCCCGGCGTGGCCGGGGTCGCCGCAGCGGGCAAAGGCGAGCCAGGCGGCGCTCATGCGCCCGGCCAGCGCCGCGCATGCGGGCAGGTCGCGCTGCGGCCTGGGCGCCTGGGCTAGGTTGTCGAAGACGAAGGGGAGCTCGATGGCGTGGTGCGCCCCCATGCGGCTGGCGAGGGCCGGCGTCGGCCAGGCGAAGAGGTACATGTAGACCGGCGCGCCGCCCTGGGCCACCTTGTGCTCGGCCAGCTCGACGGAGCCCCGGCGCATGATCAGGTCGGTCATGAGGCGCGCAAAGAGCACGCTGGGCGGGGCGCCGGGCTCGCCGCGGCGATAGACGGCCAGCAGGCGGCCGGCCGGCGCGCCGGCGATGAGGCGTGCCACCGCCCATAGCGCCGGCGCCGCGAGCGGGTTGGGCCGGCTGAAGGTGCCGAGCAGCGGCACCTGGCCGAGGAAGAGGGTCGCCTCGTCCTTGTTGGTGCCGATGAGCACGGGGATGTGCGCCGAGATGGCGGGCGCGGCGGGGTCGAACGGGTGCTGTGGCAGGGTGTGGCCATCGACCACCGGCTCCAGCATCGAGAGGAAACCCGCGCGCCCGCTCTGCGCCGCCACGAGGCGAGCGGCCGGCAGGCGCTGCGGGTCGGCCAGGCGCGTGGGGGCGATGCCGAGCCGGCCCAGCACGTGGCGGGCGCTTCGGGTGGCCTGCGCACGGGTGCGCATGTGCACGCCCGGCCCGCTCTGGATGATCGCCTTGTGAAAGAGGCCCTGCGCCACCGGCATGGCCAACAGCACGCTGACCTTCATGCCGCCGCCCGATTCGCCAAAGATGGTCACGTTGCCCGGGTCGCCGCCAAAGGCCGCGATGTTGGCCTGCACCCACTGCAGGGCGAGCACCAGGTCGAGCATGCCGGCGTTGCCCGAGCCGGCATAGGCCTCGCCTGCCAGGTCCTCGAGGAAGAGATAGCCCAGCGCGCCGAGACGGTGGTTGACCGACACGACCACCACGTCGCCCTGGCGACTGAGGGCGGCGCCATCGGTCCAGGGCGATGCGGCGGAGCCGGAGATAAAGCCGCCGCCGTGGCACCAGAACAGCACCGGCCGGCGGCTGCCGCCCTGCAGGCCCGGCGTCCACACGTTCAGCACCAGACAGTCCTCGCCCATCGGCTGCACCTGCGGCGCGCCATCGGGGGCGAAGAGCGACATGATCTCCGGCGTCAGGTGCCAGACCTCGGGGCCCGGCTGCGGGCAGATGGGGCCGTACTCCAGGGCGTCGCACACGCCCGCCCAGGGCTCGGGCGGCAGCGGCGGCCTGAAGCGGTTGGCGCCCCCGGTTGGCGCGCCGTAGGGGATGCCCTTGAAGGAGTGAATGCCGTCACCGGTCAACGTACCGCGCACGCGGCCGGCTGTCGTCTCGACCACTACCTGCGCCATGGTGCCCTCCTTGCCCGCGGCCCGCAAGAGACGTGCCGCAGGGCCCTGCATCTCGCCCGCGCGGATCGGGCCGGCCCGATCCTTATCCCATTCCTCCTCATTGCGGTCACCCGCGGAACTGCGGCAGGTACTCGGCAAACTCGCTCAGGAAATCACTGAGGATGGCGCGGGCGCGGCCGATGTCGTTGACCATGGGGTCGAGGAGCAGCGCCTGCAGGGCCAGGTCGCGGTCGCCATGGTAGCAGGCGTCGACCACCAGGGAGCTGTAGGCCAGCTCGCGGCGGCAGAGCTCAGCGATCGGCTCGGGCAAGGGCGGCACGTTGAGGCCGCGGATGCCCCAGCCCGAGACGACGCCGGGCACCTCGACGATGGCGTCGGCCGGCAGGTTGGTGATGCAGCCATCGTTGGGGACGTTCACCTGGTGATGGAAAAAGTTGCCGTTGAAGGTCACGCCCTCGATGATCTCGGGCAGGCCCTCGGTGTGGGCGCGGCGCAGCGGCTCGAGCGAGGCCTGGCCCGCCGCCAGGGCCCTCGCCGCCTGCCGGCGCTCGCCGCGCCGCCGGCGGTTGCCCTCCCAACTCTGCAGCTTGAGGTCGTACTTTTCCCACGGCCTGGCGATGGGGTCGTGCACCCACGGCAGGTATTCGCACAGGTGGCTGTCGCCGGGGGTGGGCAAGAGGCCAAAGATCTCAAAGAGCTCGCGCGTCAGGGGCTCAAAATCCCTGCGGTAGCCGTGCAGCCAGCGCTTGCGCAGTAGGGGGTAAAGGTCCTCGCCGGTCTGGCGGTCGCGGATGTCGTAGGCCCAGGAGAAATGGTTCAGCCCGGCCGCCTTGACGTCGAGATGCATGTAGCCGGCCAGCGCCACCGGCAGAAAGCTGGCCTCGTTGGCGGCATCGGTGTGGACGTTGAACCCCTCGGGGGTGGCAACGCCGTAGCGGTCGGCCAGGACGGCCATGGCCATGGCGTGGGCCCACACGAGCTGGTGGCAGAGGCCCACCACCTTGATCCGGCTGTAGCGGCGGATGGCCCACGTCAGCCGCAGCACAGGGTTGGTAAAGTTGAGGAACCAGGCCTCGGGGCAGAGGCGCTCCATATCCCTGGCGATGGCGATCATGAGGGGCAGGTTGCGGGCGGTGTGGGCAAAGGCGCCCGGCCCACCGTTCTCGGCGTAGGGTTGGCGCACGCCATGGCGCAGGGGGATCTCCCAATCCTGCTGCCATACCGTCTCGCGCGGCCCCACCTGCACCGAGGCCACCACGAAATCGGCGCCGGGCAGGGCCTGGCAGCGATCGGTCGTGCCGTGGATGCGCATCGCGGTGCCCCACTCGGCGGTCATGCGCTCCGCCAGGCGGGTCATCGTCTCCAGGCCCGGTTCGTCGATATCCACCAGCCAGACCTCCGAGCCCTGCAGCCGCTGCGAGCGGATCAGGGTGGCCAGGTTGCCGAGGCCAAAGATGGCGCTGCCGGCGCCGATCAGCACGATCTTGGGTGACTTGGGCATGGCGCTCTCCAATCTTGTGGGCGATAAGAGGAGGTTGGCCCTCCCTACGGGTTCCGTTCCGGCTGCTCACGCTCACCGGCCGGCGGCGAAGACTTCAGCCAGCGTCTGCTTGATCCTGTTGACATCGGGGTGCAGGCAGACGTCGACATTGGGCTGGGCGCCGGCGACGACGATGGTCTGCCCCGACGTGGCGCCGGGGTCGGTGACGACCTCGAGGTGCAACGGCTCGGGCGGGCAGAGGTCGGGCTCGACCATGATGGCGGCGGTGAGGAGGTCCCAGATGGCGCTGCCCTGCGCCGATCGCGTGAGCATGCCGCCGAGATCGGCCGCCATGTTGGCGGCGCGGCTGCCGGAGCGCCAGCCCTCGATGTCGGCGCGGCTGATGCTGACCTGGTTGGTGGCGTCGAGGGGGACGAGGCAGATGCGCAGGCCCGACTGGAAGACCTCCTGGGCGGCCCGCGGGTCGGCGGCGATGTTCCACTCGGCGACGGTGTTCTCGGCGTTGGGAAGCAGGCCGCGGAGGTTGCCGGCGACGTGGACGGCGCCGCCCATGAGGTAGACGGCGGCGATGTGCTCGCGGATGGCGGGGTCCATGCGCAGGGCGCGGGCCAGGTCAGTGCAGGGGCCGCTGACGAGGATGGTGACCGGCTCGGGCGCCCGGTGGGCGAGGGCGACGATGAGCGCGGCGGCGTCCTGCGCGGGGTAGGTGCGCTCGGGGTAGGGCAGCGGCAGCCCCCAGTAGCTGTCGGCGGCGTCGCGCAGCCACGCGGGAAAGTCGGTGCCGCCGGGAGGGAGACCGTCCTGCCCGGCGCCGAGGGCGATGTCGTGGATCCCCAGGTCGTCGAGGACGCGGCCGAGGTGCTGGATGTAGGCCGCGGGGTGGGCCTCGCCGTAGGTGACGGCGACGCCGTCGACCCAGGCCTGCGGGTGGCTGAGGAAGTAGAAGAGCGCGGTCGTGCCGTCGGGGCTGCCGTCGTCGTCGAGGATGACGTGCAGTTGACCGGCGGGGGTGGCGGCGGGCACAGGCGGCGGCGCGGCGGTGGGGACCGGGGGGCGCGTGGGGATGGGGGTGGCCGTGAGCGCCGTGGGCCGGCAGGCGGCGAGCAGGAGCACGATGGTGAGGAGGACGAGCACCAATCTCATCTTCATCGCTGCAATCCTCTGATACGAGCAGTGACCAACGCAGGGTTGCATCACCGGCCAAAGATACAGAGGTACTCCGGGTTGAAGATGTGCATATTGTATGACGCAGCGGCGAACGGGTCAAGGGGGAGATGTGCGTATCATAGAGGAACCGGTGACCGACAGACCCGATCTCCCATTCCCGGGGGAGGCAGGTCATCCGGGCACCAAGCTTCGCACATGACCGGAATGGAGCCTCTTGGGGGTCGTTTTGGCGGGTTGGCCAGAGCCGTGGCCGCTCCATGGGCGCAGCGCAACCTCCACAGGCACAGTTCTCTGTGCGCCCGCGGGCAGCCACGGCTCTGGCCAACCCGCCAAAACGACCCCTTCCGGGCCAGGACCGGGCTCATGCGGAGCGTGCCGGCCGGCAGCTACCCGGACCGCCAGCAGCGGCAGCGCCAAGTACGGCTGTAGTACTGCTGGGGTCGCGGCCGGGCGTAGTAGCGCCAAGCCAGCGGTGGCCGGCGGTGACGCAGCGTGCGCGCCGCCATGCTGCGCCGGCTGGAAAGGCACTTGCAGAGAGCATAAACATGATGCAGGATGGGTAATGAGAGACCGTCGCGGGCCGGCTGCATGCACTTCGCAGATGGGAGGTGGCCTATGCCGATCGGTCTCCTGGTGTTTTGGATCGTCGTCGACGCGATGGTGGCATACCTGGCTGCCGGCTGCGCTGCTGCTGGCGCTGTTGGCCGCGGTGGCGGGCTGCTCTGCGGCGCCGAGCGACACACCGGCGCCGGCGGCGACCTTGACCGTGCCGCCGACCGTGACGCCGGCCCCGAGCGCGACGCCCACGGTGCCGCTGCCCGACCCGGCGCTCTGCTGGGTGGCCTATTCGCCGACCAACTATAGCCCCGACGTGGGGCAGTTGCCGTCGACGACCTCGCTGCGCGCGGACCTGGCGCTGCTCTACGATGCCGGCTTTCGCGGGCTGATGACCTACCGCGCCGAGCATTCGCTGGCTGCGCTGCCGCAACTGGCGCACGAGGCCGGCTTTGCGCAGGTGATCATGGGTGTGTGGGACCCCTTGAGCGAGGATGAGGTGGCGACGGCCATCGCGGCCGCGCCCGCTGTCGATGGCTACATCGTGGGTTTCGAGGGCGTGGGCGACCACAACTATGCGCTCGCGGACCTGCGCCAGGTGCTGGCGCGCGTGCGCGGCGAGACGGGCCGGGCGGTGACGACCGCAGAGCGCATCGACGACTACTTTGACGGCGACGAGCTGCTGGAGCTGGGCGACTGGCTGGCGCCGATCGTGCATCCCTACTGGGCGAACCAGATCGAGCCGGCGCAGGCGGTGCAGTGGACGGCCGTGCAGTACGGCAACCTGCGCGGGCGGGCCGGGCCGGGGCGCATGATCCTGCTCAGCGAGGTGGGCCTGCCGAGCGCGGGCGACCCCAGGGTGAGCGAGGCGGCGCAGGCGGCCTACTACCAGGCCCTGCAGCAGGCGCAGGTGCCGTTCACGTATCTCGAGGCCTTTGATCAGACCGGGAAGACCAGGCGCCCGGTGGAGCCCTTCTGGGGCCTCTTTGACGCCCAGCGCGCGCCCAAGCCCGCGGCGGGGTGCGTCTGTGGCCGCACGCCCGGCCAGCAGCCAACAGCCCGAGCGACGCCCACGCCGGCTGCGGGCATCGCGCTCTGACGGCGCATTGGCGGCGGGCTACACGCTGGGCATCAGCAACGAGCGCGGGACGAGCGGCTGGCTGAGGAGCGCCGGAACCAGCTTGCAGATCGATTTCCAGCCGGACCAGGCGTGGGCATCGGCCTTCATAAGTGCCGGGCAGCCCATGGACCTCAGGGCGTGCAGCGTCCTTGTCGCCGATCTCTGGGCGTCGCGCGAGGGCGTTCAGGTGGGGCTGGGCATGAAGGATAGCGCCGACGCCGACGGCTCGGAGACGCTGGTGCCGCTGACGCTGGGGATGGCGAGGACCTCCTACCGCATTCCGCTGGCGCAGTTCACAACCGCCGACCTGGCGAGCATCGCCGTGCCCTTTCAGGTCGTCTACCACGGGCGCGAGGCGGCCACGGTGTATGTGGATAACGTGCGCGTGCTGTGCCCTTGAGCCGCAGAGGAGGGCGCTGATGCAGGATTACCCGCCCTATCCGCCGTTCATGCCGCCGATGCCACCCATGCCCCCGGTGCCGCCGGTGATCGTGCCGACCTACCTGCCCTGGGTCTGCCTGGCGACGGGGCTGGGGGGCTGGCTGATCCCGTTCTTCGGCGGGCTGGCGGCGATGTACACCGGCTATGTGGCGCAGCGCCAGATGCGCGCCTACGCGGCCTACTATGGCATGCCCTACCCCCATTACGGCCTGACGAGCGTGGGGCTGGTGCTGGGCATCATGCAACTGGGCTTCTTCCTGGTCGCATGCTGCGCCGGTGCGGCCATGCTCGCAGGCGGCGGCTGGGGGTGGCCGTACTTCTGGTGAGTATGCGCGCCTGGCAGCCTGTCACAGTTCTGCGTCCTCTGCGCCTCCGCGGTGGATATCCTCGTCAGTTTGAGGCGAAGCTTCGCTAATAGTCCGTCGCACTGGTTTTGATGGGCTACGACGCCCACCAAGCCGCCTGCGGCGGCCAAGGGGGGCTAGGCTACGCCCATCAAAACCAGGGCGACGGACTGCTAGGCGGCAGCGATCATGGCAGCGAGGTCCTCGTCGACGGTGGTGGTGGGCCCGATCTCGAACTTGTCGACCAGCGCCTGGAGCACGTTGGGCGAGATGAAGGCGGGCACGGTGGGCCCCAGGCGGATGCGCTTTACGCCCAGCGAGAGCAGCGCCAGCAGCACCAGCACGGCCTTTTGCTCGTACCAGCCGAGCGCATAGTCGATGGGCAGGTCGTTGACGCTCTCCAGGCCCAGCGCTTCGGCCAGCTTGAGGGCGACGACGACGAGTGAGTAGGAGTCGTTGCACTGCCCGGCGTCGAGCAGGCGCGGGATGCCGTCGATATCGCCCAGGCCGAGCTTGTTGTAGCGATACTTGGCGCAGCCGGCGGTGAGGATGACCGTATCCTGCGGCAGGCGCCGGGCGAGCTCGGTATAGTACTCGCGTTCCTTCTGGCGGCCGTCGCAGCCGGCCATGACCACAAAGCGCTTGATGGCGCCGCGCTTGACGGCGTCGAGCACCGGCCCGGCGAGCGATAGGACCGCGCCGTGGGCAAAGCCGGTCGTGACCGCGCCCTGCTCGAGCGGCCGCGGCGAGCCCAGATCGAGGGCGCGGGCGATAACCGGCCGGAAATCCTTCTGGCCGCCGGGCGCGCGGTCGGCGATGTGCGTCACGCCCGGCCAGCCGACCAGGCCGGTGGTGAACAGGCGGTCGCGGTAGCTCGCCTTGGGCGGCACCAGGCAGTTGGTCGTCAGCAGGATGGCGCCGCCAAAGGCGTCGAACTCGTCGCGCTGCTGCCACCAGGCGCCGCCATAGTTGCCGGCCAGGTGGGCGTGCTTCTTGAGCTCGGGGTAGGCGTGGGCCGGCAGCATCTCGCCGTGGGTGTAGACGTTGATGCCGCTGTCTGCGGTCTGCTGCAGCAGCTCTTCGAGATCACGCAGGTCGTGGCCTGAAATGAGGATGGCCGGCCCCTGGCGCACCTCGAGCGACACCTGGGTGGGGCTCGGCTGGCCGTAGGTGCTGGTATTGGCCTGGTCGAGCAGGGCCATGGCGCGCACGCCCATCTCGCCGCAGCGCAGGGCCATGGCCAACAGCTCGTCGACGGTGCCCGCGTCGCCGGCGATCATGGCCAGGGCATCCTGCATGTAGGCGAGCAGGTCCTCCTCGTGATGGCCGAGGATCTCGGCGTGATCGGCATAGGCAGCGAGCCCCTTCAGGCCGTAGAGCAGGAGCGAGCGCGCCGAGCGCACATCCTCATCGGGCTGCCCCGCCGTGATGCCCACGAGCATGCCCCTGGCGAGCAGCTCGTCGCGCGCCGCCGAACGGGGCGCCCAGGTGGCGGCCTCAGGCAGCGCCTCGGCAAAGTGCCGGCCGTGTTGTGCCTCATAGGCCCGTAGGAAGCGGCCGCGCAGGCGTTCGCGCAGCTCGAGGGCGCGCTGGGCCAGGGCCACAAAACGGTCGGGGTCAAAGTTGACGTTGGTCACTGTGGCAAAGAGGGCCTCGGCGACAAAGAGATCGGCCTCGGGGTCGCTCACGCCCAGCGCGCGTGCCCTGGTGCCGTACAATGCGATGCCGCCGGCAAGGTACACCACCAGGTCCTGCAGCGCCGCGACCTCGGCGTCTTTGCCGCAGATGCCGCGCTGCGTGCAGGCTTGGTTCTTGGCCGTCTCCTGACACTGGTTACAGAACACGCTGTTTGCCTCCTCTGGCTGGCCCCGGCCGGGTGGCGATGCTGCGCCGGCGGGGCGTTGGTTGTGCCGGCAGTATAGGCCAGAGGAGGCCGCATGTCTGTGACTAGAGTCACACTTGAGTGGTCATCTCCGATTCGTGTCATTCGTGGCCCGCCCCGGTCGGCCTTGGCGCACGCTCGCGTAGCACACAATCCACCTGGAAGCACTTCGCTTGCCGCGTCCATGGGCTGGGGCCCCCCCCTACCGTTCCCCCGGCGCGGGGGAATCGGGTCGCGCCACCGCGTCCTGTGTGGCCAAGAAGCGACAAACGAGCGATGCGGTGCGGCGGAAGGCAACCCGATTCCCCCGCGATGGGGGAACCGTAGGGGGGGCCAGCCGCGGCCTGGGCAGACCTATGCCCGAGGATAGAATGCTCTGGCTCGGCCACATCCGGCGGCCCATTCGCTGCGCTCAGGGCAGGCTGTGGGAGCCGCCTCTGCTTGGTGCGGGATCAGGCGCAGGCGGCGGCGATCTCTCCGGCCCAGGCCTCGATGGCCGCCCAGTCGCGATAGTCGCCTGTGGGCGCCTTGATGGCCTTGACGATCAGCCTCTCGCCGAAGCCCAGCGTGGCCGGGTCGATGACGCCGTGGAAGAAGGCGATGCTGCGCGGCTTGATGCGGTCGGCCACGGGCTGCAGCGCCTGCGGGAAACGCCAGCCTTTCATGAGCTCCGAGGGGTCGCCCTCGCCGGTGGGCCCGTCGGAGAAGAGCCAGACGGGGCGCGTGGCCAGCGCGGCTTCGTTCGTGGTCAGCAAGCTGGCGGCGCCTTTGAGCCAGTTGCCCGCATAGACGCCGCTGCCCAACACCACGGCGCCGTAGGGCGTGAGGTCGCGCACGCGCTCGGCGCTGAGCACATCGGCCTCGACACCGCTGCGGCGCAGGACCTCACCGATGCGCTCAGCGATGCCTGCCGTCGCCCCGTGCTTGCTGCTGTAGGCGACGAGTACTCTGCATTTCGACATGTGACCTCCTTTGGAAGCGCTCGACGACGGCCAGCAGATCGTCGAGTGCAAAGGGCTTGGCCAGGTAGCCGGCGGCGTGGATGTCGTTGGCGATGTCGGCCGCATCGCGGGCGGCGGTCATGACGACCAGTGGCGCGTGGGGGCCGGGCCGCGCCTGGTAGGCCTCGGCGAAGGCCCAGCCATCGACAATGGGCATGCGCATATCGAGGAGGATGAGGTCGGGCGGCTGCGTGCGGGTCAGGTCGAGGGCGATAGCGCCGTCGGTGGCGGTCAGCGCCTCGTGCCCCTCATCGGCCACGGCCTCGCACACAAAATCCAGGATGCTCTCGTCATCGTCGACAATCAGGATGCGCATGGGGATAGTCACTCTTCTTTGACAGTGCCGGCCGGCAGCGTCACCACGAAGCGGCTGCCGCCGTCCTCGGGGAACTCGGCCCAGATCTGTCCGCCGTGCAGTTCCACGATGCGCCGGGCGACGTAGAGCCCCAGGCCAAGCCCGCCCGCCGGCCGCCGGCTCGCCTGGAAGAAGCGGTCGAACAGGTGCTCGCGCTGCGCAGGGGGGACGCCGATGCCATGGTCGCGCACCGCGATGCGCACCAGCCCTTTCTCGGGTGCGCCGAGCTCGACCTGCACCGGCCCACCCTTGGGGCTGTAGCGGATGGCGTTGTCGAGCAGGTTGTAGAGCACCTCCTCGATGCGCAGAGGATCGACGCGTGCCTTGAGCGACTCGGGCGCCGACAGGGTGACGGTGTGGCGTGCCGTACCCGACTGCATGGCTTGGACGATGCGCCGCGTCAGGGGCACCAGGTCGATCTCGCGCCGGCCGGGCCGCAGCTCGCCGCTTTCGAGGCGCGAGATATCGAGCAATTGCGCCACCAGGTTCGCCAGGCGGTCGACCTGGCGGTCGATCACCTCGAGTGTGTGGCGCAACTGATCCGGATCGCGCATATCCTGCCGTTCGAGGCGACGCATGGCCAGCTCGGCGTGGCCTTTGAGGCTGGTCAATGGCGTCTTGAGCTCGTGCGCGGCCACCGAGAGGAACTCTTCGCGCAGGCGCAGGGCCTGCTCAGCCTCCGCCGCCCGGCGCTCGGCCTCCTCGGTCAGCTCGCGCTCGCGGATGCCGGCCTGGAACAATCGCTCGTTGGCTTGCTTCAGCTCGCGCAGCAGCCGGCTGCGCTCCTCCATGGCCTGTTGCCGCTCGACCTCGGCGCGCTCCAGGTCGACGACGCGCTGCCGCAGTGCGTCGAGCTCTTGGATGAGCTGATCCGTGGTTCGTTGCTGCTCTCGCATCGCCGGCTCCCGGGGGACGATGTGTGTTCCAACGCCTGCGCTGCGTCCGCCACTCGGCCGGGTGGCCAAGCGCGGACGACGTGCCACAAGGCCTGATTATCCTCCCCCGGTGCCGGCCTGTCAAGCACCGTCGGGTGTATTTTATCGTCGGCAACCGACGGGGGACGAGTAGCGAGGGGCCCTCAGCCGCGGCATGGGCAGGCCTCTGCCGGAGTTCTTGCCAATCGCCTGCCCGCCATGGAAATCGCTGTGTCAGGTCTCCGGAGACCTGTCAGGTGTCTCCCCGGCGATTCGGATACACCCCGGCCGGCCAACGGTCATGGCGCCGCGGAGCGGCCGGCCGCGTGTTGTCGCCAACGCAGCAGCGCCCGTGCGACAACGTAGCCCCAGGGCAACGCCATGACGGCCGGCCCGAGCCGCAGCTCACGGACGGCATCGGGTAGCGGAGCAGCTCTATACCAGAGGGGCCAGAAGATGAGCGGCTGGGCCAGGCCGGCATAGTTGAGCAGCACGGCCGGGATGAGCGCCTGGCCCGAGGGGATCACCGCGGCCACGGCGAGCGGCCAGATGGTGTACCATTCCTTGAGCCACGGGCAGGCGCACAGCAGGTAGAAGAGCAGGATGTCGTAGGCGGCGTGTGGGAACGCTAGCCATGTCGCGTCGCGCATGGCGCGGCCGGCGCGCCACAGCGCAAAGAGCCCCGCCGCGGCCCAGGCGGCGAGGCCCAGGAGCTGGCCTGCCCGCTCGGTCGCGCCGAGCGCCGCCCAGAGCGCCGCCGGCAGTGAGGTGGTGAACATGGCCCCGCGCTGGAAGAAGGTCAGCGAGGCCGGTCCGCGCCACAGGGGCAGGTACGCTGCCGCGGCCAGGCCCAGGCAGGCGGCACCGGTACCGAGGGCGAAGCGCAGCCGGGCGCGCCATGGCCCCAGGTCACGCAAGGCCACCAGCGCCGCCGCCGGCATGAGCAGCGCGGGCACGATCTTGACCAGCGCGCCCGCGGTGAGCGCCAGCAGGGCCGGCGTGTGCCGGCGTTGCGCGCTGCACCAGATGGCGAGCAGCACCCAGAAAGCCATGATGATATCGTTGTGGCCGTTGCCCACGGTCTCGTAGAGCACGATCGGGTTCCACACCAGCGCCAGCGTGCCCGCCAAGGCCCACTCGGGCGCGGCGCGGCGCAACGTGGCGGCTACGAGGGTGGCGCTCCCCGCCAGAAAGAGCACGTTGAGCAGCTTGAAGGCCACGACATTGGCCACCACGCCGTCGCCCGCCAGGCGCGCCACGAGGCCAAACAGCAGCAAACACAGCGGCCCATAGTGCGCCGGCGTCGTGCTCCAGGCCATGTAGGGGAGGAAGCGATCGCCGGGGTAGGCCGCGCCGACGTCGAAGAAGGGGTTGCCGCCGTGCAGGGACAGGATGCGACCGTACATAATATCCGCAAAGACATCAGCCGCGCCGATGGGGTACATCAGCAGAAGCAGCGTCGCGGGCACGGCGGCGCCCACGGCCACGAGGGCCCAGGCGGCCAGTCCGTGAACCCGGCGCACATTGCGCCATGCCAACACGTAGAGCAGCCCAAGCGCGGCGAATGCGGCGACGAGCCGCACATAGGGTGCTGCCGCGCCGGCCGCGGCCAGGTCGTAGGATGTGCGCTCCTGTAAGGCGACCAGGTTGCACGGCCGGACGAGCGCGGCCCAATAGATCAGGGCACTCACCGCGCCCGAGCCGGCGAGGAACACCAGGGCTTTGAGATTCCGGTTGACCAATCTCCCAACCAGTGACACAGGCACTAGAGTCGCCGCAGGGGCCTGCAACGCAGCAGACCCATGGAGACGGCGCACTGTGGCGGAGCAAGCCACGTACCAGGGGTTCGTAGTTGGCGCATCAGCGCCTTGATCCCTGGGGTCAGGGCGCTCAAGCACCCACTACAAAGGGCGGGTACATCCCATAGTTGTGGATCACCCGTGTGCTGGCCGGGTTCTCCGCTCCGCTGCCATCCGGCCCTGACCCTGGGTAGGGTTTTGGCGGGCTGGCTGGCGTTGCTGGCTGCCCCGCGGGGCAGCCAGCAACGCCAGCCAGCCCGCCAAAA
>JAKPJZ010000264.1 GCA_029553955.1 Chloroflexota bacterium
CCGGAACGGGGCCTTTTGGGGGGTCTTTTTGGCGGGTTGGCCAGAGCCGTGGCCGCCCGCGGGCGCACAGGCACCTGTGCTTGCGGAGGTTGCGCTGCGCCCATGGGGCGGCCACGGCTCTGGCCAACCCGCCAAAAAGACGCCCAAAAGGGCCCCGTTCCGGTTATACGCGAAGCGCTGTACCCGGATCGCGCGCCTTCCCAGACAAGTACGGTTGTAGTACTAGGTCGTGTTCGCAAACCGTCGTAGCCTCGGGCCTTGTGCCCGTTTTGCCGTTCTGTGGCGCCAGTCTCGCCACCCAAGACGCCCACGAAGCCGCCTACGGCAGCCAAGGGGGGCCATGCTACGGGTTTGCGAACACGACCTGGCGTTACTTGGCCGGTACGCCGCACGAAGCGGCTGGCCAGGTTCGTAGTCGGCGCTTGAGCGCCTTGACCCTCCGACATGGCTCCAGGTACGGATGCGGCACCAACCCGCATGACCAAAACAGGGTGACATCGTGAATCGTGTCTACACTTGTACCCTCTGCGGCCTGGAGTTGCCGCACGATCCCGTCGTGAGTCCCTCGCTGGGGCCCGACCGGCCCTTCTGTTGCGCCGGCTGCGCCCTGGTCTACGACGTGGCCGCACAGGCCGGCCGTCTCGACGAGGTGCTGGCCCCGTCGGCCGCGCACGGGCCCGCGCTCGGCGGCCTGTTGGCGCCGGGCGAGGCGGCCTACTTTGAGCTCCACGGCATGTGGTGCGCCGGCTGCGCCGTCGTCGCCCAACGCATCCTCGAGCGCCAGCCAGGCGTCGCTGCCGCCGAGGTGAGCTTTGCCTCCGAGCGCGGCCGCCTGCGCTACGACCTGGAACGGACCGATGCCGATGCTGCCCTCGCGAGCCTTGAGGGCCTGGGCTACCGCGCCACGCTGGTGTCGGATGCCGCCGACGACCGCGACGGCCGGCGCGAGGACCATATCCTGTGGCAGTTCTTGGTCGCGCTCGGTTTCGGCATGAGCCTGATGGCTGTCTACCTCAGCCAGCTCTACCGGTACTATGCCCTCGGCCGGTTCGACCTCCCCACCGTCGGCGGCCTGCACGGCCTGGCGTGGGCCCTGGCCACCCCTGTCCTCCTCCTCGGCGGCGCCTCCTTCCCCCGCGGCGCGTGGCGAGCGCTGCGTGCCGGCACGGCCACCATGGACACACTGGTGACCCTCGCCATCTATGCCGCCTACGGCTACATTGCCTACATGGCCCCTACCGGCACCGGCCAGACCTACTTTGACGCGGTGACGATGATCGTCGTCTTTGTGACGCTAGGCCGCTCCCTCGAGGCCTTGGGCGCCGGCCGGGCGCGCAAAGACATTCGCAGGCTGCTGCGGCTGCAGCCGCCGCGGGCGCGCAGATGCGCGGGCGAGGGCTGGGAGGAGGTGCCCGCGCGCAACCTGGCCAGCGGCGATACCATCCTCGTCAGACCGGGCGAGCGCGTGCCTGCCGACGCTGTGATCCTCTCGGGCGAGGGCGCGCTGGAAGAGGCGCTGCTCACCGGCGAATCGCTGCCGGTCAACAAGGGCCCGGGCGATACGGTCTACGCCGGCACGCTGCTCACCGACGCCGCCCTCACCTGTCGCGTCACACAGCCAGCGGCGCGCACCCGCCTGGCCCAAATCACACGCCTGGTCGAAGAGACTCTGGCGAGCAGGCCGCCCATCCAGCGCCTGGCCGACCGGGCCTCGGCCTGGCTGACGGTGGGCGTGCTCGCCGCGGCGGGCCTCACCGCGCTCGGCTGGTGGGCCAGCGGCCATGGCCTCGCCACCATGCTGCTCGCTGCGATCGCCGTGCTCGTGGTGGCCTGCCCCTGCGCCCTGGGCCTGGCCACGCCCCTGGCGCTCACCGTCGCCCTCGGCCGGGCCGCACAGGCGGGCATCCTGGTGCGCAACCCGGCAGCCCTCGAAGCAGCGGCGCGCATCCAGCGCATCGTGCTCGACAAGACCGGCACCCTCACCCGCGGCCGCATGGCGGTCGTCGCCGCGGCCGCCGCGCCCGACCTGCCCATTGACCGCGAGGCCCTCCTACGCCTTGCCGCAGCCGTCGAGCAGTATTCCGAGCACCCCATCGCCCGTGCCATCGTCGCCGCTTGCCCCGGCGCCCCTCCCGCCGCCTCTGCCTTCCAGACTGTGCGCGGCATGGGGCGAGCGCGATCGTGGAGACCCCATCCCGATTCCCCCCCGCGGGGGGAACGGTAGGGGGGCTCCCCGTCCTCGTCGGCTCCCTCGCCTTCCTCGCCGCCAAGCCGCACCCCGCCCTGCTCGCCGAGGCCGAGGCCCACACCAGGCGCGGCGAGACGGTCGCTTGGGCCGGCTGGGAGGGCCGCGTGGCCGGCTTGATCGCGCTGCGCGACGAGCCCCAGCCCACGGCGGCCACCGCCCTGCGCCGACTGGCCGGCCTGGGCATCGAGGCCGTGATGCTTTCGGGCGATGACCCGCGCACTGCCAGGGCCATCGCCGCCGAGCTGGGCCTGGCCGAGTATGAGGGCCGCTGCGCCCCCGCCGACAAAGCCGCGCGCATCCAGGCCTGGCAGAAGGCAGGCGAGCGCGTGGCCGTGGTGGGCGACGGCGTCAACGACGCCCCAGCGCTGGCCCAGGCCGACATCAGCATCACCGCCGCCGGCGGCACCGATGTGGCCGGCGCCGTATCGGATGTCGTGCTCACCTCTCACGACCTGGCGCTGCTCCCCGAGCTCGTCGAGCTCTCGCGGCGCACGCGGCGCACCATCGGCCTCAACCTGGCCAGGGCGCTCGTCTACAACCTGGTGACTGTGCCGCTCGCCGCCTTGGGCGCCATCAGCCCTGCCGTCGCCGCCGCCACCATGGCCGCCAGCAGCCTGCTGGTGGTCGACAACTCGCTGCGGCTGCGTGCGCGCTCTTCAGCATCCTGGCAGTAGCCGGGTGCTTTGCTCCGCCGCTATCCCATGGGCGCAGAGCAACGAACGGAGATACGTCCGGATGGACCTTCAGTAGCGCTGGCCGCCGAAAGTTCTGAGTTGCCTGAGGAACAAGAAGCCGATCGCCAGCGGCAGGTAGATGTTGAGCCCGCGGTAGACCAGCGAGATGGCGCTGGCCGCCCCGCCCGGCACGCCGAGCGAGCTGAGCACCACCGCAATGACGCCCGCGACGACGCCCAGGCCCAGGGGGAGTGGCGAGACGATGGAGAAGACAGCGTCGCCGGCCGCGGCCGCCAGGGCGGCGCCCAGCGACGGCGGCGCATTGTAGGCGATAGCCAGGATGAAGAGGGTGGCGACGTTGACCAGCTCCAGCACAAAGGACCAGAGGAGCAGAAAGCGCAGGCGGCGCGGCTCGCGCAGGATGTCGGCCGCAGCCTCGACATAGCTCGTCGCCTGGCGCTCACTCCAATCGGGCGGCAGCGGAGGCTGGCGGAGGCGGCGCAGGATCGCGTTCGTCACCATCGCAAGCCAGCGAAAGAGGGTATGGAGCGCCAGCGGACGTACGCGGCCGAGGAACACCAGCCCCGCGATGAGCGCTGTGAAGACGAAGAATGCGATGGTGCCGGCCACGAAATATGCCACCAGCACGCCCCGGTAGTAGAGATACCCGACGCCGGCAAAGATGACCGGCAGGGCGCCGACCAACACCGCCAGCAAGACGAGCAACGTCCCCTCAGTCGCCCTCGCGGCCGACTGCCCCCGCCGCCGGGCATCGTCGATGAACACGGCCAGGCCCGCGACGCCGCCCGAGGGGATGGCCGCCTGCACGACGCGCGAGGCCAACAGCACCGGCAAGAGCTCACGCGTGTTGCTGGCCACGCCGACCGCCGCAAAGCCGAGCTCGTACACGTACGCCAACAGCACATAATACGCAACTTGTACGAGCGCGGCCGCGCCCACCCAAAAGTAGTTGCCCCGCGTCAACGCCCGGGCGATGGCCGTTAGGTTGTTGATCTGCAGCAGGATATAGACCAGAAAAGCGATGGCAATGACCACCAGCAGCCAACGCCGCCGCAGCCACGCCTTCAACCGCTCCACGCTCATCCTCCACGAGAGAGCAAGGTCCAGGCCAGGCGTTGGTATGGTTCTCGCTCTGCGGGCGCTAATCGTGAAGTGGCGGCGAGATGAGCATGGCGGAGCCACAACGGCGGCCCAGCGGCGACAGCAATGCGGCACCCATAGAGGCAGAGCTGAGCGAGGTCGAGCGCCGCGCGGTTGCGGTCCTCCCTCTGCTGGCGCGGCCCAGCAGCGAAAAGCTGTTGCACGTGCTGCGCCTGTGGGGCATCGTGCTGGCCACCAATATCGCCGGCAGCCTGACCTTCGCCTGGGTCGTCAGCCATACGCAGGCCTTCAGCGCCGATGCTCGGGCGGCCTTTGCTGTGCTGGGCACACAGGTGCTGGAAAAGGGGCTTTGCCGCGAAGCTCATCAGCGCCGTCTTTGCCGGCTGGCTCATCGCCCTGATGATCTGGCTGCTGCCGCTGGCCGAATCGAGCCCCATCCCCATCATCCTCATCATCACCTACACCATCGGCCTCGCCGGTCTGGCGCACGCTATCGCCGGCTCCGCAGAAGCGCTCTATGTCGTCACCAGCGGCGCCGCCACATACGGCCAGTACCTCGTAGGATTCTTGATCCCGGCGTTCATCGGCAACGCCATCGGCGGCGTGGCCCTGGTGGCGGCGCTGAACTATGCCCAGGTGTATGCCGGGCGGGCGCGCCGGTAGCAGCCTGGCACCCTTCTTGCCATCATCCTGGTGGCAGCCGGGCACTTGCTCCGCTACTGCCCGGCCCTGATCCAGGAGGGGTTTTTGCTGGTTGCTTGGCCTCGCCGGCTGCCCCTGGCGCTGCCGCGGCAGCGCCAGGGGCAGCCGGCGAGGCCAAGCAACCAGCAAAAACCCCAAGAGAGGTGGAGGGAGGGCGTGCAGGCTCAGCAGGGTTCTTGGCGGATCGCCGTTGTTTCAACGCCCCACATCAAGACGCCGCCCGCGGGCTTTGGCGGCTCGGAGCAGGTCGCAAGCGGGCTGGCCGAGGAGTTGGTCCGCCGCGGCCATCGCGTGACGCTGTTCGCCACGCCCGATTCGCACACCGCGGGCGTGCTGCAGAGCTTCCCCTCCGCCCAGTCGCGCGGGCCCTATGCTGACCCGGGCTACCGCGAGGTCCTCCACCTCTGCCGCGCCCTGGCCGCGGGCGATTTCGACCTGGTGTTCAACCACTGCCTCAAGGCGGTGCCGGCATTGGCGCTCGCTCGCGGCGCACCGGCGCTGACCACCATGCACTACCAGCCCCCGATCCTCACCGAGTTCCCAGGGCTGAGCTACGTCGCCGTCAGCCAGCATCAGGCCGGGCTCGCGCGCCGCGCCGGGCTGAACGTGCTTGGTGTGGCCCACAACGGCATCGACCCGGCGCCCTACCAGGTGACGTCGCAGAAAGATGACTACCTGCTGTGGATCGGCCGCTTCCACACCTACAAGGGACCCGACCTCGCCATCAGGGTGGCCCAGCGCCTGGGCATGCGCTTGCTGTTGGCGGCGCCACCGCCGCCCGAAGACCAGCGCGACTTTTTCGAGGCCGAGGTGCGGCCGCGGCTGCGCGGCCGCATCGCGTGGGTGGGCGGCGTGGAAGGCGCAGAGAAGCGACGCCTCTTCGAGCACGCCCGCTGCACGCTCTTCCCCGTCCGTTGGGAGGAGCCCTTTGGCCTGGTGATGGTGGAGAGCATGGCTGCGGGCACGCCGGTGGTCGCCTTTCGCCGCGGCTCGGTGCCCGAGATCATCGCCGATGGGGAGACCGGCTTTGTCGTCGACGACGCCGAGGCTATGGCCAGAGCCGTGTGCCGCACCGATGAGATCGACGCTGCAGCCTGCCGCCGCCGCGTCGAAGCGCACTTTACCACGGCCGCGATGACTGACCGTTACCTGGCGCTGGCGGCCCAGCTTGGGCCCGCAGATGGGTGATGGCCCGGCAGAGTGCAACGCCCGGAGCCAGCGACCGGCTCATACGCTCCGCACGAGCCCGGTATGGGCCCCTTCCTGGCCCAGAGCCGGGCATCAGCAACGCGCATGGCCCGGCCGTTGCCGGGATATTGAGGGAGGCGGACGCCGGCAGGCGCTAGGCGCCAGGACGGGCATAGTGCTCATCGATGCGCTCGATCAGGTGCGTCACCTGGCCCGAGTGCTCCAATTCGCCCAGCAACTCGCCGATCTGCCGCTCGCGGGCCGTGACGCCCAGGCGCTGCCAGCGGCGCCCCAAAGGCCCACACGCCGCCCGCATGCCCTCAGGATCCTCCAGGTACGCATAGCGCACCAGGCGCACCAAGGTCGAGCGCGCCCGCTCGTGCGCCTCGCGGTACAGCGTGGTGGCCTCATCGAGCCGCGCCAGGTAGGGCTGCACACTGCCCTGTGACGCGAGCTGCCGGACCAGGGCCTCGGCTCTCGCCCAAGCCGCGGTCGACCGTTCCCACTCCTCAGCCACGACCTGGGGGTGCGGCCGGCTCAGCAGGCTGGGCAGGCGCTCGCGGAGTGGCATGGCCCTGCGGCGCGCAGTGGCCAAGCGTTGCTCGGCCTCGCTCGTCGCCCGGCGCTCGCCGTCGAATTGCGCCTGCGCTTGCGCCACCGCCTCCAGCAGGGCCGTGGCCTCGATTCTGAGCTCGACGAGCGGCCTGACGGTTGCGGGCGCACTGCGCACCCCACGCAACAGCTCTTGCCAGCGCTGCTGCAGCGCCCGGTGGTCCACCTCGCTCGGCGGCGCGGCTTTGGCCAGCCGTTGGGCCAGTGGCTCCCACTGCGCCCACAGCGCCGCCATCTGCGGCTTGAGCGCCGCCCGCTCCTCCTCCAGCAGGCGCTCGTAGCCCACGCGCCAACCCTCCAGCCGCTCGCGCACACCGGCGGTCCCCTCATCGCGCAGCACGCCCAGGCATGCCCGCTCGGGGTGGCACACACCGTCTTCGAGCGCATGGTAGGCGTCGAGGGTCTCCTGCCCAAGCGTGCGCAGCGAGCCGGCCGAAGGCAGGTCCTCAGGCAGCTCCTCAAGCATCGCCGCCACCCGCTCGACGCCCGCCCTCAAGCCCTGTACCGCCTCACGCGCCTGGCGCTCGGCGGCCTGGGCGCCGCGCAGCGCCAGCGCCACCCCCTGGCCCTCGTGCAACAGCGCCTGCCAGGCCTGCTCCAGGTCCTCCGCACGGCGCCGCAGCTCGCGGGCGCTCGACTCGGCCACGCCGCCGGCGAGTGTCGCCCTGAGCTCACCGGCTGCATCGAGGATGGCCTGGCGCCTGGGCAGGTAGCGCTCGAACCAATCGGCCTCCACCTGGGGCCAGTTCGCGTGATCGTAGCGCTGCAGCTCGCGCCACGCCCGGCGCAGCCGCTGGTGCTCGGGGGCCGAATTCTCCAGGCGCTGCAATGCCTCCTCGATGCGCCGCCGCTCCGCCTGCCAGGCCGCGAGCGCCTTGCGGCATACCTCCTGCTCCTGGCTGCAGACGGCCATCAGCGCCTCGATCTTGCGCAGTGCTGCCAGCGCCGTGCTCTCGTCGGCCGGGCGCCCAGCTTCGATTTCGTCGGCCCAGGCGCGCTGCAGCCCGGCCGTGGTGCGCGCGGCGCGCTCCAGCATCACCCGGCACAGATCCAACACGGCCCGGCCCTGGCGCTGCTCTTGCTCCACCGCAGCCCGCACACTCTCCAGCGCCTCGAGGCACGCGGCATACGACGACTCGGCTGTCCGCACCGCTTCGTGCAGCCGTCTCGCCCGGCTGCACAGCGCGCGCGCCTGCGCCATCAGCGCCCACGCCTGCTGCGCCACCTCGCGGTAGGCCGACACATCGCGGCGGCTGTAGCGCGCCGCCAGCGCCTGTTGCTCCTGGCGCAGGCCCCGCGCCGCCGGCTGCAGCGTCTCGGCAAAGCCCGGGCGCAGGCCCGTCAGGTCGGCATCCAGCATGCCCAGGGCGCGCTCGATCCTCTCTTGCCAGTCGAGCGCCTCGTCGTGGGCGCCGACGACCTGCTGCACTCGCTCCAGCAACTCCCAGAACTTGGCCACGAGCGCCAGGCGCAGCGCCTCGGCCTCGATCGCCACCTGCGCCGCCTGCGGCTCCTGCGCCACCCGCACACGCTCGCCCCACTCCATGGCGCCGGCGCGCAGCGCCTGCACCTCATAGGTCAGCGCCACCAGCCCCGCTGTGCCGCGCCGTTCCTCGGCGGCAATGTCCTCGGCCAGCACCTCAGCCATGGCCTGCAGCTCGGCCAGCGCATGCTGCACCTCCTGCGGCTTGCGCGACAGCGCCGCCAGCGCTGTCGCCAGGCCACCCAGCAGCGCCTGCGCCCCGGCCAGAGCGCGACGCTGCCCTTCGCCGCGGCTCACCTCGGCCGCAACCTCTCGCAGCCGGCGCCAATAGCTGCCGGAGAGCAGGCGCAGGAGGTGGAAGGTGGGGGGAGCGCCAGGGTCCAGCGAGCGCAGCTCACCCTGCAGTTGCTCCAGGCAGCCGCCAAGCTCCGCGCCCAGGGCCATCGCCCGTTGGTCATCGGCCTCAAAAGGGGCCGGGCGTGCAGCAGCGGGCACGCGCGCCAGCAGCCCCTCCGCGCGCCCGCGAAGCGCCTCCAGGTCACGGTAGAGCCGGCGTTGGCCTGCCTTGAGCTCGCACAGGCACTGCCAACGGCTGCGCAACAGGCGCAGGCCGCTCGCCTGGTAGAGTATGTAGCCGAGGATAGCCAGCGCCGCTGCGCCCGCCACCCATGCGGCCCAGGGTGGGGTCTGTCCCGCAGGCATGTGCGTCGTCCTCCGTGATTGAGCGGTTGCCGGGAACAGAAGAGCGCACATAGTATACTGCAAACCTCGCTCAAATGCCACGTCAACCCCAGGGTTGGGCAGGCGGTAGTAGCTGTGCTACAATGGCTGGGGCTGCGACTGGGAGGAGAACAGACCGTGCAGGAAAGCAGTGGAGCGAACGCGGGCGAGCTCTGCCTGGCGCTGGATTTCGGCGGCACCAAGCTCGCCGCGGGGCTGGTCGCCTGGCGCAGCGGCCAACTGCTGCGCCAAGCGCGCTGCGCCACGTCGTGCGACCGTGGCGCGCGCGGCCAGATCGCCGACATGCTGGAACTGGTGCAGTCGTTGCGCCTGTCGCCGGCCGAATGGGCCGCTGTGACCGCCGCCGGCGTGAGCTTTGGCGGGCCGGTCGACGCGGAGGCGGGCATGGTGCTGCAATCGCACCATGTGGTGGGCTGGGAGGGTCTGCCGCTGGGCGCCGAGCTGCAGCGGCACCTGCGCCGCCCCGTGCTCATGGAGAACGACGCCAACGCTGTGGCCCTCGGCGAGTACCGCTACGGCGCCGGGCGCGGCGTTCCCGATCTCGTCTACCTCACCATCAGCACGGGCATCGGCGGCGGCATCATCCTCGGCGGCCGGCTCTGGCGGGGCAGCCACGGCCTGGCCGGCGAAGTGGGGCACATGGCCGTCCGGCCCGGTGGGCCGCTGTGCACCTGCGGCAACCGCGGCTGCCTCGAGGCGCTCGCGGCCGGCCCCGCCATCGCCCGCCGCGCCCGCGAGGCCCTCGCCGCCGGCGGGGGCGGTTCCCGAACCGCCCCTACAGCACTTGCCCTGGCCGGCGGCGATGCCGCAGCCATCGCCGCCGAGCACGTCTTCCGCGCCGCGCGCCAGGGCGACGCCGCGGCCGCCCAGGTCGTCGCCGCCGCGTGCGAGGACCTGGGGCTGGGCATCGCCATGCTGGCCAGTATTGTCGACCCGGCGCGCGTCATCCTCGGGGGCGGCGTCGCCAAGGCCGGCGAGCAACTGCTGGTGCCGGTGCGTGCCGCCTTTGCCCGCCACGCGCCGCCCAACCTGGCCGGCCGCGTCGCCATCGTGCAGGCTGCGGCCCTCGACGAGGGCGGCCTGCTCGGCGCCGCGGCCCTCGTGGCCCAGGCCAAGCCCTGAGCTGGGCGCAGCCTGAGACGGGTATCACCGCAGAGGCGCGGAGGACGCAGAGGCTGAAGGGGGGGCGAGGCGACGTCGCCCCTACGACCTCTGCGGTGATCTCGGCTAGAACCCGATCGCGACCTCGATCGCCGGTGCGGCGCCGGCCCAGGCGCCGGCCGGGTCCACCAGCACCACCTTCACCCGCTGGCCGGCCTCCCGCGCGATGTTCAGCGGCCGCTCACCGCCCTGGCGCACCAGGTCGGCCAGGCGCACCCTGGCGCGCGGCGCCGCCATGTCATCCACGTAGATGAGCAGCGCCAAGCCCGCGTCGAGGCTGTCGGCCGCCGGCGCGCCGCCAGTGAAGCGCAGCGCCAGCCGCGACAGTGTGCCCTCGGGCAGCGTGCGCGCATCCTCGGGCCGGCTGCTGTCAAACAACATCGCTTTGCCCCCGGCAGACACCGGCGTGCCGAGAAAGACCGTCGCCCCCTGCGGCCCGCGCGGCGCAGCCTGCTGGTCGCTGACGATATGCGTCGCGCGGCGCCGCCCGCCCCCGCTCGTGCCGCTTGCCCGCAGGAAGGAGGCGCCAGACATCGATGCCGAGGCATCGAGGAACCCCATGGGCGCCGGCGGCGCGGCCAGCGGCACCGAGCCGGTATAGCCTGCCGGGCTGAGGAAACTATCCGACCAGCCCCGTGGCAGCGCGTTGGCCACCGCCACCGTGCCCTCCACCGGCTGGCCGCGCTCCTGGCGCACGGCAACGAACGCCGTCTCCGACGAGGCCAGGCCATAGTCGAGCGCCTCGCGCGCCAGCAGCCCGCGCAACGCCTGCTCCGCATCGTGGCGCGTGTTCTCGGCATACACCCGGGGCTTGCCCGCCGGCCCGGCCAGCGCCTGCGCCGGATCGTAGCCCAGCCGCGCCAGTTGGTCCGCCAGGTCCTGCCCGGCGCGCCCCGAGCTGATGAGGAACTCGAGCCCGGCCACACGCCAGGCGCCAAAGAGCGCCTTGAGCGCCGGCCTTGCCCCTGCCTCGGCCGGGCTCACGCGGCAGGCGGCCACCTCCTCACGGCCCGCGGCCAGCCGCAGCGCCAGCTCTTCGCCCTGGCCGCGCCCCGCCCGGCCCGCCACCCACAGCGTGCGCCCCAGCGGCAGGTCGCCCAGATCGATGGCGCCCGGCGCGACGAGGGTGCGCCCCGCGGCCAGCACGCCCGGCCGGTCCACCTCGAGCCGCAGGTTGGCCAGCGCCGGCTGCGCCCAGTCGGCCAGCACCTCGTCGAGCGCCGTGGTGATATCCTCTTCCTCGGGGGCGCTGGTCAGAAAGCGCGCCAGCCCGCCGCCGCGCTCGGCCAACTGCGTCGCCAGGAACGAATTGGGCGCGGCATCGATGCAGAGCACGCTGATGCGCCGCCGGTCGCGCTGCTCTGCCTCCTCGCCGGCCAGCCGCAGGATGCGCCCCTCGTCGCTGACCTCGGCGTCGGTGATGATCAGCACGTTGCGGGCATACTCGCCCGCGGCGCGCGGCATGCTGAGCGCCTGCTCGAGGGCCACACCCAGCTCGGTGCCGCCCGAGTCGCGCTGTTCCTTCACAAAGCGCACCGCGCGCTCGACGGTGGCCGCATCGGCTTGCAGGGGCTGATCGGCGAACCAACGGGTGGTGCTGTGGAAGAGGCAGACGTTGAAGGCGTCGTCGGCGCCCAGTTCCGACAGGAACTTGGCCACCGCCCAGTCGGCCGCGGCCCACTTGGCGCCCCCCATCGAGCCCGAATGGTCCACCAGCAAGAGCACTTCGCGCCTGGCCGCGGCGCCACGCTCACGGACGGCCGGCGGCGCCACCTGGGCCAGGAAGTAGGTCTGCCCGGCGGCGGGATCATCGTGCACGTAGGCGTGCAGGCTCGGGCGGCGTTGCTCCTGCTGTGGCTGCCAAGAGAGCACACAGTCGCAGTCGGGCAGCACGTCGCCGGCCTGCAAGCGCACGCGCAGCCCAGCACCTTCCCGGCTCAGCGCGAGCTCGTGAGTCGCGCTCTGCACCGCCGCCGCGCCGCCCACCATCACGTCCAGCGCAAAGCGGTGCCCCGGGTCGCGCAGCACGACCAGCGGCTGCCCCTGGGCGTGGCGCGAGGTCAGCTCATCCGAACGCACATAGCGCGGCGCCGTCGTCAGCGGGATGCGCAGCGACCAGCCGCTGCCCTCGGCGCGCGCCAGTTGCACGTAGCCGGTCTCGACCGTCACGTCTTCGCCCGGCTTGATGCCCGCCACCTGCAGGGTGAACACGTCGGGCGCCTCGCGGGTCACCAGCGCCGCCTGGCGGCCCTCCTGCTTGGCCTGCTCATAGTCGGCCTCGGCCTGTTCACGCGGCTTGAGCTCGGCGCTGATCTCCACCTCGCCAAAGCGCACGCGCACCCCGGTGACCGCGGCATCGCCCGGCAGCGGGAAGCGGTAGACCGCTTCGAGCACCTGGGTGCAGGCCTCGGCGCTGTAGCCAAAGGCCTGAACCATCGTCAGCGCCGCCAGCGGCCCGGCAATCTCGCCGCGCAGCTCGCTGCGCTTCAGGGGCACGAACAGTCGCGCCCCCTCCTCCTGGCCGGCCACCTCGAGCACGCCGATGCCGTCGGGCCGCGAGTTGTAGTAGGCTTGTGGGTTGAACACGGCTCATCCTCCTTGGTGGCGCCGGCCCATCGCAGCAGCCAGCCTGCCGGCCTGTCTATGATACACACTCTTTGGCGTTTTCGCAAGCCCCAGCCACAGGAGTGCCCGGGTGGCGGCCTTCCTGTCGGAGAGAGGGCCGCGGGTGGCGACCGGCTTTCACGCTACGCGCTACCCCGGTGCGGGACTCTCATGGTGGGGTTTGAGCGAGTTGGCTGCCCTGGCGCGCCCGCGGGCGCGCCAGGGCAGCCAACTCGCTCAAACCCCACCCCCTGGCTAGAGCCGGGCGAGGGCGAAGCCAGCACCCGGCTGCCTCCAGGATGCTGGAGGAAAAGCTGGCACACTTCTTGCTTCGCACAGCGAGCGCTGCGGCGCGCACCCCACGGTCCGGATGGCCATCGCCCCAACGGTTCGGCGCTCTCGGTTCCCCACCGGCGAGATCGACCCAACAGCGAAGGGAGATCTGCGATGCGCGTGCTCTTCGTCTACCCGGACTTTTACGTCAACAAGACTCCCGACGGGCGCATCACCTACGAAGCGGCCGGCTGGTACAACGAGGGCCTGGCCTCGCTCTCGGCCATGCTGAAGCAGCGCGGCCACGAGACGGCCCTGTGCCACTACCTCTGCCCACCCGACAAGGCCTCTTTCCAGCGCGACGTGCAGCGGCAACGCCCGGGGTTGGTGGCCTTTTCGCTGCGCAGCGAGGTGTTCCGCATCGGCGCCATCTGCGCCCAGTGGGCCAAAGAGCTGGGCTACACCACCATCGCCGGCAGTTGCCACCCCACGCTGGCGCCCGAAGAGGCCCTGGCGGCGCCCGGCATCGATATCATCTGCCGCGGCGAGGGCGAGGTGGCCCTGGCCGAGCTCTGCGACCGCCTCGACGCCGGCCGCGACCCCTACGACATCCCCAGCCTGTGGTTCAAGCGCGAGGGCGAGATCGTGCGCAACCCGGTGGGCGGCGTGGTGGAGGACCTCGACGACCTGCCCCTCCCCGACTTTTCCCTGTTCGACCTGGCCAAGCTGACCTCGACGCAGACCTTCACCGCGCTGGCTTCCTTCACACGCGGCTGCCCCTACAACTGCACCTACTGCTGCAACCAGATCCTGCGCTCCATCTACCCCAACCGCAACCGCTGGCTGCGCACCCGCAGCCCGCAGAACGCCATCGCCTACATCCGCGCCCTCAAGGCCAACTACCCCGAGGCGCGCTACCTGCGCATCAACGACGACATCTTTCACTGGGATGAAGACTGGCTGGAAGAGTTCACGCGCCTCTACAAAATCGAGTTCACCATGCCGCTGGCCGTGCACCACCGTCCCAACCTGTTCAGCGAGCGCGCGGCCAGGCTGCTCCGCCAGGCCGGCTGCTACCAGATCTACTTTGGCGTGGAATCGGGCGACGACTGTATCCGCAACGACGTGCTGCGGCGGCGCATGTCGAACGAGCAGATCGAGCGCGCCTTTGCCCTGGCGCACAAGGTGGGGATGATCACCACGGCCTACAACATGGTGGGGCTGCCCTACGAGAATATGGAGCGCGTCTTGCGGACGATCAAGATCAACGCGCGCATCGCGGCCGATCGCATGCTCAACCCCATCTTCTTCCCCTACCGCAATACCGACCTCTACGACACCGCCGTGCAGGCGGGGTTCCTGCCGGCCAACACCGGCTACGAAGAAGAGGCCATCTGCAGCATGCCCGGCTATGGCCCCGACAAGATCAAGTTCGTCTGCAGCAATTTCAAGCTGCTCGTCAGGCTCTATCGTGCCGCCTACCGTCTGCCGCGCCCGCTAGGCCGCCGCGCCGAGGGCCTGCTCGACCGCACCTTCCTCTGGCCCAGGTTGCCCTATGGCCCGCTCACCCGCCTGGCGCTCGGCAGGCAGGAGGTCTCGGCGGCTGGCAAGCGCCTCCTGCGCCGCTACACGCCCGGGCTGTATATCTTTTTGCGCGAGCGCATGGTCGGCGGCCGGACGTAGCCAGCACGCGTGTTTGGCAAGCAAGAGGCGAGGCCGGCCCGCCTGTGGGCGGGCCGGCCTCGCCTCTTGCTTGCCAAACACCATCTATGGGAACTGGGCCCCCTGTTGCGCGCCGTGGCCGGTGATCTCGTCGTAGGCGTCGTTCTCGGCCTGCACGCGGGCCACGGCCGTTTGGGCCGCGTCGTTGGCCGTCTCGCAACTCGCGACCGCCAGCGCCTCCTGGATATCCCCCACCGCGGCGATGGCGCGGTCGACATGGCCCTGCTCGTGTACGGCCAGCGCCTGCACATAGCCGGCCCAGCGGTTCACCAGGTCGGCGGGCGCCTCCGCAGGCGGCGCCCAGTGCGGGAACGTGACCTCGACGCGGTACGTCACCGTCGCCCGCCCCAGGTCGCAGCCACCCCCAGACAGGCCTGGCCACGACCACCAGTAGTCCCAGTTGCAGATGGCGTCCCAGCGCTGGCCCGAGCGGTCGACCGGCCCCAGGGCGTCGAGCTGGGCGCGCAATTCCTCGGCCGTGCGGCCCGAGACCTCGTAGTAGATCACGGTCGCCCGGGGCAGCGCCACCAGCCCGAAGGGCGTCGCGCCGGCCTGCGGATCGGTCGGGGCCGGCGAGGGCGCGGCGGTGCGCGAGGGCAGCCGCGTGGCGCTGGGGCGAGGCACCGGGGTGGCGCCATCTGCGGGCCGCAGTGCACCCGTCGCTGTGGCCACGGCCGGGCGGCGCACGCCCGCGGAGGGGCAGCAGCAACCCGCCAGCGCCAACAGCCACAGGCCGAGCAGGAGGGAGACCAGGCGCCTCATCTGTGGCCTCCTTGTGGGGGATCACACGGGCCAAGAAGCGCTCCCGAGCGCGGCGCTCGCCGGCGCGCACGGGAACGGTCTCACCGCAGAGGACGCAGAGGTACAGCAAGAACCCTGTGCTCTTGGCATCTCGCGGCGCAACCAGTGCCCATGCTCGGACATGCGCCGAGTTCAGGGACTTTGTGGGGCGAGGTGACCCCCACCCCTACTCTCTGCGCCCTCTGCGCCTCTGCGGTGATACCCGTCCTCAACTCACGATACCGGCGAGGTGTTTGGCGGCCTGCTTCCTCAATTCCACATCGTAGGCCTTGAGCAGCGTGATGCTCTCCATCACCGGCGAGCCGCCGCCGTGCAGCCCGGCGATCTGCGCTACCCCGCCCATCGACGAGCAGATGGCATCGCTGATGAGGCGGAAGCAGCGGTACTGGTCTTCGGCCGAGATCGCGGGGTTGCGCATCAGGTACTTGCGGATCAGCGCGCCGTTCTCGTCGCTCAGATAGTCGCCCTCCAGCGGCAGCGTCGCCGCCAGCCCGCCGGCGATGTCGGCCACGATCTCGAACTCGCGGTAGATGTGCTCGCCGGCGTGGCGCCGCCCCACGTTGGCAAACACCACGTCGGGGATGAAGGTGCCCGAGCGCATCGGCTGCCCCCGCACCGCCGCGGCGATGCCGGCCGCATAGACCAGCTCGGCCACGCCGATCATCTCGGCCAGCTTGTGCTGCACGTGGTCGGCGCCGGCGATGCCGTTGTACTCGGCGGCCAGCGCGGCCATGCCCATCAGCACGTCGGTGCCGGCCGGCTTGCAGCCGGTGTAGCTGTGGCGGTGATAGAGCGCAAAGAGCAGCGCCAGCGGCCCGCCGAACTCGCGCTCGCCGCAGAGGAAGACCCGCTCCCAGGGCACAAAGACGTCGTCAAAGATGGTGAACGACTCTACGTCGCCATAGTGCGCGATCGGCGCGTCGAGCTTTTGCCGCGGCCGGAACGCCGTCGGCCGGCATACCAGCCGCACCCCCTTGGTATCGGCCGGGACGGCGAAAGCCACCGCCCAGTCGGCCTCCTCCTCGGTGAGAAAGCGGGTGGGCACGACGATGATCTCGTCGGCATAGGGGGCGATGGTGTTGTGCGCCTTGCAGCCGCGCACCACGATGCCGTCGGCGCGCCGCTCGACCACGCGCAAGTAGAGATCGGGGTCGGCCTGCTGGTGCGGCCGCTTCTTGCGGTCGCCCTTGACGTCGGTCTGCGCGCAGTTGGCGCAGAGGTCCTGCTTCTGAAAGTGCTCCAGGTAGGCCAGGAAGCGCGGGTAGTACTCGGTGCCGTGGAGCTGGTCGGCCTCGTAGGTAATGACCGACAGTGCGTTCAGCGCATCGGTGCCCATGCAGCGCTGGATGCAGCCGCCGGTCTGCCGGCAGTAGAGGCGGGTCATCTCCTGCTTCTTGAGCAGGTCGTCGGCCGAACGGTGGATGTGGCAGAAGCGGTTGATCTTGTCACCGCTGAGGTGCGAGGTGGCGGTGAACACGCCGTCGTACTGTGGCTCCTGCGCCAGGTCGTAGGTCAGGGCAATGACGTTGACCCCCGGCTCGATGCGGGGGTCAGTGCGGGGCACCAACTCGCCGTCGATGTACACGTTGGGCCGCAGGGCCGTGATGCGCTCGCGATACTCTGCCGAAGAGATCATGGCCGATCGCTCCTTTCGCTGGCCGCAACATCGCCGCTACACACAGTATACACCAAATCAGCGACTTGCGCACCGGCAGCCTGCGGAAACCTCGGGAGACCTGGCACACCAATCTCCCTGGCGGGTGGCCAGCGCCAGCTTTCTGGCAAGAACTCGGTCCAGCTCGCGCCGCGGCTGACTGACAGTATCGCCTGCTGCAGGGTGGCCCCCTTGCGGGCCAAGCCCTCGGGGGTGAGGGTGAAACGTCGCATTGGCGGCTGACTGGGGACGCCGGCGAGCCGCTTCCGGCCCAGCCAGGCGCTTGCCACGCCCTGGCCCCCCTCACCCTGGCCCTCTCCCCCCATGCCGCCGCAGTTGCGCCTCGGCGCAACTGCGGCGGCATGGGGGGAGAGGGGACAGATCCGCCTGCGGGGGTTGCCTTTATCCGACAGGTTGCTAGCGTTTCTTCTTCGCGATAAGCAAGGCCACGCCGATCAGTAAGGCGACAGAGGCGACGATTGGAGCAGCCCAAGGGAAGCCTGATGAAGAAGCCTCAGGCAGCGGTTGGGCAGAGCCACTTGGCGTTGCTGCGGGTACGCTCGTCACGGTGCCGGCAGCCGTCACAGGCGGGGTGTTCGTCGGCTTTGTTGTCGTGGCCGTCCGGCTCTGACGGGGTGTGCTCGTCGGCTCTGCTGCCGTGGTGCCCGCAGCTCCAGGCACAGCGCAGGACTGAAGCCGCTTGATGGTCGCTCCGCCTCCGCTGGGGTTCACGTAGGCCTTGATTGTCATCTCCCTGGGATTATCCAGCAGGTCAAGCGGCACGACTGCTTCCAGCACCTGGCCGATGGCCTGGATCTGGAGCATCTGCGCGTTCTCGTGGTGAGGCGTGTTACCCTCCGTCGGCAAGAAGTACGTGGAAGCGCCCGAATTCGCGACGCTGACTTGATAAGCCTGGCGGCCCCATTCCCGGGACTTGATGTCAAAGCTGTACGTGAGGTCCTGCAGCGGCGGCTGCGGGAAGCCACCGTGCTGGTCCAGCCGCAGGTAGAGGTACCGGTCGTCAGCAAAGGCGTAAAAGGCCGCGAGATCGGCGCCGGCCTGCGCAGCATTCGAGCCGCTGGGGCTGGTCGCCAGGGGCTGGCGGCTGCCCCAATCGCTGGGGTCACCATCGGGCTTGATCGCAGCCCCGCCAAGGTCCATCTGGGGTTTGGTCGAAGGCGCACTCTGACCCTCCTGAGGCTGACCGGCCGTGGACGGTTGGTCGATCTGTATCTGGGCGTCGGGGGTGCTCAGCCACTCGTTGATCTCGACAACGGAAGGCCGGAAGCTGCCGATGGTGTAGAAATCGAAAAAGTCGGCCTCCGCGCGGCCGGTGATCGAGGAGAGCACGTCGATCACATCGGCCTCGGTCACGGTGCGTTTGAGGGCGCGCAGGCGATTGCCGAACTCTGTGAGATTGAATATGCCTGAGCCTTCAATCACGGCATGATCGCCCTCAATTCCCTCGCCAACTGTCATGCTGATCTCCAGCGCAACAAAGAACATCGTCCGCTTGCCCTTGGCGGCGTAGCCCCACTGCTCCGGCCGGGTGTATTCGTCAATCCATGCCAGGTATCCGTCGCCATACTGCGCCATCACATCGGCAATGTCGGGCACATCGCCGACTCGGTCTTGCATATAGCGGCTGTAGAACGCAGTGAGGTCGGCGCCGGCCACTTCGTTGATCGCCCTGATGAGGTCCTCGCGCGTAAAGTGCTGGCGGTTGACGCCGTAGCGCCGCCCGAGCAGGGCCAGCAGGTCGTCGAGCGATTTGGCGCCGCCCGTCGCCTGGCGGATCTCCCGGTCGAGCGCGATCAGGCGCACTTCGGCATAGCAGTAGGTGTTGATGGTATCCCTTCCCAGCAGGCCGAACTGGGCGGCGCGCCTGGTGACCTGATAGCTGGCATACGCCTTGCCCGCCCATTTCGGGTCGCCCGAAAGCTCGCTGGCTGCACGGTGCTCGTAGAACGTGGTCGGCCCTTCCTTGATTACGTAAACCATCTCCGGGGCATCGAGGTAGATCGGAAAGTGCGGCCATGGGTTGATCCATGCGTGCAGCACGTGGTGCACCAGGTCGGGGTAGCGTTCCCGCTGCCAGACCTGCATGCCTCGATCGCAGTAGTACCCGCTCTCGGCGCCTCCTGTTGTCGAGATCGACATCGCGAAGCGGCTGCCACCGGGCCAACTGCCAAGAAGCGCAGTGTAGTACTGTATGAGCTCACAGGTGCGCCGGATCTGCCAATGGATCTCTTCGTCGCGCGTGGTGCCGTAGCGCGGCGACCAGAATTGCTGCCATACACTCGGAGGGTTTTCATAGTCGACGAACATGATCTCGATATCGCCGCAGGTCTCGCACACCACCGACTTGGCAATCCCCATGCGCGTATAGTTCTCGATCAGATCCGTGCGCAGGTCGGGGATGCCTTCAACCCAGTAACTGTTGTTGCCTTCGGGGATGAAGGAGGTGCACACCGTCCATCCTTGCGGCACGTCGAACACGACGCGGATGCGCTTGACGTCGACATCCGGGAAGGCAAAGACGGCGCAGTTCTCAAAATAGCCTGCCCTGTCTTGGATGATCAGGCTGTTGCGGTCGACGATCGCTTCTCGCCGCGTATCGACAAGCCCGACGCCAAAGGTGTAGCTGAAGGTGAGCGTGGCCTGACCCTGAGTCGAGATGTGCCAGCCCGCGCTATCCTGGCTCAATGGGAGCGGCGTGCCACCGGCAGCGGCCGCGCGCACCTCCGACACGTTCGCCATCCAGTCGAAGCCGCGGCCGTCGGCAGCCATGGAGAAGGTGACCGAGCCGTCGGTCACGCCTTCGAGCATCGCCTCGACGTGGCCGGGCGCGTTGGGCACGATCTTGACCCTGTAGGTCAGCCCGGGCAGCGGGTCCGCACTCGGCGCGTGCAGCGACCGGTACTTGGGCATGGCCGTAGGCGCGCCGGCAATCGTGGGCATTGGGAGGGGCGTCGCCGTGGCAGGTGTGGTGGGCGTCTGTGATGCCGATGTCGCCGACGCCACAGGACTCGCGGTGGCGGCTGGCAGTGAGGCCGGCGTCGCTGCCCGCGTCTCGGGCGGGGTGGCCGCTGGAGAGGGCCCGCACGTCGCGAGCAGGAGAGAGCAGAGCGTGAGCAACGCGAGCAGCAGTGTTCGACGGGGCTTCATCGGCGTCCTCCAGCCTGGCTCACACGCATCTGTAGACTACGGCCCTATTGTAATATGCATCCTGGCCGTGTCAAGCGGCGCACGCCGCGGGGTGTATCCACCATGCATGGGTGAGCGTGCTGGGGGTGGTCGTTGCACCACGACCGGGCTTTATGCTCCGCAATAAGCCGGGGCGGGGATCAGTGCTACAACCGTACTTGGCGTTGCCACTGCTGGGCATCCGGGCAGCTGCCGGCCGACACGCTCCGCAGCCTCCCGGCCCTGGCCCGGAAGGGGTCTTTTTGGCGGGTTGGCCAGAGCCGTGGCCGCCCGCGGGCGGCCACGGCTCTGGCCAACCCGCCAAAAAGACCCCCCAAAA
>JAKPJZ010000266.1 GCA_029553955.1 Chloroflexota bacterium
GATCCATTGGCGCAAGAGGAAGAAACCATGAGCAAACAGATCCAGGAAGCCTACATCGTTGCCGCCACGCGCACGCCGATCGGGCGCTCGCACAAGGGCTATTTCCGCAACACCCGCCCCGACGACCTGCTCGCTGCCGTCCTGCGCTCGGCGCTGGCGCAGGCGCCAGGGCTCGACCCGAAAGCCATTGAAGACGTGATCTGCGGCTGCGCGATCCCCGAGGCGCAGCAGGGCCTGAATGTGGCGCGCATCGGTGCCATCCTGGCCGGTCTGCCGAACACGGTGGGCGGCATCACCGTCAACCGCTTCTGTGCCTCTGGCCTGTCGGCGGTTCAGATGGCCGCCGACCGCATCCGCGTGGGCGAGGCCGAGGTCATGATCGCGGCGGGCGTGGAGAGCATGAGCATGGTGCCGATGATGGGCAACTCGCCCAGTCTGTCGCCAGCCATCTTCGCCAACACCGACGATGTCGAGAACTACGGCATCGCCTATGGCATGGGCCTGACCGCCGAGAAGGTGGCGCAGCAATGGAAAGTCTCCAGAGACGCGCAGGACGCATTTGCAGTGGAGTCACACCGCCGCGCCGTGGCCGGGATGAAGGCCGGGGAGTTCACCGCCGAGATCACGCCGATCGAGGTGACCGAGCGCTCGGTCAACCTGGAGAGCGCCGAGGTCAGCACGGCCACCCGCACCGTCAATCTGGACGAGGGCGCTCGCCCCGACACCACCCTCGAAGGCCTGGCCAAGCTGCGCGCCGTGTTTGCCGCGCGCGGCTCGGTGACGGCCGGCAACAGTTCCCAGACGTCGGACGGCGCTGGCGCGCTGATCCTGGCCAGCGAGGCCGCCGTCAAACGCTTCGGCCTGAAGCCGCTGGCGCGGTTTGTCAGTTATGCATCGCGCGGCGTGCCGCCGCACATCATGGGCATCGGCCCGATCGCGGCGATTCCCGCAGCTCTGGGCTATGCCGGACTGAAGCAGGACGACATCGACTGGTTCGAACTCAACGAAGCGTTCGCCGCCCAGTCGCTCGCCGTGATGAACACCCTGGGTCTGGACCCCGCCAAGGTCAACCCCATGGGCGGCGCGATTGCACTGGGGCACCCGCTCGGGGCCACCGGCGCTATCCGCTCCGCGACTGTGGTGCACGCCTTGCAGCGGCACAATAAACGCTACGGCATGGTCACGATGTGTGTGGGCATGGGGCAGGGCGCA
>JAKPJZ010000023.1 GCA_029553955.1 Chloroflexota bacterium
GCCGCGCGTCGTCAAGCTGGTCGACGCATCGCCCAAGTATATGCGCCAGGTGCGCAGCCAGGTAGGGCCGGCATGCCTGATCGTGGTGCGCTGGGTCGAGATGGATCAGCCCCTGGCCGACCCGGTGGCCGCGGCCGGCGCCTGGTTCAAGCGCCGCGAGCCGGCGCTGCGCGAGATGGCGGCCGTCGATGGCGCAATCGCCTTTGAGAGCTATAACGAGATCGACGACACCATGGCCGCTGCCTACTGCGCCTTTGAGGTCGAGCGCCTGCGACTGATGCATGGGGCGGGCTATCGCAGCGTGGCGGGCAACTTTTCCGTCGGCCAGCCCCACGAGCGATTGTGGTCCAGCACCTACCGGCCGCTGCTGCAGGCGCTGGGCCGCGGCGACTTTTTGGGTCTGCACGAATACTGGGAGGAAGGAAGCGAGCTCGGCGACACCTGGCTCTGTGGCCGCTGGAACAGGTGCGCTGAGCTGGCCAGCGTGCCGATCATCGTCACTGAGGTCGGGCGGGGCGCAGGGGGGTGGCAGGCCTCGAGCAATGTGGAGCTGTACCTCGACGAGCTCGCCAGGTATAACGCCATCATGGAGGCGAACGCCAACGTGCTGGGCGGCACGGTGTTCACGGTGGGGGGGCACGGCTGGGAGGCGTACGACGTCGCCCGCATCTGGCCGCACGTCGTCGGCCGCTACACCGAGGGAGCCTGGGTGGACCCCAGCAACCCGGTGCCACGCCCCGAACCACAGCCCGAACCCCAGCCACAGCCCGAGCCTGAGCCACAGCCCGAGCCCAGCATCCCCTACCACCATACCGCGCGCGCTGGCGCCGGCGGCAGGCACTACACGCCGCGCTGCATCGTGGTCCATGGCACGGGGGCGGCGCGCGACATGACGCTGGCCAGGTGGCGCGCCGCCGCACCCAGCCCGTCAAGCGCCCACGACCTGATCGGCCGCGACGGCGCGATCACCAACTGCGTGCCCTACGAGCTGGCAGCCTACCACGCAGCGGGCGCGCACCTGCCGCGCCTTGCCGGCCACGACGCCGACGGCACTCAGCCCGACGCCAACCTGGTGACGATCGGCGTCGCCCTCGAATGCCCCGCGGCGCCCGCGCCGCCCGCATGGCCGCAGGCACAGCTCGACGCCGCCGTCGCCCACATCCGCCAGTTGGCTGCGGCCTTTTCGATCGCGCGCGAGGCCATCGTGCGCCACGACGATGTCGACCCCCGCGCCACGGGCGACCTGCGCGGCCTGGCCTGGGGCTCGTTCCTCGACCGTGTCTTCCAGGTCGACGCGACGCTCGCCCACACCAACCGCAACGCGGCCTGGAACGCCGGCGGCATCCCCTACAACCCCGATGCAGCGTTCCCGCGCTACGCCCGCGAGCACGACCTGGGCAACCCTGAGACGCCCGAGTTCGACGTTCAGTGGCAGGGGATATGGTATCGCGGCCAGGGCTTTAGCAAGGGCATCGTCTACGCCCGCATCGGTGAGTGGGACAAGTGCGACCATAGCCCCTGGTGATAGTACTCACGCGACCGCGTGAGTACTACTGGTGATCGGTCAGCCCTCGTTGTAGCCGCACAGGGCCAACGCGCCGGGCCCCGTGTGCACGCCCAGCACCGGCCCGGTGATCGAGACCAGGAGCTCGGCCGGCGCGAACTCGTGGCGCACGCGCTCGGCGAGCGCCGCGGCATCCTGCGGGCAGTTGCCATGCAGCACCGCAATGCGCATTGGCCTGTGCTGGTCCAGGTGCCGGAAGAAGCCCCGGTAGAGCGACTCCACCGATCGCGACCGTGTCCGCGTGCGCTCCTCCTCCTCGACCAGCCCCGTCTCATGGTTGATGTGCACGATCAGCTTGATGTTCAGCAGGGCGCTGACCGCTCTGGCGGCGCTGCCGATGCGGCCGCCCTTGTACAGGTACTCCAGGGTGTCGAGGTAGACGAACTGCTGCAGCCGCTTCCTGACCCCATCGGCAGCCTGGACCATGGCCTGCGCGTCGCCGCCGGCCTGGCGGGCGCGAGCCGCGGCCAGCACCTGCCAGCCGACGCTCATCGTGGGGCCTTTGGCATCGACGACGTGTACGGGGATGCTCACCAGCTCGTCCGTCTGCTGGGCTGCACGGAACGTGCCGCTCATGGCGCTGGAGACAGTGATGATGACAATCTCCTCGGCACCCCTGGCCTGGGCGGCCTTGTAGGCGTTGACCAGGTCCTGCGGGGTGGGCTGTGAGGTCTTGGGGTACACCGGCTCGTGTGCCAGGCGGTGGTAGAAGGCCTCGGGGGCCAGATCGACGTGGTCGCGCAGCACCTCGCTGCCCCAGATGACGTACGCCGGAACGACCTGAATCTCGTACTGCTCGAGCAACTCGTGGGGGATGTCGCAGGTACTGTCGGTAATCAGCGCAACGCGGTGCGGTGGCATGTATCCTTCCTCGGTTCTGTGTGGAACAAGAACAGGGACGCTGTCGGACTAGAAAGTTAGACTCCTTCGGGCGGCGTTCTGTTTCACTCTTGCGCAGGCTCGCAGTCCCGCTCAAGCCTCTCGAACGCGAAGACGAAGGAGCCTCCCGCGGCCCAAACGGCCGGGGAGGCTCTGGTGTACCCCTGGGCAGACTCGAACTGCCGCACACGGCTCCGGAGGCCGCCGCTCTATCCACTGAGCTACAGGGGCCGGACGGGCGATAGTGTACCACAGGCCGCCCGCTTGGTCAAGCAAGAGACGCCTGTCACACCGATTTCCCTGGCGGGTGCTCAGCGCCGGCTTCCTGGCAGAAACTCGGTCCAACTCGCGCCGCAGCCGACGGATGATCCCGCCTACTGCAGGCTAGGGCCCCCTACCGTTCCCCCGTCGCGGGGGAATTGGGCCGCCCGACCGCATCCTGTGCGGCCAAGAAACGGCAAGCGAGCGATGCTGTGCGGGCGAAGACAGCCCACTTCCCCCGCAACGGGCGAACGGTAGGGGGGGCCACCCTGCGGCATGGGCAGGCCTCTGCCGAAGTTCTTGCCAATCGGCTACCCGCCAGGGGGACTGGTGTGTCAGGTGTCTCTCCGCACGGAAGCGTCATGTCGCCGGGCAGACCCCGCTCTCCAAGATGATGCTGCAGCGTTCGCAGGGCAGGTGGATAGCGACCTGCTGGCCGATTTCGAAGCGGTCTGTGCCGTGCGTCTGTACGCGAACCTCCATGCCGTCGATGGCCACGCGGTAGTCGAACTTGTCGCCCAGGTAGGTGCTCTTGGCGATGGTCCCCAGCAGACAGTTCTCTCTGCGCTCGGCCGCAGGGCGAATCTGCACATCGTTGGGGCGGATGAACAGGAGCACATCCTGCCCCGCCTGCAGCCCCTGCACCGCAGGCACGCTGATGCGCTCCGCGTTGATCGCCAGCACGACGTGGCGCCCCTCGAGCGCCGCCACCCTGGCGGGGATGAAATCAGACAGGCCGATAAAGTCGGCCACGAACTTGGTGGCGGGCTGGGCATAGATCTCGGCCGGTGTGCCCACCTGCTGCACGCGCCCCTTGTTCATGACCGCGACGCGGTCCGAGAGGGCCAGCGCTTCCTCCTGGTCGTGTGTCACATACACCGCGGTGATGCCCAGGCGTCGCTGCAGGTCGCGGATTTCGAAGCGCATCTCCTCGCGCAGCTTGGCGTCGAGGTTGGAGAGCGGCTCGTCGAGCAGCAGCACCTTGGGGCGATAGACCAGGGCGCGCGCCAGCCCCACGCGCTGCTGCTGACCGCCCGACAACTGCCGCGGATAGTGCCTGGCGTACACCTCCAGCCGGATGAGCTTGAGCACTTCCATGACCATCTCGGCGCGCTGCGCCTTGCCGGTGCCGCGGATCATCAGCGGGAACTCGACGTTGCCGAACACGGTCATGTGTGGGAACAGCGCAAAGTTCTGGAAGACCATGCCCAGCTCGCGGCGGTGCGTCGGCACGTCGGTGACGTCCTTGCCGTCGATCAGCACGCGCCCGGCATCGGGGATGTTCTGGCCGGTGATACAGCGCAGGGCCGTCGTCTTGCCGCAGCCGCTGGGGCCCAAGAGCGTCATCAGCTCGCCGCGCCGGATGCGCAGTGTGACGTGGTCGTTGGCCACCAGCTCGCCGTAGCGTTTGGTAATGTCGTCGAGCTCGATCATCCAATCGGACATCATCGCCTCCGGGTGAGCGTTCGGATTGTCATTGCGAGCGCAGCGAAGCAGTCTCCAACATAGTCGTTGCGGGCGCAACTGGGGATTGCTTCGCTGCGCGCGCAATGACAGCGCAGGCGTGGCCTAGACCCCCTTGAACCCGCCGACGAGCTTTTCCGGCTGCACCTGGCGCTGGATCAGGAACAGCACGATCAGCGAGGGCACGATCAAGAGGATGGACAGTGCACTGGTGACCTCCCAGTAGCCCTCGCCCACGGCCAGGTAGGTGCGAACGGGCAGCGTCATCGTCTTGGGCCCGTAGGTCATCAGGGTCAGGGTGAACTCGTTGTATGAGGTGGTGAACGTAAAGATGAGCGACGAGAGAATCCCCGGCATCACCAGCGGCAGCGTGACGTGGAAAAACGTGCGCATGTTGTTGGCCCCGCAGACGGCGGCGGCCTCGAGCACGCGTTCGTCGAGCCCCTCAAAGGTGGATGACAGCACAAGGATGGCATAGGGCGCGCAGATGGCCACGTGAGCGATGGCGACGCCAAAGTGCGTGTCAATCAGATGCAGCCGGTAAAAGATCTGCGCCACGCCCAGGGCATAGGCTATCGGCGGGATCATTCTGGGCAGCAGGATGATCGAGGTGATCACCTCCTTGCCGGGGATGCGCCGCCGGCCCAGCGCCCAACCGGTGGGGATGGCAATGGCCGTCGACATCGTCACGGCAATCGCCGCGATGAGCAGGCTGTTCTTGAGTACGTCGGGGATGTTGGCCACGGCCACAGCCCACTGGTACCAATCGAGCGTCAGCTCGGGCGGCAGCCAGAGCTTGCCGAACCAGTTGCGCCCGACCGACTTGAGCGCGATCATCAGGAACGGCGTAAAGACCCACAGGAAGAAGCAGAGCAGGAAGGTGTAGGCCAGGAGCTTCTTGGCGTCGAGCAGGGCGCGCACATACTGCCATAGAAGGCCCGTGCGGCCCGCTCCCTGAACAGCGACCTCAACCGGACCTGGATCGGCCTGGCCCTGCCGTTGCGGCGTCTTCATGCGACCCGCCTCCTCAGCAGCCTCATGTAGAGCGTCAAGAACACCAGTTGCAGCAGAGCCATCACCACGGCCATGGCACTCGCGGCCGACCAGTGGGCGGGCGTAAAGACCTCGATCTGCTTAAAGATCTGGACGGCCAACGGCCGGTAGGAGCCGCCGGTGATCAGCGGGATGCTGAAGGCGCCAAAGGCGGCCATGAAGGTGAGCACCGACCCGGCCAGCACGCCGGGCATGATGAGCGGCATCACGACATAACGCAGCACCTGCCAGGGAGACGCGCCCGACACCCGCGCGGCCTCCTCAAAGCCGGGATCCAGCCCTTCGAGAGTCGAGAGGGTGGTGATGGCCGTGTAGGAGAAATAGTGCCACACATAGAACATGATGAGCCCGATGAGCGTATAGTTGATCTTGAGCGGCTCTTTCACCAGGCCCAGGGTTTGCGTCAGGAACAGGTTGGGCCAGCCACGGCTGCCGTAAAAGAGCAGCAGGCCCAAGGCGCCGACGAGGCCGGGCACGGTCATGGGGATGAGGATCGTCGCGCGGAACAGCCGGTGCCCGGCCATCTTGCGGCGCAAGAACAGCGCCAGCGGCACCGACAGTGCGATCGAGAGCAGCGTACTGGCGATGGCGAGCACGAACGTCAGGACGATGACCTCGCGGGCGCCCGCCTGCCCCAAAAAGTCGGCATAGTTGCGGAGCGTCCATCCCAGCGACTCGCCCTCGGGCCGGAAGCTGCGCATGACCGTAACGAGCATGGGGTAGAAGAAGAGGCCCAGGAAGCTTGCAAGGCCCGGCAGGAGCAGCAGCAGGCTGACCAGCCCGTAGCGCCACCTTTTGAGGAACGAAGCCATGATCTGCGCGCCTCTCTTTGCAGGGGTGAGAGATCACTCAGCTCCACACGCGCGCTGTCCGGGCGCCGCGAGCGACACCCGGACAGCATCTCGGCAGAGGGCTGTTAGGGAAGCAGTGCCTCGGCGCCGCTGGTCTTCACCCAGTCGGTGAATTCCTTGTTGCTCTGGCGTACGCGGACCTTTTCCACTTCGGCCCACTTGGGGATCTTGCGCCAGACGACGTCGGGAACCACGGTCTCGATGTCGGTGCCGGTGTACTGCCACATTTCGGTGACGAGGCGGATCTGCTGGTCGTCCGACAGCAGGTAGTTGATGACCTTCATGACGACCGGCTTGTACTCTTCGGGGATGTTGGCCGGGATCGCCAGGTAGCCGTCAGAGCCGGCGGGCAGACCGTCGCTGAGAGAAGCGGCGGCGATGGTCGGAGGCATCGTCCCCTGGCTGACGGACCACAGCGAATAGTCCATGGCATAGACCGAGATCCAGGTGTCGCCGGCGTTAAAGTCCTCGAACATGTTGGTCGGCTCGTTGGCCAGCCTCGTGTAGGCGATAAAGTCCTTCAACTTGGCGATGGCACCCTGGTACTCGGCCTTGGCCTGCAGATCGGCCAGGGGGATAGGCTTGTCGTTGACCGTCAGCGGGCAGAAGGCGTTCACAAAGGCGTAGGGCAGGCCGCGGCCTGCGCCCGACTTGGAGTCGGGGCGGACCCAACCGATGTGCCCCTTCCACTCGGCGCGCCGCTCGTAGAACTCGGCCCACGACTTGGGTGGATTGGTCACCTTGGTGGTGTCGTAGATCAGCGTGTACTGGCTGCGCCAGTAGAGCGCACCCGTGCCCTTGGTGTCGACGCCCTGCGCCGTCTTCAAATAGTCCTCGGGGCATTTGGCCAGGTTGGGGATCGCCGCCTGCTGGTCGGGCCACAGCTTGACCAGGGGGATTTCGCTCTTCATCAGGCTCGCCAGGTCATCGGGCTTGAGGAAGAGCATGTGGACATCGCCCTTGCCGGCTTCCCAGGCCTTCATGCGCTCGCTGGCTTCGGCGGCCTTGGAGACCACATAGTTGATCTTGACCCCCAGTTGTTCCTGGACGGCGGGGATGATCCGGCTCTGCCAGTACAACTGGAAATTCGCGCCCGAGTTGGTATCGACCACCGTGATCTCGGTCGGTGCCGGAGGTGGCGGCGCGGGCGTGACCTCCTTCACCTGGACGACGGTTTCTTTCTGGACGACGGTCTCTTTCTGGATGACCGGCTGCGGGGCCGGGGCGGGTCCGCAGCTCAGCAGCATTGCAGCGACCAGCAGCAACGAGACGACGATGAGAAACAGCGGCTTTCGCATCTTTCCCCTCCTTGATGAGACGAGTCCGAACTCCGGCTGTCAATGGCAAGACGGGATGGATCTGGCCACCACCTCCCTTCTCGGGTCTCGCACGGCGCGCGCAGACCGGCTGGCTCTGGCGCTGCCGCGTGTGGTCTGGAGCAACTCGATAGTGCCACATTTGGCCGGTGCCTTCACGGGCGAGGGCCCTTCGTCAAGATGGGCATCGACGAAAGGCCTATCCTCCTGAGCCTTGCCGTAGGGGTCGCTGCTGCGCGACACGAGGCGTCGACGCCATGGCAAGAGGACGATTGGAAAAGGGCCTTGAAAGCGTGGAGGGCATAGCGCTCACAGCCTCTATAGAGCCGCCGGCGAAACGGGCCGAGGCACAGGTGCAGAAGGTGAGAGCGGACGGAACACGTTTGCAGCCTACGCTGCCATGGTAGCACACTCTGCGCTGATTGTCAATCTCGCATCCATTCAAGAGTTCGCAATGACTCTTTGCCGCCGGCCCTGGGCATATCCCACAGTTGTGGGGCACCCGTGTGCTGGCCGGGGTCTCCGCTCCGCTGCCACCCGGCCCTGACTTGAAGGCGAGCACCGGGTTCGTGCGAAGCCCAAGAGCCGGTCACCAACGATGATGGGATATGCCCCCGGCCCTGGCACGTTTGACAACCCGCCCCCGATATGCGATAATTGAGCACTACAGGCGTTGATGGAAACGAGTACGCTGGAGCGGCCCGCCCAGAGAGCCCGGACAAGTGGTCATCACCGGTTGCCGAGGATGACCAGGGGGTGTGACCCGGGTGCGGGTGCCCTGCGGAAAATCCTTCCGGAGCCGCCAACCGAACGAGGCGGGACGTGATACGTAATGCGTAATGCGTGAGGAGTGAGCTCCATCACGCATCACGTTTTACGTAGTACGCGTTCCCGTCCCCAGTAGGCCTGGCCGGGCTCGCCGGCCGTTACACCGGCGGGGGTATGCACACGTACCCCATGTGAGCGGGCGCGCGTGGCGCGCCAATCAGGGTGGTACCGCGGGAGCGTGACGTCGGCTCTCGTCCCTGTCTTCTTGGGGCGAGGGCTTTTTCGTTCTAGCCACCGGGGATTCACCGCAGAGGCGCGGAGGACGCGGAGATTTCTGGGGCGCACGATACAGGAGAGGGCGATGGCACGGCGTGGTCGCTGGAGGATAGGTGCCATCCGTCCCCCTCTGTGCCCTCTGTGTCCTCTGTGGTGAGTATCGTTCTTGGAGGAGTGCATCGTCGTGGCATCTCGCTGGATCCTGCACTTTGATGGTGGCTCGCGGGGCAACCCCGGGCCGGGCTACGGCTCGTACGTGCTGCTGCACGACGGTCGTGAGGTGCGCCGCAAGCGGCACGAGTTCGGACGGCGCACCAACAACGAGGCTGAGTACCTGGCGCTGATCGCCGGGCTGGAGGACGCACTCAAGTACCTCGCAGGCCAGGGGCTCGACCCCGCCAACGAGACGCTCGAGGTGCGCGGCGATAGCCAGCTTGTGCTCTCGCAGGTGCGCGGCAACTGGAAGGTACACGAGCCGCGCATGGGCGTGTTGCGCGATCAGGCGCTCGAGCTGCTCGGCCGCTTTGAGAAGTACACGTTGGTGCAAGTGCCGCGCTCCAAGAGCGTGCAAGTACTCGGACATTAGTGGCCCGCCGGAGTGGAATAGGCCCGCTCCGCTACCGGCTTACACGCTTCGCGCCAGCCCGGTTCAGGCCCCTAAAGGGGGTTTTTGTTGGGTGTGTGGCCGTCGTCGGCGTCCCGCGGGACGCCGACGACGGCCACACACCCAACAAAAACCCCACCTGGGGCAGTTCCGGGCACGTGGCGGAGCGAGATGCCCGGACCGGAGCCAGGCACGCATAGCTGGGGGAGGTGAGCGAGTGTTCAAGCCAGTATCGAGCAAGGTCGACTGGCTCAAGATGGAGGAGCGCGTCCTGCGCTTCTGGGAGGAGCAGGGCGTCTTCAAGAAGAGCGTGGAGCAGCGCGAGGGCGCGCCACGCTTCGTGTTCTACGAGGGCCCGCCCACGGCCAACGGGCGGCCCCATGTGGGCCACGTGGAGACGCGGGTGATGAAGGACCTCATCCCGCGCTACCACACGATGAAGGGCGAGTACGTGCTTCGCAAGGCCGGGTGGGATTGCCACGGCCTGCCCGTAGAGCTCGAGGTCGAGAAAGAGCTGGGCTTTGAGGGCAAGCAGGCCATCGAGGCCTACGGCGTAGCCCAGTTCAACGAGCGCTGCCGCGCCTCGGTGTTCCGCTACGTCGACGAGTGGAACCGGCTCTCGGCGCGCATCGGCTTTTGGATCGACCTCGAACACCCCTACATCACCATGACCAACGAGTACATCGAGTCGGTCTGGTGGATCCTGCGCCAACTGTGGGACCGCGGGCTGCTCTATCAGGGCTACCGCGTGGTGCCCTACTGCCCGCGCTGCGGCACGGCGCTGTCGGACCACGAGGTGGCCCAGGGCTACGAGCAGGCCGAGGACCCGTCGGTCTATGTGCGCTTCCGCCTCGCTGACCAGCCCGATACCGCCTTCCTGGTGTGGACGACCACCCCCTGGACGCTGCCGGCCAACGCGGCCCTGGCGGTCAGCCCCGACGTGCGCTATGCCGTGGTCGAGCAGAACGGCGAAAAGTTGATCGTGGCCGAGCCGTTGCTCGACAAGGCGCTGGCCGGCGAGTACACGGTGCTCGAGGTCAAGTACGGCCGCGACCTGCTCGGGCTGCACTATGAGCCACTTTTCCGCTTCCTGCCGGTCGAACAGGACTATGCCTACGTCATCCCCGGCGAGTTTGTGACCACCGAGGAAGGCACCGGCATCGTGCACATCGCCCCCGCGTTCGGCGGCGACGACATGGCCGTGGGCGCCAAGTACCACCTGCCGGTGCTGCAGACGGTCGACGCCGCGGGCCGCTTCATCGACGCCGTGCAGCCGTGGGCGGGCGTGTTCGTCAAGCAGGCCGATCCGCAGATCGAGGAGGACCTGAAGGCGCGCGGCATCCTCTATCGCAGCGGGCGCTACACGCACACCTACCCCTTCTGCTGGCGCTGCCATTCGCCGCTCTTGTACTATGCCAAGACGACCTGGCTCATCAAGACCACGGCCATCCGCGACCGGCTGGTGGAGACGAACCAGGAGATCAACTGGTACCCGGACTATATCAAGGACGGCCGCTTTGGCAACTGGCTGGCCAACAATATCGACTGGGCGCTGGGCCGCGAGCGCTACTGGGGCACGCCGCTGCCCGTCTGGCAGTGCGACCGCTGCGACGAGCAGGTGTGCATCGGCTCGGTGGCCGAGCTCGCCGAAAAGAGCGGGCGCGACCTCGCCGGACAGGACCTGCACCGTCCCTACATCGACGAGGTAACCTTCGCCTGCGCCTGCGGCGGCACCATGCACCGCGTGCCCGAGGTGATCGACACCTGGTTCGACTCGGGCTCGATGCCGGTGGCGCAGTGGCATTATCCATTCGAGAATAGGGAGCTCTTCGAGCAGCAGCACCCGGCCGACTTTATCTCCGAGGCGGTCGACCAGACGCGCGGCTGGTTCTACACGTTGCACGCCATCTCGAACCTGCTCTTTGGCGAAAAGACCTTCAGGAACTGCCTGGTGCTGGGCCTGGTGCTCGACGCCGAGGGCCGCAAGATGAGCAAGTCGGAGGGCAACGTCATCAGCCCTTGGGCCGTGCTCGACGTCTACGGCGCCGACCCCATGCGTTGGTATCTGTGCACCGCCGCGGCCCCCTGGGGCGAGAAGCGCTTCTCGGTGGAGCTGGTGGGCGAGTCGTTCCGCAAGTTCCTGCTCACCCTGTGGAACACCTACGCCTTCTTTGTCACCTACGCCAACATCGACGGCTGGACCCCCGCCGCGGTCCAACCGCCCGCCGCCGAGCGCCCGCTGCTCGACCGCTGGGCGCTGGCCGAGCTCAATGCCCTCATCGAGGCGGTCGACGCCGGGCTGGCCGGCTATGACGTCACCGGCACGGCGCGGCGCATCGGCGAGTTTGTCGACGATCTCTCCAACTGGTACGTGCGCCGCTCGCGCCGCCGCTTTTGGAAGAGCGAGCACGACAGCGACAAGGCCGCCGCCTATGCCACGCTCTACGAGTGCCTGCGCGCGCTGGTGGGGCTGCTTGCGCCCTTTACGCCGTTCGTGGCCGACGAGATGTACCGCAACTTGGTGCTGACGGTCGATACGGATGCACCCGAGAGCGTGCACCTGACGCGCTTCCCTGTGGCCGATGAGACGTTGATCGATCGCGAGTTGACGGCCGACATGCGCCTGGCCATGCGCCTGGTGAGCCTGGGCCATGCTGCGCGCAACAAGGCCGGCCTCAAGGTGCGCCAGCCGCTGGCCGAAGCGGTGGTACGCTTGCGTACGCCCGAGGAGCAAACGCGCCTCGAGCGCCTGCAGGACGTCATCGCCGACGAGCTGAACGTCAAGGCCATCCGCCTGGTGCGCGAGGAGGGCGACCTGGTGACCTACCAGGTGCGGCCGCAGCCCAGCATCCTGGGCAAGAAGTACGGCCCGCTCTTCCCCAAGATCCGCGCCGCAGCCATGGCGCAGAGCGCCGAGCTGGCGCCCGGGCTGCGCGCCGGCCAACCGGTGACGCTCACGGTCGACGGCCAGGAGGTGGCGCTGGCGCCCGACGAGGTGGAGGTGCAGCTCCAGGAGAAGGAAGGCTACAGCGTGGCCGACGAGGGCGGCTACCTGGTGGCCGTCACCACCGTGCTGAGCGACGAGCTGCGCCGCGAGGGCCTGGCGCGCGAGGTCGTGCGGCGCATCCAGGTGATGCGTAAGGACGCCGATTTCCGCATCGAGGAGCCGATCGTCACCTACTTTGAGGCCACCGGCGAGTTGCGCGCGGTGCTCGACGAGTGGGCGGGCTACATCGGGCAAGAGACCCTCTCGCGCCGCCTCGTCGCCGGCCGGCCGCCCGAAGGCGCCTACGTCGAGCGCCAGCGCGTCGACGGCAGCGAGGTCACCTTCGGCATCGTCCAAGCGCCCGAGGCGAACTGACTTGTAGGGGTTGGTGCAGGTGTGCAGGCGCCGTTGCCTGCACACCTGCACCAACCCCTTCCTTATTCGGCTTGCAAGGGGCCGGAGATTCGACTACAATCTCCACAAGGTGCCCCAAGTGGCCACACGATGGACAGCAGAGCGGGCTCCCACGCCCGCGGAGCCACAGGGCGCCGAGTGCATGTCGGGAGTTGTTGGCATGACCCGCAAGGGGAGCAGTGTGGCGGCTTTGCGCCGGCAACTGGAGGCCGAGCGCCTGCGTCTGCAGGCCGAGGTGGGCCGGTTGAGCATCGAGAGTGGGCAGCAGATCGGCTACGGCAACCACATGGCCGACGATGCCAGCGATGCCTTTGAGCAGGCCAAGAGCCTGGCCCTGCGCCGTCACCTGGAGAACCTGCTGGCTGAAGTGAACGAGGCCTTGCACCGCCTCGACGACGGCACGTATGGCGTCTGCCAGGTCTGCGGCAGCGCCATCGGCGCGGAACGGTTGGAGGCTCTGCCCTATGCGTCTCTGTGTTTGCGCTGCAAGGCGCATGCCGAGGCGCGCTGATCCGAGAACAACCGCCATGTGGCTCGTAGCCTAGTGGTCCGTCGCACTGATTCTGATGGGCTACGACGCCCACAAGGGGCTAGGCTACGACCATCAAAACCAGTGCGGCAGGCTACTAGCCCCAATGCCGTTCAAACAAGCCCCGATTTCCAGTCGGCCGGCTTGTTTGAACGGCATTGAGCCTAGCCACCCTTGGCCGCCACAGGCGGCTTGTGGGCGTTTGCGTCGTGCGTTGTGCCCAATCGTGCATGGGCGACTGATCTGAGGTGGGAGGACCATGTCTTTTCTGCGCACCAAGTGGCGCGGGGTGCTCGTCTTCGCCGTCGCGGCGACGGCGCTGCTGGCCGATCAACTGACCAAGGCCGCCGTCATGCGCCACCTGACGCCGCTCGTCCCCTGGAACCCGGTCGCGGCGCTGAGCCCCTACTTTAGCCTGACCTACGTGACCAACACCGGCGCCGCGTTTGGCCTCTTCCCGCAGTTGAGCGGCGTGTACCCCTTTATCACCTTGACCATCGTCGTCGGGCTGCTCGTCTTCTGCCGGCGCTTTGGCATCGACCACTGGCTGCTGCACGTCTGCCTCGGGCTGCAACTCGGCGGGGCGCTGGGCAACCTGGTCGACCGCCTGACGCTTGGCCATGTGGTCGATTTTCTCGATTTCAAGTTCTGGCCGGTCTTCAACGTCGCCGATTCGTGCATTGTCGTCGGCGTGTGCATCCTGGCCTTCCTCCTCCTGCGCGCCAGCCCGGCCGAGGAGGCCAAGCCCGCCGAGCCTGACGGCGCCCCCGGCCCAGCCTAGGGGTAAGGGGTTTTTGCCGGTTGCCTGGCCTCGCCGGCTGCCTCGGGCGCGCCCGAGGCAGCCGGCGAGGCCAGGCAACCGGCAAAAACCCCATCAAAAGGGCTCGCACCGGGAGGATGCGGAGCACGCAGCCCGGTTGCTGGCACGGAGCATGGCCATCCTGCTGCAGTAAAGGAGCGAATGGCGGCCATAGAAATGCAGGAGCGCCTGGTCGTGGCACCAGAAGAGGTGGGCGAGCGGCTCGACCGCTTTGTGGCCCGCCGCCTGCCTGCGCTTTCGCGCTCCGCCGTGCAGCGCCTCGTCGAGGCCGGCAGCATCCTCGTCAACCACGCGCCGGCCAAGCCCAGCTACCGTATGGAGGATGGCGATGAGGTGCAGGTAACCGTGCCCGCGCCCAGCGCGCACGCGCCTGCGGCGCAGGGGATTCTGCTGCAGGTGATCTATGAGGATGCCGCGCTGGCCGTGCTGAACAAGCCTGCGGGGCTGGTGGTGCACCCTGCCCACGGCCACGAGGCGGGCACCCTCTGGAACGGCCTCATGGCCCGATACCCCGAGCTCGCCACCTGGCCCACCGAAGAGGGCTGGCCGGGCCTGGTGCACCGGCTCGACCGCGATACCTCGGGCGTGCTGCTGGTGGCGCGCACGCCCGAGGCGCGTGACGCGCTGCGCGCCCAGTTCAAGGCCGCGCAGGTATCCAAGGTCTACCTGGCGCTGGTCATCGGCCGGCCTGAGCACGAGCGGGCGCGCATCGACTCGCCCATCGGCCGCGACCCGCGCGAGCGCAAGCGCCTGGCGGTGCTCGAGGGCGGCCGCCAGGCCATTACAGACTATGGGGTGCTCGAGTACCTGGGCGACTATACCCTGCTCGAAGTGCACCCGCTGACCGGGCGCACGCACCAGATCCGCGTGCACCTTGCCGCCATCGGCCACCCGGTCGTCGGCGACCGCGTCTATGGCCCCGGACGGCAAAAGCTGCGCCTCAGGCGCCTCTTCCTGCACGCCGCCGAGCTCACCTTCCGCCACCCCGTCACCGGCCAGGAGATGACCTTCAACGCGCCGCTGCCGGGCGAGTTGGAGGAGGTGTTGGCCGAGCTCAGACGGACGTAAGGCGTGATGCGTACTGCGTAATGCCTGATGCGTGATGCGTGATGCGTGAGACGCCTGTCGCGTGGTGCGTGTTCCGTTGACCGGCGACGCTCAGACGGAACAGGCAATACGCAACACGGGTCCGTCACGCCTCACGCCCTCACCTGTTGCCATCTTTGAGGTATGCCGTGTCCACCATCTACGACCGCTACGCCGTGATCTATGACCGCTCCGGGCAGATCGGCTTCAGCCTGCGCATGATCCCCTATCTGCAAAAGCTGCTCGAACAGCATGGGCTCACGGGTGGAACGATGCTCGACCTGGCCTGCGGCACGGGCACCACCGCCCTGGCCTTTGCCCAACAGGGCTGGCGCGTCTACGGCGTCGATGGCTCGCCGGCGATGCTGGCCCAGGCGCGAGCCAAAGCCGCCGAAGCAGGTCAGCACCTGCTCTTGAGCCGGCAGGACATGCGCGCCTTTACCCTGCCCGAGCCGGTGGACCTGGTGACCTGCCTTTTCGACAGCCTCAACTACCTGCTCGCCGTCGAAGACCTGCAGCAGACCTTTGCCCGCGTGGCCGCATACCTCAAGCCCGGCGGCCTCTTCATCTGTGACATGAACACCATCTGGGCGCTCGCCGAGATTTGGGACCACAACACCTACTTCCAGGATAGCGACGACCTCTCGATCATCATGCAGTCCGAGTACGCCGAGGAGGCGCACATCGTCGCCGTCAAGGTGGTGGCCTTTGTGCGCCAGGAGGACGGGCGCTACGAGCGCATCGAAGAGACGCACTGCGAGCGCGGCTACCCCGAGCGCACCGTCAGCGCTGCCATGGAGCGCGCCGGCCTCACCGTGCTCGAGCGTTACGAGGCCTTTGGCTTCGACCCGCCCAGCTCGCGCTCGCCGCGCCTCCTCTGGGTGGCCACACGGGTGACGGAGGACTGAGGTGGCGCTCCTGGGCATCTTGGCGCGTGTGAGCTACCGTCTGAGCCGGCAGCGCTTCCTCGGCATGCCGCTTGACCGGGCCCTGGTCGTCCTCGCCGCAGCGGCCGTCGTCTATGCCGTGGGCGCGGCGCTCCTCGGCGCCGGTTGGCCCATCGCGCCGGCCCTGCTCCCGCTGCTGGCGTTGTGGTGCCTCGCCTCTGTCGCGCTGCGGCGGCGGGGGTTTGTCGTCTTTGTGGCCGAAGCGCCCTCGCCCCCTGCCCCTCTCTCATTGCGAGGGAGAGGGGAGGTTGACCTCGAGCCCTTCCAGCAAGTCGCCGTGCGCGCCAGCGGCTTCTTTGAGGTCCGCGAAGAACGCCGCTACTTTGTCGAGGCGTCGGGCCGGTACGAGGCCACGGCGCTCGGCGAGCGCATCGTGATGGTGCAGGTGCAGCCGGTGAGCCTGCTCGGCCTCTTGGGCTCTCCCGAGGACGAGTGGGGCTGGTGGTACGCCTTCCTCCAACCCGAGGAGGTCAAGGCCGTCGTGCCCGGCGAGCTACGGTTCGGCCGCGGCCGCCGCCCCGCGCTGCGCCTCGACCTGGCCGGCGCCCCGCCCGTCTACCTCTCCTTCGACAGCCCCACCGACCGCAACCTCGTGATGGGCGATTTGTGCCACAAGTGAGCCGGCCAGGCCTGGTCCGGCGTCTCGATAACCCCTCTCCTCCCCATGATCGCCCCGGGCAATTGCGGTGACTCACTTGACTCTAGCTCCGGCGCGCAGTAGAATGCGTAGAATTCAACATCCTGCCGCTGCCGGCGCACACACTGCTTGCTAGCAGCGATCCGCTCTCTGCGGGAGGGAATCATTGGGCAAGACACGCTTGGTCTTCTTCGCCGTCATCCTGCTCGCCGCCATAATCGTCGGCGCCTCGCTCATCAAGCGCAAGAGCGATGACGACAAACTCCTCCAGGCCACCAACGTTGCGCTGCAGGCCACCATCGCCGCCCTGCAGGCGCCGCAGCAGGCCCAGGGCCGGCCGCCGACCGCGGCTCCCGGCGCGCAAGCCCCTGCATACGCCTCGGCTACCCCTGCACCCAGCGCCACCCCCGTCCCGCCGCCCACGCCCGTGCCCGATACCCCAGCCGGCACCGTCCTCGACCTCGGCCAGACCTGGCGCCAAGGCGGCCTCGAAGCAGCCATCGAGAACAGCAAGCTCTTCACCCTGACCGACCAGTGGGGCCATACGCCGGGCGTCATGGTCACCCTGCGCTTGCTCAACAGGCGGCCGCAGGACCTGGTTCTCAACTATACGCAGGACAACATCACCGCCATTGACAACCTGGGCCGGACGCTGCAGGTCGGCGAGCTCGTGCCCGCCGAGTCGGCTGTGATCCCGTTTACCCAGCAGTCCGTCCTCGCCGCTGGCCAGTCGGCCCGTCACGACCGCATCTACGCCGTCGCTGCCGTCACCGACCCCAGCGTCACCGAGGTGACCTTTACCGTCTCCATCTCCAGCGTCAACGGCGCGTGCTGGCGCGTCCCCATCTACCATTAGCACGCTGGCCGGCCTCGGAGCAGGCCACGGCACGGCCGGCTTCCCCGCTCCGCGCCTACCCGGCCCCAACCGGGAAGGGGGATGTCTGGAGATGGCAGCGTCAAGCGCCCACCCCGCCAGCCCAGCCCAATGCCCCTCCCTGCTGCGCACGAAAGCAGGGGGAACGGTAGGGGGCACCTCGCCGTCGCGCCGACAGCTCGCCCTGCACCGAGCCAATACGACCGTCCACCTTGTCCACCCGCCCCGCCAACGCCCGTCCACGCGAGGTGCGAACGGCCGGCGCTGCCATCCCTGTGAACTTGGCCCAGGACTTGCTGTTCATCTAGCAGGCTGTCGGAGAACCATCCCGTTACCCTCAGCATCCTGGTAGCAGCCGGGCACTCTGCTCCGCTATTGCCCCTTAGGCGCGGATAAGCTCGTGCAGGCACATGCCCTCGCGCGCCCGGCCTTGATCCAGGAGGCCTGCGCCCCAAGGCCTGCGCCCCAAGGGCTTGGCCCGCAGGGGGCTTGGCCCGCAGGGGGTTCTTTTCGGGTTGGCTGGCCCGGCCGGCTGCCCCTGGCGCCCCCGCGGGGGCGCCAGGGGCAGCCGGCCGGGCCAGCCAACCCGAAAAGAACCCCAAAAAGGATCCATACCGGGCTCGTGCGGAGCCTATAGCCCGGTCACCGGCCGGGATTGGTCTTCTCCGACAGGCTGCTAGGCTACGACGGCCAACAAACACGGCCTAGAGCAGCCAAGGACGTTGGACTGTGGCCATTGAGCGACTCAGCATTGCGAGCCTGCGCTGGGCAGTTGGCATCTTGACTGGGGTGATCGGGGCCATGATGCTCATCGTCCCGCATCAGTTCAATAGTCCGAGCTACGCCGCACTCCAGCCGCAACTGACCGTCTGGGGAGCGCTGTACCTGCTGGCGGGCGTCGGGCTGCTCCTGCTCGCCGTAACTACCCCCCCTTGGTGGCTGCAGGTCGCCATCCACCTGACAGTGGGAGGCGAGCTGCTGGCCCTGGCCTACGGCTTTGCTGTGGTGGGGGTGTGGAGCGGCACTGCCAACTGGATCGCCTTTGGCCTCGGGACTGTCCTCGCGCCATTCCTCGCCCGCTCGCCCGGCGAGGAACCCGCCGAGGCCGGCATCGATCTGTTCGTCGTGCTCTTGGGGATTGCCGCTGCCCTGGTCGGCCTGATACTTGTCGCCTTTCCGCAGGAATTCGTCGCGCCGGCCTACGACCTGATCCGCCCCTACCTGTTGTGGCTTGGCGCGGCCTTTCTCGTTTCCGGGCTCGCCGCCCTTGTTGTGCAGGTGTGGCCGGCGGTGCCGCGCTGGGCCTACGTGGCCGCCCACCTGGCCCTGGGCGTCACCATGTTTGGCTTCTTCCTGGGTTCCCCCCTGCCCGCGAGGGTGTGGACCGGCATCGCCTTCTATGGTGGCTACAGCGTGGTCGTGGCGCTCTACCCCTGGTTGGTGCCCCGGCTGCATGCGGTCGAGCCCACCTCGCTGGAGCTACGCCTGGCCCTGGCCCTCAGCCTGTCGGCCAGCCTCTCCGCCGTGCTGGTCGCCGCCCTGATCGAGGGCCTGCTGCTGGCGACCCCCGGCGTCGCCCGGACCGCCGGCGTCGTGGCCGCCCTGGACCTGTCCTTCTTCGCGCTGCTGATGGTGATCGCGCTGGCGGCGTTCGTGGGCGTGCAGGTCGCGCGCCAGATGGCTTTGCCCCTCAACAGCCTGGCCCTGGCAGCAGGCCGGCTGGCGGCGGGCGATGCGCACGCACCGGTGCCGTTGGACGGCGCCGCAGAGATTCGCCGGCTGGCCGCCGCCTTTGCCCAGATGCGCGACCAGTTGGCCGCCCGTACGGCCGAGCGCGAGCGGCTGCTGGCCGAGGTTGAGCGCCGGGCAGCCGAGTTGGGCGCGACCCTGGGCGCCATCAGCGATGCGCTGATCATCTACGGGCCACAGGGCCAGGTGGAGCGCATGAACCATCCCGCTGAGCAGCTCCTGGGGGTCACGCAGAGCGAGTACGCGGCCATGCCGCCGGCAGAGCGCGAGCAGGTCCTGCGCATGCAGGCCCCCACGGGCCGGCCCATTCCCCCGGAGGAGACCGTCATCGCACACGCCCTGCGCGGCCAAGTGGTCGTCGGCTACCGCGAGACGGTCATCCGGCGCGACGGCACGCGTCGCGAGCTGCTCAGCAGCGCGGGCCCCATCCGCGATGCCCAGGGCCGCATCGTCGGCGCCGTGCGTGGCCTGAGCGACGTCACCCCGCTGGTGGATCTGCAGGAGCAGCGCGAAGACATGCTCCGTGCCGTCTCGCACGACCTGCGCAACCCGTTGACGGCCGTGCTGGGCCAGGCCGAGCTCCTGCAGCGCAGCCTGAGCAAGGCCGGCCTCGAACGCGAACGCAAGGGCGCGCAGAGCATCTCTGCCGGTGCCCAGCGCATGAACACCATGATCCAGGATCTGGTCGACGCCGCCCGCTCCGAGTCCGACCAGTTGCGGCTCGAGCGCCGGCCGGTCGACATGCGCGCTTTTGTCCTCCAGCTCAAGCAGCAGTTGGCGCCCACCCTCGAGACCGGCCGCATCGACGTCCAGGTGCCGGATGGCCTGCCGCCGGTCTTGGCCGATACCAACCGCCTGGAACGCATCCTCACCAACCTGCTCTCGAATGCGCTCAAGTACTCGGCCCCCGGCACGCCGGTGATCGTGAGCGCTGCGCCACGCGACGGCGAGGTCGTCACCTCAGTCATCGATCGCGGCGAGGGCATCCCACCTGAACAGGCCGCGCGCCTCTTCGAGCGCTACTATCGGGCCGAGGCGACCCGCGAGCGGCGCGAGGGGTTGGGGTTGGGGCTCTACATCACCCGCAAGCTGGTGGAGGCGCACGGTGGGCGCATCTGGGTGCAGAGTACAGCCGGCAAGGGGAGCACCTTCTCCTTCAGCCTGCCTATTGCGCAAGGTGAAAGGGCATAGATGCGACCGCTCGCCTCATTGGCCGAGACGCCGCCTGCCCCCTCGCCACGCCGTCGACGCACGCATCCATCGCCGCCCCTTCGTGTTCCACAGCCCGGCACCCCGGAGTCTTTGGCTATTCATTGAGTCGCTTGACCCTCGCACCGGCGCACGGTGAAACGTGTAGAATGCAGCACCCTGCCGCTGCCAACACACACCGCCGGCCATCATCGCTCCGCCAAAGGCAGCGTGTGCATACGTGCAGCGGCGCTCTGCTCTTTGAGGGAGGAGACTCATGGGCAAGACACGCTACCGAGGTCACCTTCACTGTCTCCATCTCCAGCATCGGCGACGCACGCTGGCGCGTCCCCATCTACCATTAGCATGCCGGAGCGCCTCAGAGCAGGCCACGGTACGGCGGGCTCCCATGCTCCGTGCCCACCCGGCCCCAACCGGGAAGGGGGATGTCTGGAGTTTCCAGCGCCATGGCCGCCCCGCAGGGCGGCCATGGCGCTGGAAACTCCAGACATCCCCCCATATGGGTTTCGTTCCGGTCTCGTGCGAAGCGTAACGCCCGGAGGGCACGCCGGCCAGTGCCCGGTGTGGCGCCGGGGCGGTATAGGGCCTCACGTCGACCTGCCGAGCCTACCCCAAGGGCACCGCATCTCTGTGGTTGGGGCCGCGCCCAGCACCGTAGACAGGTGCGGCCTCTGGGGGGCTGCATCGACAAGCGTCGGTGCAGCCCCTTTTTCTTTCGCGCCGGGCGCTCCCGCCCGCGCCGAAGGCGGCGCCATCGCCCAGGCCCAAGAGCGCGCCCTCGCCGACGACCAGCGCCGCGCCGACTGAATCGCCGTCCTCGAGCGCGACGCCGCCGCCCTGCGCCAGGCCCTCGACCCCTTCAACGAATACTCCTCCTGCCACGGCCAGGGCGCCCTCGCCATGGCCCACGACCAGATCAACCGTGGCCGCGCCGACCTCCGCGACGAACGCGTCAAAGACCCCCGTTCCGCCTGCGACGCCGCCTCCCTCCCCGATAACGCCCAGGCCCGCCTCTACATCCACTACGACGCCCACATCCGCCGCCAGCTCAGCTTCGCCCTCAACACCCTCCTCCGCCTCCAGCGCCACCGCCCGCGCCCCGACAACGCCCCTGCCCAACCCGACCTGCCACCCCAACCCGCCGTAGGGGCGGGGGGACCCCGCCCCAGCCTCGCAGATGACCACCACCATCTGGCCGCGGCCAACCCAACCCCCTTCCCCTTCGCGAGACCGTTGCACGGATCCGGCCTAGGGGGCTGGCAAGGGCTCCGCTTGGCCTTCAATGGCCGGACAGATTGATGTAAGTGAGCTGGTATGGTTCCGACTGGGCGCAAGAGTGTCAGACAGACGCTGTTCGGAGGGCTTCAGACCTCTGAGAGCCTCGATACCTCCTGCTGGTCGTCTGGCGCGTCGTTGGGAGTGGTTTCAGGCTGCCGCAGTTGCCTGCTGCTGTGTCCGACACCACCAGGCGTTCCAGATCACCGGCAGATTGTGGGCAGCGCAAAGCAGAGACCATTCGGCCCGTACGTTTTCCAGACCTCGGCGCAGGAATCGTGTGAGCCCCATGTGTTCCCGCATGATGCCGAACACCGGCTCGACAGTGGCACTGCGCTGCTTCATCATATCCTTGCCCTGCTCTGTCCGCATCTTCTCGCGGTTTTGCTTCAACAGGGCATCGTGCGGATGCACACGGATAGTGCGCCCGCCCTTGGCCTCGGTGCACAGGCTTCTATGTGGGCAGGAGCCGCACTCCTTGCATCGACACACGCGGACGCCGTAGGTGGGTTGGCTCGGATCGTCGTAAGCAGTCTCCAGGTCGAGCGTCTTGCCCGCCGGACAGCGGTACGTGTCTGTCTCGGCATCGTACACGAAGGCATCTTTGTGATAGGCTTGCTTCTCCGATTTGGACGCCTTTCGCTTCATACTCGGATCGGCGACATAGACGGCGGTGGGCCGATCCTGCACCGCAGCCAGGTTGTCGGCCGAGTGGTAGCCACTGTCATGAACAGTCGCTTCGGCCAACTGCCCCGTGTTGGTCTTGATCTCGTCCAGCATGGGCACCATCGCTTCATTGTCCGTGGCCTGGGCGATCACGTCTGCCCCCACGATCACCCGTGCCTTGTTGTCGACAGCCGCCTGCGCATTGCAGCCAAGAACGAAGCCGTGTCGCCCTTTCAGCTGTACCGCTTGGGGGCCTGCCAGACTGACCTCCGGACCATAGGGTTGCCCTGTCTGGGGGTTAATCGCCCCGCCATGGTGGCTCTTGCGATTGGCTTGCTGCTGATCCAACTCTGCCAGCGCAGCCTGTATGCGCGCCTTCAGTTCCTCCGGATCCTTCAGCTCTTCTGGCATCGTGTGTGCATCAGAATCGGGAGAGTCGCCCTGCTCGTCCGCCTCCACCGCACGGTCGAGTCGAGCAATGGCCTCCTCCGCTCTCTTCTCCAGGGCCAGGAGTCCATCGCGGTTCAGCGCCTTGTCTCGGGAGACCGCACTGACCCGCGTGCCATCCACGGCGTGCAAAGCAAAGCCGACCAGGCCCACGCGCACAGACGTGCGCACGGTTTGCACGAACAGACCGTGCATCGCCGTACGGTTCGCCTTGTAGAAAAGCGCCAGCGTGCTGTGGTCAGGGTGTTGCCCGCCCAGCAGCCAGATCAACGGCAGGTTCTCGCGCGCCGCAGCCTCCAAGCGCCGCGTCGAGCGGATGCCCATCATGTGACCGTAGATAAAGAGCGCCGGCAGCACCCACGAGTCGTATTCCAGGCCGCCCCGGACGGCGGTTGGCTTGCGCAGACCGAGCGCTTTCAGGTCGAGCTGATCCATAAACATGGCGATGAAGCGCACCACATGGTCAATAGGGACAAACCTCAAGATGCGCGACTCGGCCTACGACCACTCGATCCGCCAGTACGAGGTGACTGAGCGCGGGCTCGTGCTGTCGCGGCTCGAGACGGCCGAGGGCCTGCTGACCGGCATCGCCCGCCTGCCGGCCGAGGCACGGATGAAGCGTGGCGCCGTCAGGCTGCGGCGCGAGGAGGGCTAGAGCGTTGGGCGCGATGTTGCTGGAATACGGCGAGTTGGCCCACCGCTTGCTCGAGCACGAGGCCGGCGCCGGAGAGCAGCCGCCGGGGCTGCGGGCAGGCGAGCGCGTCTGCGGCAGGTTGCGCGAAGGGCTGGCCAAGCTGGTGGGGTCCGCCGGCTTTGACGCCCTGATGCGGCGCGCGCTGCACCTGGCGCGGGCAGAGCACGCGCTCCTGGAAGTGGTAGAGGGTTCTGACGGTGCGTGTTTCAGAGGGCTGGCCGAGGGTGCGGCTGGGCACGACCCGGGCGAGGTGAACGCGGCGCTCGCCGCGGTGTTCGGGCACCTGTTCTCGTTGCTGGCCAGCTTTATCGGCGACGACCTGGCACGGCGCCAGTTGCAGCGCATCTGGCCTGATATTCCATTGAGCAAGGCGATCCCTCGTACAGAGGAGGCAGCGCAATGAGCGAGGCGTGGAGGGTGCCCATCCGGAATCTTCACACGGGGGTGCCAGGGCTCGACGAGGTCCTCGGCGGCGGCCTGCCCGAGTACTCTTTCAACCTCATCGCCGGCGGCCCCGGCACGGGCAAGACGACCCTGGCGCACCAGATCATGTTCGCCGCCGCTACGCCCGAGCGCGGCGCTCTACTTCACCGTGCTGGGCGAGCCGCCGCTCAAGATGCTGCGCTACCAACAGCAAATGTCGTTCTTCGACCCGGCCAAGGTCGACGGCATCATCCGCTTTGTCAACCTCAGCCAGGAGGTGCTGGACCGCGACCTGAGCCACGTGCTCAGCCGCATCGTGGAGGAGGTCGACAAGGCTGCGCCAGGCATCGTGGTGGTCGACTCCTTCCGAACGGTGGTGCGCGCGGCCACCTATGCCATGGCCGGTGAGTTGGAGCTGCAGGGCTTTGTGCAGCGCCTGGCGCTCTACCTCACAAGCTGGCAGGCCACGACCTTCCTGGTCGGCGAGTACGTGGAGAGTGAGCCGCGCGACAACCCGGTCTTTACCGTGGCCGACGGCATCCTCTGGCTCTACCAGGAGGCCGCGCGCAACTCGATTGTGCGCAAGCTGCAGGTGGTGAAGATGCGCGGCCAGGCGCCCATGCCGGGCGTGCACACCTTCCGCATCACTGGCGACGGCCTGCAGGTCATCCCGCGTCTGATCCAGAAGGGTCAGGAGCGTCCCGGAAGAGGGCCGTACCCCCCGCCGCGTATCTCGAGCGGTATCAAGGGGCTCGACGAGATGATGAACGGCGGCATCCCGGCGGGCGACTCGGTGCTGGTGGGCGGCCCCTCGGGCTCGGGCAAGACGATCCTGGTCACGCAGTTCATTGCCGAGGGGGTGCGCCAGGGCGAAGCCGCGGTGCTGGCCATCTTTGAGGAGCACCCGCCCGAGTACCTGGGGCGGGCCAAGTCGCTCGGCTTTGACCTCGCGGCGATGGAGCGCGAGGGCCGGCTCAAGATGATCTACCTGCGGCCGCTCGACCTCTCGGCCGACGAGACGCTGGTGGAAATCCGTGAGACGGCGATGCGCATGGGCGCGAAGCGCGTGGTCATCGACTCGCTCTCGGGCTTTGAGCTGGCGCTGGCGCCGGCCTTCCGCGCCGACTTTCGCGAGTCGCTCTACCGCATGGTGGGCGGGCTCACTAGCCTGGGCATTACCGTGTTCATGCAGTTCGCTCAGCTTCCGCGATGGGCAGGCTAAAGCTGAACACGCTCCCCACCCCCACCGTGCTCTCGGCCCAGATGCGCCCGTCATGTGCCTCGACCAGCCGCCGCGTGATGTAGAGCCCCAGCCCCACCCCCTTGCGCCGCTCCTCGGCGGCTGCAGTGCGAAAGTAGCGCTGGAAGAGGCCTGGCAGATCCTCGGGTGCGATGCCCGGACCACGGTCGGCCACCGAGGTGATGACCTCGCGGCCCTCCTGGCGCGCGCTCACCGTCACCGGCGTGCCCGGTGCCGAGTACTTGAGCGCATTGGACCACAGGTTGGTCAGGATGCGCTCCAGGCGGGCGGGGTCGGCCGACACCGGTGGCAGGGTGGCGGGAATGTGCACCTGGATGCGCCCCGTCTCCAGGGTCGTCGCCAGGCGTGCCAGCAGGTCGAGTGCGAAGGTGCGCAGGTCCAATGGCCGGCGCTCCAGCTTGAGCTGGCCCGTCTCCGAGCGTGCCACGTCGACCAGGTCCTGGATCATGGTGTTCATGCGCTGGGCGGTGGTGGCGATCGTCTCGGCGCTCGCCCGTTCGCGTTCCAGGCCTGCCTTGGCCAGGCGGCGCTCGCAGAGCTGCGCCTGACCAAGGATCCCCGCCAGCGGGTTGCGCAGGTCGTGGGAGACGGCGCGCAGCGTGTCTTCGTGCTTCTCTCTCAGCTCGTGTTGGGCCGTAATGTCTGACATGGCCGCCACGGCCCCCAGGATGCTGCCATCGGGCGCGCGGATGGGCGCAGCGCTGACCGAAAGCCAGAACCGGGGCACCCCTGGGCGGTCGAGCGCCATGACGACACTGCGCGTCGTCTCGCCGCGCAGCGCACGGGTCACCGGGTGCTCCTCCATGGGGAACGGCTGGCCGCCTTCGGTAGTCAGGCGCATCGCCGCGATGCGCTGCTCGTATCCGCCCTCCTGTCGCCGGGGCTCCATGCCGATCCCCGCCACGGCCGCGGGGTTGGCGCGCAGCACCTTGGCGTCGCGCCCAAAGACGACGATGCCATCGGGGACCGAGGCCAGGATCGTGCCGACCTCTGCAGCTCTGAGCTGCGTTTCAGCAGCCAGCGCTTCCATGCGCTGGCGAGCCAGCATCCACCTTGTGGTATCGTACCCCGTGCCCAGCACTGCCGCCTGGCCACCCGCGCCTGAGGGCAAGCGCGCAAAGCTGAAGGTGACATAGATCTCCTCCGGGGGCGCCCCAGGCCCGCGCCGCACCGTGAGCGGCATGTCCTCGACGCCATGCGATTCGCCCGTCTCGAACACCTGCCGCAGCAATGCCTCCAACCGGCTCGGAATCTCGGGCCACGACTCGCGCAGCGGCTTGCCGGGCACCAGCTTGCCGGGCAAGGTCGCCTCGCTGGTCGGGTTCGTCAGCTCGACCACCAGGTCGTGGCCGCGAAAGACCGTGATGCAGGCATGCACGTTGTCGACTATCGCTTGCAGCGTCGCCTTCTGCTGCGCCACTTGGCCCAGCAGTCGCGCGCGCTCCCCTTCTGCTCGCTTGCGTGCGGTGATGTCCTCGAAATAGCCGGCGGCGCCGCTGTCGGCGGGGTAGGCGCGCAGGCTGACCCAGGTGTCGGTCGGTTGGTAGTAGAACTCGGTGGCAAAGGCCTGTCTACGGGCCATGATCTCCTCGTAGGCCTGCTGCATCTGCGACCCCACGAACTCGGGGAAAACCTCCCACACCGAGCGGCCGATGATCTGGTCGCGATCCAGGCGCCAGATCTCGGTCGCCTTGCGGTTCACGTAGGTGAAGCGCCCTTGGGCGTCGAGCGCGAAGAAGGCATCGGTGATGCTCTCGAGGATGGTCACGATCCGCTGCGCCGCCCGCTCGGCCTCCGCGCGCGCCTGCTGCTCGCGCGCCAGCGCCTCCGCGCGTTCCTGCTCGGCCCGCTTGCGCGCAGTGATGTCGGTGCAGAGCAGCGCCAGGCCGTCGGACCAGGGTGAGACGTGCACCTCGAACCACATGCCCCGCGGTGGGTAGTAGGCTTCGAGCGCCATGGGCACCCGCTGCTCGGCCGCCTGCGCATACTGCTGGAGAAGATCGGGAGTAAAGGACTCTGCAAACGCCTCCCAGGTGGGCCGGCCGATGAGCGCTTCTCGCGGGCGCTGCGAAAGGCGCTCGGCCGCCGCGTTGACGTAGGTCACTGTGCCCGCGCGGTCCAGAACGATCACCGCGTCGGTGATGCTGTCGAGGATAGCGGCAAGATGCTGTATGCTCTCCATGGCTGGCGCGGGACTCGGCATTCTGTCTCCCTCGCGCTGCAGTTTACCGCACTGCGCGCGCAGCAAGGCGTGGGCCATGGCCGTATGTAAGGTGGGCGAGCGTGACCTAGCCGGCAAGTCCACATCCCGCGCACCCCCACGCGCCGGATTCTTTGACTCTGGCCCCTGGAATCGCTACAATAACCGGGGTTCCTGGCTGGCTCGACTGCGCCTGTCGGCCCTGGAAGGAGTGCGCCGTGCCCAAGGAAAAACTGATGCTCATCGATGGCAATGCGCTGGTCCATCGCGCCTATCACGCGCTGCCGCCACTCACCGGGCCGTCGGGAGAGCCGACGAACGCGACGTTCGGCTTTACCTCGATGCTGCTCAAGGCGCTGAACGAGCTCAGGCCGACGCACGTCGTGGTGGCGTTCGACGTGGGGCGCACCTTCCGCCACGAGCGCTACGCCGAGTACAAGGCCAACCGCGCCAGGATGGACGAAGAGCTGGCGGTGCAGTTCGAAAGCGTGCGCCGCGTGGTCGATGCGCTGGGCATCGCCCGCTGCGGCGTGCCGGGCTACGAGGCCGATGACCTGCTGGGCACGCTGGCGCGGCAGGCCCACGAGCGCGGTATGGAGACGCTCATCGTCACCGGCGACTCGGACACGCTGCAGCTCGTGCGGCCCGACGTGCGCGTCCTGACCCCCGGCCGCACCTTTTCCGACACCAAGCTCTATGACGTGCAGGCGGTGGAGGAGCGCTACGGCCTGCGCCCCGAGCAGCTCATCGACTACAAGGCGCTGGTCGGCGATAGCTCCGACAACGTGCCCGGCGTGCCCGGCATCGGCCAAAAGACGGCCACGCAGCTCTTGCAGCAGTTCGGCTCGATCGAAGGCATCTATGCGCACCTCGACGAGGTGCGCGGCGCGCGGACGCGGGCGGCGCTCGAGGAGCACCGTGCGCAGGTGCTGGAATCGCGCACGCTGGTCACCATCGTCACCGACGTGCCGCTGCCGGTCGACGTCGCGGTGGCGCAGTTCGGCGGCTATCAGCGCGACGACGTCATGGGGCTTTTCCGCGAGCTGGGCTTTCGCTCGCTGGTCGACCGCCTGCCGGCGCCCCGACCCCAACAAGTTGGGGGCTCCGGGGGAACGCCGCCGCCCCGGCCTCCCCAACTTGTTGGGGAGGCCGGGGAAGGAACGCCCCAACAAGTTGAAGGAACGCCCCAACAAGTTGGGGAGTCCGGGACGGGCGCGCAGCTCACGCTCTTCCCGGCGGCCGGGGCGGTGCCGGTCTTTGTGCAGGCCCACGGCGAGTACCAGGCGGTGCGCAGCGAGGCCGCGCTGGCGGCGCTGGTCGAGCGGTTGTGGGGCGCCGAGACGCTGGCCGTCGACGTAGAAACCACCGGCGTCGACGCCGTGCGCGCCGGGTTGGTGGGCATCGCCCTCTCCGACGCGCCCGGCCGCGGCTACTATGTGCCCATCGGCCATGACCCCGAAGCCGCCACTGGGGCAGGCTCTCTAGCTGGCGCCAGTGGGGCGGGCTTTCCAGCCCGCCTGCCTTCGGATGGAGCCGATGCCGCTGTTGGCGCAGGACGGGCGGGCTGGAAAGCCCGCCCCACTGGCTCTGAGGCCGGCACCTCTGTCTGCCAGGACGGCAGGACAGGCTGGAAAGCCTGTCCTACAGGCCAGGTCTCGCTCGAAGCGGCGCGGCGGCTGCTGGGGCCGCTGCTGGCCGCCGAGCGCCCGGCCAAGACGGCACACAACGCCAAATTCGACCTCACCGTCCTGGCGCAGCACGGCTTTGCGGTGGGCGGCCTCGAGTGGGATACGATGCTGGCGGCCTGGCTGGTGAACCCGGCGGGGCGCAACCTGGGCCTGAAGGGGCTGGCCTGGGAAAAGCTGGGCCTCGAGATGACCCCCATCGACGCCCTCATCGGCAAGGGCCGCGAGCAGATCACCATGGCCCAGGTGCCGGTGGAGCGCGTGGCGCCCTACGCCTCGGCCGATGTGGACATTACGCTGCGGCTGCGCGAGCTGCTGGCCGGCGAGCTGCAGGAGCGGGCGCAGGAGCGGCTCTTCCACGAGATCGAGATGCCGCTGGTGCCGGTGCTGGTCGACATGGAGCGGCGCGGCGTGGCGCTCGATGTGCGCGTGCTCGACGAGATGTCGCGCGACCTCTACCGGCGCCTGAGCGAGCTGGAGGGTGAGATCTATCGCGCCGCCGGGCACAGCTTCAACGTCAATTCGACGCAGCAACTGGGCGTGGTGCTCTACGACGAACTGGGCCTCAAGCCGCCGCGCCAGTCGTTGCGGCGCACGCAGAGCGGCCGCTCGACCGACGCCTCGGTGCTCGAGGCGCTGCGCGGCCGGCACGAGATCATCGCGCTGATCCAGGAGTACCGCCAGCTCATCAAGCTCAAGAACACCTATGTGGATGCCCTGCCGCTCCTGGTGAACCCGCGCACCGGCCGCGTGCACACCTCGTTCAACCAGACAGCGGTGGTCACCGGGCGGCTCTCGTCGAGCGACCCCAACCTGCAGAATATCCCCATCCGCACCGAGCTGGGGAGCCAGATCCGGCGCGCCTTTGTGGCCGGACCGGGGACGCTGCTCCTCGCGGCCGACTATTCGCAGGTGGAACTGCGCATCCTGGCGCACATGGCGGGCGATGAGGCCATGCTCGCCGCCTTTGGCCGGGGCGAGGATATCCACGCGCGCACCGCGGCGCTGATCCACGGCGTGTCGCTCGAAAGGGTCACGCCCGATATGCGCCGCGTGGCCAAGGCGATCAATTTCGGCCTGGTCTACGGCATGAGCGACTATGGCCTGGCCGCGCGCACCGAGCTCTCGCAGGAGGAAGCGGCGCACTTTATCCGCAGCTACTTTGCCCAGTTCCCGGCGGTGCAGACCTACCTCGAGGAGACCAAGCGCCAGGCGCGCGAGCAGGGCTATGTCGAGACCCTCTTCGGCCGGCGGCGCTACTTCCCCGAGCTGGCGCCGGGGAGCAAGGTGCCCATCGGCATGCGTCGCGCCGCCGAGCGCATGGCCATCAACATGCCCATCCAGGGCACGGCGGCCGATATCGTCAAGATCGCCATGGTCCGCCTGCACCGCGAGCTTGCCGCGCGTGGCCTGCGCGCGGGCATGACGCTGCAGGTGCACGACGAGCTGGTGCTCGAAGTGCCCGAAGACGAGCTGGCCGAGGTCCGGCCTTTGCTGCAGACGGTGATGGAAGGCGCCGCCGAGCTGCGCGCGCCGCTGCGCGTGGATATTGAAGTGGGCCAGAACTGGCTCGAGATGCGCTAGCCTGGGTAGGGGTTTCCAGGAGGTTATCCGGCGCTGCCCGCCCGCAGGCGGGCAGCGCCGGATAACCTCCTGGAAACCCCAGGATTCGAGGATACGATGAAGAGACTACTCAACGAAGATCTTGCCGATCGCCTGCGCCAGGCTATCGAGCGCGCACAGGCGGCCGGGGCGCTGCCCGCGTTCGACATCCCAGCCGTGCCGGTGGAGCGCCCCAAGCAGGCGGCGCACGGCGACTATGCCACGCCCATCGCCATGCAGCTCGCGCGGCTGGCGCGCCAGGCGCCCATCAAGATCGCCGAGACGCTCGTGCGCTATTTCGAGGCGCCCGATTACGTCGGTGGCGTGGAGGCGGCGGCGCCGGGCTATATCAACCTCTCGCTGAGCCCGCAGTGGCTGGCTGCGCAGGCCGACGCTATCCGCGCACAGGGCGAGGCCTTTGGCAGCGTGGACCTTGGCGCTGGCACCCGCCTGCAGGTCGAGTTCGTCAGCGCCAACCCCACCGGTCCGCTGCACACCGGTTCGGCGCGCAACGCCGTCTTGGGCGACACTGTGGCCAACGTGCTCGCCGCCGCCGGCTATGATGTGGAGCGCGAGTACTATGTGAACGACGCCGGCAGCCGCATGCACGCCTTTTACACCAGCGTCTATGCGCGCTATGCGCAGGCGCTGGGCGCCGACGAGCCGGTGCCCGAAGACGGCTACCTGGGCACCTATCTGATCGAGTGGGGGCGGCGCATCGCCGAAGAGGAGGGCGACCGCTACCTGCTCTTGCCGCGCGAAGACGCCATCCCGCTCATCGGCGAGCGCGGCCTGGCCATCGCGCTCGAGTCGATCCGCAGCGACCTGGCCGCGATGGGCGTGAGCTACAACCGTTGGTTCTCGGAGCGCACACTCTACGAGCCGGTGGCGCCTGCCCCATCGCTCTTCGACCGTGTGGTGGGCATCCTGCGCCGGGGCGGGTATGTGGAGGAGCGCGAGGGGGCGGTGTGGTTCAAGGCCACGGCGCTGGGCGGCGACAAGGATGAGGTCATCATCCGCTCCAACGGCCAGCCGGGCTATTTCGCCTCCGACATCGCCTACCACTATGACAAGTTTGTGGTGCGCGGCTTTGACCGCGTCATCGACGTCTGGGGAGCCGACCACCAGGGGCACGTGCCGCGCATGAAGGCGCTGATGCGCGCCCTGGAGCTCGACCCCGAGCGGCTCGAGTTCATGATCTACCAGCTCGTCACGCTGCGCCGCGGCGGCGAGATTGTGCGCCTGTCAAAGCGCACCGGCGACATTATCACGCTGCGCGAGGTGCTCGACGAGATCGGCCCCGACGCGCTGCGCTTCTTCCTGCTGGCGCGCTCGGCCGACAGCCAGATGGACCTCGACCTGGAGCTGGCCGTCAAGCAGTCGGATGAGAACCCGGTCTACTATGTGCAGTATGCCCACGCGCGTATTGCCAGCATCCTGCGCCGCGCCGGCGACCTGCCCATCGAGGAGGGCGACGTCTCGCTGCTGGTGAGCGAGCCCGAGCAGAACCTGCTGCGCCAGTTGCTCAGGCTGCCCGAGGTGGTGCACCAGGCCGCCGCCGAGCGCGCGCCACACCACCTGACCTACTATGCCCAGGAGCTGGCCGGGGTCTTTCACGGCTTTTACCGCGATTGCCGCGTCGTCTCGTCGGACCCGGCCGACCGCGAGATCACCCTGGCCCGGCTCAAGCTGGTCGATGCGGCGCGCATCGTCCTGGCGCGCACGCTACATCTCATGGGCATGAGCGCGCCCGAAACGATGTAGGGGCGCGAAAGCACACGAAAGGCCGCGAAAGACACGAAAGGGGCCAGAGCAGCCATCCCTTCGCGCTTTTCGCGGCCTTTCGCGTTCCTTTCGTGCCCCTTTCGCGATGTTTCGCGCCCTACATCAGGGGTTTGGCCTTTTCGATGTCGTGCGCCGGCGGGGCGCCGGGGTAGACCTTGACCTCGCCGCGCGGCACGGCGACTCTGACGTGCTGTTCGCCCGAGCGCCGTGGGCAGTCGACGAGCAGCATCTCCTCGCCGACGGCGACATAATGGCGGTAGGTCGAGCCAACGAAAAAGGTCTCGACCAGGTCACCCTCAAAGACGACGGCGTCGGCCTCCTGCGGCGCCGCGCCGCCCTCGAGCAGGTGCGCCGAGTCGGCTTTGAAGACGACGGTCACCTCGCCGCCGGGCGCGGCCTCGGGGACCTGGCCGGTGACGCTGGCGCCGGCGACCGTCACGGCTTGCCCATTGGCGGCTACCTGGCCGGCCAACACGTTGGTGACGCCCAGGAATTCGGCCACAAAGGCCGTCGTCGGCGCGCGGTAGATCTCTTCGGGGGTGCCCATCTGGCGCACCACGCCGGAGTCCATCACCACCACCTGGTCGGCCATCGAGAGCGCCTCTTCCTGGTCGTGGGTCACATAGATGGTGGTGATGCCCACGCGGCGCTGCAGCCGGCGCACCTCCACGCGCAGGCGCTGGCGCACCTTGGCGTCGAGGTTGGAGAGCGGCTCGTCGAGCAGCAGCACCTTGGGGCGCACGACCAGGGCGCGGGCCAGGGCGATGCGCTGCTGCTGCCCGCCCGAGAGGGCCGTGGGCTTGCGCTCGAGGATATCGGGCGCCACCATCATCTCGACCATCTCCAGTACCTCGACCACGCGCTGCTTCACCTGGTCGCGCGGCGTGCCCTGCAGGCGCAGGCCATAGGCCACATTGTCAAAGATGCTCATGTGCGGCCACAGGGCATAGTTCTGAAAGACCATCGCCGTGCCGCGCTTCTGCGGCGGCAGGCTGGCCACGTCCTGCGAGCCAAAGTAGATCGACCCCGAGTCGGGCTCGAGGAAGCCGGCGATGCAGCGCAGCAGCGTCGTCTTGCCACAACCGGAAGGGCCCAGGATCGCCGTCAGGCCGCCATCCACGAACGACAGGTTGATGCTGCGCAGCGCTTCGACCTTGCCGTAACACTTGCGGAGGTTCTCGACCCTGACTTCCATGTGCCTATATCCTCCCGAACGAAGACAGATACTCGGCCTTGAGATAGCGCTCCATGACCAGCAAGAGGACGATGCCCGGCACCATGAGCAGGAGCGCGGTGATCGAGGCGACCGGCAGTTCGTAGCCCTGGCTGGCGTTGTACATAAAGACCGGCAACGTCAGCACAAACGGCGAGCCGACCAGCAGCGTGCCTGTGAATTCGTCGAGCGAGTAGAGGAACACCAAGAGGCCGCTGGCGATGATCCCCGGAATGGCCAGCGGCAGCGACACGTTGAAGAAGGTGCGGATGCGCGAGGCCCCCAGGTTGATGGCCGCCTCTTCGAGGCTGACGGGGATGGATTTAAAGACGGCCGTCATTGTCCATACGGCGTAGACCAGCGCGCCCACCATCTGGATCAGGATCACGCCCGAGACCTTGGCGCCCATGTTCCAACGGTAGAGGTAGACCGTGGCATTGGCAAAGACGGGCAACTGCGGGAAGGCCTGCGGCAGCATAAAGATCAAGAGCACCAGGGCCTTGAACGGTACCTGGAAGCGGGCCAGCACGTAGCCGAGGGGCACGGTAAAGAGCAGCGAGAGCGCCGTCACCACCACGGCGATCAGCACGCCGACCTCGAGCGACTGCACCATGCGCCCCTGGAATACCTTGGCCCAGTAGAACCCGCCCACCTGCTGCGGCAGGAGGTGCGGCCAGTACCACTTTTCGGCGACCGACCAGATCACCAGGCTCGACAGCGGGCCAAAGATGACAAAGGCGGCAACTACGATGAGGATGATGCGCACAATTTGAATTCTCTTCATCTCATCATCCTATCCTTTTTTCGTCACAGAACGCAAGTAGTAGATGGCGGCCCCGCTGGCCGTGAGGTACGACACGACACCCAACGCATTGGCCACACCATAGTCGGTGTGCTGCACGATGCGATAGTAGACGTCGATCATCACCATCTGCGGCCCCTGGCCCTGGCCGATCATCATCGGGATCGAGAAGGAGGCCAGCATGGAGGTAAAGATGAGCACGGCGGCCACGGCGATGGAGGTCAGCGACATGGGCAAGAGCACGTCCTTCACCTGCCGGAACCAGCCGGCGCCAAAGTTGCGCGCCGCCTCGAGGTAGGTGTTGCCCACCGACTCAAAGGCGCCCAGGATGAGCAGGATGGCCAGGGCCATGTTCTTCCACGCCAGAGAGATGATGATGCCGGCGCCAAAGACCGAGGTGATCGACGGTGGATTGTCGAGGTTGACCAGGCCCACCTGGGCCAGTGCTGAGTTCAACAGGCCGTGGGGGGCCAGGAATACGCGCATGGCGTGGCCGACGACCACGAAAGGCACAAAGAGTGGGATCTTGAACAGGAACTCGACCACGCCGCCGCCATAGATGCGGATGAAGCCCGATACCAGGACTCCGATCACGAGCACGATGAGCAGGCTGACGGCCGAGATAGCGATCGTAAAGACGATGTCTTCGGTGTAGAGACGCCACACTGTGGCATAGTTGGCCAGAGTAAAGTTCCCCTGCTTGTCGGTGAAACTGGTCACCGCTGAGCGAAAGAACGGTATGACAAAGAGGGCGACCACGACGGCCAGGGCGGGCACGGCCACCACCAGCCAAAGGGACTCGCGCCATCGTTTCATGCTTCCTCCTGCCCCCTGGGCGAACACCGGGCGGGCTGGAAAGCCCGCCCTACGGGCTGTGGGACTGGCTTTCCAGCCGGTCGTGCCTGGCCGGGGCGAGCGCCTGGCGGGCTGGAAGGCCGGCCCTACGGGCTGTGGGACCGGCTTTCCAGCCGGTCGCGCCTCGCCGGGGCGAGCGCCGGGCGGGCTGGAAAGCCCGCCCCACTGAACCCGCGGTGGACTTTTCCCTTGTACTGGAGCCTCGCTCAGGGGCGAGGCAACCTCGCTGCTACTTGGCTTCCTCGTAGGCAGCCTGGAAGTCGCTCATGTACTTGGCGAGCGGGAACGACAGGCCGTTCTTGTTGAGCACCTCGGGCGGGATGTCACCGAAGAGCTTGGCCTTGCCTTCCTCAGAGACGTTGGGGAGTACCTTGGTCGGGTCGATGCCAGGGTACCATCCCTGCTGCTCGACGATGACCTTGGCCTGCTGCTCGGGGCTGCAAATGAACTCGGCGTACTTCTTAGCCTCGGCGATGTGCGCCGACTTGGCCGGGATGACCACGTACATCGGCTGGCCGGGGATGCCGGGATCGGGCAGGAGCATGCGCATCTTGGGATCCATGCGGCCCTCGTTCTTCCAGAGGACGAACATGTCGACCCAGACGGGGCCCATGTCGATCTCGCCGCGGTTCAGCATGTCGAGGGTGCCGTTGTTGCCGTTGGTAATCGTGCACGGCAGGGCCTTCATCTCGGAGAAGATGTTGACCCAGTCGGCCTCGAGGGCCTGGTCGTAGGGGCCCTTGGTGAGCTGCTCGTACTTGCCGGTCTTCCAGTAGAGGTAGCCGCCGGTGAAGGCGACGCCGCTCATGCCGCCCTTGACGCCGTTGTAGCCGAAGCGGTTGGGGTTGGCCTTGATCCAGTCGACGAGCTCGGCATAGCTCTTGGGCGGGTTGGGGACCTTGTCGGGGTTGTAGGCGATGGCGACCTGGCTGCTGAACATGGGAATGACGTAGCCATCGACGTCGGTGCCGAGCGCGTTCTTTGCCGCCGGCGTCAACGAGCCGGCGAGCGAGGTCTCGGGCACGTACTTGAGGGCCAGGCCGTCGTTGATCATCTGGCCCATGATGCTCTGGTGGATGATGAGCACGTCGAGGTCCCAAGTCGCGGTGCCCGCATCCTTCTGGGCTTTGAGCTTGGTGTAGACGGCCTGGCTGCCGGCATCGCCGGGGCCGGTGCCGACGACGTTGATCGTCACGTTGGGGTTCGCCTTGACGAACTCGGGGCCGAACTTGTTGCGCTGCAGTTCTTCCATGTTGGTGTCGCCCGCGGTGGCGATGCTCAGGGTGATCTGCTTTTGGCCGCCGCCGGCGGTGCAGCCGGGCAGCATGGTCGCGATCAACAGCGCGCAGATGACGACGGGCAGAACCTTGCGAAGCATCGAATTCCTCCTTGAATGCAAAAAGCCGTACCAGCGTTCCTGCAGTCCCGATACGATGGTCTCCGAACGATCAGTACGCACCTCCTCTCTCGTATCGCGCTGATGTGCTACACTGCTAACACCATGCCGTCACGAGCGAGTGTCAACGGGCCGGCAAAGGCGCGGGCGGCTTGCGCCCGCACCGCCGGCTCGCGGCACGACGGGTAAAAGTGCGTCAGCACGAGGTGGCCGACGCCTGCTGCGGCGGCGATGTGCGCCGCCTGCGAGGGTGTGAGGTGATCGGGTTTGGCCAACTCGTCGGGGAAGGAGCACTCCAAGACGAGCAGGTCCGCGCCTCGGGCCAGGGCGACGAGGTCGGGGCAGGGAGCAGCGTCGCCCGAGATGGCAACGACCTTGCCCTCGGCCTCGATACGGTAGCCGTGGGAGCCGGGCATGTGATGGGTGGGCGCCGCGCTGACCGACCAGGTGGGCCCGCAGTATGGGTCGAGCTCGGCGGTGTAGCGGCGCAGTTGGTAGGTCGCCGGCCTGGCCCAGGGCTGTAACGCCAGCAGGCCGTCGAGGAACGGCCAGAAGGCCGCCGGCGCGGTCAGGTGCAGGTCACGGCTGCGCCGGCTCAGGTCCATGGCCTGTAGCAGGGGGACCAGGTCGGCGGTGTGGTCGGAGTGCAGGTGCGTGTAGTAGAGGTAGTCGAGCTGCGTGGGCTCGACCCCGTGCGCCAGCAGCCGCTCAGTGGTGCCCGAGCCGCTGTCGAAGAGCAGGCAGGCGTCGCCGATGCGGGCGAGAAGCCCCGACGGCGCACGGCCCCGCGTGGGCAGACCGGTTCCAGTGCCGAGGAACGTGAGCTGCATGCCGGACCCTCCGAGTGAACCAGGGGAGAGCGAGGCGTATCTACCGGCGACTGCGTGGACACGTGTGCATTAGCCATTGTAGCACACTCTGCATGAAATGGCAAATACCGCTTCAGCGGCGGGCACATCCCATCATCGTTGCGACCGGCTCTTGGGCTTCGCACGAACCCGGTGCTGGCCTTTAGGTTAGGGGTTTGGCGGGCTGGCTGGCGTTGCTGGCTGCCCCGAGGGCAGCCAGCAACGCCAGCCAGCCCGCCAAACCCCTAACCCGGGTCAGGGCCGGGCGCACGAGGGCATGTGTCTGTGCACGTTTATCTGCGCCCAAGGGGTGGCAGCGGAGCGGAGAACCCGGCCAGCACACGGGTGCCCCACAATTGTGGGACATACGCTTCGAGGGCAGCCTGAGCGGGTCCCCTCAAGGGTGGGGCTTTGTGGCTGGACCGCGTTTCATGATGCGTATATAATGCCTGGCAGTTGCAGGCACGATCCGGGCGCAGCGCCGAGCAGTGGCGCAATCCGCGCCGGGAGCAAGCGCGATGACGGTGTCGAGGCGGGCCGCAGAGCTCCTGGTCTACGAGATGAAGGTGACGCTCGACGGCAGCACACCGGCCATCTGGAGGAGGATACGGGTCAAAAACGATGTGAGCCTCGTCAGGCTGCACCACATACTGCAGGCCACCATGGGCTGGGGTGGGGTGCATCACCATCAGTTCATTGTCCGCGGGCGCTGTTATGGCCGGCCAACGGCTGAAGGCGACGTGCAGGATGAGCGCTGTGTGAAGCTGGGCCAGGTGGCCGCCCGCGCGGGCAGCAGGCTGACCTACGAGTACGACCTGGGCGACGGCTGGATGCACGACGTGGTGGTGGAGCGCATCGTGCCGCCCGACCCCGAGGCGCAGTATCCGGTGTGCCTCGCCGGCGAGCGTGCCTGCCCGCCGGAGGATGTGGGCGGCATCAACGGCTACTATGACTTTCTCGATGCGCTGCAGAACGCGCGGCTGGCCGGCCACGCGAGCGTGCTGGAGTGGATCGGGGGGCATTTCGAGCCCGACGTGTTCGACCTGGAGACGGTGAACCGCCGACTGCGCCGCATCGGGCAGCGCCGGCGCTCCAGTCTGTAGTTGTGTCAGGTCTGGCGACAATTGGGCCAGCCGCTCCGCATGCGCCCAATGCTTCGCCTCTTGAGGGGATTTGGAGGTTGTCGGGCGTCGTCAGCCCGCCCCGCAGGGCGGGCTGACGACGCCCGACAACCTCCAAATCCCCTGCTCTGGGGCACTACGAAGGCGAGGCGGTGATGGTGTAGCTGTAGCCGGCGGGCTCGGTAGTGTAGGGCGTCAGGCCCGAGATGGCGAGCACAACGCGGGTTTCGCCGCTCCCCAGGTTGAGCGACAGCGAGCCGCGCTGGCTCTCGTCGAGCTGCAGGCGGTGGATGCGCGTCGTCTGGCCCCGCTCTACGACCTGCACGATGAACTGCTGCGGCAGCTCGTTGTCGATGCGCACAAAGCCTTCGGCCTGCCAGCCCGCGTCGCCGGCCTCCGCGCCGTCCTGGAAGCCCAACTCGGGCACGGCGATGTTATCGAGGCACAGGCCGGGCAGGTTGACGGCGTCGTCGGTGACGACCTCAAAGCGCACCAGGATGCGTTGCCCCGCGTAGGGTGTGAGGTCTATCGACTCGCGAATCCACTGTGGGGTCAGCATGGCCTCAGAGCCGGCCGGGTGCCCCGAGAATCCGGTGTAGGCGGGGCCAAAGGCGTTGCCGTTGGGGTCGTATGAGGTGGTGTGCCCGGTGGTGAGCAGCTTCCAGGTGGCGCCATCGTCGGCCGAGACCTCGACGTAGGCATAGTCCCAGCCGTCCTCCAGCGCGTACCACAGCGAGTATTGCAATGTCGCCTTGCTGACCCCGGTCAGGTCAAACGCGCGCGTCAACCGTGCATCGCCCATGTCGCCGCGGTTCGACCACCACTCGTAGCGCCCCTGCTCCGGCCGGTTGGGCACCACGGCCGTTGTCGGATTGCCTCTGAACTCGATCGAAATCGCCTGCGTGCTCGGCGCGACGGCGACGTACCTGGTGCCGAACTGGCTCACGGTGCCCCTCTCTTGGATGGGCAGGTCGCGGCGCGCCGGGCCGGCCTGCACGCGCGGTGTGACCTGGTGGTAGGCGTAGCGGCCCTGGGCGAGCGACTTGTCGTTGAGCAGGTTCGCCAGCACCCAGTCGGCAAAGAGCTCCTCAAAGGACGGGGCGCCCGCCGTCTGCTGTAGCACGGCGCTAAAGCCGGCGATGCCGTCCTCCGGATGCCTCAACACGGCCTTGAGGGCGTCGGAGCCCGTGCGCTGCATAAAGTACTCCATCCAGAGATAGGAGGCCCCGTAGTGGGGGATGGTGTCGTCATCGGGGCTGAGCGACCAGGCATTCAGTTGCGTCTCGGGGGCCCGCGCAAAGGCCTGCACGGCCGACGAAGCGCCGAAGCCGCACAGGCGCGCCGCCAGCTCCGAGGCCCCCTCGTTGACCCACGACTCCTCGTTCGAGTCGAGCTGCCAGTGCACCATGTGCTGAAACTCGTGGGCGAGGATGGCGGAGTAGTGCTCGGTGCCGGGGGCTGCGGCATCGGCGTTCATGTAGAACATCTCGCGTTCGTTGCTGTACGGGTTCACCAGGCGCGAGTACTCGTCCTGACTCGAGTAGTAGCCGGCGGCCCCGGTGAAGCGCGCATTGAGGATGCAGATGCGTGGGTTGTTGTCGACGCCAGGGCTCCACTCGCTGCCGCAGTACTCGTGCACGGTGGGGTAAATGCGCTCGTCAAACTCCTTGGCGGCGCGCTCGAGGGCCTTCTGGTCGACCTTGACCCCGTCTTCGACCCACATCTCGGTGTGTTGCGAGATGAGCCGCAGCGTGGCCGTGATGGGGAAGACCTCCATCGTGTCAGAATTGGAGACGTAGAAGCGATCCTTGTCGCCCACGCTGTGCTGCGGCGGGGTCGGGTTCACGATCTCTGGGATCGGCCCGCTACCGGGCCGTAGCCGCTCGGCCAGGGCACGCGACTCGCGCGGCGGTACTTTGGCCTCGGCCAGCACGTCGAGGGTGTGTGATCCCGCGGCCGGCGCCAGGGCGGGGGTGGCCGTGACCGTGGGCACGGCCGTGGGTGTAGCAGTGCTGGGCTGAACCGTCGCCAGGTAGGCCGAGACGGTGGCGGCCGTCCTGGCGAACTGGCCCCCCTGCACCAACCCCGTTGTGGCCAGGCCAAAACCTGCCACGACGCTGAGCACCAGGATGGCGGCGACGAGCAACAAGACCTTGCGCAAATCGAACCTCCATAACAGAGCCTTGACCCGTCATTGCGAGTACCCCAGGGTCTCGGAACCCTGTGCCAGGTCGATGACGTCGCGCTGTAGCCGCGGCATCGTGCCGCGCGCAAGAGTCCCGCGGCCTACGTCATGGGCAGCCGCAGCGAAGCAATCCCCAGGTTGCGAGCGAAGCGAGGCAACTCCAACGCCCGACGGGGAGATTGCTTCGCTGCGGCTCGCAATGACAGCCTGGGTGGTTGCCCCGGGCCCTACGTCTTCTGGAGCTCGAGCGAAGCGCCGCAGTTGGGGCACTGGCTGCGGGCTTCCCTCGCCGGAAAGCGGCTGCCGCAGTAGGGGCAGCGCCTGACGACCAGCGGCTGCTGCAGCCCACGGATCACGTAGACCGTGCGCCCCTCGCGCATCTGGGCCTCAGCCTGGCCCGCAGCGCAGAGCTTGTCGAGCGTATCTTGGGCCAGGGCCTCGGCGATGTGGAACTCGGCCTGCACCTGGGCGGCGGTCACTTCGCCGCCGAGCCGCCGCGCCAGCGCTATCGCGCTGGTGGCGAGGGCCTCGGGGCTCGTCGCGGCCTGTCGGCGCAAGGTGACTATGCCCCAGGCTAGCGGCAGCAGGCCGAACGCCACGAAGGCGCCTGCGGCCAGGAGGCGCGTGCCCGCCGACCCGGAGGCATCGCCCGCGGCGAGCAGGAAGAGCAGCCCCAGGGTCAGCAAGGGGACGGAGATGATGATGGCAATGATCGCGAGAATCCGTCTCATGGTTCCAGTCCTTCCTGTTACGTGGGGGTTTTGAGGTTATCGGGCGCCGTTGGCCCGCCCGCGGGCCAACGGCGCCCGATAACCTCAAAACCCCCACCCCGTCTAGCCCCAGGCTTTGGTGGCGCGGGTGAGGGCGTCGCCCATGCTTTCGAACATGGCGGCGATGGCGCTGTCGCCCAGGCGGCCCTCGATGGCGGCACGCACGCGGCGGCTGAACTCGGCCGGCTGCGCGCCCAACGTCTTTTCGTCCTTCACCTGCGCCCGCAGCTCGGGCCAGAGGGCATGAAAGTCGAGGACAGCGGCACTCAGCTCGATGCGCAGCTCACGCAGGTTGTACTGGCGCTGCTCTTCGAGCACCTTGGCGGCGCTGCGGTAGAAGCGCTCCATGCCCTCGCCCAGGCCCTTGAGCAGGCCCAGGGCCTCGGCCACCGTGCGCAGGCCCTCCTCGTACTCGGCCTTGGTCCGGTTCAGCTCGGCCATCTCGGCCAGCAGGGTGTGGAGGGGTTCCGCCGCCGCCGGGGCCGCTGTGAGCTCGGCCAGCAGGCGGGCCGCACCCTGCTCGCGGCTCAGCCGTTCGAGGTTGCCCAGCAGATGATCGAGACGGGCCTGCGCCTGGGCGGCCTCGATGCCGGCGGCCTCCCACTGAGCGCACAGCCGGCCCTGGTTGGCCTCAAAGCGCTGCTTCTCGTCTTGCCATTGCTGGCGCACGCGGCGCAGCCGGGCCGTCTCGGTGGCCAGGCCGGCGCGCACCTGGTCGCGTTGCCGGCGCAGGCGGCGACGCCGGAAGAAACCGGTGAGCCAACCCGTGGCCTTGATCTCGGCGTCGAGCTGCTGCAGGGCCTGTGCGATCTCGGCGCGCCGCGCCTTGATGGCTTCCTCCTCGGCATCGAGCTGAGGGTTGGCCCGGCGCAGGGTCTGCATCTCGGCCTGTGCCTCGGCCACGGTGCGGTCGGCCGCCTGGCGCTGTGTGTCCACCTGGGCCGTGAGGTCGGCGATTTCTCTCTCTAGCTTGGCCCGTTCTTCGCCGATCACTTGAAGCAAGCTCTGTGCCAATGCCGGCGGCAGCGCTTGGTCGCCCAGCAGCAAGGGGACGCCCCGGCTGATGGCCGTCTGCCAGGCCTGCATCTTTTGGCGGAAGAGCTCGTTGAACTGCTGCTGCACCTGTTCGATTTCGGCATAGACGGCGACGATCTCGCGCTGTCGCCCGGCGATGTAGCCGCAGAACTCGCTCAGCTTGACTGTCTTGGACATGTCGTTTCACTCCCATAGGGTTTGGAGTGAGTTTGTCTGGGCGGGGCGCCTTGGGCCGCCCGCGGGCGGCCCAAGGCGCCCCGCCCAGACAAACCCACTCCAAACCCTTCTCTAGCTGCGGCGGAGGCCGACGCCCCAACTGCGGCCGCGCAGGCGGCCAAGGCGCCAACGCAGGCGTGCGGCGGCCGAAGCCGGCGCCGCCAGGCCCTCCAACTCGGCAAAGCCGCCGCGTTCGTCCCAATAGAGGGGGCAGGCCCCACAGCAGATGTGCTTGATGTCGCATTCGCGGCACACGGGGGGCAGGAACGCCTTCGACCGCCAGTAGCGCGCGGCCGGCCCCCGCCACACGTCGTGAAACGTGTGGGTGAGCAGGTTGCCCAGGCCCTGTTCAAAGCTGGAGCAGGGCAGCACGTCGCCCGCCGGGTTGACCGAGAGCAGGCCGTCGGCTGCGGCGCACGACTTGGAGCCCAGCCCGGCCTGCACCGGGTTGAACATGCAGTAGGGCAGCGGCGAGTACCACACCAGGCGCAGGCCCTCGCGCGCGGCCCAGGCCTGCACCTGCGCGATGAGTGCGCCGATGTCGCGGTAGCGCACGTCCATCTCGGGGTGCGCCAGGGCGGTGCCGGTGCGGATGACCATGTTCATCGAAAAGTACTCGGAGCCGAGCTCGCGGGCCAGGTAGACGACGAGCGCCTCCAGGTGGTCGCGATTGCCGGCACAGATGGTCGTGTTGGTGTGGGTGTGGATGCCGGCCTGGCGCAGGGTGCGCACGGCCTGGCTGCTCAGCGCAAAGGCCCCCGCGTGGGCGACGATGGCGTCGTGCACCTCGGCCGAGCCGCCTTCGAGGCTCACCTGGGCCGAGTCGAGCCCGGCGGCGGCCAGGCTGGCGGCATAGGCCGCATCGGCGCAGCGCAGGCCGTTGGTGATGAGGTTGACGCGCATGCCCTTGCCCTTGGCATAGGCGATCAACTCGGGCAGGTCGTCACGCAGCGTCGGCTCGCCGCCGGTGAAGGAGACGGTGGGGCAGTGGGCCTCGTCAAAGATGCGGTCGATGACCAGCTTGACTTGAGCGGTGGCCATCTCGCGCACCTCGCGGCCGCGCTCGGGCGAGGCGGCGTAACAGAACTGGCAGTGGTTCTGGCAGCGGTAGGTCAGGGCGATCTCGGAGAGCACGGGCAGCTCTCGGGCGTGGCTGCCGAAGCGCGTCTGGCGCACAGCCGGCGCGCCACAGACGTCGTCGTTGAGCAGCGCCGCCACGCTGGCCAGCAGCCGCTCCAGGTCGGCCTCCACCCGTCCCTCGGGGATGCCGTGGGCCTGCGCCGTCTCGCGGATGAGGGCCTGCACGTCGGGCGCGTCGTCGGCGTAGAGGCGCGCCAGCATCGCCGTGGCCGTGCGGTTCAGGTTGTGCACCCGGTTGGGCCGCAGGATCAGCAGGCCGTCCTCGGGCCGGATGTAGACATACTCCCTGGTGCTCGACACCAGGGTTGTAGCGAACTCTTGCAGTCGCGACATACAGCTCTACTCACTCTCAGCAACCGGGTTTGATGCTGCGCATGCGCCCGGTGTGGAACCCTCAAAGCGGGGTTTTGGCGGGTTGGCGCTGCCGGCTGCCCTGGCGCGCCCGCGGGCGCGCCAGGGCAGCCGGCAGCGCCAAACCGCCAAAACCCCTTCCTGGCTCAGGGCCGGGCGCC
>JAKPJZ010000028.1 GCA_029553955.1 Chloroflexota bacterium
GCCTGACACAAAAAAGCACACGTGCCAAGGGGCCATGGACAGATCTCTGGCCCACAAGACGTGCCCGAGCCAACGAGCTGCACCACAGCCCGAGGCTCCAGCACACTACCGTAACTCGCCAAGGCCCGCCCAGAGCCTCGCTACATGACCTGACGCCGACTTTGAAAAGGCCCTGGTCCCCCTCTTACACCCTCTTGACAAACCCCGCAAAGTGCGCTATACTGACAACAGCTTAAACGATTAAGTCCGCCCTCCGCCGCGAACCACTTTGCTGCCCGTGCCGCAGGCAGTGCTCACCATCGCTGGGGAAGGCCCATGGTCGCGATCAAAGACGTCGCCAAACGCGCCGGTGTCTCGACGGCCACGGTCTCCTACGTCCTCAACAACCGTGAGTCGATCAGCCAGGCAACCCGCGAGCGCGTGCTCCAGGCCGCCCGCGAGCTGGGCTACCGCCCCAGCGTGATCGCCCAGGGCCTGCAGGCCGGCCAGAGCCGCATGCTCGGCTACTCTTGGAAGCCCTCGCTCCCCGACCAGTACAACCCGATCCTCGACCGCTTCCTGCAGAGCATGGCCGAGGCCGCCACCCGCCACGGCTACCACATCCTCGCCCTGCCGGCCCCGTCGATCAGCAACGAGGTCGAGGTGTACCGCGAGCTGGTGCGCACCAACCGCGTCGACGGCCTCATCCTCTCGGCTACCAACCGCAACGATCCGCGCATCCGCTACCTCCTCGACGAGCGCTTCCCCTTTGTCGCCTTTGGCCGCTCGAACCCCGAGTGGGATTTCGCCTGGGTCGACGTCGATGGCAGTGCCGGCTTGCGCCTGGCCGTCGAGCACCTGCTGGCGCTCGGCCACCGACGCATCGCCTGCCTGGCCTGGCCTGCCAGCTCGCTCACCGGCCAGCACCGTCTCGAAGGCTACATGCAGGCCATGGCCGCCGCCGGGCTCGCGGTCGACTCGAGCTGGATGGTGCGTGTGGTGGAGAATGATTACGAAGGCGCCTACCAGGCCACCCGGCAGATGCTGGCCATGGGCGAGGGGCGCCGGCCCTCCGCCATCGCCTGCGTCAGCGACCTGATCGCTGCTGGCGCCCTCAACGCTGCGACCGATATGGGGCTGGAGGTCGGCCGCGATGTGGCGGTGGCCGGCTTTGACGATGCGCCCATCGCGCACTACATCCGGCCGCCACTCACCAGCATCCGCCAGCCGCTGGCTGAGGTCGCCGAGCGCGCTGTGCAGATGCTGCTGGCCCTGGTCCACGGCGAACTGCCCGCCGAGCGGCAGGTGCTGCTCGAGCCGCAGCTCATTGTGCGTGCCTCGACCCAGCCAGGCTAGCATCCTGCAACAGCCCGGCATGTCGCGGAGCGTGAAACCCGGTTGCCGGCCAAGGCCGGCACACTCCGACAGGCCAAGTTGCGCCTGTGTGCGAATGCGACCTGGACTCGAAGAATAAAGACTGGAGCCTGCCCCCCCGCCAAGAGAGTCAGGCTCCAATCGAGTGGATGAGCGGCATGCCGCGCGCAGGCACGTGGATGCGCGCCGGCCCGTCATGCCCTGCTCCTTCCGTTCTTGGCCATTATAGCACGGTGCAGCGTGTGGAGGAAATCGTGCGAGCGATCGGCGCAGCCATCTTTGACCTCGACGGCGTCCTGACCGATACCGCCGAATACCACTATCGCGCCTGGAAACGCCTGGCCGATGAGCTGGGCATCGCCTTCAGCCGGGCCGACAACGAGGCGCTGCGCGGCGTCTCGCGGCACGGCTCGCTCGAGCTGCTGCTCAAAGGGCGGCCGGTGACCGAGGACGAGGCCCAGGCGCTGATGGAGCGCAAGAACGCCTACTATGTGGCGCTCATCGGCGAGATCACGCCCGCAGACCTGCTGCCCGGCGCCGAGGCGCTTCTCGGCGAGCTGCGCACTGCCGGCCTCAGGGTGGCCGTGGCCACGGTGAGCCGCAACGCGCGCACCGTGCTCGACAACCTGCGCCTCTGGCCGTGCCTCGACGCCATGGTGAGCGGCGCCGAAGCCCAGCGCAGCAAGCCGGCGCCCGACCTCTTTCTGTGCGCCGCCGCGCGGCTGGGCATGCCGCCCTCGCGCTGCCTGGTGCTCGAGGATGCGGCCGCCGGCATCGCCGCTGCCGAGGCGGCCGGCATGCGCGCGGTAGCTATCGGCCCGGCGGAGCGTTTTGCCCAAGTGCGCCCCGAGGTTATCCTGCCCTCGCTGGCAGGCGTGTCGTGGGGCGTGCTCACAGACCGGCTGGCCGAGGCCGAGGCCGCTGCCGCCACCTGGACGGTGCGCGAGCCGGCCTTCGACCCGGCCACGCTGCGCCGCCAGGAGTCGGTCCTCACCATCGGCAACGGCTTCCTGGGCACCCGCGGCAGCTTTGAAGAGCGCTGCCCCGGCGATCAGCCGGCCACGCTGATCAACGGCCTCTTCGACGATGTGCCCATCGTCCACAGCGAGCTCGCCGCCGTGCCCGACTGGCTCGGCCTGCGGCTCACCACCGCCGGCGAGCGCTGCTCCCTCGAGGCGGGGCGGCTCTTGGCCTACGAGCGCACCCTCGACATGCGTGACGGCCTGCTCAGGCGCACCATGCGCTGGCAGAGCCCCCAGGGCCGCACCGTCGAGCTACGCTTCGAGCGCTGGGCCTCGCTGAACGATGTGCACCTCTGCGCGCTGCGCTGTGCCGTCACCGCGCTGGACTTTGCGGGCGAGATCGAGATCGCCGCCGACATCGACGGCACCGTCGAGAACCCCGGCACCCTCGCCCCCGCCGAGGTGGGCCTGCACCACTGGCGCACCCTCAGCCACGGCAACCCCACCGCGCAGACGGCGACGCTGCACGTGCGCACCCGCGTCAGCGGCGCCGAACTGGCCGTGGCCATGCACCTCGCCGTCGCGGGCGTGCCCCAAGCCGGCTACCGGCCGCTCGACTCGGCCCATGCCCCCGGCGTCGCCGCCCGCGTCCACCTCGAACAGGGCGAGACCGCCGTCGCCACCAAGCTGGTCTACTTTGATTGCGGGACGGGCTTTCCAGCCCGTCCATCCTCGCCGGCGGACTTGCCCCAATCTGCAGGGCTGGGACGGGCTGGAGAGCCCGTCCCCACGGGGGCAGGGCTGATCGAACGGCTCGAGGCCGACGTGGCCGCGGGCTATGATTCGCTCCTCGCCGCCCACCGCGCTGCCTGGCGCGACCTCTGGCGCGACTGCGACATCCAGATCGACGGCGATGACGCCGCGCAGCGCGGCGTGCGCTTCAACCTCTACCAGTTGCTCATCGCCGTGCCGCGCCACACGGGCCGCGTCAGCATCCCCGCCAAGACGCTGAGCGGCTTTGGCTACCGCGGCCACGTCTTTTGGGATACCGACATCTTTGTCATCCCCTTCTTCGCCCACACCCGGCCCGAGTTGGCGCGCAACCTGCTGCGCTACCGCTACCACACCCTGCCCGGCGCCCGCGATAACGCCCGCCGCGCCGGCTACCAGGGCGCCATGTACGCCTGGGAGTCGGCCGGCGACGGCCGCGAGACAACGCCACGTTGGGTGCCGCTGGCCGACGGCGAGCTGGTGCGTATCTGGTGCGGCGACATCGAGCAGCACATCACCGCCAATGTGGCCTATGCCGTGTGGCACTACTGGCAGGTCACCGGCGACGATGCCTTTATGCGCGACTATGGCGCCGAGATCCTGCTCGACACCGCCGCCTTTTGGGGCAGCCGCGCCGAGCGCAACGAGGCTGCCGGCCGCTACGAGATCCGCGACGTCATCGGCCCCGACGAGTACCACGAGCACGTTGACAACAACGCCTACACCAATCGGCTGGTGCAGTGGCACCTCGAGCGCGCCCTCGAGATGCTCGGCTGGCTGCGGGCGCACCATTCCGACAAGGCCGCCGAGCTGGCCGCGCGCCTGGACCTCTCGGCAGAGCGCCTGGCCCACTGGCGCGACGTGGCGCAGCAGATGCACATCCCCTACGACCCGGCCACGGGGCTCTTTGAGCAGTTCGCCGGCTTTTTCCGACTGCCCGAGGTGGACTGGCCGGCGCTCGAGGGGCGCACGCGATCCATCCAGAGCCTGCTCGGCATCGCGGGCGCGCAGCAGGTGCAGGCGCTCAAGCAGGCCGATGTGCTCATGCTCTACTTCCTGGGCGTTGAGGGCGAGGAGCGCGCCCTGCAGGCGAACTGGGACTATTACGAGCCGCGCACCGACCACACCTACGGTTCGTCGCTGGGCCCCGCCGTGCACGCGCTGCTGGCCTGCCGGCTGGGCCGCGCCGGCGAGAGCTACCGCCACTTTGCCCGCGCAGCGTTTGTGGACCTGGAGGACCTGCGCGGCAACACTTCCGACGGCATCCACGCCGCCTCGGCGGGTGGCGTCTGGCAGGTCGTTGTCATGGGCTTTGCCGGCATGCGGGCCACGCCCGATGGCCCCACGTTCACGCCCCGGCTGCCGCAGGGCTGGCAGCGCCTGCGCTTCACCGTGCGCGAGCGCGGCCGCAGGCATGAGGTCGACCTGTGCGCGGGCTAGGTCGTGTTCGCAGACTGTCGTAGCCTAAGGCCTTGTGCCCGTACTGCCCCGCCATGGGGCGGAGTCCGCCTGCGGGCGACGCCCACAAGGGGCTAAGCTACGGGTTTGCGAACACGACCTGGATCTGCCTGCAAACCAGCAGAGCGGGCTCCCACGCCCGCGGCAGTGCGCCGCGCCGGCGGTTCCGGCGGCATGGGAGCCGCCTCTGCCGAGAGTGAGAACACAACCTGGCCTGTCAGAGAGGGGACTCGCTACCCTCAGCATCCTGGTGATAGCCGGGCATTTCGCAGGCCTCCTGGCCCAGAGCCGGGGTGGCGCGGAGCGTCAGACCCGGTTGCCACCCTGGGGCTTCTTAGGAGGGGAGGTGATCCTATCGACCAAAACACGGCGCCGGCCCTGGTGTGTGTTCTTTTCCAAGACAGCATAAGGAGAGCCTGTCATGAACAAGAACCTGCGTGCCCTGGCCATCTTCGTCGTGCTCGGCCTGCTCCTGACCTCATGCGCACCGTCGCCCACCCCTGCGCCGCAGATCGTGAAGGAGACGGTGGTCAAAGAGGTCGAGAAGCAGGTGCCCGTCACCGTCACGCCGCAGCCGCCCAAGATCGCGGGCACCATCCGTATCGGCAGTTGGGAGTCGGGTGGCGCCCTCGAGCCCTGGAAGGAGGCCATCAAGGGCTTTGAGGCCAAGTATCCGGGGGTCAAGGTGCAGCTCGAGGCCGTGCCCCAAGACTATGGCACCAAGCTGCTGACCCAGTTCTCCGCCGGCACCGCTCCCGACGTTTTCATGGTCGGCGACGGCGACGTGGCCAAGTTTGCCGCCACCGGCTCCATCGAGCTGCTCGACCCCTACCTCACCGGCGACAACCCGCTGGACCTGAAGGTCTTCTACCCCGGACCGCTGTCGATCGGCCAGTTGCAGGGCAAGACCTACCTCATGACCAAGGACTATAGCCCGCTGGTCTTCTACTACAACCGTGCCCTCTTCGATGCTGCCGCCGTGGACTATCCCAAAGAGGACTGGACCTGGGACGATTTCCTCGCCACCGCCCAGGCGCTGACCAAGAAGGACGCCGGCGGCAACATCGTGCAGTGGGGCATCCAGCTCCCCGACCACTGGGCCGACGCCGTCTGGTTCCGCGGCATGTCGCCCCTGATCTATGAGAACGGCGGCGCCATCATCAGCTCCGACGGCAAAAAGGCCACCGGCTATCTGAACAGCGCCGCCACGGTGGAAGCCGTCCAGTTCTACGTCGACCTCTTCAACAAGTACCAAGTGGCCCCGACCAAGACTGACCTGGACGCGCTGCAGGGCGTGGACCTCTTCCAGACCGGCAAGGTCGCCATGCTCTGGACCGGGCGCTGGCCGATCAAGGATTTTCAGAAGAACCCGCAGCTCAACTTTTCGACCGCCGGCCTGCCGATGAAGGCCAAGCACGGCAACTCGATCTGCTGGGCCGGCTTTGCGATGTACTCGAAGGGCAAGAACAAAGACACCGCCTGGGCCTTCCTCAAGTACATCGCGGCCGAGGAGGGGGCGCAGCAGTTCGCCAGGTACGCCCTCACCGCGGTGCAGTCGATCGCCGAGCTGCAGGGGCTGAAGGATGACCCCGCCAACGCGGCGATCATCAAAGACCTGGAGTATGTGGTGCCGCTGCCCGAGCTGACTACCCCCGCCTTTGGCGAGTGCGTCGAGACACCGTTCAAGGCGGCGCTGGAAAAGCTCCTGCTGCAGGGCGGCGACGTCAAGGCCGCCCTCGACGAAGCGGCGACCAAGGCCGACGCTTGCCTGGCCAGCAAATAGGCGCATCCAACCGGGTTTGACGCTACGTGCCGCGCACGTAGCGTCAAACCCGGTGTGGAACCCTTGAGGCGGGGTTTGGGTGGGTTGGTTGGTCCTGCTGCCCCTGGCACGCCCGCGGGCGTGCCAGGGGCAGCAGGACCAACCAACCCACCCAAACCCCGAACCCACCCTCTGGAGGTGCACGCGTATGGCTGCCTTGGCAAAACCGCGGCGCAGAGTGTCGCAGGCCCGGCGCGAGGCCATCGTCTTCTACCTCTGCATCGCTCCGTGGCTGGCCGGCTTTCTCGCCTTCACGGCCGGGCCGATGATCGCCTCGCTCGTGCTCAGCTTTACCCAGTGGGACATGATGACCCCGGCGCAATGGCTCGGCCTGCAGAACTATGCGACGATCTTTACCGCCGACGAGTACTTTTGGCAGTCGCTCAAGGTCACGGCGGTGTACAGCCTGTTCAGCGTGCCGCTCAAGCTGGTCACGGCGCTCTTCCTGGCCATCCTGCTGAACGAGGCCACCCATGCCGTGGGCATCTTTCGCACCGCCTTCTACCTGCCCAGTATCATGGCCAGCGTAGCCGCCGCCGTCCTCTGGTCGTGGATCCTCAACCCCCGGTTCGGGCCGGTCAACGGCGCCCTGGGCCTCGTGGGCATCAAGGGCCCCGGCTGGTTCTCGGACCCGCGCTACGCCCTGTGGGGGCTGATCATGATGAGCGCCTGGGGCTTGGGCGGGGAGGTGCTCATCTTCCTGGCCGGGCTGAAGAGCATCCCGCATCACCTCTACGAGGCGGCCGAGCTCGACGGCGCGGGGCGCCTGGCGCGCTTCCTGCGTATCACCCTGCCCATGCTCAGCTCCACCATCTTTTTCAACTTTGTCATGGCCCTCATCGGCTCGTTCCAGGCCTTCGACTCGGCCTATATCATCTCCACGGCGCGCGCCGGCACCCTCGGCGGCCCGATGAACTCGACCCTGCTCTACATGCTCAACCTCTACCGTAACGGCTTTAGTTGGTGGAAGATGGGCTATGCGTCGGCCCTGGCCTGGGTCCTCTTCCTGATCATCCTGGCGCTGACGCTGGTGGTGCTGCGCTCGTCGTCGCTGTGGGTCTACTACGAAGGGGAAAGGAAGGGCTAGCGCCATGAACCGCTGCCATTGCGAGTACCCCATGCCGCCGCGCGGCATGTGCAAGCACAGAAACTGCGACTGTCATTGCGAGGAGGCGGCCGCAGCCGCCGACGAAGCAATCTCCACGTCTGACATTGGAGATTGCTTCGCTGCGGCTCGCAATGACAAACAAGTCTCTCAACAGTGCAGCGCAGCAATCCCCAACGCCCGCTGCGAAGGCGAAGGGAGGAGATAGGCATGGCGCACATGACTGCACACGGGCAGGCCGTGGCCTGGTGGCGCTCCAAGACCTTCGGCAGGATCATCCACGACGTCGTCGTCTACACGCTGCTGACGGCGCTGAGCATTGTCTTTCTGTTCCCCTTCTTCTGGATGCTCTCTTCGGCGCTCAAGGCGCAGTGGCAGATCTTTATCTGGCCGCCGCAGTGGATCCCCAACCCGATCATGTGGCAGGACTTTCGCGATGCCCTGGCCAACCCCCTGCTGCCGTTCCCGCTCTTCTTTCGCAACACCATGATCATCGAGATCGCGGTGCTCATCGGCCGCCTCGCCTCGTGTACCCTGGTGGCCTATGGCTTTGCCCGACTCGAGGCGCCGGGCAAGAACCTGCTCTTCGGCCTCCTGCTGGCCTCGCTGATGCTGCCCGGCTCGGTGACGATGATCCCCAAGTTCATCCTCTTCAACAAGCTGGGTTGGGTGAACACCTTCCTGCCGCTCACCGTGCCCGCCTACCTGGGCGAGGCCTATGCCATCTTTTTGATGCGCCAGTTCTTCCTCTCCCTGCCGCGCGAGCTGGAGGAGGCCGCGCGTATCGACGGCGCGAGCACGCTGCAAGTGATTACGCAGATCATCGTCCCGCTGAGCATGCCGGTGCTGACGGTCATCGCCATCCTGACCTTCAAGGACAATTGGAACGACTTTATGGGTCCGCTGATCTACCTCAACGACGCCCGGCTCTACACCCTCTCGGTGGGCCTGGCCTTCTTCAATGGCCAGTACGACGTGCAGTTGAACCTGCTCATGGCGGCCTCGGTCGTCGTCATGCTGCCCCTGGTCGTGGTATTCTCTATCGCCCAGCGGGCCTTTGTCGAAGGTATCACGCTCACGGGGCTGAAGGGATAGAGCCGGCCGGGGTTTTGGTGGGTTGGTTGGCGCCACCGGCTGCCCCTGGCGCGCCCGCGGGCGCGCCAGGGGCAGCCGGTGGCGCCAACCAACCCACCAAAACCCCAAAAGAGGCTCATACCGGGCTGGTGCGGAGCGCTTGGGCCGGTCCGGCGGCATGGGAGCTGCCTCTGCTTGTCACACTCTGGATAGGATGCGTTCATGGACACTCTCTGCTTGCCATCCGACTATTATCACTGCTTCCTGGGCAATGGCTTGGATGCCGTGCTCGTCGGCCCCACCGGCTCCATGGTCGCCGAGAGGGTCGGCGTCGACCGCTGCTATTGGTACAAGGCCGACCGCTACTACGCCGAGGACCGCCTGGTCCACGTCGCCGGGCGCTTTCCGCTGGACCGGCCGCTCAAGCACGCGCCCGGGTCGGGCTGGTACGAGGTGGCGCCGCTGGGCCGCACCTGGTACGAGGTGCGCTGGCAGGGCGGGCCGCTGGCGCTGCGGGCGAGCCGCCAGCGCTTCGCGCCGGGCGAGGCCACGCTCTACTCCGAGCTGGACTATGGCGCCGTGCGCGCCCAAGCGGTGACCTTCCTGCACGCCACGCGCTCGCTGCTGGTCGAGCGCTACGTCTTTGACCGCGAGGTGGAGCTGCGCGCCTGGATGGGCCCGGGCGTCTGGGTGGAAGAGGGCTGGGATACTGACCCCTTCTACGCCGTGCAGATGCGCGCTGACGCGGCCGAGGGCCGCTACGACCTGGGCGAGACGGGGGGCTCGCTGGCCCTGCGCCTCGTGCCTGCGCCCGAAGGTTATGGCGCCTGCGGCCGCGACCGCTGGCTGAGCGCGCGCGGCCGCGTCTTTGAAAAGTACTTTTGCATCGTCGACGACCGCCAGGGCCCGCTCGACGTGACGGCCCTCGACGAGGCGCTGGGCTACGACGCCCTGCGCGCCGAGCATCGGGCCTGCTGGCGCGGTTACGCCGCCGCCTCGCGCATCCGCATCCCCGATGCACAGTTCCAGCGGACCTACGAGGCCAGCATGGCCCACTTCAAGGCCATGCAGAACCGCGCCTCGGGGGGCCTGCCGGTGAACAACCTGCGGCGTACCTGGTCGTCGCACGTCTTTTGGGACTCCTACTTTATCCAGCGCGCCCTGCTCGAGGCCAACCACCGCGCCGAGGCGCTCGAGGCCTGCCGCTTCCTGCAGCGCACCATTGAGCCGGCGCGCCGCCACGCCCGCGACGAGTTCGGCTGCGACGGATTAAAGTGGGATTGGGAGATCACCCACGACGGCCGCAAGGCCTATGGCGCGCTGCTGCATATGAAGGACCAGGTGCACAACAACGCCTCCTACGCCAACGAGATCTGGCAATACTACGAGTTCACCCAGGATGCGGCGCTGCTCGGCGAGTTCTACCCCATCCTCGAAGGTATCGCCCGCTTCTTCCTGGCCTGCATCGTCGAGCCGCCAGGGGAGGGCGACGGCGTGCGTGCCGTGGTGGGCGTGCACGAGAGCCCGGTGCGCGTGCGCAACGAGGGCATGACCCTGGCCGGCACCATCGCCCTGCTGCGCCACACCGCCAACGCCGCGCGCATCCTGGGCTTGGAGTCGCCCTTCAGCCGCCGCTGCGCCGAGGCGGCCCCGCGGCTGGTGCCGGCGCTCGACCGGCTCTACAACGGCCGCTTCTTTGAGTCGGCCGAGGGCTCGGGCACGATGAACCTGAGCTCGCTGGCGCCCATGTACCCCATGCAGGTGATGCCCTATGGCGACCCGCGCAGCCGGGCGACCGCGCGGGCCTACCTGGCGCAGTACATGGAGCGCCTGGCCGGCCATACCTCGCCATGGGCGGCCGGCGTGCTGGCCACCGTGCTGGCGCGTCAGGGCGAGGGCGACGCTGCCTGGCTCGCCATCGAGACGGCGCGGCCAACCATCTGCTGCTTCGGCGGCATGACCGAGGTGCTGGAGCATGGCCGGTGGAACATGCAGTATTTTGGCACCGCCCAGGGCGCCATCTGCACCGCCATCCATAGCCTGCTCTTGCAGGCCGAAGGCAGTGAGGTGCGCCTCTTCCCCGCGCTGCCGCAGGGGTGGCGCCAGGCTGAGTTCGACCGTCTGCTGGCCGCGGGGCTCGAGGTATCGGCCGTGTACGCCGGCGGTGAGCGGCCGCCGCAGTGCGCCGTGCGCAACGTGGCCGCGGTGCCCCTTGCGCGCCTGCTGCGCTGTGGGGCCTGGCGTGCGGCCATCACCCTGCAGCCGGGCGAGGAACGGGAGGTGACATGGGCCTAGCCACGCCTGCGCGGCGGCCGCGCGCCGCCCTCCTGCTCGCCGTCGCCCTCGTCTCGGCGGCCGGCCTGGCCTTCGAGATCACGTTGACGCGCATCTTTTCGTTGGTCTTTCAGTACCACTATGCTTTCCTGGCGGTCTCGTTGGCCATCCTGGGCCTGGCGCTCGGCGCGGCGTTCGTGGGGTGGCGCAAAGCACATGGTGGGGATAGTAGGCAAGTAGGGCGTAGGTACGACTCCAGTCGTCCTCGCAAGGACGGCCAGCCGCGCCGGGATGCACGCGCTGCTGCTGCCCACGGTGGGAGGTTACCTTCAAAAGGGCGCCGCGAGGCCGGCGTGACCGCCGGAGAAGGAACGACTAGAGCCAATACCGGTCAAATAGCGGCGCCTCGCCCGTCTCGACGGAGCTGGCGATTGGATATCGCGCCTAGAGGGCGCCCGGCGCCGCAGCGCCCTCTAGGCGCGACTTGCAGTCGCCCGGCTTATTTGAACGGTGTTGCGACTGGAGTCGTTACTACGACTGCACCTCCGGGCTTGCTCGTGCTTGCCGCCCTCGCCGTGGCCTATCCGCTCAGCGCCGTGCTGCTGGCCTGGTTGCCCCTCGGCCTCCCGGCGCCGCTGCGGGCGCTGGCCGCACTGCCGCCCTTCATCCTCACCGGCGCCTTCTCGGCCCTGGCCTTCGCCGCCGCCCCCGGCGAGAGCGGATCCCTCTGTGCCGTCGACCTGGTAGGCGCGGCCGGCGGCACCGCCGTGAGCCTGGGCTTGCTCGGCGTCGTGGGCGCCTTCAACGTCGCCAGCGCGCTCGGCGTCGTCGTCGCACTGGCGGGGGTGGCCTTTGCAGTATCTCCCCTCTCCCCCGCAGCGGGCTCGGACGCGCACAGGCCGGCCTCTCCCCTCTCCCCTGCGGGGGAGAGGGGAGAGGCCGGCGCCCTATCCGCCGCTGAGCCTGCAGCGGGAGACGGGGCGGCAGTGAGCGCCCCTCCGCAGAGCCAGTCCGTGGCGCACACGCCTGTGCGCCCGGCCCATGTGGATGGCGCCACATCGGGGCCGGGCGCGCACGCCTGCGCACTACGAACTGCCGCCCCTCTGGCCGCTCTTCTCCTCAACGCCGCGCTCCTGGCACTCAACCTCTCGCAAGGCCGGCTCGACCTCACCGCCGCCGGCCTCGCCGCCGCGCCGCGTGACAAGACCATGGCCCAGGTGCTGGCCGACCCTGCCCAAGAAGCGCGCATCGTCCACACCGCCTGGGACCCCTTCGCCCGTGTCGACGTGGTGGAGACGAACGACCCCGCGGCCAAGCTCGTCTTCGCTGACGGCGGCGCTGGCAGCTATATGCTGCGCTTCGACGGCGACCTCACGCCGCTGGCGCCACTGCGCGATACGATCGAGTTCCTGCCCTTCAGCGCCGGCCCCAACGAGCGGACGCTCATTCTCGGGGCGGGCGCCGGCAAGGATGTGCTGTTGGCCCTGCTCGGCGGCAGCCAGGCCGTCACCGCGGTGGAGGTCAACCCGGCCACGGTGGCGGCCACGCGCCGCTTCGCCGCCTACAATGGCAGCATCCTTGATCGGCCCGAGGTGCGCCTGGAGGTGGGCGACGCCCGCACCTTTGTGGAGCGTGACCGCAGCGCCTACGACCTGATCTACCTCAACCTCGTCTACACCCAAGCCGCCGAGCCTGCCGGCCAGGCCCTGGTGGAGGGCTATGTCTTCACCCGCGAGGCCTTCCGCGCCTGCCTGGCGCGCCTGGCCCCCGGCGGCCGCATGGCCATCGTCGCACACAGTGCGCTGGAGGGCAGCCGCGCCGCGCTGACCGCTCTGGCCGCCATCGAAGCCGGGGGCAAGCTGCTGCCCCCGGCCACGCGTCACCTGGCGCTGCTCATGCTCCCTGCCGGCGACCCGACGCTGCGGCAGACGGTGGCCATCGTGGGCCGCGAGCCGCTCGACGCCGCTGCCGTCACGGCGCTGCAGCAGGGGGCGGGCCGCCTCGGCCTGACGCCGCTCTTCCTGCCCGGCGTCTTTGAGGCTACACTGCAGCCCCTGCTGGAGGGCATGAGCCTCAGCGAGTTCGTGGCCGGCGACCCCACCTACGACCTGCGCCCCACCGGCGACGACCGCCCCTTCTTCTTCAAGCTGGACCACGGCCTGCCTGGCCCGCTGGCGCAGGCGCTCGGCGGCGCGGCGGCGCTGGCGGCACTGCTCGGCCTCGCGGCCCTGCGGCCGGCGCGGCGGCAGGGCTGGGCCGCGGGCCTCGGCTGCGTGGCCCTCATGGGCGGCGGCTACATGCTGCTCGAGGTGGCGCTGATGCACCGCTTCCACCTGTTGCTGGGCCGGCCGGCGCTGGCCACGGCGGCCGTGCTCGGCGGGCTCCTCGCCGGCGGCGGCGTGGGCAGCCTCGTGAGCCAGCGCTGGCCCGAGGCTACGCTCGGGCGCCGTGGCGCTATGGCGCTCCTGGCCGGCGCCGCGCTGGGGCTGGCCGGCTGGCTCGCCCTGCCCCCGCTCGTGGCCGCGCTGCTGCCGGCCGGGCTCGCCTGGCGCGCGCTGGCGGCGGCGGGCCTGGCGACGCTGATGGGCCTGCCCCTGGGCATACCCTTGCCCAGCGCGCTGCGGCGAGCCGGCGGGCGCAGTGGCGCGGCTACGCCCTGGCTCTGGAGCGTGAACGGCGCCTTCTCGGCGCTCGGCTCGAGCCTGGCGGTGGCGCTGTCGGTCACCTGGGGCTTTAGCGGGGCCGTGGCGGCGGGGGTGGCCGCCTACCTGGCGGCGGCCGTATTGTGGCGGCGGATGCTGTCAACGGATTAGGGGAACGGATTGAACGGATGCGCTCGCCGCGGGGAGCGCATCCGTTCAATCCGTTCCCCTAATCCGTTGACAGTTCCACTCAGGCGAGCGAGCTCGGGCGGTTGCGGCGCCGCGCCGGGAGCAGGCGAGGCCCCAGCTCGCTTGGTTGGGTGTATGTGCGGGTTGGCCGCTCTTGCGCTCGCTGGGGAGTCCACCGGCGACGAGGAGGCAAACATGCAGATCGGCGTCATCTCACCGCAGGATTGGGGTTGGCCCAGCTACCCCGGCACGTCCGACGTGCCCATTGACGGCGTGGGCGCCTCGCCGGCCGAGCTGGAGCGGCGGGTGCGCGCCGGCACCTACGAGTGGCTGCTCGCCCAGTTCGACGAGCAGGCGGGGGCCTTTCACGGCTTTTACAGCGCCCCCGAGCGCCGGCTGGAGCCGCCGCAGACGGTGAACCTCATCGCGCCCTGGCAGCTCCTGGCCGCCTACGACCGCTATCACGATGGGGCGCTGCTGGCCACGGCGCGCCGCGCTGCCGATTGGTTCTACCGCCACTTTGTCGTCAGCCACCCCATGAGCGTGGTCATGGGCGGCGTGCGCGAGGGCGCGGCGTCAGACGAACTGTGGACCAAATTCGCCGCCGAGTATGTGATCCTCTGTGTGGGGCTGCACCGCCGCACAGGTGAGGAAGCGTACCTGCGGCGGGCGCACGAGAGTGCGGGGTTCCTGCTGCAGGCGGCGCGGCACGGCTGTGCGCCCAAGTACAACACGCGCACCAGCGCCTGGCAAGAGCTGGGCTGGCAGTCGTTCGGGCGCGCGGTGGAGGCCTGCTTGGAGCTGGAGCGGGCCACGGTCGAGCCGCTGTGGCGCGAGCGCGCCCTGCGCTGGGGCGAGTTGGGCCTGGGCCTGCAGGCCGGCGACGGCGGCTTTTACCTCATCGACGGCGAGTACTTTAACACCGACCTCGCCGCCGATGAGCTGCGCGCGCTCACCTTCCTCTACGAGCGCACGGGCGGCCAGGACTTTCTCGGCGCAGCGCAGCGCTTTGCCGCCTGGCTCCTCGCACGGCAGCGGCCCGACGGCGCCTGGCCACTCACCATCGACCGCGACGATAACGTCGTCGTGGCCACGGTGGGGCCGGGCGACGTGCCCAACATCGCCATCGCCCTGCTGCGGCTGTTCGCGGTGACCGGCGAGCCGCGCTATCGCCAGGCTGCGCTCGCGGCCTCCCGCTACTCGCTGTCGGTGCAGGCAACGCCGGGCAGCACCCATCCCTACCTCGATGATCCCCATGTGCGCTGGGGCTTTTGGTCGTGGGACCCCTACTACGACTATACCCTCTCGGCCGACCAGAGCACCCACCACGTGCGCGGCATGATCTTCCTTCTGGACTCCCAGAGCCCCATGTTGACACCTTGGCCGACATGAGTAGAATAGTGCACATAACATGTCTGGGAGAAATCGCCGTGCTCGGCAGCGACCGCAAATGGCGCTCGCGGGAGGCGCTCGCCGCTCTGATCCGGGGCCATCTGGCCCGCTACCCAGCCGCGGAGCCACGCGACATCTACAAGCTTCTCTACCAGGGCGTGCTGGGTCCGGAGCACCTGATCGCCTCGCCCGATGCCTTCGCGGCGCGCCTGCACGAGGAATTGGGCCCTCTCGAGCCCACCGAGAACGAGCCGCTCTGGGAGCCGCTGCGCCCCGATGGCCTCTTGGGCCGGCTGAACCTGCGGCCCTACAAGGCGCGCGGTGGCGACTCGGAGCGCCTCGTCGAGGCCTGTCTGCGCACGGCCTACATGCGCTGGGGCACGCCCGAGGAGCTGCGGCGCGCCTGGGATACGTTCACCATCCTTGTCCGCGAGGGCACTTGGCCCGCCATGTCACTGGGCCGAGTCGAGGTCCTCACCCGCTACCTGGTCCTGCATGGCTACCCGGCCATGCACCACTCGTCGCTCTACCGGCGCAGCCATGCCCCCGCCTATCGCCTCGTCGCCACCCGCTGGACGGGGATGCTACGCGTGCTCGGCTTCTGGCCGGCGCTCTAGTGAATAGTGGGATAAAGGAGAGAGCCTCCGGCGGCCCGCGGGCCGCCGGAGGCTCTCTCCTTTATCCCACTATTCACTAGATGGGCATGGACAGCGGCCGGCGCCCGACAAAGCGTGTGACGTGGGTAAAGCCGGCGCGGCGGGCGAGCTCCTGGCCGCGCGCGATGTCGCGGCCCAGGACGCCGATGCGGTGGCTGTCGGTGCCGATGGTGATGCGCGTGCCGCCCAGCTCGCGGTAGCGGCGCACCACCGCTTCGCAGGGCAGCGGCTCGCCGAGGCCATGGCGCCAGCCCGAGACGTTGATCTCCAGCGCCGTCCCTTGCTCGACCATAAGCTTGAGGATGCGCTCGAGCGCTGCCCAATGGGGCCGCAGGTCAACGAGGCCGTGTTCGGGCGGCAGGTGGCGCTTGGGCAGGTCGAGGTGGGCGATGGCGTCAAAGAGGCCGGTGCCCACGGCCTGCTCGACGATGCGGAGATAGCCTTCGTAGGCGGCATCGGCGCCGTGCTGGGCCAGGTAGGCGCGGTCCACCAGTTCGCGTTCGATCCAGTGCACCGAGCCCAGCGCAAAATCGAGGGGGCAGGCATCGAGAAAGGCGACGATGCGCGGCAGGAACACCGGCTGGAAGCAGATCTCGGCGCCCACGAGGATGGCCAGCCGCCCCTCGTAGGCGCGGCGCGCTTGCTCCACCTCGCGGCTCAGGCGATCACAGTCATAGTGGCCGTAGCCGGGGTCGGCCGGTTCGGTGTCAAAGTGGTCGGTGATCGCCAGCCCCGCCAGACCGCGCTCGAGCGCAACGTCGCAGAGGGCAGCGACCCCATCGCGTGCATCGGGCGACATCGACGAATGCACATGGTCATCGAAAAGGGAACCTCTGGTCAAGGGATTCTCCTGGAGCACTAGAACATCGGTCACGTAGTCGCATAGACGACGTAGCCTAGCCCCCCTTGTGGGCGTCGGAGGGCGACGATTCGGCCGTCTGGGGGCCTTCGCAGGAATACTTGACCGATGCTCTAGCGCCCAACCAGCCACACGCCGGCCACGATCAGCAGCGTGCCCAGCCAGCGCAGGGCGCCGACCTGCTCCTTGAGCAGCAGCCACGAGAAGAGCACGACCAGCACATAGCCCAGGCCGATCATGGGGTAGGCCACGCTGAGCTCCAGCTTGGAAAGCGCCATCAGGTAGGCGATCGACGAGAGGCCATAGCTGGCAAAGCCCAGCAGCACATAGGGGTTGGAGAAGACGCGCAACAGGGTGGCCAAGCCCAGGCTGCTGATTGCGCCGACCTGGTTCATGCCGCTCTTCATCATGATCTGCCCCACAACGCCCAGGCAGACGGCGGCCGAGATGAGCACAAACGGATTGGTCAGCACGGACCTCTTCTCCTTCGCCACCATGTATCCTCCCCAGCAGGGCCATGCCGGCGCGACCCCCGCCTGCTGGCTGCAACGCCCCATTATAGCCTGGCCGTCCAGTGCAGCCAAATGCCTGCTTCTGATAGGGTCTATCCCGTCAGCGTTGGTGACCGGCTCTTGCGCTTCGCACGAGCCCGGTGCGGGCCCCTCAAGGGGGGTTTTTGGGGGGTGGTTGGCTCTGCTGGCCGCCCCTGGCGCGCCCGCGGGCGCGCCAGGGGCGGCCAGCAGAGCCAACCAACCCCCAAAAACCCCTTCCTGGGGCAGAGCCGGGCGCACGAGAGCATGCACCTGCACAGACCTGTCCGCGCCCAAGGGGTCGCAGCGGAGCCAATGCCCGGCTGTTACCAGGACTATGAGGGTGACGACTTCCCTCTCCGACAGGCTGCCAGGATACACCCACCGCGATGGCCTGGCTTTGACAGAGGCGACCGATTCCCTACACTGAAGCTGATCTACCAGGGCGCATTCACCTCCTTCTCTTGCCTCACACTGTGCCACACTGTTGCATCGGCTCTTGGCCCTTGATGGATAGGGGACGATATGCGCAAGCCCGAGTTGTCGCGTCTCGCTGGCGCGCTGCTGGCCTTTACCGTAGCGCTGACGGCGTGCACCATGCAGCCCACCCTTGTCGCCACGGCCGTGCCGGCCGCCCCGGCTATGGTCACCACGGTAGCGACGCCTACCGCAACCCTGCCGGCCCTCGCGCCGCAGGCCGAGCTGCTGGCCCGCGCCACCCTGCAGCAGATGAACGGCGACTATGAGGCCGCGGCCGCCGGCCTGAGCGCCCTGATTGACTCGGGCGCACCGGTTGAAGTGCAGCGCGAGGCGCTGCTGCGCGCCGGCCGCGCCGAGCTGCAAGCGGGCGCCTACGCCGCAGCCGCCGCGCACCTCGAGCGTTTGGTGCGCGACTATCCCACCGACCCCGAGCTGCCTCTGGCCTATTTTGGGCTGGGCGAGGCGCGCCTGGGCCTGGACGACGGCCAGGGGGCGGCCGCAGCCTACCGCGGCTACCTCGAACGCCGGCCGCTGCTCGTGACCTACGTCGAGCAGCGCATCGGCCGCGCGCTGGCCCAGGCCGGTGATCAGGCCGGCGCTGCCGCTGCCTTTCGCGCCGCCGCCGATGCCGAGGCCAACGCCAGCAGCAAGGCGGCTCTGGTTGAGGAGTGCGCCCGGGCGCTGGCCGCGCTCGAGCGCTACGACGAGGCCGTGGCGGCCTTTGGGGAGGCGCTCGACCTGGCGCAGACCGCCGCCGGCCGCGCCGAAATCATGTTCGAGCTGGGCGGCGCACTGCGCGACGCCGGCCGCCAGAGCGAGGCCGCAGCGCGCTGGAACGAGCTCGTCGCCAGCTATCCCCTCACCGCCTACGCTGCCCAGGCCCTGGCCGTGCTCGACGGCTGGCACGCAGCCGCCGCTGGCGCGCTGACGCGGGCCCAGGTGGAGTATGGCGCCGGGCGCTACCAGGGTGCGCTGGATATCCTACGCGACTATGCCGCGACCGACGGCCACCTCGGCGATGCCCACTACTGGGCGGCGCTGGCCAACCGCCGGCTGGAGCAGCACGCGGCCTCGGTGCGCGAGCTCGAGGCGCTGATCGTGGGCCACCCTCAGAACGACCTGCTGGTTGAGGCGTGGTACGAAAAGGCCCAGAGCCAGGCCCTGGCCGGGTCGATGGACGGCGCCGTGGCCACGTTCAGGGCGCTGGCGGCGCGCTACCCGCAGAGCGCGCGCGCCGTCGAGGCGCTGTGGCGCGTGGCCCAGCTCTACGATAGCGACGGCCGCCACGGCGAGGCGGCCGCCGCCTACGCTGCCGCCGCCGCCACCTACCCCGGCGCCACCTACGCTGCCGATGCCCGCTTTGACGCCGGGCTGGCCTACTATGTGGACGGTCAGATCGCGGCCGCCACCCAGACGTGGGCCGGCTACCTGGCCGAGGAGCAGGACCCCGCGCAGCGCGGCCGGCTGCTCCTCTGGCTGGGCAAGGCCGCCGCGCGCCTGGGCGAGGCGGCGGGGGCGCGGGCGCGCTGGGAGGAGGCGCGGCTGGCCGACCCCGGCGGCTTTTGGGGCCTGCGCGCGCGTGACCTGCTGGCCGGCCGCAGCTTGGTGGGCCGGGCGCCGGCGGGCGCGTTCGATCCGGCGGCCTATGCCCCGCGCGGCACGCCCGAGGAGGTGGAACGTTGGCTCGCCAGTTGGGCGCCGGCGCTCGTGGAGGGCCAGGTGGCGGGCCGGCTGCCCGCGGCGGTGACGCAGGCAGCCGCCTTCCAGCGCGGCATGGAGCTCTGGGCGCTGGGCGACGCGGCGGCGGCGCACGCCGAGCTGCGCCAGGTGCGGGCGTCACAGGCCGATGACCCCTGGGCGCTCTATGCCCTGGCGGTCTACTGGCGCGACCAGGGGCTCTACCAGCCGTCGGTGCTGGCGGCCGGACGCCTGCTGGCCCTGGCGCCCGAGCAGGCCGGCGCCGTGCCGCGGCAGGTGGCCGAGCTGGCCTACCCCACCTACTATGCCGACCTGGTGCTGGGCGAGGCGCAGGCAGCGAACACCGATCCGCTGCTCTTCTACGGCCTCATCTACCAGGAGAGCGTCTTCGACAAGGACGCCACCTCCTACGCCGGCGCCCGCGGCCTGACGCAGGTCATGCCCGCCACGGGCGAGTACATCGCCGGCAGGCTGGAGGACGCGGCCTATGGCCACGACAAGCTCTGGCGCCCAACGGTGAGCGTGCGCTACGGCATGTGGTACCTCAGCGCGGCGCTGGGCATGTTCGATGGCGATGCGCTGACGGCACTGGTGGCCTACAACGCCGGCCCCGGCAACGCCTCCAAGTGGGCCAAGCTCGCCGGCGGTGACCCCGACCTCTTTTTCGAGCAGGTCAGCAACTGGCAGCCGCGCGCCTACATGCAGCGCATCTACGAGCACGTGGCGCGCTATGAGGAGCTCTATCGCAGGTTCGTAGTTGGCGGTTGAGCGCCTTGACCCAGGTTCGTAGTTGGCGCCAGGCCGAGGACGTTAAGGCGCTGAATCCTACAACCGTACTTGGCGCTGCCACTGCTGGCCATCCGGGTAGCTGCCGGCTGACACGCTCCGCAGCCTCCTGGCCCTGGCCCGGAAGGGGTCTTTTTGGCGGGTTGGCCAGAGCCGTGGCCGCCCGCGGGCGGCCACGGCTCTGGCCAACCCGCTAAAAAGACCCCCCAAAAGGCCCCGTTCCGGTTATGCGCGAAGCGCTGTACCCGGATCGCACGCCTTCCCATTGCACGAATCTGCACGAAGGCTCTCCATTCGTGGTCATTCGTGTCATTCGTGGCCAACTCCGTCGGCCCTATGGATCGCTGACGTAGCGCACGATCAACCTGGAAGCATGTAGCTGTCATGGTGGTACACCTCCCAGCCCAGGTAGGTGGTCAGCGCCTCATAGACCGCATCGGCCACTGGCGCCGGGCTGATGGCCACGTGGTGCTCAAAGCCGCGCGTGCAGATGTAGCGCAGCAGCCCCTGCAGGTTGGGGATGCGCACCACCCCATAGCCGCCAAAGGTCGCGACGCGGTCGGCGGTCAGCTCGCCCTCGCCCACATAGGCCAACATCTTGCCCGTGAGGTCGTCGGTCGTGATGCGCAGGTAGGTGAAGGGCTGCGCGACGATGCGCCCGTGCACCATGCCCCAGCTCTGCTCCTCGCCGTAGCTGGCTGCCGTGCCGGTGTGGCGCTCGATGGTGGCGGCGCCGTCGACGAAGAGGCTGCGCGGCAGGTTCGAACAGTGGAACACCAGCGCCCGGTCGGGGTCATCCCCATAGTTGTTGTTCCAATCGACGAGCGCGCCGGGGCGGCCCGAGGCCAGGTTGAGCGCGTGCATGGCCACGGCCCCGGCGATATCGGCCTCGCAGGCGCAGGGCAGCATACGCTCGCTCAGCATGCTCATAAGCGCGCAGGGAAAGACGCCATAGTGCTCCTGCATGCTCGTCCAGCACTGCACGGCCGTGCCGGCATAGCCGTTCGTGCCGATCCACTCGTCGATGACCACGCCCACCTTGGCCAGCCTGAGCAGCGCCGCCGGCGGCAGGCGGCTGGCGTCGGCATAGGCGCGGATCTCGGCGCCCTTGGCCTGCACCCGCGGGTCGGCGTCGGCCAGGGCGGCGCTGCGGCCGAACGCCTCCGACAGGTCGAGCGTCTCGACGGTGATGCCCTGTCGCTGCAGCAGCTTTTCGCTGTAGCGCACAGTATTGAAGGCCGCCGGCCGCGCACCCAAGACGCCGAAACGGGCGCCGCGCAGGCCGCGCACCACCCGGCAGACGGCAGCAAAGCGACGCAGGTCGGCGCGAAAGCCCTCCTGCGCGGGGTGCACCGTGTGCTGTTGCGTCAGGCTGAAGGGGATGCCGTACTGGCGCAGGTTGTTGCAGACGGAAATCTTGCCGCAAAAGCTGTCGCGCCGCTCGGCGGGGGTCATGCGGTCAGCGACATCGGGGAAGGCGTGCACCAGCACGGGCACGTTCAGCCCGGCCAGGTGCAGCGCATTGGCCACGGCGCGCTCGTCGCCAAAGTTCGGCAGCGTCACCACGATGCCGTCGATCTCTTCTCGATGCGCACGGAAGAGCGCCGCACAGCGCTGGGCGTGCTCCAGGCACTCGATGGCGCCGCCGGGGGTATCCTCGGTGCTGAGGGCGACGGCGCGCATGCCTTCCGCCTCCAGCACCTGCAGCATGGTCGCGCGCGCCTCTGCGCACAGGTGGGCGGGGAAGAACCTGCGGCTGCCGACGATGACGCCCAGGGTCACGTGTGGTGCGGTCATGCGATCTCCTTTCCGGCGCTGCGTTGCTCGTGCTCGGCGACCATCGCGTTGTAGACCTGGCGCGTGATGGGGTAGAACGCCATGATGGCGATGCCGATCAGCACGAGCAGCGCGGGCAGCAGGGCAAAGATGCCGCGGATGCCGAGCATCGTACGGGCGCTCTGCTCGGCCAGGTTGGGGACGTAGCCGAAGAGGGTCAGCCCCAGGCCGATGGCCAGGCCGGCGAGCGAGCCACCCAACTGCGGCCCCAAGTTCCAGATGCCGTAAAAGATGCCCTCGATGCGCTGCCCGGTCCGCATCTCGTGATAGGCGATGGCGTCGGGGACAATCGCCCAGGGCATGACGAAAAAGGTCGAGAGCCCGCTGCCGGCCAGCGCAGCCAGGGCGTACATCAGCGAGATCTGCCCTGGCCGCAGGAAAAAGATCAGCAGCAGGCTCGCCAGGAGGATGCTCATTCCGGCGAGGTAGGCTGCCTTCTTGCCGGCCCGTTTGCTGACCCACACCCAAAGGGGGATGCACAGCATGGCCGTGAGCAAGAGGACGAGAAAGATGATCGAGATCAGCGCTTCCTGTTTCATGTAGTACTTGAGGTAGTAGATCAGGCTGGAGCTGATGGTGGTGACGGCGACGGAATGGCAGATGTAGGTCACGGCCACCAGCATGAAGGGCGTGCTCTTGAGCGCCGACAGGTAGAGGCGCAGGGCCGACTCGTCTGTGGGCAGCGCCACGGCGCAGTCGCGCCCCTTGGTGCCCCAGAAGACGACCAGGCTGGCCGCGATGAACACCAACCCGTAGGCCCCGGCGACGACGGCAAAGCCGGTGCGCTCATTGGGGAACAGGCCCACCAGGGCGGTGGTGGCGCCGGCGGCCACCAGGGTGCCGATGATAGCCGCAGCCATGCGGTAGCCGTTCAGACTGGTGCGCTCGTCAAAGTCCTTGGTCAGGTCGGGGGTCAGCGCCGAGTAGGGCACGTTGACCAGCGAGTACGAGATGCAGCAGAGGGCGTACATCACCAGGTAGTAGAGGAAGATCCCCATCTCGCTGCGCGCCGGCGCGGCTGAGAAGAGCAGGCACATGATGGCCGCCATGGGCAGGGCGCCGAAGAGGATGTAGGGCCGGCGCCGGCCCCAACGGCTGCGGGTACGGTCCGAGAGATAGCCGATGGCCGGGTCGATGACGGCGTCGAGGACGCGCACGAGGGTGAGCACCAACCCCGCCAGCGACGCCGCCAGCAGGGCGACATCGGTCAGGTAGTACAACAGGTAAAAGCTCACCGCGTTCAGCACCAGGTTGGCGCCGAGGTCGCCCACGCCGTAGGCGAGCTTGCGCGAAGCGGGCAGCCGTGCCTCCAGCCCTTGATCTGCCATGGTGTCCTCCCCATCCCTCCCTGCCCGTAGGGCGGGCTTTCCAGCCCGCCCAGCCCCGCACCAGCCAACGGTGGACGGGCCCGTAGGGCGGGCTTTCCAGCCCGCCGCATCTCGCACAGGCCAACGCCGGACGGGCTTTCTAGCCCGTCCTACAGCGCCACAATCAGCACCCCATACGGCTCCAGCTCGATATGGCCCAGGTCCACAGCGTCGCCCGCCCGCTCTGGCCAGCCCAGCAGGCAGCGGCCGGAGCCGCGCCCCGGCAGGCCAAAGCACCTGCGGCGTGCGGCGAAATTCAGCGCCACGAGCACGCGCTCCTCCCCAGCCACCCGCAGATAGGCGAACACCCCGCCGGGCACGCCATCGAGCGCTTGGTAGCCGCCGAACGACAGGGCCGCAGAGCCCTTGCGCAGCCAGATCAGGCGGCGGTACCAGCGCAGCAGCGAGCCCGCGTCGGCCTCTTGCGCGGCCACATTGACCGTGGCGAACGCCGGGTGCACCGGCAGCCAGGGCCGCGTGCTGCTGAACCCGGCGTAGGGCGCCGCGCTCCACTGCATCGGTGTGCGCGCCACATCGCGGCCGGGGTGGAAGGGCCAGTAGTGCACGCCCACCGGATCGAGCCGCTCGTGGCGCCCCACGATGCCGTCGAGCATGCCAATCTCCTCGCCCATGTAAAGGAACGGGGTGCCGCGTAGCGTCAGCAGCAGCGCCGCCGCCACCCGGGCGCGCGCCGTCGTGGCCCTGCCGGCGGCGAAGCGGCTGGCATGGCGCGAATTATCGTGGTTCGAGAGAAAGTAGCACGGCCAGCCGCGGGCGCCGATGGCCTGCTCCCAGCGGTCCACCTCGTGGCGCAGGCGAGGGGCCGAGAAGGGTGCGTTCATAAAGCTAAAGTTGAACACCAGGTTGGCCCCTTCGCCGTGCTCCCCATAGTAGCGCGCCGCCTCGCGGGGGTCGTTCACATAGACCTCCGCCACGAGCATGCCGCCGGGGTAGCGGTCCACCAATTGGCGCATGCGGATGCCAGCGTCCACGGCCTCGGGGCGGTCCTTGTCATAGACATGGCGCTGCATCTCGTAGGGCCGGCGGCCGCAGCAGTGGGGGTTGCTGCGCAACCGCTCGTCCTTATAGACATAATTCAGCACGTCGATGCGAAAGCCGTCGACGCCCTTGCGCAGCCAGAACTCCATCGCCCCGAGGATGGCCTGCGCCACCTCGGGGTTGCGCCAGTTGAGGTCGGGCTGCTCGGGCAGCGAGTTGTGGTAGTAGTATTGCTGGGTCTTGACGTCCCACGTCCAGGCAGGCCCGCCGAACACGCCCTGCCAGTTGTTGGGGCGCTTGCCGGGCCGCGGCGCGTCGCGCCAGATGTACCAGTCGCGTTTGGGGCTGCGCCGGCTGGCGCGCGACTCGACAAACCAGGGGTGCAGGTGCGAAGTGACCGAGGGCACCATGTCCATCAGGATGCGGATGCCGCGCTGGTGCGCTTCGTAGAGCAGGCGCTCGAAATCCTCCATGGTGCCGTACTGGGGGTCGATGGCCTGGTGGTCCATGATGTCGTAGCCGAAATCGTACTGCGGCGAGGGATACACCGGGTTCAGCCAGATGGCGTCGATCCCCAGCGAACGCTCGGAGCCGTCGTTGAGGTAATCCAGCCGCTCGATGATGCCCTGCAGGTCACCGATGCCGTCGCCGTCGCTATCCTGAAAACTGCGCGGGTAGATTTGGTAGCAGACGGCCCGCTGCCACCATGCGGGTTGTGGGTCGGTCATCCCTTGCACTCCTGGCGCCAGCCACGAACCTGCTATCCCTCGCCCGGCGCCGCGCACGATTCGCGCACGACGAGCGTGGGCCGGAGCAACACGCGGCGCGCCGCGTCACTCGTGGCCGTCCCGTCGATGAGGCCCAGCAGCAGTGTCACGGCCTGGGCCGCCAGTTCGCCCACCGGCTGGCAGATGGTAGTCAGCGCGGGGCAGGCATCGGCGGCGCCTGCAATGTCGTCAAAGCCGATGATGGAGACGCTGCCCGGCACCCGCAGACCCAGGCGCTGCACGCCGCTCATGGCGCCCAGGGCGGCGAGGTCGGTGGCGCACAGGATGGCGCTGGGCGGCTGCGCCAGGCTGAGCAGGTGCTGCGCCGCCTCCAACGCCGCGCCGCGGCTGTTGGCGCAGGTGCGCAGCCAGTCGTCTCGCGGGGCGAGCCCGTGCTCGGCACAGTAGCGGGCAAAGAGCTGCAGGCGCTCGTGCACCCCGCCGTGCTCCAGGTTGCCCAGGAACGCGATGCGGCGATGGCCGAGGCCCCAGAGATGGTCCAGGGCCAGCGCCACCCCGGCTGCCTCGTCGACGTTGACCATCGGGCCGGCGGCCTCCTGGCCGCAGGCGACGGCGACAAAGGGCGTATTGGCTTGGCGCAGCGTGGCGACGATGGTCTGGTCGCCCGGCAGGTCGCCCAAAAGCAGCAGCCCGTCAAACCAGTGGCTGTGCATGAACGCGATGTGCTGGCCGACGACCGCCAGGTCGTACTCTGCGTGGGCGAAGAGCAGGTCCACCCCCTGGGCGCGCGCCGCCTGCTGCACCGCGCGGCCCAGCAAGTTCAGGAAAGGGTCGCACAGGTCGCGCACAATGACGCCAATGACGCCGGTGCGCTGGGTGCGCAGCGCGGCGGCGAAGGGGTTGGGCCGGTAGCCCAAACGCTGCGCCGCCTGCAGCACGCTCTCTCGTGTGGCGTCGCTGATGCGGATGTCGCCGCCTCGCGCGTTGAGCACGCGCGAGGCGGTGCTCGCCGAAACCCCAGCCGCCCGGGCAACATCGACAATGGTCACACGCCGCTGCACAGCCACTCCCATCCAGCAAACGTTCTACGTAAATCGTTTGCACTGCCATTATACCATAGATTCTGGAATTCGCAAGGGGGTTCGCAGACTCAGACTCGCTCGTAGCACCGGAGAAAGCGGGGGGGCCAGGGTCAAGGACCCGTTGGGTCCTCACCCTGGCCCCCCACCTTCTCCGGTACTACAAACAGAGTCTACGCCAGCGCGCGTTCGAGGGCGTGCAGCAGGTCCGCCTCCTGTTCGGGCAGGACGGTGCGCGGGTCGAGGAGCAGGCGCTCCTCCTCGATGCGGCCGATGACCGCGGGGTCGCCCAGGCGCAGGCGACGCGCCAGGGCATCGGGCGAGGCCACGCGCAGCGCGGCGAGGGAGGTCGGCAGGGTCTCGCCCGGCAGCGAGCCGCCGCCCACGGTCGACACCCCCCGCACAACCTCGGCCGTTGCGCCCAGCGCCCTCAGCCGCCGCACCCAGCGCCGCGCGCGCCGGCGCACCTCCGCCGCGGGAGCGCCGATCATGCGCCAGATGGGGACCTCCTGCACGGCGCGGCCTGCCTGGTAGGCGGCCAGGGTGGCGCCCAGGGCGGCGATGGTGAGCTTGTCGACGCGCAGGGCGCGCGTGAGCGGATGGCGGCGCAGCGCGGCCACGAGCTCGGCGCGGCCGATGATAATGCCCGCCTGAGGGCCCCCGAGGAGCTTGTCGCCGCTAAAGGTGACGAGGTCGGCCCCGGCCTGCAGGCATTCCTGCACCGTGGGCTCGTGGGCCATGCCAAAGGCGGCCGTGTCGAGCAGCACGCCCGAGCCCAGGTCCACCACCAAGGGCAAGCCCCGCGCGTGGGCCACCTTGGCCAGCTCGGCGGTGGTGGGCTGGTGCACAAAGCCGCTGACGCGAAAGTTGCTCGTATGCACCTGCAGCAGCAGCGCCGTCTCGGCCCCGCAGGCGACCTCGAAATCGCGGGCGTAGGTGCGGTTAGTGGTGCCCACCTCCATCAGGCGCGCGCCGCTCTGCAGCAGGACGTCGGGAATGCGAAAGCCGCCGCCGATCTCCACGAGTTGGCCTCGCGAGATAACGACCTCGCGCCCCGCAGCCAGCGCGCTGAGCGCCAGCAGGATGGCGCCGGCGTTGTTGTTCGTCAGCAACGCCGCCTCGGCGCCGGTCACGCGCTGCAGCACGCCCTCGGCATGAACGTAGCGCGAGCCGCGGCGGCCCGCCTCCAGGTCGTACTCGAGGTTGCTGTAGGCCGCCACCCGCGCCATGGCGGCGAGCGCGGCTGCCGAGAGCGGCGCGCGGCCCAGGTTGGTCTGCAGGATGACGCCTGAGGCATTGATCACCGGGCGCAGCGAGGGCTGCAGCCAGGCGCGGATGCGCTCGGCCGCGGCGGCGACCAGCGCAGGATGATCGGGTGCCGCGGCGCCACTGCGGACGGCGCGGCGCGCCTCATCGAGCACCTCGCGCACGGCGGCCAGCGCCGGCTCGCGCCCGCTCTCGGCCTCGAGCGCCAGCAGCTCGGGGTGGCCCAAGAGGGCATCGACGCTGGGCAGCCGGCGCAGCTCGGCCTGCAGGTCAGGCATCGGGCGCCCCCGTCCAACTGTAGCGCGCCAGGTCAAGGCGGCCTGTGGCATCGAACACGACACCTTCCTCCTCGAGCAAGGCCTGCTGCATGGGCGTGCCGTCGGGCAGGCGCGCCGCCACGCTCGAGGCGCCGCGGCTGTTGACCACGCGGTACCAGGGCAGGCCTGCGGGACAATGGCGCATGGCCCAGCCCACCGTGCGCCCGCCATGCGGCCGGCCGAGGCGCAGGGCGATATCGCCGTAGGTCATGATACGCCCAGGCGGGATGGCCGCCACGAGCTCGTAGACGCGACCAAAGAAATCGTCGTTCATGCTGCCCTCGCTACCTCCGGCAGGCGGGCGTTGGGCTCGATATCGAGCCCCCAGCCGGCCAGGTCGCCGCGCTGGAAGCGCCAGTAGGCGGCCGAGGCCACGATGGCGGCGTTGTCGGTGCACAGCGCCGGCGCGGGGATGCGCACCGGCACCGGCAGCACCTGGCGCATGCGCGTGCGCAGCCGCTCGTTGGCCGCCACGCCGCCCGCCAGCAGCACCTCGACGGCGCGGCATTGCTCGGCGGCGCGGCGCGTCTTTTCCACCAGCACGTCGACCACCGCCTCCTGAAAGCTGGCCGCCAGGTCGGGCACGGCCAAGCGCCGCATCACCGCGGGGGGCAGCGGCGTCGCCAGCTTGCGACCGCGGCGCGCCGCCTGGACGTCGCTATCCTCCACCAGGTGCAGCACGGCGGTCTTGAGGCCGCTAAAGCTGAAATCGAGGCTGTCGCCCAGCCAGGCGCGCGGCAACTGGAACGCGGTCGGATCGCCGTTCTTGGCTGCCTCCTGGATGGCGGGGCCGCCGGGGTAGCTCAGGCCCAGCAGGCGCGCCACCTTGTCGAACGCCTCGCCGGCCGCATCGTCGAGGGTCTGCCCCAAGACACGGTAGGCGCCATGGTCCGACATCAGCGCCAGCAGCGTGTGCCCGCCCGAGACGACCAGGCACACCACCGGAAAGCCCGGCGCCTGCGGCAGCGGCTGGCCGGGCAACGCCAACCAGTTGGCATGGATGTGCGCCTCGAGGTGGTTCACGGCCACCAGGGGCAACTCCTGCGACCAGGCCAGCCCCTTGGCCACGTTCAGCCCCACCAACAGCGAGCCCGGCAGGCCCGGCCCATAGGTGGTGGCCACGGCGTCGATATCGGGCCAGGTGAGGCCAAACTGCTCCATCGCCTGGCGGATGGCGGGCACGATGGTGACGATGTGCTGGCGCGACGCCATCTCGGGAAAGACCCCGCCGTACTGCCGGTGCAGGTCGATCTGGCTGGCCACCACGTCCGACAGGATCAGCCGCCCGTCCTGCACCACGGCCACCGCCGTCTCGTCACAGGATGTCTCGATGCCCAGTATGCGTGTCAAAGCGCACCACCCTAAATGCTTCCAACCAAATCCTGCGTTGCATGAGCACGTTGCCAGACGTCTGCTCCGAGTTGCACGATCAGCTCAGGCGCCACCTGGACGAGGTACGAGGCCACGAATTACACGAATACACACGAAATATCCAGTCTCGATCTCCATTCGTGGCGACTCGTGCCATTCGTGGCCCACCCCGGTCGGCACCGGAGCACGCTCCCACATCGCACAATCAACCTGGAAGCATCTAGCTTGCCGTTTGCGTCGGCACTGGCGTCGGCGCCTCGGCCGAGAGCGGCGCCATGTACACCTTGCCGCCGCTGCCCAGGTAGAGGCGCTGCTTGGCCTCGTCGACAGAGAGCCCGCTCAGGTCGGCGAGCTGCCCCTGCCCCTCCGCCGCCTTGAACTGGCGGATGAACTGCCCCTGTTTGCTGAGTTGCACGACCCGTGCCAGCCCCGCATCGGCCACGTAGAGAAAGCCGTGCGCTTCATCATCGCCGCTGGCATAGATGGCCACCGGGTTGCGCAGCGGCTCGTCGAGCCCGCTGATGTTGAACGTCACCGGCCGGCCCGAGAGGTACTTGAGCACCGTGCCGTCGGCCATGAGCACATAGATGTAGCCGTCGATGGCCATGTCGACCGCGCCGCTGAGGTCCACGCTGCCGGGGTCGGCGATATAGTCCACCGGTGGGGCGGTATAGCCCGTGGCGCTGGGCACGTACTTGAGGATGCGGTTCAGCTGCGGGTCGAGCAGGTACAGGTTGCCCCCATAGCCCCCCGCGGCCGCCGGCTTTCTCCAGGTGCTGCTGTTGGCCACCGGCAAGACGGCCAGCCCCTGGGCCGGGCGCCACTCGAGCAGCGAGCCGTTGCGGTCGAGGAACACCAGCCCTGGCTCCCGGCGCTCGCCGCCGGCGGGCATCCACAGCAGGTCGATCAGCTCGCCCACGGCGGTGCCGGCGCGCGAATCGCCCTTTTGCACCAGCACGGCGCTGCCCTCCACCGGCGCCAGCGCATCGCCCGCGGGGTTGAGCTGGCGCCCGTAGGCACGGTCGGCGCCGCGGTCGAGGATGAAGAGGTCCAGGTCGCGCGGCAACAGGCGCGCCACCTGCGCCTGGCCGTCAGCGCCCGCGGGCAGGTCGGCCAGCTCCCACAGGGTGTAGAGGCGGCGCACGCCCGACGCCGCGTCGAGCGCAGCCAGCACCTGCTCGCGCAGCGTGCTCACCTGCGGCTCGCCGGGGGCAATGGCCAGTGCTTGGTCGAGCAGGCCAATCGCCTGGCGCAGCGACACGCGCTGGGCTGCCGCATCGGGGGTGTTCGCGGCGGCCGTGCGCGCTTCGCCGGCCTGGCGTACCAGCTCGGCCACCCGCTGCCGTTGGTTGTGCTCGTACTGGTAGCGCACCCCAGCAACGAGCGCCAGCACGAGCAGCGGCAGCAGGATGGCCAGCGCCACCACCAGGCGCGTCGCCTGGCGCTGCGGCGCGGGCGACGTGGCCGCAGCCGGCCGCCGCTGTGGACGGGCGGCGCCGCCAGGCCGCTCGGGCAACACGCGCCGCAACAGCCCCAGCACCTGGCTCGGGCTGCGCCGCCGCGGCTGAGGCCGCTCGCCCGGCCCCTGGGAGCGGCGCGCAGCCGTCGCCGGCATGGGCTGGGGCGCCGGGCGCTCATCGCGCGCTGCCGCGGGCCGCTCGTCGTCGCGCCCGGCCGCGCCCGGCTCGCGCGCCGCCAGCGTGACGATGAGCGCGCGCACATCCTGGCCCGCCGCCAGCGCCAGCAGCCGGCGCTGCGCCGTCTCGCCGCCATCGGCGATGGCCTCGGCGATGGCCCTGGGCGACGCCACGCGATCGAGCGCCGGCGAAGCCATGACGAGCACCTGGCCCGTGTCGGGCGTGGCGTGGTAGAACTGGGGCTCGACGACGCGGCGCACCCCCAGCGGGGGCCAGGCGGCGCGCTCGGCTTCGCCAGGAATGGCCTGGCTCAGCCATGGCGAGTCTTCGGGGAAGCGGCGCAGCCCATCGGCCTGCACCAGGTAGGCCAGCGCCGGGCCAATCTGGCCCAGGTAGAGGTCGCCGTCACGCAAGACGACGCAGCTCACCCCGGCCACGCCCCGTTGCTCGCGCGGCGAGTTCAGGTTCTCCTCAAAGAGCCAGTCATTGGCCGCGCGCAGCGCCTGGCCGATGCCGCCGGTGACCGAGCCGGCCGCCTGGTAGTACTCATCCTGCATGATCTGCGCCAGATGCCCGAGAGTGTACGCCGGGTCGGGCAGGCCGCCCAGCACCTCGATGAGCAGGTACATGGCGCCCCGGTGGCGCCGCGAAGCCGGCACGGCTGCGCCCTCAGCCACCACGATGCCGAGCGGACGCTGTTGCAGCGCCCCCTCTCTGATGGCGAACTGGTGCACCACAGTTTTAAAGCTGGCCTCCATGCAGACGCTCCTCGGCTGGCCTGCCGCTCCCGCCTATCCCCTACCTGTTCCGCCTGTCATTGCGAGTATCCCAGGGTTGCTGCAACCCTGCGGCAGGCGGATGACGTCGCACTGTAGCCGCGGCATCGTGCCGCGCGGGAGAGCCCCGCGGCAACATGCCGCGCCTACAGTCCGGCGGCCTACGTCATGAGCAGCGCAGGGAAGCGATCTCCAATGCGCGACGTGGAGATCGCTTCGCTGCGCTCGCAATGACAGGCCGGACACTTGCTTACTCCCATTCGATCGTCGCCGGCGGCTTGCTGGTGATGTCGTACACCACGCGGTTCACCGCCGGCACCTCGTTCACGATGCGGCTGCCGATGCGCGCCAGCACGTCGTGGGGCAAGCGCGCCCAGTCGGCGGTCATGGCATCTTCGGCCGCCACGGCGCGCACCGCCACCACCTGGGCGTAGGTGCGCCGGTCGCCCATCACGCCCACACTGCGCAGCGGCGTGAGCACGGCAAAGTACTGCCACACCTCGCGCGCCAGCCCGGCCGCCGCGATCTCGGCGCGCACGATGGCGTCGGCCCGGCGCAGCACCGCCAGCCGCTCGGCGGTGACCTCGCCGATCACCCGCACCGCCAGCCCCGGCCCCGGGAAGGGCTGCCGCCAGACCATCGACTCGGGCAGCCCCAGGGCCAGGCCCACACGGCGCACCTCGTCTTTGAACAGGTAACGCAGCGGCTCCACCAGGCGGAAGCGCAGCCGCTCGGGCAGCCCGCCCACGTTGTGATGGCTCTTGATGCGCACCGCAGACTTGCCGGGCGTGGCGCTCTCGATGACGTCGGGGTAGAGCGTGCCCTGCGCCAGGAAATCGACCTGCCCCAGGCTGCGCGCCTCTTGCTCAAAGACGTCGACAAAGGTGGCCCCGATGCGCTTGCGCTTCTCCTCGGGGTCGCTCACGCCCGCCAGCGCGGCCAGGAACGCCGCCGAGGCATCGACATAGCGCAGCCGCAGGCCGTGGTCGCGGAAGAGCTCGAGCACCTCCTCGACCTCACCCTCGCGCAGCAGCCCATTGTTCACAAAGACCGCGGTGAGCTGATCGCCCACCGCCTGCTGCAACAGCGTCGCCGTGACGGCCGAATCCACCCCGCCCGACAGCGCGCAGATCACCTGCCCCTCGCCGATCTCGGCGCGCATGCGCTGCGTGGCCTCCTCGATGAACGAGGCCGGCGTCCACGACTGCGCGCAGCCGCAGATGCGGCAGAAACGCTCCAGCACCGCCTGGCCCTGCGGCGTATGCGCCACCTCGGGGTGGAACTGCAGCCCATACAGGCGCCGCGCCGCATCGCCCATGGCCGCGATGGGGGTGTTGGCCGTGTGCGCCAGCGGCCGAAAGCCGGGCGGCAGGGCCACGATGCGGTCGCCGTGGCTCATCCACACGTCGAGCTCGCCGCCCAGGCCCGCCAACAGCGGCTCCTCAGGGGCATCGATCACCAGCCGCGCCGCGCCATACTCCCCCTCCGCCGCCGCGCCCACCTCGCCCCCCAGGTGCTGCGCCATGAGCTGCATCCCGTAGCAGATGCCCAGCACCGGCCAACCGGCCTCCAGCACCTCCGGCCGCAGCCGCGGCGCCCCCGGCTCATAGACGCTCGCCGGCCCCCCCGAGAGGATCAGCCCGCACGGCTTTAGGCGCCTCAGCTCCTCCAGCGAGATGTCGTAAGGCAGGAGCCGCGAATACACCCCGCACTCGCGCACCCGCCGCGCGATCGACTGGCTGTACTGCGAGCCCAAGTCCAGCACCGCGATCATGGACGTGTGCGCTGCTCTGGGCGACTGCCCGGTTTCTTCTACCAATGCCCACACCTTCGAAACCTGTAGGGGCGGTCGGCGAACCGCCCCTACTCGGCGAATTCAATGCGCCCGTTATCCATGCTGCGGATGGCCACCAGCGCCTCGATGGGCACGCCGTAGCCGGCCAAAGCCTCGCGCCCCCCCTCGAACGACTTTTCGATCACCGCACCGATGCCCACCAGCGTCGCCCCGGCGCGCTCGACAATGCGCACCAGCCCGGCGATCGTCTGCCCGCTGGCCAAAAAGTCATCCACCACCAAGATGCGGTCGTTCGCCGCGATCGTCTCGGGCGACACAAAGAGCTCGACCAGGTGCCCCTTGGTATGCGAAGGGGCCGTCTCGCGAAACGACTCCGCGGGCATCGTCACCGGCTTGACCTTGCGGGCATAGACCACCGGCACCCCCAACGCCAGCGCCGTTGCCAGCGCCGGCGCAATGCCCGAGATCTCTGCCGTCAGCACCCTTGTCGCGCCGCGCCCGGCAAAGCGGCGCGCCAGCTCTTCGCCGGCGGCCATCATCAGCCGCGCATCGACCTGGTGGTTGATGAACGTGTCTACCTTGAGGATGCCCCGGCCAAGGTTGCGGCCCTCGGCCAGGATACGCTGCTGGATCAACTCTGAGACGGTAATGGGATACCTCCTTGAATCGACGCCACATGGACAAGAACTTTTCGGATTATACCTCAGTGCCAGAGGCGCGGCAAGTGCCTGGCATTGAGGGCCCTCGCTAGGGTGTAGTTCAGTTTTGGGGCAAGTTGTAGACAGTCTCCCAGACACCGTCGAAGCGATTGCTGAGGATAGCTGCCCGGACTGGGATCACGCGCTCGGCACCTTTCCTGTTCCAGCGCATGCCGGGTCCAGCCATCCG
>JAKPJZ010000029.1 GCA_029553955.1 Chloroflexota bacterium
GCCTGACACAAAAAAGCACACGTGCCAAGGGGCCATGGACAGATCTCTGGCCCACAAGACGTGCCCGAGCCAACGAGCTGCACCACAGCCCGAGGCTCCAGCACACTACCGTAACTCGCCAAGGCCCGCCCAGAGCCTCGCCACATGACCTGACGCCGACTTTGGAAAGGCCCTGGGGCCGAGTGGGAGCCTATTGACTCGCACTCTTGAAATGTGGTAGAATGCCCATAATAGCATACGGCTCCGGGAGTAACCGCCCGGCAGACTCTCTGTGTGAGGGTCCGCCGGGCTTTTTGTTTTTCCGGCGCCGGCGAGGCCAGGGACAACCCGCATGTAATTGTGGCCTGATCGGTGGGGTGGGGCGGGTTGCTTCTACGTGCAGGAGGTGCCCATGGAGGGCGACGCGGGGAACCCGCTGCAGGGCTGCATCTGGTGCTTCCTGGCGGCGGTGCTACTGTGGGGGCTGGTGGTGGCGGCACTGGTGCTGCGGTAAGGGGTATGCGTGGGCAAGGCAAAGCTGACCAGGAAGCAGTTCATCTGGCTGACCTTCTACCTCGGAGAGGCGCGCTTCAACGCCACCGAGGCAGCTCGCCTTGCCGGCTACAAAACCCCGCGCTGCAGCGGCCCTGAGAACCTGCACAAGCCAGCGGTCATAGAGGCCATTGCCCAATGGTGGGCCACGAAGGCGATGGCTACCGACGAGACTATGGGGCGCCTGGCCGAGATCGCGCGCGGCGACCTCGGGCAGTTTTTCAAGGTTGCCGAGGTCTGGCTCGAGAACCCACTGCCCTCGCACGAGATCAAGGCCGAGCGGGAAGAGGTTGACGACAAGGGCGAGAAGCACGTCAAGTATCTCTGCCGGCAGATCGTCTTGGACGTTGATAAGCTGACCGACCCACAGTTCAGCCGCTTGGTGCGCAAGTTCGCCGACTCGCCCAGGAACGGGCTGAGCGTCGAACTGCACGACCCGGTGCGGGCGCTCGAGTTGATCGGCAAGGATTTGGGGCGGTTCCGGGATACCATCGACGTGCGAGAGGTTGACCTGAGCAAGTTGAACGATGAGCAACTTGAGCGCATCGCCAAGGGAGAGGATCCCATCGTCGTGCTTGCAGCTGCAAGCCAGGGCCGTGATGGAACGGCGGCGGCGGATGGGGCTCCTGGAGAGCCAACAGCATAGTTACGAGCCGCGGGGTAAAGCTGCGGAGCTCATGGCCTGCACTTTACCAGAAGTGCTAATGAGTGGCCCGGCCGGCACGGGCAAGAGCCGCGCTTGTCTGGAGAAGATCCACGAGCTGGCCCAGCGACACGCCGGCGCCCGTTTCCTGGTTGTGAGAAAGACGCGCGAGAGCCTGACTGAGGCGGCGCTGGTCACATACGAGCAGTGGGTGCTCGGCCCGGGTAACCCGATTGCCGAGGGGCCACAGCGGCGCAATCGCCAGGCGTACCACTATCCGAACGGTTCGGAGGTGGTTGTTGGCGGGCTCGACAAGGCCTCCAAGATCATGTCGACAGAATACGATGTGATCTATGTCCAGGAGGCGATCGAGCTCTCTGCCAACGATTGGGAGAGCCTGAGTACACGCCTGCGCAACGGGGTGATGCCATATCAGCAGCTCATGGCCGACACGAACCCCGACCGCCCGACCCATGGGCTGAAACTCAGGTGCGACGCCGGCCGCTGCAAGATGCTCGACAGCCGGCACGCGGATAATCCCCGGCTGTGGGACGCGGCGAAGGGCGAGTGGACGATCGAGGGCCAGCGCTATATGGCCCGGCTCGACAATCTTACCGGGCCACGGCGAGCTCGGCTGAGAGATGGCCGCTGGGTGCAGGCCGAGGGTGTGATCTACGATGGGTGGGATGCGGAGATCCACCTGGTGGACCGCTTCGACATCCCGAAGGACTGGCGTCGCTTCCGGGCTATCGACTTTGGCTTTACGAACGCCTTCGTATGCCAGTGGTGGGCGGTGGACCCGGACGGGCGCATGTACCGCTATCGCGAGCTCTACAGGACCAAGCGTCTCGTGGAGGACCACGCGGCGCAGATCAAGGCCCTGAGTGTTGGCGAGAGCATCGAGGCCACAGTCGCCGACCACGACGCCGAGGACCGGGCCACGCTGGCGCGGCATGGCGTGCCTACGGTGCCGGCCAAGAAGGCAGTCAAGGAAGGCCTCCAGGCGGTCAGCGAGAGGCTGAGAGAAGCGGGCGACGGCCGACCCAGGATCTACTTTTTGCGTGACAGCTTGGTTGAGGTCGACCCGGGACTGGCCGAAGCTGAGAAGCCGCTCTGCACCGAGCAGGAGATTGACGTCTACGTGTGGGCGCAGGCTCAAGATGGCAAGCCAGCCAAAGAGGAGCCGTTGAAGGTCAACGATCACGGCATGGATGCGATGAGGTATGCGGTGATGTATGTGGGCCGCCCCCGGTGGGCCGCCCGCAGTTTCCAGGGGTGAGCATGGCGAGCGATCTCGAGCGTGCCTACGAGGCACTGGCGGCCAAAAGGTCAGCATACGACGAGCTCTGGGCCTACTACGACGGCGACCAGCCGCTGGTGTATTCGGCGGTGCGGCTGCGCGAGATATTCCGCAATGTCGATGCCAAGTTCCGCCAGAACTGGTGTGGCGTCGTAGTCGACTCGATCTTGGAGCGCCTCAACCTGACCGGCTTTACGCTGCTGAGCGAAGCGAAAGCTGATGAGGCCAATGGGCCGGACGTGCCGACGCCGGGAAACGCCGCTCTGGCGGACCTGTGGGCCCGCCAGGGGCTGGCCCTGGATGCGGCCGACATCCACACCGCCACGGCGGTGATCGGCGAGGCATTCCTCATCATTTGGCCGAATGAGGCCGGCGAGCCGGAGGCGTATCACAACCCCCCGCAGCAGTGCGCCGCGTTCTACGATGCGGATAACCCAAGGCGGATGAGCTTTGCGGCCAAGTGGTGGGTAGGCACTGATGGCCGACTGCACCTGACTCTCTACTACGCGGACCGGCTTGAGTACTATGTGTCGGGGGGCAAAGCGGAAAACACTACGAGCGCGCAGGGGCTGGCGCCCGATGATCCTGACAGCGCGCCCAACCCGTATGGCGAGATACCGGTCTTCCATTTCCGCCGTGAGCGCCGGCTCATCAAGGGTGAGTTGGAGCCATCGGTGATTGATACTCAGAATGCGGTCAACAAGCTCTTTTCCGACCTCATGGTGGCGGCGGAGTTCGGCGCCTTCAAGCAACGCTGGGTGATCTCGCAGAGCGATGTATCGGGCCAGTTACGGAATGCGCCGAATGAGATTTGGAGCGTGCCTGCAGGCGATGGTGCAGGGCAGGCGACGCAGATCGGCGAGTTCAGCGAGCAGAACTTGGCCAGCTATCTGAACGCCATGGACAGCCTGGCCTCGGCGCTGGCCAAGATCAAGCGGCTGCCGAAACACTTTTTCTACTCGCAGGGCGGCGACCCCTCGGGCGAGGCGCTCATCGCCATGGAGGCGCTGCTGAACAAAAAGTGCAAGACGTACATCGAGCGGCTATCGTCCACCTGGCAGCGGGCGGTGGCATTCATGCTCAAGTTGCAGGGCATGGCGGTCAGCCCGCAGGACATCCAGGTCAACTATGACGACCCGCGTACCACGCAGCCGGAGAGCGAGGCGCGCACCCGCCAGGCCAACGCAGCGGCCGGCATGCCGCTGCGCACACAACTGCGGCAGGCGGGCTGGACGCCGCAAGAGCTGGCACAGATGGACGCCGACGCCCAGGAAGAGGCCAAGGCCAGGCAGACGATGATGGCCGTGGGGCTGATGGAGCAACAGCGTTTCTTTGACCAGGGGCAGGGTAGCGCGGGCCCAGAATCGTAGGCCCGCGATGGCCGAGCCGTTGGTCGTGCAGATCATGCGCCGCTTCAAGGCGCAGCTCCTGGCCCGCGAAGCACAAGAGATGCGCGCCATGGCCAAGGCCTGGCGGGGCGTGGAGCGGGCGCTGGAGGCGCAACTCGAGGCGCTGGCGAAAGAACTGGCAGCTGAGAAAGCTGCTGGGCTGGAAGGTTCGCAGTGGCGGCTCTTCGAGAAGGAACGCTATCAGGCGCTGCTCAGGCAGACGCGGCACGAGATTAACAAGTACATAGCAGATGCC
>JAKPJZ010000038.1 GCA_029553955.1 Chloroflexota bacterium
GTTTGGCGGGCTGGCTGGCGTTGCTGGCTGCCCCGCGGGGCAGCCAGCAACGCCAGCCAGCCCGCCAAACCCCTAACCTAAAGGCCAGCACCGGGTTCGTGCGAAGCTCAAGAGCCGGTCACCAACGATGGTGGGATATACCCGAGTGGGGGCTTGCGTTTGACGTGCAGCCCCGCCGGGTCTATGGTATGGGCAGCGTGACCGCCATCGCGGCCGGGTGCCTCGATCACCTCAGGAAGGAGCGCTGCCATGCCTGAACCCATCAACTGGCCCGCCGCCGTCGACGAGACGGTGCGCAACCTCGCGCGCCTCATCCAGATTGATACCACCAACCCGCCGGGCAACGAGCTGCCGGCCATCCTCGCCATCCGCGAGCTGTTGGTTGCCAGCGGATTCCCCGAACGCGACATCACCATCATAGAAGCGGGCGCCAACCGGGCGAACCTGGTGGCGCGGCTGCGGGGCAGCGGCGCGGCGCGGCCGCTCTTACTCACGGGGCATGTGGATGTGGTGCCGGCCGAGCGCGAGCACTGGTCGCACGACCCCTTTGGCGGGGAGGTGGCCGAGGGCTGCATCTGGGGACGCGGCGCCCTCGATATGAAGGGCACCGCGGCCATGTACCTCGAAGCCTTCCTGCTGGCCTTCCGCCAGGAGCTGCCCCTCAAGCGCGACTTGATCCTGGCGGCCATTGCCGACGAGGAGATGGGCTTTGATGCCGGCTCCAAGCTGCTGGTCGACCACTACCGCGACCTGATCGCCGCCGAGTATGCGCTCAACGAGAGCGGCGGCACGACGGTGCCGATGGGCGGCGTGCGCCTCTACCCCATCCAGGTGGCCGAGAAGGGCGTCTGCTGGCTGCGCATGACGGCGCACGGCACGGCCGGCCACGGCTCCATGCCGCGCGAAGACAACGCCGTCGGCCGCCTCGCCCAGGCGCTCGGCCGCCTGCAGCGCGCCGCGCACCTGCCGGTGCACGTCACGCCGACGGTGCGCACCATGCTGGCCGCCCTCTCGGCCCAGCTCAGCTTCCCGGCACGGGCGCTCGTGGGCCTGCTGGGCAGCCCGGCAGTGGCGTCGCTCGCGCTCGGGGCGCTTCATGGCCAGGCGCGCTCCCTCTTCACCGCCCTGCTCACCAACTCGGTCAGCCCCACGGTGCTCGCCGCCGGCAGCAAGACCAACGTCATCCCCGCTCAGGCCTCGGCCGATCTCGACTGCCGCCTCCTTCCCGGCCAGACGCCCGAGAACGCCATGCGCGAGATCCTCGCCATCACCGGCCCCGGCATCACGCTCGAGCCGCTGCAGACGACCGAGGGCGCCGAGTTCCCCACCGACACGCCCCTCTACCACCTGCTCGAGCGCGCCACGCGCCGCATGGACCCGAGCGGCCTCGTCGTGCCCTTGCTCAGCCCCGGCGCCAGCGACGCCGCCGAGTACCGCCGCGCCGGCATCACCGTCTACGGCTTTGCGCCCGGCATCATGCCGCCGGGCTTTCCCATCCTCGAGCTGGCCCATGGCCACGACGAGCGCCTGCCCCTCGCCGCCCTCGAGACCGGCCTGCCCGCCCTGTGGGAGGTCGTCAGCGAATTCTGCCTGTAGTAGCCCGCAGGAGAGGGCCAGACCTACATGGCGACCGGGTTTCTCGCTTCGCACCCACCCGGTTCGGACCCCTTGGGGGGGTTGGGCGGGTTGGTTGGTGTCGCTGGCTGCCCCTTGGCGCGCCCGCGGGCGCGCCAAGGGGCAGCCAGCGACACCAACCAACCCGCCCAACCCTATCCTGGCTCAGGGCCGGGCTAGAGCAGCGCGAGATACCCGGCTGTCGCCAGGATGCCGGGAGCTGCGAGTTCTTTCTCCAACAGGCTGAGCCCAGCCTTGACAGGGTTGCCTATCACTGGTAGAATAATTCCGAAGATCACTTCGGAATTGACGCAGGGGAGAGAGATGCGCTTCTCGGCCAAGGAGCAGTATGGGCTGCGGGCGATGGCTGAACTGGCCTCGCGCTACGGCCAGGGGCAGGTGGCCCTGAGCGAGGTGGCGCAGAGCCAGGGCATCAGCCTGGCCACGCTCGAGCAGGTTGTCGCTCCGCTGCGCCGCGCCGGGCTGCTCGAGAGCACGCGGGGCGCGAGCGGCGGCTATGCCCTGGCGCGCCCACCGCAAGCCATTTCGGTGGGCGACGTGCTGCGCGCCATCGACGGCGCCCTCGTGCCCATCCCCTGCCTCGAAGATGCCGGCGGCGCCTGCTGCGAGCGCGCCCACCAATGCGCAACCCGCCCGGTGTGGGCGCTGGTGCGCGCCCGCCTGGCCGAGACCCTCGATTCCCTGACCCTGGCCGACGTCTGCCGCCAGGATATCACCTAGATCTAGGAGAGACCCAACACGTGTCGTTATGGCGCATCCTTCGCGAAGATATGAAGACCGTGTTCGAGAAGGACCCGGCTGCTCGTAGCCGGGTCGAGATCCTGCTCTGCTACCCCGGCCTGCACGCCCTGTGGCTGCACCGCCTGGCCCATCGCCTGTGGCTGGGCAAGCATCGGCTGCTGGCCCGCGTGCTCTCGCACTGCAATCGCTTCCTGACCGGCATCGAGATCCACCCCGGCGCACGCGTGGGCCGGCGCTTCTTTGTCGACCATGGCATGGGCGTCGTCATCGGCGAGACGACCGAGATCGGCGACGATGTGCTGCTCTACAAGGGCGTCGTGCTCGGCGGCACCACCCTGCAGAAGGGCAAGCGCCATCCGACCATCGGCAACGGCGTCGTCATCGGCTCCAACGCCGTCGTGCTCGGCGCCATCGCCGTGGGCGATTATGCCAAGATCGGCTCGGGCGCGGTGGTCATCAAGCCGGTGCCGCCCAAGGCCACTGTGGTGGGCGTGCCGGGGCGGGTGGTGGCGCCCAGGGAACGGGCCGAGCTGCCGCGCCTCGACCTGGAGCATGCCCGCCTGCCCGACCCGGTGGTCGATGCCCTGCGCAGCCTGGAGGCACGCATCGAAGCGCTGGAGCGGGCGAAGAGCGAAGCAGGAATTGAAGGGACTGGGGAATCTGGAGGAACTGACGGCAATGGTCGGGAGCAGCGGCGACTGCCACCAGCAGTTCCCTTTGTTCCATCAGTTCCGTCAGTTCCCTGTGGAGGAGAGGAGTCCTATGCTTCCCAAGCCTGAGCGCACCATCTACATGGACCATGCCGCGACGACGCCGGTGGACCCCCGCGTGGTCGAGGCCATGCTGCCCTACTTCAGCGCCCAGTACGGCAACCCGTCGAGCATCTATGCCCTGGGCCGCGAGGCCGCCGGCGCCCTCGATGCCGCGCGCAAGACGGTGGCCGATGTATTGCACACGCAGCCGCGCGATATCATCTTCACCTCGGGCGGCAGCGAGTCCGACAACCTCGCCATCCGCGGCTGCGCCTTTGCCCGGCGCAAGCAGGGCAAAAACCACATCATCACCTCGCCCATCGAGCACCATGCCGTGAGCCACACCGTGGAGCAACTCGTCAAAGAGTTCGGCTTCGAGTCGACTATCGTGCCGGTGGACCGCTACGGCGTCGTCGACCCGGCCGCTGTGGAGCGCGCCATCACCGAGCGCACGGCGCTGGTCTCGATCATGTATGCCAACAACGAGATGGGCACCATCGAGCCCCTGGCCGAGATCGGCGCGATAACCAGGGCCAAGAAGGTGCCCTTCCACACCGATGCCGTGCAGGCGGGTGGTGTGTTGGACCTCGACGTGGATGCGTTGGGCGTCGACCTGCTCTCGCTCTCGGCGCACAAGTTCTACGGGCCCAAGGGCGTGGGGCTGCTCTTCGTGCGCCGCTACACGCCGCTGATGACGATGCAGACCGGCGGCGGACACGAGCGCAACCGCCGCGCCGGCACCGAGAACGTGCCCGCCATCGCGGGCATGGCCGAGGCACTGCGCCTGGCCTACGAGGAGCGCGAGCGCAATAACGCCTACGTGGCGGGCCTGCGCGACCGGCTCATCGCGGGCATCCTGGCGCACATCCCCGACGTGGAGCTCACCGGCCACCCGACGCAGCGCCTGCCCAACAACGCCAGCTTTGCCTTCCACGGCATCGAGGGCGAATCGATCCTGCTCAACCTCGACCTCTTGGGCGTGGCCGCCTCCAGCGGCTCGGCATGCACCTCGGCCTCGCTCGAACCCTCGCACGTGCTGCTGGCCATGCAGTTGCCGGTGGAGGTCTGCCACGGCAGCCTGCGGCTCACACTGGGCAGAGACAACACCCAGGAGGATGTGGACTATGTGATCTCCATCCTGCCCGGCATTGTGCAAAAGCTGCGCGCCATGTCGCCGATGTACCATGGCTAGGGCTTGCCACACCTGACAGGTCTCGGTAGACCTGTCACACCGATTTCCATGGCGGGTGGCCAATTGGCAAACAACCCGGCAAGGAGCTTGCCCACGCCACAGGGTAGGTCCCCCTACCGTTCCCCCGTCGCGGGGTAATTGGGCTGTCTTCGCCCGCACAGCATCGCTCGCTTGCCACTTCTTGGCCGCACAGGATACGGTCGGGCTCCCCAATTCCCCCGCGACGGGGGAACGGTAGGGGGGGCCCCACCCTGCAGCAGGAGAAACCGTCCGTCAGCCGCGGCGCGAGCTGGACCGAGTTTTTGCCAGAAAACAGGCGCTGGTCATCCGCCATGGAAATCGGTGTGACAGGCGCCGCACAGGGGAGGTCACCATGACCAACGACACACATCGCCACGAGCCTCAGGGAGCGCCGGGCACAGCCCATATCGGCGCGCGCCAGGTGGCGCGGGCGCTGCTCTCACTCGTCGTCCTGATCGCCAGCCCCTTCCTCGCCGCCGGGCGCCTCGATTGGTGGCCGGCCTGGGCGCTGGTCGCCCTCACCCTGGCCGCCAGCGTCGCCGCCCGCATCATCCCGGCGCGCAGGAACCCCGACCTGCTGGCCGAGCGCGCCCGCTTCGCCGAGGCCGAGGGCGTCAAGCCCTGGGATCGCGTGCTCATGCCCATCGTCGGCATCGTTGGCCCGCTCGCCGTCTGGGTCGTCGCCGGGCTCGACGAGCGCTTCGGCTGGCCGCCGCTGGTGTCGCTGCCACTGCAGGTGGTCGGGCTGCTCATCGTGGCGGCGGGCGGTGCCCTCGCCACCTGGGCCATGGCCGAGAACCGCTTCTTCTCCGCCGTGGTGCGCATCCAGCGCGATCGCGGCCACAGCGTCATCTCCAGCGGCCCCTACCGCTTGGTGCGCCACCCCGGCTACAGCGCCGGTGTGCTCAATGCCATCGCTGCGCCGCTCGCCCTCGGCTCGCTCTGGGCGCTCATCCCCGGCCTGCTCTGCGTCGGCGCCATCGCGGTGCGCACCGCGCTCGAAGACCGCACGCTGCAGGCAGAACTGCCCGGCTATCGCGAGTATGCCCAGCGCGTGCGCTACCGCCTGCTGCCTGGCGTGTGGTAGACCTTGTTTGTAGTGCGGGAGAGTGCATGGGTGGTGGGCGAGTTCCCGCGGGAACTCGCCCACCACCCATGCACTCTCCCGCACTACGAGCATGTGCCGGCGCGCCAATTGCCGCACTACAGGGGGCTACGCAACCCTGGGGCACTCTGATGCGTACTGGTAGTAGAGACGCGGATGAGCCGCGCCTCGGATGCAGGAGATACCTTGATGAACGCCTTGACCGAACGCCAACTGCAGGTCCATGTGCCCGTCGTCGGCTGGCTCTTGATCGTGAGCCATGCGCTCTATGCCCTGATCGGCGGCCTTGTGTGCACGTTGATGCTGACCATCGCCATCGCGGTACAGGACGCCGAGGCAAGCCCGATTGTCGCCTTTGTCGGCATTGCCGTGGCCGGGCTGTTCGTGGTGCTCGGCATCCCGGGCCTGGTGGCCGGCCTGGGCGTGCTGGCGCGCAAGAACTGGGGTCGCATTCTCGCCATCGTGGTCGCCGTGCTCAACGTGCTCAACTTTCCCGTGGGCACCCTGCTCGGCGCCTATGCACTGTGGGTGCTCTTGCAGGAGGCGGCGAGCGACTACTTTGCACCGGCCAAGGCGCCGGAGGCCCCCGCGGCCGGCGAGCAGCCCGCAGACGACGTTGCGGCGTAGAACAGAGGTGACACCATGTCTCCCCAGAGCTTCAAGCCCAGCCCGCAATATCTGACCCGGCTGCGTATCGTCATGACCATCATTGCCCTGGCTGTGTTGGCCGGCGGCGTGCTGATGGCATTCCCAATGATCTTTGCCCGCGACACGCGGCCCGCGGCGCTGATCATCGGCCTCGTCATCGCCGGCCTTGACCTGGCGTGGTATCTGCCGGCGCTCGCCATCGTGGGGCCGTACCACCGCAGCCTGCGCTACGAGGTGCAAGACGACGAGGTGATCGTCTACGCAGGCATCTGGACGCAGTCGGTCAAGCACGTGCCCTACCGCACCGTGACCAACCTGACGGTCAAGCGCGATATCCTGGATCGCTGGCTGGGCACCGGCACCCTGGAGATCCAGACGGCCGGCATGAGCGGCTCGCAGAGCAAGGCCGAGGAGTGCCTGGTGGGCCTGGCCAACGTGCAGGCGGTCTACAGCATCGTGGCGGCCGAGCTGCGGCGCTTCCGCGGGGCCATGGGGCCGGCTGCCGCCGAGGCCATGCCCGTCGCGGCGTCTGGCGACGACGGGCTGCAGGGCATCGCCGCAGAGGTGCGCGCCATCCGCCGCCTGCTCGAGCAGCAGTGGCGCTAGCAGGCTGTCGGAGAACCATCCCGTTACCATCAGCATCCTGGTGGCAGCCGGGCAGTGGCGGGGCGCATAACCGGTCGCCGGCCGGGAGCGGTCTTCTCCGACAAGCTGCTACGCAGGTGATACCAGATGGAATCAACCAGCCCGCGCATCCGCCTGATCCACTTTGATCCGGCTGGGGCCGCCGCCAAGGTCGCCCTGCTGCAGGCCGCCGGCTATGCCGTCGACGTGGCGCCGATGAGCGCCGCCGTCCTGCGCACGTTGCGCGAGCGCCTGCCGGCTGCGGTGGTGATCGACCTGGACCGCCAGCCCTCCAGCGGGCGCGACCTGGCGCTGAACCTGCGCCAGCACAAGGCGACACGGAGGGTGCCCCTGCTCATCGCAGGCGGCGAGCCGGAGAAGGTCGCGGCCGTGCGCGCGCTGCTGCCCGACGTGGCCTGCGCGCCCTGGGCCGGGGTGGGCGTGGTGTTGGCGCAGGCCATCGCCCGGCCGCCGGCCGAGCCGGTTGTCGTCCGCTCGTTGTTCGCCACCTATGCCGGCGTGCCCCTGGCCAAAAAGCTGGGCATCGAGCCGGGCTTCCGGGTTGCTCTGGCGGGCACGCCCGAGGGGCTCGAGGCCACGCTGAGTGCGCTTCCCGAGGGTGCCCGCCTCGAGCACGACACCGGCGGTCCGCGCGACCTGACGCTGTGGTTCGTGCGCTCACGCGCCGAGCTCGAAGCGGGACTGGCGACCATGGCGCCCCACGCCGCCCGCGGCCGGCTGTGGATCATCTGGCCAAAGAAGGCCTCGGGCGCGGCCGGCGACCTGTCGCAGCTCGAGGTGCGGCGCCTCGGCGTGGCCATAGGGCTGATGGACTATAAGATCTGCGCCGTCGACGCCACGTGGACGGGCCTGCGCTTCACGCTGGCCAGGCGCGGCTGACTTGGCCAGGTGCTTGTAGTGTGGGAGAGCGGGCGCTGGGGCAGGCGTGCGTCCTGCCCCAGCGCCCGCTCTCCCACTACCTGTACTCCCTGAACCACAACCTGCGCGCGCGGCTCTTGCGGCAGCGCCGGCCGCTGTTGGCCGGGGTCAAGCTGACGCACCGCTGCAACCTGCGCTACCCGGCCTGCCCCTGCCGTCGTCTTCGCGACTACTCTACCTCTACCGGCACCGCGACGTGGCGCCGGCCGGCGGCGTCGGTCCACGACCGCGCGGCAGCACCGGCCTCGGCGGGGCGATCCTCGCCAGGCGGAAGGATGAACTCGACCTCGCGATAGGGCAGAGGATAATCCCCCTCGGGAGGCAACACGACGAGCCGGATATGTCCCTGCTCCGCCATCACCTCGAGCGTGACCCGGCTGTATTGCCCCTGCCGGTAGAGCAGGCTCACCCCATCGTCCTCATATAGCGTCAGGCGCCCGCGGCCGGCCCTCGGATGCGGGAAGGCGTAGACCTGCCGCAGGTCATCGGGCTGCTCGCCGATGTGGCGCATCAGCTTCCCACAAGCGACCATTCCACCCGCCGGCACGAAGAGTGGGATGCGCTCCAGCGGCGCTGGGGCGTCGATCGTCTGCCCGCCCTCATGCCACTGGCCGCTGGCCCAATCGCACCATGGTTGCCCGGCCGGCAGATACACCGGTCGACTGCGCACGTCGCTCTCGAGCACCGAGGCCACGAGCAGGTTCGCTCCCAGCATGAAATCGAAGGACTCGCCGTGGCAGCGCGGGTCGCCTGGGAAAGCATAGACAAGTGGGCGAATGATGGGGTGCCCCGTCTGGGCGGCCTCGAAGAGCAGGCTGTAGAGGTAGGGAAGCAGCCGGTAACGGAACTCGATCGCCGCGCGCACCAACGACACGGCCTCCGGGTACATCCAGGGCTCGTTGACGGTGCCGTCCAGGTGCCAGGAATGGATGCTGAACCTGGGGTGGAAGATGCCGTTCTGCACCCAGCGCACAAAGAGCTCGGGCTCCGGCCTGTAACCCGAAAAGCCGCCGACGTCGTGGCCGACGTTCGGCATGCCTGATAGGCCAAGGCCGAGCCCCATGGGGATATTGTAGCGCAGCGTATGCCAGGAGGTATAGTTGTCGCCGGTCCACGTCTGTGCATAGCGCTGGATGCCGGGGGACCCCGAGCGAGAGATAAGGAAAGGCCGCTCCGATGGCCGCGCCTCCAATTGCGCCTCGTAAGACGCCCGCGCCATCAGCAGTCCCTGCACCGGCCGGATCAGCCCAATCGGCAGCGGCTGGCCGAAGCCCTGGCAGCGGGCCGCGTCATCCCAAATCTCGTACTCGTTGTTATCGTTCCATGTGGCGTCGATGCCCAGCGCCAGCAGACTATCGTGGACGCGGTCTTTCCACCACTGATAACCTGCCGGATTGGTGAAATCGATGTAGGAGCCCTGCCCACCCCAAAAGTCATCGATCTGAGGCCCATCGCCGTCCGCTGAGCCGACGAAACCGCCCAGGGCTGCGACCTCGTCGTAGCTTGGGTGTGAGGTTAGCAGGCAGGGCTTGATGTTGGCGGCCAGGTGCATGCCGGCCCCGTGGAAGGCCGCCACCATGGCTCGTACGTCGGGTATCTTGTCGCGGTTCCATTGGAAGACGTAGCGCTTGCCATCGCTGCCGGAGCCATAGCCCGAGGAGAGATGGAAGAGGTCGCAGGGAATGCGATGCTCGCTGCACAACTGCACAAAGCACTGCAACTGCTCCTGGGCATCCGGGGCGTCGGTATAGGTCATCGTCGAGCCCAGGTAACCCAGCGACCAGCGCGGTGGCAGGGCCATGTGGCCGGTGAGGGCAGAGAGCTTTTCCACCACTTGCTCGATGGTCGGGCCATAGATCAGGTAATAGTCGATGTCGCCGTCGTCGGCCTGGTAGTAGCGGTAGTCGCCGTGGTAGGCATCGAGCTCGCACCCCATGTCGAAGGCACACGAAGCCGGGTTATCGTAAAGCAGCCCGTAGGCCAGGTTCAGCTCGGGAACGAAGGTGATATAGAAGGGGAAGTGCTTGTAGAGCGGGTCGCCCGTCTCGGCGTTGTAGCCCAGGGCGTCGGTCGGCCGCAGGCGAATCCGCCTCCCTGCCTTGTCCAGCGGGCCGGAGCACTCACCAAAGCCGTAGTAGTGCTCGCCCGCGCGGCGTTCCTGGTAGTGAAAGACGGTCCTACCCGCGCGGTCATACGCATAGGCCAGGCCTGCCAGGTCGGCGGCGAACTCGCGTCCTTCGGCGTCGGCCCAGCGCAGCCGCAAGTCGCCCAGGCTGACCTCGAGGTGGAGTTGGCGCGTACGCAGGTGAACCATGGCGGCCTCGTGCTGCAGGGCGAACGATGGCTGTGTGAAGCGCGTCAGATCATCGCGCGGGCGCCCTTCACGAGCGACGTCGCCGTCGGCGCCGACAATCATCCAGGTGCGATAGAGGCGGGGCCGGCCGTCAGGCCAGTGCTGCACGCGGATGATGTCCTCCTCCAGAACGCTGATGCAGAACTGCTCGCCGCGCCGGCCCGAGAGGAGGAGGGGATGGCCCGGCGGGTTGCTCAATGAAGCCCCGGTAAGCTTGGTCAGGCGCATATGGTTATCTCCTGCATCGCAGGAACTCATCGCGGGCCCACTGCGCCCATTCTTCGCGCACGTTGATGGCGTCCCACTGCGGATAGTCTTTGGCGATGAACCCGCCGCAAAAGCCGCCCAGCAGGTCCATCATTTTGCGCGCTTCGGCCTGGATCGCCGCCTTGTCGCCGGTCTGCATGACCTTTTGAATATCGACCGGAGAGTAGAAGGCGATGCGCCCGCCAAACTCGTGCGCCAGCCGCTCCACGCCGGTGAGGGCAGGCTGATCGAGCTGCAGCGCATCGATCCCCACCTCGACCAGGTCCTCGATGATCTCATGGATATCGCCACAGGAGTGCATGAGCACGTGCAGGTTGCGAGCGTGGGCGTGCTCCACCAGCAGCCTGAAGGAAGGCCCAAAGATCTTGCGCCAGGTTGTGGGGCTCACCAACAGCCGGTCCTGCGTGCCCCAATCCTCGGCAAAGATCAGCCCGTCGGCGCCGATCTCAGCATAGCGGTCCATCACGCCGATCAGCATGGCCACGATCTGCTCGTTCAGGCGCAACACCTCGCCCTCGTTGATCAGCACGTCCATAAGAAAGTGGTCCATGCGCCGCATGTCGCGCATGATGGCAAAAGGAAAGCCGGGCAGCCCACCCAGGCGGTACTTGTCCGGCTCGGCGGCGAAACGCTCCGCCGCCCGGCGAAAGAGCGCCGGTGAGGCATAGTCGGGCAGGGTATAGCCCTCCAGCTTGTGCCAGCCATCCTGCAGAGCGCCCTTGACCACCTCGCCTTTGTAGCGATCGGTGAGCTGGCCCCAGATATTGCCGTACGGGTCGCGGTGCAGATGCCCAGGGAAATCGGGCACCTCCTGCCGGATCGTGGGATCCTGCTCCTCCGGGATATCCGGGAGCCCCTCACTCGCCCCCGCATGCACGAAATCCGAGGGCTGCGGCGCAACAAAGTCATAGCCGATGCGCTCCGGCCCAGTGAATTCCAGACAGCGCCTGATCATCTCGCGGCTGTTCACGTTATCCCCCTACCGCGTGGATCGCACCGCCCCATTCGTCCGGCAGGCGCCGATCGTAGGGCTGGATCACCCGCGTCGGCCGGCCGGCACCCGGCATCGCGGTGACGCAGCAGATCATTCATTGTCTGAGTATTGGCCCTAACCTTTTATGCCGGTGCTGGCGATGCCGCTCACGAGGTAGCGCTGCAGGAAGGCAAAGACCAGGGTGATCGGCAGCATGGAGAGGACAGTCATGGCCAGGACATAGTTCCAGTCGGTCACCAGCTCCCCGCGGAAGCGGGCCAGGCCGAGCTGCAGGGTAAACAGGTTGGGATCGTTGACCACGATCAAGGGCCACAAAAAGTCGTTCCAGCGCCACATGATGGAAAAGACGGTCAGCACGGCCAGCGCGGGCGCCGAGAGCGGTAGCACGATGCGCGTAAAGATGCGCCACTCGCCCGCGCCGTCGATGCGTGCCGCCTCGATGATCTCGTCGGGCAGCGTGATCATGTACTGGCGCAGGAGGAAAACGCCCGTCGGCGTCGCTGCGGGTGGGATGATGATGCCCCAGAGGGTGTTGACCATGTTCAGCCGCGCCATGACCATGTAGACCGGGATCATAATGACCTGCAGAGGGATCATCAGTGTGCCCAGGGTGATCAGGAAGATGAGGTCACGGCCGCGGAACTTGTACTTGCTAAGCGCAAACGCGGCCATCGAGTTGATGGCGAGCGTGATCAGGGTCGCGGCCAATGTGACCACCACGCTATTCAGTAGGTAGCGCAGGAACGGAAAGCGCACCAGCGCTTCGCTATAGTTGGTCAGGATCCACGTCTCGGGGAAGAACATCGGCGGGATGTGGTACAGCTCGCCGAGCGATTTGAACGACGACAGCACGACCCAGAGCACAGGCAGGAAGGTGATGGCCACGCCCAGAAAGAGCGCCAGATAGGTCAGCACGGTGGCCAGTCCGAAGCGGCGCCTGCCGCTAGGCCGGCCTTGCTGTCTTGCAGACTCCAGGGTTTCGCTGGCCATAGAATCCATCCTTCTGTACGGGCAGGCGCTACAATGCCTCGCCGAGGCGCCCCATCAGGTATTGCAGGACGGTCAGCGAGAAGATGATCACAAAGAGCACCAACGAAGCCGCCGAAGCCAGGCCGAACTGGTTCAGGTCGAACCCCGCCCGGTAGATGAACTGCACTATGGTGAGGGTGGCAAAGCCGGGCCCTCCCCCGGTCAGGACGTAGATGTGATCAAACACCTCGAAGGCGCGAATGAGGCCCAGGATGGTGACGACGGCGATCGAAGGCAGCAGGAGGGGCAAGGTCACATAGCGGAAGCTGTGCCAGCGGTTGGCGCCATCCACAAGCGCTGCTTCGTAGACTGTGGGCGGTATGGCCTGCAGGCCCGCCAGCAGGATCAGGGCGAAAAAGCCAACCGTTGCCCACACGTGCACGAGGATAGCCCAGGCCATGGCCGTATCCGCCCGCATCAGCCAGGGCACGGGTGCCAGGCCCAACACACGCAGCGCAGCGTTCAGGGCGCCATATTGCGAGTTCAGGACCCAACTCCAGATCAGAGCGACGACCACCGGCGAGAGGAGCACCGGGTAGAAAAAGACGCTGCGAAAAAGGCCGCGCGCGCGGATCGGCTCATTCAGGAGCAGCGCGATCAGCAACGAGAACAGCAGGACCAACCCGACGTCGCCGACGACAAAGGTCGCCATGTTGCGCAGCGCTTGCCAAAAGACATCGTCCTGGCTCGCCAGGTAGGCAAAGTTGTCGAGGCCGACGAACCGGGGTGGGGCCAGAAAGCTGGTCTTGAAGAGACTCAGGTAAAAGTTATAGATTGCTGGAACGACGATAAAGACGCTGAACACCAGCAAGTTGGGCGCCAGGAACAGATATGGGATGATCCGTCGACGACCGGTTTGATTCAAGGGACACTCCCACGTCTGGAAAGAGCCTATCCGAAGAACAGCAGAGCGGGCTCCCATGCCCGTGGCTCCGGCGGCGTGGGAGCCGCCTCTGCCTACTGCGGAAGACAGTCAGGTGCGGAGGGGCAGCCCCTGCGGCCCAGGTGGAGGGATGGCCGCTCGACCATCCCTCCATCGCCCGGGGTACGACTCGCCGTTGCGCCGCATGGGCGCACCGGCAGGCCTATTGCTTGATCAGCTCCTTGGCTTTGGTCTGCGCCGCCTCGAGGGCCTGGTCCACCGTCATCTGGTCCACGATGGCCTGGGTGACCCGGTCGCGCACTTCGTTGGCCACCGGGCCGAAGGTAAAGTTATAGTTGTCCACGTAGGCCGACTTGGGCAGGTTGGCAATGTCCTTGACAAAGACGCCCATATCGTCGCTGCGCATCGGGTACTGGAGGCCTTCCTTGACCAGGTCCTTGCGCGTCGGCAGGAAGAGCGCCTTGGAAACATAGTCCGCCATGGCCTTCTTGCTGCCCAGGTACTCCATCAGGCGGGCCACCTTCTCGGGCGTCTTGGTGTTCTTGAAGGCGATGACAAACTTGCCGCCGGGCATGCTGCCATACTGCTGTTCGAAGCCGTTCGACACGGCCTTCCACTCGAACTTGTCGCCGATCGTGCTGTTGAAGAACGCCATCTGCCAGTTGCCCGAAACGTAGAAGACGAGCTGCTGATTGACGAACAGCTGCTTGGCATCGGCATAGCCCTGGCCGCCGCCAGCCCATACCTCCAGGGGCATCGTACCATCTTTGTTCAGATTCACAAAGTAGTCGATAGCCTTCTTGGTCTCGGGGCTGTTGATACGCACGTCCTTGCCGTCAGGCGTAAAGTAGCCGCCGCCCATGGCCTGAATAAAGCCATCCAGACGGTGGCCGCTGCGATCCACGGCCACAGCATAAGGCACACCGGTCGCCTGCTTGACCTTCTTGGCCAGGTCGACCCATTCCTGCCAGGTGACCTTGTCGCCCTTGGGCAGCTCCAGCCCAGCCTTCGTCACCAGGGATACGTTGATGAAGGGACCGTTCAGCGTAAAGTCATGCGGGATGCCGTAGACCTCGCCCTTGGGCCCACTGGTGATCGCCATGGCGTCGTCGAGGAACGCCTGAGGGAACGTAGCGTCCTTGAGATACGGCTTGAGGTCCAGGGTGTAGTTGAAGAAGCGATAGGGCTCGCTGACCCGCGCGAGATCCGGGGCTTTGCCGGCTTCCGCCTGGGTGGTCAGGAGTTGGTTCAGCTCGGCGTAGGGGACGATGGAGAGCTCGACTTTGATATCAGGGTTCTGGACCTCGAAATCCTTGATCACCGCCTCGATGGCCGGCTGGTCCGGGCCATCGGTGAACCAGGTAAAACGCAGCGTATCGACCGTGGCGGGGGCGGCCGTGGGCTCAGCCGGCTTGACCGCTGGGGCCTGGGTCGGCGGCACAGATGCCGGGGTGGGCGTCGCGCCGGTACAGCCCGATAGCAAGACGGCCAGCAGTACCAGTGCCAGAGACAGCCGGGCGAAGACTCTCATGAGGGCGCTCTCCTTGTGCACTTGAACGGCCCAAGATGGCCGTTCGGCTACTATCCATGCCTCCTGACATCGTTGGCGAGGATTGGCATTGTAAGCCTGTGCGGACCTCCTTTCGGAGAAGGCCGAGAAGGCGGGGGACCTCAGCCAGGCCTGGCCCTGCTCGCCGGGCCCCAACGCTGCGCCTATCGAACGCTGTTCGAACTGTCCGTTCGCGCCCCTATTGTAGCACTGTTTGCACTCCGCGTCAAGGGGCCAAGTTGAGGCTCATGGGCGGGTTTGCCTGGCTCTGGTGGCTCATCGCCAGGGGTTGGAGGGCCATAGCCTCGCCCTCCGCGGGCGTCGCAGCCCATTGCGGGCCTCGATTGAACGCATCCTCGGCCTCTAGATTGTGCGGGGCCAGGGTAAGGGGCGGCATTTTGACAGTGAGGACCGGCCATGCTATCATCGTGTAAACGTGATTGCACAATCGTTCGAAGGATGTACAGGATGCCCACAGTTGCCGAGATCGCGCGTCTCGCTGGCGTGTCGAAGAGCACCGTATCCCTGGTCATGAACAACCGTCCTCACGTGTCGGAAGCGATGCGGCGCCGCGTGCTGCAGGCGTTGGACGAGTTAAGGCGCACATCCGGGCTTGCGGAGGTTGTCCACCAGCCCGCCAAAATCCTCCTGATCCACCCGGCCACCCTCTATTCCAGCTCCGTCTTTCGTGAGTTGCTGCAGGGAGCACAGGCTGGAGTGGAGGAGGCGGGTGCTCGCCTTACCCTCGCCGTGTGTCAGACCCCGCTGACGCCGGACCACACGACCCACGTACTGCTCCATGATCGTCGGCTGCGGCCTGATGGCGTGATCGTAATGGACGCGCGCCTGGATGACCCGATCCTCGACGAGGTACGCCGCGAGTCGCTGCCCTGCGCGCTGCTCGCCCGGCAGCAGGGCCCTCCCGACATGTGCGCCGTCGGCTGGGACAACCAGTCCGGCATGTGCGAGGCCACGCGCTACCTCATCGACCTGGGGCATCGCCATATCGCCTTCCTGGGCGGCGACCTGGACTATGACTACACGGAGCTCCGCATCGCCGGCTATCGTGCGGCGCTGAAAGAGGCCGGCATCGACCAGGAGAGCATCTTCCTGGGCACGGGCGAGCAAGCGGCGAGCGCCTTCCTCGCCTCGGGCGCAGATGCGGCGGCCGTCGTCTGTGTGAATGACGAGCATGCCCTGAAAGCGCTGCCCATCCTGAGGCAGGCAGGGCTGCGCGTGCGCGACGACATCTCTGTGGTGGGCTTTGACGATAGCGACGAAGCGGCAAGCTGCGACCCGCCCCTCACTTCTGTCGCCGTCCCACGGGTGCAGGTCGGCTATTGGACGGCGCGGGCCGTCCTGGAGTGCGTGCGCAATCGGGATATTGCCGCCATGCACATCGTGCTGCGCCCGCGGCTCAGGGTACGGGCCTCGTGCCTGGCCCCGGCAGGCCAGCGGGCAGGCTGAGCGCCCGCCAGGGCTGCGCGGAACAGCCGCAATACAAGAGGGCCTGGCGTCACATCCAGGGCTCCAGGTCGCGCTCATCACCCTGAGTAGCGGGTGGCCAGGCGGACGATCAGGGTTCGCCCCGATTCTGCTGATGCACCAGGGGATTGCTCCGCGGAGCTTGCACTGAGCGAAGCGAATGTGGCTCCCAATAACAGTCTGAACAGGTACCGCCGTCGCGTCGCGCTATTTGCACAGACAGCCCGGCCGTGGCATAGTAAAGCTGACGGCCGATCGCTGACTGCTGACCACTGGACGGCTCCATGCTCTCCCACTACCTGTACTTCCTGAACCACAACCTGCGCGCGCGGCTCTTGCGGCAGCGCCGGCCGCTGTTAGCCGGGGTCAAGCTGACGCACCGCTGCAACCTGCGCTGCCCGGCCTGCCCCTTCTGGCGCCGGCCCGCACCCGATATCGGCTACGTGCAGGCGCTGGCGGCGCTCGATGCGCTGCACGCGGCCGGCGTGCGCCTGGTCATCTTCGAAGGCGGCGAACCCCTCCTCTGGCGCGATGGCGAGCATACGGTCGAGGACCTGGTGCGCGTGGCCCGCACGCGCTTCTTCGCCGTGGGCATCACCACCAATGGCACCTTACCCCTCACCACGTCGGCCGACATGGTGTGGGTGAGCATCGACGGCCCGCGCGAGGTGCACGACGCCTACCGCGGCCCGAGCTATGACCGCATCATGGCCAACATCGCCGCCTCGGGCCACCGGCGCGTCATGGCCAACGTGACCATCAACCGGCTGAACTGCGCGCGCATCCCCGAGCTGCTGCGCGACCTCACGGGCCGCGTGCGCGGTGTCACCATCCAGTTCGCCTACCCCTACGGCGACGGTGAGGATCTCACCGTCGACCCCGAAGCGCGCCGCCGCGTGCTCGACGAGCTCGTCGCGCTCAAGCGCGCGGGCTACCCCCTGCTCGATTCCTACGGGGCGCTGCGCCGGCTCAAGGGCAACACCTGGCGCTGCCACGACTGGCTGATCGCCAACGTCGAGCCCGACGGCCGCATCAACCTGGGCTGCTACCTCAAAGGCCGCGGCGCTGTGGACTGCCGCAAGTGCGGCTTTGCCGCGCACGCCGAGCTCTCGCGCGCCTTCGATTGGGACCCGGCGGCCATCCTCTGCGGCCGCGCCGTCTTTGGCTTCTAGCAGGGCAGGGTTTGGAGGGGTTTGGCTGAGCGGGGCTTTGGCCTGCCGCCCGCGGGCGGCAGGCCAAAGCCCCGCTCAGCCAAACCCCTCCAAACCCTCTCAAGGTGCCGTACCGGTTCGGCGCCAAGCTGCGAGCCGGTACCTGCCTCTCATACTGGCCATGTGGCCAGCCGCAGAGCCCGCAGGTAGACCGATGTGCCCAAGCGGCGCCTGTGCTATACTCGGGCTACAGGACGCCATCCAAGAGCAACCACCCAGCCTGTCATTGCGAGCGCAGCGAAGCCAGCTCCAACCCACCATGAGGCGTCGCTGGCGTCGGCTGGGGATTGCTTCGCTGCGCTCGCAATGATGGACCAGGAATTGTAGATTACGGGAGGACACGGCATGGCCCTCAAACGTCTTCTCAGCTACGTCTGGAAGCTGCCGCTCTGCGCCCTGGCCTTTCTGATCGGCATGATCGCCGGTGGCATCATCCTGCCGCTTCTCGGGCTGCAGGCGCCGGCCATGCCCGCCGGCACCGACGCCAACACCATCATGCTCTACTTCCTGCTGGGCAGCCTGATCCTGGCCGTGGCGCTGTCGTTCCTCTCGCAGGGGCTCGACGACGGCTGGGCCATCCGCGCGCTGGTGCTGGGGCTCTTCTCCTGGGCGTGGAACAGCGTCGGCATGGTGCTCGAGGCCGGCGTCTTTATGACTACCGGGGCAGCCTCGTCGGGCGGGGCGATGCTCTTTACCATGCTCAACATGCTGCTGCCCAGCCTGACCCTGGCGGGGATGGTGGCGCTGCTCTTCCGGCCCGACCCGGCCCAGGCGAGCCAGGCGCCCGGCCTGCGAGGCCTGTTGACTATGCGCCCGGGCCGCGAGTCGGTGTGGCGTTTCGCCGCAGCCATTGTCGCCTTCCCAGCCATCTACATCGCCTGCGGCCTGCTGGTGCGTCCCTTCATCGAGGGCTACTATGCCTCGGGCGCCTACGAGCTGGCGTCGCCCACCTGGGGGCAGATCATCCCCCTGCAGCTCGCGCGCAGCGTGCTCTTCCTGCTCGCCAGCCTGCCCATCGTGGCCGCATGGCGCGACCCGTCGCGCAGCCTGGCGCTGCCGCTGGGCCTGGCCATCTGGGTGCTGGTGGCCTTTACGGCGGTGATCACGGCCTACTGGTTCCCCTGGCAGATGCGCCTGTTCCATGGCCTCGAGCTCGCCGTCGACTCGTTCGGCTATGCGGCGGTGCTCGTGTTGCTCTTGGGGAGGCCACGAACAGCCCTCGCGGCAAGTCGCGCTGACTGAGCTCGCCGCATCGGCCAAATGCCCCGAGGGCAGGTGCAGATGCGCAGAGGCCCGTCCTCCAGGCGGCAGCCGGGTGTAGCGCTCCGCCACCACCCGGCTCAAGCCAGGATAGGGTTTGGAGGGGGTTTGCCTGAACGGGGACGCCGGGTGCCGTCCCACGGGCGGCACCCGGCGTCCCCGTTCAGGCAAACCCCCTCCAAACCCTGATGGGGTCCGCACCGGGTCGCCGCGGAGCTGTGAGCCGGTCGCTGCCCCATTGCCACTGTGGTATCAGGGCGCTCCCTCTCCGGGCAACTGCACCACAAAGCGGCTGCCGCCGTCTGCAGGGAACTCCGCGCTGAGGGTGCCGCCGTGCAACGCGACGATACGCTGGCCGATGTACAGCCCCAGCCCCAGGCCACCCGCCGGCCGCTCGACCCCGGCCTTGAAGAAGCGGGTGAAGAGCTGTGGGCGCTGCTCTGGCGGGATGCCGGGGCCGTGGTCGCGCACGGCGATGCGCACCGTCGCCGCGTCGGGGGTCGACAGCTCCACCTCCACCGGGCCGCCCTGCGGGCTATACTTGATGGCATTGTCGAGGAGGTTGTAGAGCACGAGGCGCAGCCGTTCCGGGTCCACGTTGGCGCTAAGCGACGCCGGTGCGTGCAGGGTCAGGGTGTGGCGGGTGGTGGCCGCTTGCATGGTTGCCACCAGCCGGCGCACGAGTGCGACGAGCTCGGTCTCGCGGCGGCGCAACGTGAGTTGGCCGCTCTCCAGCTCGGTCAGGTCGAGCAGTTGGTTCGCCAGGATCGAGAGGCGCTCGGCTTGACGGTCGATGCTCTCAAAGGCGCGCCGCAACTCTTGAGGGTCGGCGATGCGGCCCGCCTCGATGCGCTTCATGGTCAGTTCGGCGTAGCCGCGCAGGCTGGTGACCGGCGTCCTCAACTCGTGTGCGGCCACAGCCAGGAACTCGTCGCACAGCCGGAGCGCAGTCTCCGCGTCGCGTCGCGCCTGCACCTCCTCCGTCGTCTCGATATCCATGACCAGGAGCGCGGGCTCCTTCGCCTCGGGGTCGAAAATGGGCACGACGTGGATGGTGAAATAGCGCTCTTGCGGAGGGGCAGCGGGGGCCGGGCGCAACGGCAAGAACTGCTCCTTGGCGAAGAAGCTCTTGCGCGAGCGCACGACCTCGTGCAGCACCGGGACCCAACGGGCCAGGCCAGGCCAGACCTCTGCGTAGGGCTTGCCCTGCATGTTCTTCCATGGCTCCAGGGCTTGCCACGCAGGGTTCACGAGCTCGTGCACGAGATCAGGCCCTCGCAAGAGCGCGATGGGGGCATCGATGTTGTTGAACACCGCCTCGAACAGTTGGCGCCGGGTCTCGCTGACCCGCAGGAGCCGGTGTCGCTCCTTCTCGGCCTGCTCGTGCGTGGTAATGTCGGAGAGCACGACGACGCCGGCCACAATGTCACCCTTCCGGTCGCGAATGGGCGCGGCATTGATGCTGATCGTGCCGCGGGTGCCATCGTCACGCTCGATCTCAATGCGCTCATCCGCGACCGCTTCGCCGCGCACCGCCCGCGCCAGCGGCCATTCCTCGGGCGCATAGGGACGGCCGTCGGTGTGATACCCCCGGAACTGCGCATAGTCGGCCACGGACCACACTTCGGCGAAGGGCCGGCGCAGGATGTGGCCGGCCTGCCGGTTGGCCAGGATGATGCGCCCCGACGGGGCCTCGGCGATCGTCACCCCTGAAGGGATCTGCTCCAGCACCGTCTGCAGGCGCCCCGGCAGCGGCTCGAGACGCTCGATAATGCGCAACAGCTCACCACCATAGGTGCTGGCCGCGATGATGGCCATGGTGTCGAGGGCCATGTCGAGGTCGGCGGCGATGCTGTACACCTCGCCTCCCCTCAGGGGCTCGAGGGGCCGGCGCAAGGCCTCCCACATCTCGCGGCGCAGCATCTGGTACTCGCGCACCAGGTCGCCAAGGGGCACATCCTGGTCGAAGCGCAATCGCGCATGGGCGATGGAGGCCCCCGTCCAGGGCGCAGCCAGCTCCCCGCACCGGCCGCGGCGCAGCGCTTCGGCAATACCATGCAACAGTTCCGGGGCATGGTCACGCAGCGCCGGCAAGTCGAGATCGCCCCGCCCGGCATACAGGGATCTCTCGATACGGTTGACCCAGGCCCTGGTGATATGCTCAGCCTGCGCGTCGAGCAGGTCGGCGATACGCACCAGTCCTTGGCGCCTGGTGTCGACTCTCGTCACGCCACCACGGCTGCCGGGGGCATCTTCCATCTCCGCCTCGCCTCCACGGCTGCTTAAGAGAAGCATGCTCTCCTCTCTCACACAGCAACAGCCGGGCCAGGCGGCTTGAGGAGGTACGAAGGGCTGAAGCCCTCATTACGAAGCGAACACCCCCTTCGTAGTGGCGGCTTTAGCCCAATACCGTTCAAATAATAGTACTTACGCGGTCGACCTGCCTCCAGCATCAAGCCCCCCACCCCCCGGCCCCCTTCGGGGGCCTCCGCCCCGCCCCCGGCACGGGGGCGGGGAAACTGGAGGTTAGGGGGTTCAGCGGGCGCTTCGCGCGACGCGCGAAGCGCCCGCTGAACCCCCATTTGAGGGCTCCCCCTTCCCGCTGCGGCGGGAAGGGGGCCGGGGGGATGGGCTCTATACGATGGCTCTGCAGCGCCCTGCACGACCGCGTAAGTACTATTATTTGAACGGTATTGGGCTTTAGCCGCCGGAGGTACGAAGGGCTGAAGCCTTTACTACGAAGGGGGTTGGCCCATGACGACTTGGACCCGGTGCAACTGCCCATCGCCGAAGAGGGGCAGGCAACTCCCCGCAAGGACGTGGCCGTCGACCTGCACCTCGGCCACGCCACGCGAGACGTGCCGCGGGTTGCGCACGGCGATAGCGTAGGTGGCGCCGCGGAAGCGCCGTGTGACCTGGAAGCCGTCCCACTCCCGGGGGATGCAGGGGTCAATGACGAGCCCGTCGTGCTCGGGCCGCACGCCAAGGATCCACTGCTGGATGGCGACGAGATTCCAGGCGGCGGTGCCGGTGAGCCACGAGTTCTTGGCCTGGCCGAAATCAGGCGCATCGCGGCCGGCGATCATCTGGGCGTAGACGTAGGGCTCGCAACGGTGCAGGTCCGAAATCCCTTCGCGGGCCGAGGGGTTGATGCGCAGGTAATAGTCGAAAGCGTGCTCGCCCCGCCCCAGCCGCGCTTCGGCGATCATGATCCAGGGGTTGGTGTGGCAAAAGACGCCAGCGTTCTCTTTGTAGCCCGGCGGATAGCTCGAGATCTCGCCCAGGTTGAGATGGTAGCGGGTGTAGGCGGGCTGGTGCAGCACGATGCCGTGCTCGGTGGCGAGTTGCGCGGCCACGGCCTCGAGCGCGCGCGCAGCCTGGCCGCCTTCTAGGCCGATGCCGGCCATGGCGCACAGCCCCTGCGGCTCGACAAAGATGCGGCCTTGGGCGCACTCGTGCGAGCCGACCCGGGCGCCGAAGCGGTCGTAGGCGCGCAGGAACCAGGCGCCGTCCCAGCCATGCGCCAGCACGGTGCGCGCCATACCGTCGGCCTGAGCGTCGTAGCCAGCCGCCTCGCCGCCGCGGCCGTAGCTGCGGGCGATGGCGGCCATCTCGCGCGCGGCCATGATGAAGAGCGCCGCGATGACGACCGACTCGGCGGTCGAGGTGTCGCCCTCGTCGGAGTGGGTCTGGAACGACTCGCCGGGCTCGGCCGAGAAGCAGTTGAGGTTCAGGCAGTCGTTCCAGTCGGCGTGGCCGATCTGCGGCAGGCCGTGGGGGCCGAGGCGCGCCATGGTGTAGCCCAGGGCGCGCTGCAGGTGCTCGTAGAGCGGCGTCTCGCTGCCCGGGGCGTTATCGTAGGGCAGCGGCTCGTCGAGCACGGCGCCGTCGCCGGTCTCCTTGAGATAGGCGGCCACGGCCAGCACCAGCCAGAGCGGATCGTCGTTAAAGCCACTGCCGGCGCCGTTATTGCCGCGTTTGGTCAGCGGCTGGTACTGGTGGTAGGCGCCGCCGCTGGGCAGTTGCGTCGCCGCCAGGTCGAGCAGGCGAGCGCGCGACCGCGGCGCATCGAGCTGTACAAAGCCCAGCAGGTCCTGGCACGAGTCGCGAAAGCCGATGCCGCGACCGATGCCCGATTCGAAGAGCGAGGCCGAGCGTGACAAGTGAAAGGTCGCCAAGACCTGGTAGGGGTTCCAGGTGTTGGCCATGCGGTCGGCGTGGACGCTCGGCGTGTGCACCTGGCAGGCGCCGAGCAGCCCCTCCCAGTACCTGCGCAGCTCGGCCAAGGCGGCGTCGAGCACGTCGGGGCGGGTGTAGCCGGCGATGACGGGCCGCACGCGCGCCTTGTTCAGCGAGCCGTCGGGCGCGAATTTGTCATCGCGCGGGTTCTCGCTGTAGCCGAGGAGGAAGATGACCTCGCGGCGCTCGCCCGGCGCCAGGGTGAGCGGCACCTGCTGCGCGGCCACCGGCGCCCAGCCGCGGGCCAGCGAGTTGCCGCACGCGCCCGCCTCCACCGCCGCCGGGCGATCGAAGCCGCGGTAGGGGCCGAGAAAGGCCTCGCGCTGCGTGTCATAGCCCGCCGGCCGCTCGGAGCAGGCCAGGTAGGCAAAGTGGTCGCGCCGCTCGCGGTATTCGGTCTTGTGATAGATCACGGCGCCGCCCGCGTCGACCTCGACCTCGCCAGTATTCAGGTTGCGCTGAAAGTTCGTCTGGTCGTCCCAAGCGTCCCACAGGCAGAACTCGACGAACGAGAACAGGGTCAGCGACACGGGGGCCGCGCCCGTGTTCGCCAGCGCCACGCGCCACGCCTCGAAGGTCTGGCCCAAGGGCACGAAATAGGTCACCTCGCAGGCCGCGCCGCGGTAGCGGGAGCTGATGCGGGTGTAGCCCAGGCCGTGACGGCACTCGTAGGCGTCCAACGGGCGGCGCGCCGGCTGGCCCGTGGGCGACCAGTAGTCGCCGTCGGCCAGGCGCAGGTAGAGCGCACGCCCGCCCACATCGGCCGGGGCGTTGTTGTAGCGATAGCGGATGACCCGGCGCAGCCGGGCATCGCGGTAGAAGGAATAGCCGCCGCCGGTGTTGGAGACCATGGCGAAATAGCCGTCCTGGCCCAGGTAGTTGATCCAGGGCAGCGGCGTGTCGGGGCGCAGAATCACATATTCGCGGGCAGCGTCATCAAAACGGCCGTAGCGCATGCAGGCTCCTCAAGGCGTGATGCGTAAGACGTACAACGTAATGCGTAATGCGGAGAGCTCGTAGTGCGCGCGCCTGCGCGCCGGCCCCGCCGTGGCGCCATGTGCGACGTGACGCGCAAACGTAAGCTGCGTAATACGTAATGCGCACGAGGTTCGTAGTGCGCGCGCCTGCGCGCACTACCCGTGGGACAGGCTTTCCAGCCTGTCGTGCCTCGCACAGGCGAGCGCCGGACGGGCTGGAAAGCCCATCCCACTGAGCCTGCTGTCGGCTTGGCATTATGAGCCAAGAGTGACTTCCACCTGGTGCACCGTGCCGTCGCCAAAGACGGGCACGACATTCCCCGCCACCTCGCGGCCGTCGACCCGCATCGTGGCCACGCCGCGGCAGGCGTGTTGCGGGTTGCGCACCTCCACCTGGTAGAGCGCGCCGCGGAACCGCCGCTCGGCCCTGAAGCCGGCCCAGGCGCGCGGCAGGCAGGGGTCGATGCGCAGGCCGGTGTAGCACGGCTGCAGGCCCAGAATGTACTGCGTCGCCGCCTGGTAGGCCCACGAGGCGGTGCCGGTGAGCCAGCTATTGCGCGCCAGGCCCGACTGCGGGTGCTCATCGCCCAGCATGTTCTGCGGATAGACGTAGGGCTCGCATTCGAACTCGTCGATGCGGCCGTTGCGCGCCGCCGGGTTGATCTGGCAGTAATAGGCGTAGGCGCGGTCGCCGTTGCCCAGCATGGCCTCGGCGATGATGGCCCAGGGGTTGGCGTGCAAGAAGATGCCGCCGTTCTCCTTGGCGCCTGGCGGGTAGGTGGTGATGCCGCCGCGCGCCGGGTCAAAGCCGTTGAAGCCGGGCGCGCTGAGCTTGATGCCGTTGGGCGTGTTCAGCCGCTCGCAGAGCGAGTCGAGCGCTCGCCGCGCCCGCTCGGGCGTGGCCAGGCCCGAGAGCACCGGCCACGTCTGCCCGTTGGCGTAGATCTGCCCCTGTACATTGCCCTGTGAGCCCAGCGGCGCGCCGTCGGCGTCAAAGTAGCGCACGTACCAGGCGCCATCCCAGGCGCAGGCGTTGACGCGCGCCCGCATCTCGGCGTGCCAGGCCAGATAGCGCTCGGCGGCCCCGCCTTCGTCCAGGTGCTGCAGCAGCTCGGCCAACTCGAGGAGCGCGCGGCCGTAGAGGCTGGCGGTGAAGAGCGACTCGGCCCCAGTGCGCAGGTTGACGGTATCGTTCCAATCGGCAAAGCCCAAAAGGGGCAGGCCGTGGGCGCCCACATCGCCGCGGGTGAACTCGACCGCGGCCTCGAGGTGATGGCGCACCGTCGCCCGCACGAGCGGCCGCCCAGCGGCATCCTTCTCATAGTAGGGCACGACCTCGTCGAGAAAGCCGAGGTCGCCCGTCTCCTTGAGGTAGGCCGTCACCGCCAGGACGATCCACAGGTGGTCGTCGGAATAGTACTGGGGCAGGTCGGGCCGCTCGGCCGCGCCACCCACGCTCGCCTCCATGGTCAGCGGGTTGAACTGGTGCATGGCCGCGCCGCCGGCCTTTTGCACGCTCAAGAGTTGTCGCAAGAGCGCCCTGGCCTCCTGCGGCTGGGCGGCGAGCACGCCCATCACGTCCTGCGCGCTGTCGCGAAAGCCGATGCCCCGCTCGCCATAGCCGGTCTGATAGAGCGAGAGGTAGCGCGACCAGTGAAAGGTCGTCTGGCACTGGCGCGGGGTGTGCACGTTGAGCATGCGGTCCACATCGGCGTCGGGCGTGTGCACTTGGAGGCAGGCGAGGTGGCGCGCCCAGTAGGCGGCCAGCCCGGCAAAGGCCTGCTCCACACGCGCCCCATCGCGGTAGGCGGCGATGCCGGGCCGGGCCGCCTCGAGCCCCGGCGCCTGGCCGAGTTGGGTGATGAGCCGGCGCGTGTCACCTCGGGCCAGGGTGCCCAGGCGGTGCAGCAGGGCGGCGATATTGTCGCCGCCCTGCGCCTCGTAGCCGCTCAGCTCAGCCGCCTGCAGGCTGAGGGGATGCGCCCAGGTGCCGTACTCGTTATCGCCCAAGAAGCGGCGCCGGTCGGTCTCGAACGACGAGACGGGCAGGCTGGAGGTGCAATAGTTCACGCGGCTGTCGCGCAGCATAAAGGGGTACTGCACCAGCACCAGGCGGCCGTCGGGCTCCCAGCAGGCGCGGCTCTGCATCGTCTGCGGCACCCAGTCGGCATTGGTGATCTGCTTCAGCGCATCGGGGTGCGTGTACTCGACGACCGGGATGGCGTCGACCTCCAGCGCGTGCGCCGAGACGTTGGTCACCGTGATATCCTGGATGAACCGGGAGTCGCCGGGGGGCACAAAGAGGGTGACGTCGCTCCGCAGGCCGCAGCACTCGGAGACGATGCGCATATAGCCGAGGCCCACGTGGCACTCGTAGCGCTCGCAGGGCTCGAGCGTGGGCACGAAGAATGGCGAAAAGACGCGGTACCCCGCCGGCTCGCGCAGGCGCAGGTAGAGCGTCTGCCCCTTGAACGCCGACGCGGGCAGCAGGGCCAGGTAGCGCGTGATGCGGTTCAGCGCCGGATCGCCCGCGCAGATCAGGGCGCCGCCGGTGTGGTCGACCAGCCCGCCAAAAGCCAGCGTGCCCACATAGTTGATCCACTTGACCGGCGTCTTGGGGTTGGTGATGACGTATTCGCGACGCTCGTCGTCAAAGAAGCCATAGTCCATCGGTCAGCCTCCGTAGGGTTCCCGGAACCCAGTGCCAAGCGGGTGACGTCGCACGTGCGCCCGGCCTTGGCCCAGAAGCGGTTATTTTGGTGGGTTGGCCGGAGGCGTGGCCGCCCGCGGGCGGCCACGCCTCCGGCCAACCCACCAAAATAACCGTCAAAAGGGTCCGTTCCGGTTCTGCGCGAAGCGTTGTGCCGGATCGGGCTCCTTCCCGGACAAGTGAGGGCCTGCCTCACTCGGGTTGGGGGGCGCGGCTCGCCCACAGCCCCGCCCCCCAACCGGCCAAGGAGGAGAGCCCGCATGTTGTCGTCAGGCAACCCACATGTCGAACGTGAAGAGCGTGGCCAGCAGCCCCATGAGGAGCACGCTCGCCAGAGTCCAGGCGCGATCGAACGCCTCATGGCGCCCCAGCCGGCCCAGGAAGAGGTAGAGCGAAGGGATGACGATGACATAGCGCCCCACGCTCTGCGCCACACCGCTGAAGAACGAGATGGCGAGCACCACGAGGCCGAAGCAGGCCAGACCCGGGTCGCGGCGCAGGGTGACCAGGCAGGCGACCAGAGCCAGCGCGATGAGCGCGATCTCGAGCCCATAGTAGACGGCCGCCTGCGAATTGCCGGCCGTGCTGGCCAGCCCCTGCTGCCACGCCTCGAGCGTCTGGGCCACCAAAAAGAAACCCCGGCTGAAGAACTTGGCTTCGATCAGCTCGTTGGCCCGCCCCCACGGCGAGAGGCGCCAGGCCAGCAGGGCGGCCAGCGGAGCCAGCGGCGCCAGACCCTCGGCCAGGAGCCAGCGCGGCAGCGAGCGCAGGCCGAGCCCCTTGGCCCGCACCTCGCGCCACCAGGCCAACGCCAGGGGGATGGCCAGCCCCACGCCCACCAGACGCGTCCAGGTGGCGAGGACGGCGAGGAGCCCTGCCCACCCGAGCCGCCGGCGCTTCATCAGGGCCAGGCTGCCGAAGGCAAGCCCCACAAACAGCCCCTCGGTGTAGACCTGGGCCAGAAAGAAGCCTGTAGGAAAGATCACCAGGTAAAAGGCGGCCCGCAGGCCACCATCCTCCTCCAGCTCACCGCGCGTCAGGTCGTAGAGGGCGAGCATGCCGGCCAGCGTCCCCAACAGCGAGACCAGCACCCCCGCCAGCGTCGCTGCTGCGATGGGGCGCATGCCCATCAGGCGCAGCGGCGCCGCAACGGCCTTCATCATGGAGGGATAGAAAGGCAGAAAAGCGTAGCTCAGCGAAAGCTGCCGGCCATCGGCAGGCACCGCGCGCACCGCCGGATCGTCGTAGCCGCCGGTGGCGATGGCCAGGTAGAACTCGGAATCCCACGAGACCTGGGCGTTCATAAAGGGGTCGAGCAGGTAGGGCTTGTCGTTCTGGCTTTTGGCCGCGGTCTCGTTCGGCGTCCAGAAGAGCGCACGGTCGGGGCGCTGCAGCGTGAGGCGCGCCGGCAGCAACGCCTGGTAGCCGAGCAGGATGGCGGCCCAGGCCAGCCAGATGAGGAGGACGTGAGACGTGAGACGTGATGCGTGATGCGTGATGCGTGAGAGGTGTTGCGTGATGGGTGTTGTGTGTTGCTTGTTGCGTGTCGCGTCTGCAGTCATGATGGCCTCGATGTCTCCAGTTCCGCCAGTTCCTTTGGCGCGGCCTACTTGCCCGCGATGGTCAGCAGCGTGGCCGAGCGGGCGGGGAACTCGCATTCAAAGCGCTCGGCGACCGGCACCGGGGCCAGGGCCTCGGCCTTGTGGTCCTTGTCGAAGAGGCGCACCTCCGCGCGGCCGGCCGGCGCAAAGTGCTCGAGCGTGACCGGCGTGCGCACGGCCTGGGCGCCGAGGTTGACCACCAGCAACGTGAGGGCGCCATCGGCGCGCTGCGCGGCGTAGAGCGAGAGCCCCGGCCGGTCGCAGGATGCCGCGAGGCGCTCCTGGCCAAAGCCCTTGTACATCTGGTAGGCGTAGTAGGCCGGGCGCACGTCGTAGGTGGCGAGCAGCCCATAGCCGCCCGCGCCGGGCCGGCACTGCAGGGCAAAGTGGGCGATGATGTCGGTGCCCTGGCCAATCATGCGCCCCAGGACGTCGGTCAGCCACAGGGCGCTGTAGAAAGAATCGGTCGTCGTCTCGGTGCCGGTCTGGTTGGCCCAGCTCGAGTTGAACTCGAGCATGCCCAGCGGCAGGTCGCGCCCCGCCTCCTGGCGCACCACGGCGCGCAGGTTGCGGATGATGTCGTCCCAACGCGCGGCATCGGCAAAGAGCTGCTCGACCGTAGGCGGCGGCGCGTTCGTGCCCTGGGGGAAGGGGTAGCGGTGCACCGACACCACGCCCACCAGGTCGCCATTGGCACGCAGGAACTCGCGCAGCCAGTCCTTGCCGGCAGCATCCTTGGGGTCCGTCGCCGGGTCGCCGGTGAACTGGTGCGTGTCGGGGCCGACCAGGATGATCTCCGGGTCGGCGGCGCGCATAGCCTCGGCGTACTCGCGCCATTCCTTGTTAAAGCGCACGGTGTCGTAGCCGGGCAGCGTGCGGTCGAAGAGGCTGGGCTCGTTGCCGATGCTCCAATAGCGCACCCCGTAGCCCCGGTCGCGGCAGTACTGCACCAGCGCCACCGCTTGCTCCACCGTGCCGCCGCGCAGGCGCACGCAGATCAGGGGCTCGGCGCCAATCTGGCGCGCCAGGGCGATGAACTGGTCGACCTGGTAGGCCTCGATGTCGTGGTCGTCGCCCCAGTTGCCGCCGGGGAAGCGCATGAAAGTCAGCCCCGACTCCTTGTAGGCCGCCTGCAGGTCGACCGGCACGCCCTGCCACGGCCCCGTGTTCGAGCCGTAGCTGTAGCGGCTCACCGGGCCGAGCCGGGCCGCCGCGTCGACATAGAGGCCGCCGGGGCGTGGCGTAGGCACGGGGGTCAGCGCCGGGCCGCCGGGCGGCGCCGCACAGCCCAAGCAGCAGAGCAGGCTCAGCGCGACCCAGCGTATGCGCTTGCTGGCCATTGACCACTCCTCCCACGCGCCTGTAGGGCGCGCTTTCCAGCCCGCCCGCTTGCCCGGCATGACGGGCTTTCTGTCCCGTCCCACGCGCCTGTGGGGCGGGCTTTCCAGCCCGCCCGCTTCCCCGGCATGACGGGCTAGCAAGCCCATCCTACGCGCCTGTGGAGCTCATTTTTCGACGCCGGTGATGACGATGCCCTGCATGAACTGGCGCTGCGCCAGGAAGAAGACGATCACCGGCAGCGTGATGGTCATCAGCGCCGTGGCCATCGCCAGCCCAGGCTGGGTGCCATAGATGTTGGCAAACACCGCCAAGCCCACCGAGAGCGGCTGCAGTTCCTCCCGGCCCGAGAGGTAGACCAGCGGCGCGAAAAAGTCGCTCCAGGCCCAGAAAAAGTGGAACAGCCCCACGGCAGTGATCGCCGGCAGCGATTGCGGGATGATGACCGCGGTGAGCGTGCGCAAGGGGCTGGCGCCGTCGATCCAGGCCGCCTCGTCGATATCCCTCGGGATGCTCAGAAAATACTGGCGCAGGAGGAACACGTTGTAGGCGTTGGCGAAAAAGTGCGGCACGATCAGCGGCCACCAGGTGCCGCCCCAACCGATAGCGCGGAAAAAGGCATAGGTGGGGATGAGCGTGACCTGGGTGGGCAGGATGATGGTCGCAATCAGGACGATAAAGATGACGTTCTTGTATGGGATGCGGAAGCGCGAAAAACCATAGGCCACGGCGGTCGACGAGAACAGCGTGCCGATGGTGCCCAGGATGGCGATGACAAAGGTGTTGCGCATGAGCCGCAAAAAGTTGATCGTGTTCCAGCCATTGGGATAGTTCTCCCAGGTCAGCTTGAGCACATAGACCGGCTCGAGCGTGCGCCAGCGGCCCGTCCAGGTGATGATCCCCGCGTCGGGGTTCGCCGGGTCGACAAAGCCCGACTCCTCGCGGCCGCGCTCCACCAGCGCCCACTCCTTCATCCCCTGCTCGGTCGGCACCCGGTAGACCGGGTAATCCTCTCCGTCATAGTTGATGGTGCGCGGCGTGACCGGCCAGATGGGGCCGCTGATGTTGGAGATCTGCACCCTGTCTTTCAGCGAAGTCACGCCCATGTAGGCCAGGGGCATCAGATAGACAAACAGCACCATCAGGCCGAACAAGGTGATGCTGGCCACGGCCATCAAGCCCCGCAACTGCCTGGGCAGGGTGAAGCCGCGTGCCTGTCGCCGGCGCGGCGCGGCCATCCCGTCGCTCGCCATCTCATCCCTCCTCGCCGGCATAGTACACCCAGCGCCCCGATGTGCGGAACAGGAAGATCGTCAACGCCAGGACGATGACGAAAAGCAGCCAGGCCAGCGTGGCACCGTAGCCCATATCGCTAAAGGTGAAGGCGGTCTTGAAAAGGTAGAGGTTGTAGAACAGCGTGGCCCCATCGGGGTCGCCGCGGCCGTGGCTGATGACGTAGGCCTGGGTAAAGTACTGAAAGGTGCCGATCAGGCTCAGCGTCAGGTTGTAAAAGATGACCGGCGAGATCATGGGCAGGGTTATGGTGAGCAGGCGGCGGAAGGGTCCGGCGCCGTCGACCTTGGCCGCCTCGTGCAATTCGGTGGGCACGTTCTGCAGGCCCGCCAGCAGGTACATCATGGTATTGCCCACGCCCCAGAAGCCCATCAGCGTCAGCGCCGGCAGTACCCAGGTCTTGCTCTGGAACCACTCGGGCCCCATAATGCCCAAAAGGCCCAGGAAGCGGTTGACCCAACCCGACTGGCTGTTGAGCACGCCCTGGAAGATCATCACACCGGCGACGACGGGGATCATGATCGGCATGTAGAAGAACGTGCGGAACAGGTTCCTGGCCATGAGGTTCGGTGAGTTCACGAGCAGGGCCAGGCCCAACGGCAGGAGCATGCCCAGCGGCACCGAGATCAGCGCAAAGCGCACCGTCACCAGCAGCGATTCCAGCACCTGCCGGTCGCCAAACAGCCGGGCATAGTTGCGCAGACCGATGAAGGTCGTCTCTTCGGGCTTGACCAGGTTAAAGTCGGTGACGGAAAAGACCAGTGAGGCGATGATGGGCAGCACGGTGAAGGCCAGGAAACCGGCAAACCAGGGGCTGAGGAAGATCAGGCCCCACTTCATCTCACGCCGTGCCAGCTTGCTCATGCGCGTGCGAGACCGCCTTCCGCCGTTCACGGCCTGTCGGGTCGCTGCCATGCGGCTCACCCCCTTTGCGGACGGCGCGCCGCACGCCTGTGGCAGCGTGCGGCGCGCCAGCGGCCCGCGGGCCTACTTTTCCTTGTAGATCGCGTCGAGCGCGGTCTTGAGATCGTCGATGCGCTTGGCCACGTCGAGGTTTGGCGTGCTACGCAGGTCGGTGCCGAAGGCAAGGATGGCCTCGTCGGCCTTGGCATAGTTGGGCAGGCCGGCCTCGTGGTTCGGATCGTCAAAGTACTGGATGCTGTCGAGAGCCACCTGCCAGTTGGGCTTGCTCGGCGCCACCGTCTTGCTCAGCTCCTCAAAGAACGCGGCTTGCTGAGCCTTGCGCGCGGGCATGCCGCCATAGATGGCATAGAGGTCGGCGGACCCTTCGCCCAACATGTAGCTCAGGACCTTGAAGGCTTCCTTGGGATGCTTGGAGCCCGCCATGATGCTAAAGGTATCGCCATGCAGCTTGGCGGTGACCGTACCGTTGTACGACGGCATGGCGGCGATGCCCCACTCCTTGACCTTTTCCTTGGGGATGCAGCAGGGCGCGAACCACAGGTGGCAGAAGGCCATGCCCACCACGCCGGAGCCGAACGGGTTGCCGCCCATCAGGTCCGAGTCGACGGCGGCCTGGGTCGGGATACAGTGGTCGGTCCACATGCCCTTGTACATCCACTCCCAGGCAGCCTTCCAGTGCTCGGGGACCTGGGCGTTGCCCTTGTCGTCGACCAGCGCGCCGCCGCCGAAGGCGGTCGCATAGCCGCGGGCGTCGGTCCACTGGATTTCGAGGCCGTACTGCACGATGTTCTTGGGGTCAAAGGCGGGGTCGGTCGCGTCGTTGCCGTTGGCGTCGACGGTGAGCTTCATGGCCAGGTCGCGCACCGTGTCCATGTTCCACTCTCTGCCGTCATACTTTTCGCCATACTTTTCGGGAGGGTAGGGCAGCTTGGCCTCGTCGAACAGGGCCTTGTTGTAGTACGTAAACGAGGGGAAGATGGCGAACGGCAGGCCGACCACCTTGCCCTCATCCTTGTAAAAGTCGAGGAACTTTTGATCGACGTCCGAGAGGTCGTACTTGAACTCGTTGATCAGCGGCATCAGGTCCACAAAGGCGCCGGGGAAGAAGCCGCGGCCCTTCTTGCCCACTGGGCCTACGATATCGGGCGCATTGCCGGCGGCGATCTGGGCCTTGAGGTTGTCGCGGGCATAGTTGTTGTCGACGACGACGGGGATGAGCTGGATCTCGTGCTGCGAGGCGTTGAACTTGTCGCAGAAGGCCTTCTCCTTGGGAATGTCGTCCTTCTGCGCGCCGGCGCCCAGGCCGATGTACCAGTAGATCTGCACCCGGTCGGGCAGGGCCGTCGGCTCGGGGGCAGCCACGGTCTCCTTGATCACGACCGTCTCTTTGATGATCTGAGGCGGCTGGGTGGCGGCCGGCGCCGGGGCCGGCTGTGCGCAGGCCGTGAGCACCATACTCAGGGCCATGACCAGGCTGACGAGAGCGAAGAGTCTGCGGTTCATGTTTCTCCTCTCCTTCGGGTATTCCTCCGCGAGTAGCTACTCGACAACCGTGGGCACGATGGGGAGACTCTTCCCTTCTTGCGGAGCATCACCTCCTTTGCGAGCGCTCCCACATCAGCGAGAGCCACAGGACTGGCGGACGACCAACTGCACTGGCAGGATCACGTGCTGTGGCCCTTCCACTCGGCCCTCGACCAGGTCGAGCAGGACCTCGGCGGCCATCGCGCCCAGCCGCTCGATGGGCTGGCGGACCGTCGTCAGCCCCGGCTCCATGATCGAGGCCAGGGGCAGGTCGTCAAAGCCGACGATGGCCACATCTTGGGGGATGCGCCGGCCCGCCTCTCGGAGCGCCTTGATGGCGCCGATGGCCATCATGTCGCTGGCGGCAAAGAGGGCATCGGGCGCCTGGGCCAACAGCCGCTGCATGGCCGCACGGCCGCCATCCTCCGAAAAGTCGCCCTCGGCCACGAGCGCTTCGTCGTAGGCCATGCCGCGCGCTTCGAGGGCCTGGCGATAGCCCGCGAGGCGGTCGCGGCCGGCGACCATGGCGCGCGGGCCGCAGATGGTGGCGATGCGCCGCCGGCCCTGGCGCAGCAGGTGCTCCACCGCCATGCGCGTGCCGCTCACATTATCCACATCGACATAGCTGACCCGGCTATCGGGATAGGCGCCGACGGAGAGGAAGCGCACGCCATCGCCGATCAGCCGGGGCACCAGCGGGTCGTCAAGGTTGGTCGAGGCCACCACCACGCCGTCGAGGTAGCCGCCGCGCAGCACCTGGCGGTAGAGGTCATCGGGGTCGATGTGGCCGCTGCAGAGCGAGAGCATCAGGTGGCAGCCATGGGCGTTGCAGGTATCGGTGATGCCACGGATCAGCAGGGGAAAGAAGGGGTCGCCGAAGAGGGCAGTCACGGCCCTGGGGATAAACAGCCCGATGACGTGCGTGCGCTTGGTGACCAGGCTGCGCGCCGCGGCATGCGGCTGGTAGCCCACCTGGCGGATAATCTGCCAGACGTGCTCGCGCACCTCGGGCTTGACGCTGGGGTGGTTATTGATCACCCGCGAGACCGTGGAGCGCGACACGCCTGCGAGCCGGGCAATCCCTTCCAGTGTGTGGGTCATGGGCCTCCTGGGTCTCGTGGGAGCGCTCCCACCCACTTGCCAAGAAAACGCCCGCAATGCGGGCCCAATGGGCCACCTCTGGCCATTTCTTGGGAGCGCTCCCAACCCTCAACCACATTATACAGGCGATTCGCACTTTTGTCAATGAGGAAATCGTCAGCGGCTCGGTACCCGCCCGGGGGGTGTAGTTCAGTTTTGGGGCAAGTTGTAGACAGTCTCCCAGACACCGTCGAAGCGATTGCTGAGGATAGCTGCCCGGACTGGGATCACGCGCTCGGCACCTTTCCTGTTCCAGCGCATGCCGGGTCCAGCCATCCGT
>JAKPJZ010000039.1 GCA_029553955.1 Chloroflexota bacterium
TTGGGGGCCCCCGGAGTCCCCAACTTGTTGGGGGCCCCGGAGTCCCCTTGTTGGGGGCCCCCGGAGTCCCCAACTTGTTGGGGGCCCCGGAGTCCCCAACTTGTTGGGGGATGGTTGGGCAGGCATCCCTGCCTGCCGCACGAGAGGGACGGCCCGAACAAGTTCGGGAGTCCGGGAGGGGGGCCCCCGGAGTCCCCAACTTGTCCGGGGCCCCGGAGTCCCCTTGTTGGGGGCCCCCGGAGTCCCCAACTTGTTGGGGGATGGTTGGGCAGGCATCCCTGCCTGCCGCACGAGAGGGACGGCCCGAACAAGTTCGGGAGTCCGGGAGCCCGAACAAGTTCGGAGTCCGGGAGGGACGAGCATGTATCACGCCGAACTGCTGGCCGAGCTGCAGGCGCGCGCGGTGCAGGCTGGCACGGCCTGGGAGGGCGCACAACACTACCTGGGCACGAGCAAAGTCTGCTACCCGGTCAGGACCAGCGAGAAGGGGCGGATTGTCAAGGACTTTGTCGCCAGGCACCCGGGCCTGACGCTCGAGGCGTATATCGAGCTCATCGGCTCGCTCTGCCGCGGCCATTCCTTCGACGAGATCGCACTGGCTGGGGCGCTGCTCGAGCGTCTGCCCAGGCTGCGGCAGCAGATCGACCTGCAGTGCCTCGAGCGCTGGCTCGACACGGTCGAGGGCTGGGGCGAGACCGACTCCCTCTGTATGTCGCACTTTACGGGCCGTGAGGTCCTGGCTCGGTGGGATGAATGGCGGGCGCTGCTCACGCGTCTTGCAGGCGACGACAACATCCACAAGCGGCGGGCCAGCCTGGTCCTCTTGACCAAGGCCGTGAGGGATGCGGGCGACCTGCGCCTGGCCGAGCTGGCCTTCGCCAACATCCACCGCCTCAAAGGCGAGCGGCACATCCTCATCACCAAGGCCATCTCGTGGCTGTTGCGCGAGCTCATCAAGCATCACCGCGAGCGCGTCGCCGCCTACCTCGATGCCAACGAGGCCGCGCTGCCCAGGGTCGCCCTGAGGGAGACGCGCAAGAAGCTGCTCACGGGGAAAAAGTGATCTGTGCTCACATGCTTGTAGTGAGGGTTCGTAGTTGGCGCTTCAGCGCCTTGACCCGTGCGGACGGGCGTCGCACCCACAGTTGGCGCCAGGCCGGCCATCCGGGTAAACGCCGGCTGACACGCTCCGCATCCGCCCCTTGGGCGCGGGCAAGCCTGCGCAGACATATACCCTCGTGCGCCCGGCTCTGGCCAACCCGCCAAAAAGACCCCCCCAAGAGGCTCCGTTCCGGTTCTGTGCGAAGCGTTGTGCCCGGATCTCGTGCCTTCCCAGACAAGTACGGTTGCAGCATCAGGTCGGGAGGTGACTACCAGCCTTTTGCCCAGCCTGGCGCACGACCCGCGCTGTGGCGCACAGATAGCCCAGCACGGCCAGGCCAAAGCCGGCGTGCACCGCGCCCGGCCCGAGCAGCGCCAGCAGGCCGCGCAGGTCGCTCGAACGGCCGGCGAAGAGGCTGGTGTATTCGACCGTGGTGTTCCAGAGGGGCAGGAGCATGCCGACGGCAAAGATGCCCATCCACAGCGCGCGGCGCCGCGGCGGGGTGCGGCTGAGCAGCAGGGCGCTGAGGGCAAAGGAGGCCAGGTCGCGGAGGTAGGGCGCGGCGAGCACCGCCAGGGTCACGTTGCCGTTGAAACGGACATAGTTGCCCGCCAGCCCCCAGGCGCGCCATTCGAGCACGGCCAGCCCCTGCGCCCAACCGGCCAGGGCATGGCTGGCCTCGTGCAGGGGGGCGTTCAGGAGTAGCGCGGCCGGCCAGGCGAGGGCCCACAGCGCATCGCGCCCCACGAGCAACCCGCTCCAGCCCATGTAGGTGAACAGGGCCACCATGACGGCCACAGCCACGAGCGTCGGCGCCGCGGCCTGGAGTGAAGGCAAGACCCACCGTCTTTCCAGCAGGCAACAGGGGCGTGAGTCTGCCACGTTTCGCGGGCGCGGTCAACTGCTTGTAGTGAGGGAGAGTTGGGGTTGGGCGGGTGGCAAAGCCCTTGGGCTTTGCCACCCGCCCAACCCCAACTCTCCCTCACTACGAACGTCACGGCTCTGCCCCATCCTCCACCGTCAGCGACACGTCGTCGACGTACAGCGCGGTGGGTGCGCCGTCGCCGTCGTTCTTGACCTCGAAATGCACGGCGATGCGCTGGCCGCGGTAGGCGTCGAGCGAGAACTCGAGCTGCTGCCAGCCATCAGCCGCGGGCAGGCCCTGCAGCAGGCAGTCGTAGGCGGTGCGGCCATCCTTCATGATGAGCACATAGGGCTCGTCGCCGCTGCTATCGGCCGTCACCAGGTAGGCCCACAGGGTGAGCCGCACCGCTGCAGCGTCGGCGGGTATCGTCAGCCACTGCTCGGCGGCCGAGTGGCTGTAGACGTCGGCTGCATCGGCGACCCCCAGGCACAGGGCGCGCCGGCCCGAGTGCACCGGGTTCGTCACATAGGCGGCCGGCTGGTCGACATAGCCGGCCGAGTGGGCGGTGGGGATGATCTCCCAAGCATCGCCCACTTCAAAGCCGCCGTCGCGCAAGAGCTCCCCGCCAGGCCGCGGCTCGCCGGCCGTGGCGCTGGCCAGGCGTGTGCGGGTGGGCCGCGGCGTCAACGTGGCGCGCCTGTAGGCCGGCGCCGCCATCTCTGCAGGCGCTGTGGGCGCCCCACGGGCCGACAGCGCCCCGAGCGCACCCCCGAGCTGCACCAGGCCCAGCAAAAAGGTCACGGTGAGCAGCGCAGCGCCCAGGGCGCAGACCACGTCGGTGGAGCGCACCTGTCTCTTCATCGGCTACGGCCTCCTTCTGAGGAACTTGTCATTGCGAGCCACAGCGAAGCAATCTCCAATGCCCGACGTGGAGATTGCTTCGTCGGCGGTCCGTGCCCCGCACGAACCGCCTCCTCGCAATGACAGCCGCAGTCTCTGTGCTTGGCACAGGCTGCACCGCGGCCTAGGGTACTCGCAATGACAGCCTGGACGGGTTTCCATCACTTGCATCGTACGTAGCCAAAGACCTCGGGCCGCAGCTCATAGCCGGCTTTGGCCACCCGCTCGGCAAACTTGGGGCGCACGCCGGTCGCCTCGAGCCGGCCCTCCACCGCCGTGCCCTTGCCGGTCTCGCGGAAGAGAAAGATGTCTTGCAGCAGGACCACCTCGCCCTCCATGCCCGAGACCTCGGCCACCTCCACCACCTTGCGCGAGCCGTCGCGCATGCGCTGCACGTGTACAATCAGGTTGATGGCCGAGGCCACCTGCTCGCGGATGGCCCGCAGCGGCAGGTCCATGCCGGCCATCAGCACCATCGTCTCCAGGCGGCGCACGGTATCGCGCGGGCTGTTCGAGTGGGCGGTGGTCAGCGAGCCGTCGTGGCCGGTGTTCATCGCCTGCAGCATGTCGAGCGCTTCGCCGCCGCGCACCTCGCCGACGATGATGCGGTCGGGGCGCATGCGTAGGGCATTGATGACCAACTGGCGGATGGTGATCTGCCCCTGCCCCTCCAGGTTGGCCGGGCGTGCCTCGAGGGTGACCAGGTGCTCCTGATGCAGTTGCAGCTCGGCTGCGTCTTCGATGGTGATGATGCGCTCGTCGTCGGGGATGAACGACGACAGCACGTTCAAGAGCGTCGTCTTGCCCGAGCCGGTGCCGCCCGAGACCACGATGTTGAGCCGCGCGCGCACGCAGGCTTGCAGGAACTCGATGAGCTCGTCGCTGCACGTGCCCATGCTGATCAGCTCGGCCACGCCAAAGGGCACCCGCGAGAACTTGCGGATGGTCAACACCGGCCCGATCAGGGAGAGGGGCGGGATGATGGCGTTCACGCGCGAGCCGTCGGGCAGGCGCGCGTCGACCATGGGCGAAGCCTCGTCAACGCGCCGGCCGAGGGGCACCACGATGCGCTCGATGATGCGCATCAGGTGCGCCGCATCGTCAAAGACGTGTGGGGTGAGCTCGATCTTGCCGCCGCGCTCGATATACACCTGGTCGGGGCCATTGGCCATGATCTCGGTGATGGTATCGTCGTGCAGCAGCGGGTCCAGCGGGCCGTAGCCCAGGATCTCGGCAGAGGCACGCTCGAGCACCTGCTCGCGCTCGCTGCGGGTGAGCACCAGGCCGCTCTCGCCCAGCACCTCGATAAAGGCGCCAGCGATCTTGCGCTGCACCATCTCAGTATCCGAGAGGCTGCCCAACGAGCGCAGGTCCGACACCAGCCGCTCGCGTACCTGGAACACCAGTTGCCGCTGCATTTCCTGCCGGGTGAGTGGGGTTGGCGCCGTTGCGGGGGCGGGCCCCACCACCAGGTTGGGTTGCTTGATCTTGGTTGACATTGCTCTGCCCCTTTCATTCGTTCAAAGCCGGCGCCAGGCATCCGGGTGAACGCCGGCTAGCATGCCCCGCACCGGCCCGGCCCTGGCCAGGAAGGGGGAGTTCTCGGCGGGTTGGCTGCCCCCTGGCCGCCTGCGGGCGGCCAGGGGGCAGCCACCCCGCCGAGAACTCCCCACTTAAGGGTTCCGTTCCGGCCGCCTGCGAAGCTCAAGGCCCGGACAGCTCCCCTCTGGGGGTGCGCACGACTGAGGCGCCGCCACTGCTACTGCTGCGCCAGCAGGCGCACCACGCCCAGGGCGGCATACAGCAGGATGTTGGCGATGGCCAGCCCGGGCAGCACGCGGCCTGTCAGCAGGGGGCGCCACCAATCGCGGCGCTCGTCGGCCCAGGCGCCCTCGGCAGCGCGGTGCAGGGCCAGGAGCGCCCGCAGCTCGGCCAGCTCGGGCGCAGCCGTCGGCCCGTCGAGCGCGGCCAGCGCCTCTTCGGCCTCGGCCCACAGCCCCTGCTGCATGAGCGCGGCGATGGCCGCCTGCGGCGCCTCGGCGCACGGCTCTGCTTCACCCACCCTCACCCTCCAAAGACGCCCATGACGGCGGGTATGGCCGGTCCAATGACCACCGCCAGGATGGCCGGCATGATGAAAAAGACCATCGGGAAGAGCATCTTGAGCGGCGCCTTGCGCGCCAGCTCTTGCGCCTGCTGCCGCCGCTGCACGCGGAGCTGGTCGGCCTGAGCGTGCAGCGTGTCGGAGATGCTGTAGCCCATCTGGCTGGCCTGCAGCAACACCACCACCGTCGAAGAGATGGGCGCGACGTCGGTGCGGTAGGCCAGGTTGTGCAGCGCCTCGCGCCAGCTCATGCCGACGCCGATCTCCATCACCGCCCGCCGGAACTCGTGCGCCAGGTCGTTATCCCAGTGCTCGCTGATACGCAGGAAGGCGCTTTCGAGGCCCAGCCCGGCATCGACACACACCGTCAGCATGTCGAGCGCGTTGGGAAAGGCCAGGGTGAGCGCGCGGCGGCGCCGGCTCATGCGGCGGTGCAGCCAAAAGCCGGGCAGCATCTGGCCCAGGACCGCGCCCAGCGCCGCGCCGCCGGCGATGCGCAGACCGCCGGCGTGGGCCGCAGCCGTCGCGCCGCCGAAGAGCAGCCCGCCGGCGATGGCCGTCAGCAGGCGCAGGCCGAGCAGGTCCATCGCCGTGAGGCCCTGCGGCGAGCCCGCCACCAGCAGCTCGTGGCGCAGCTTTTCGATGTTGCGCGAGGGCGAGAGCGCGCCCAGCCGCTGCAGGAGCTGCCTGACCCCCGGCAGCAGCACCCGCTCGGCAAAGGGGGCCTTGAGCTCCAGGCTCGCCGCCAGCAGCGGCCCACCGACCGCGGCCTGCAGGTGCTGGGCGGTCTGCCGCTCGCGGCGGCGGATCTCGATGGCCACCCACACCAGGCCCACCGCGAGGGCCAGACCTTCGGCAATCAATAAGGCCATGCCTGTCATGTCTGTGCCTCCTTGCATGTAGCTTTTGACCCCCTACCGTTTCTCCACAGGGCCGACGGGGCGACAACCTCCCCCTCTCCCTCGCAGGGAGAGGGAACCGGGCCGACGGGGCGACAACCTCCCCCTCTCCCCCCCAGGGAGAGGGCCGGGGTGAGGGGTCCCAGCCTACACTTCAATCCTTGCCAGCCTTTGGGTGACGACAAAGCCGACCACGGTCAGCACCGTGGCGACGATGGGGATCAGGCGCACCCAGCCGGGCTGCCACAGCAGCATGATCCACTCGGGGTTGAGCAGCGACAGCACCACGGCCAAAACGAAGGGCATGGCCGCCAGCAGATAGCTCGTCAGCCGCTGCTGCGTCGTCAGCACGCGCACCTCGCCCTGCAGCCGCACGCGCTCCATGACGGTGTCGGCGATCTTTTCCAGCACATGCGAGAGCTTGCCGCCTGCGTCGTGGCTGATGTTGATGGCAGCGACGACCAGCTCCAGATCGTCGCTCTCCATGCGCCGCGCCAGGTTGTTCAGCGCCTCGGTCTGGCCCACGCCCAGGCCCATCTCGGTGAGCACGCGGTCGAACTCTTCGCAGGCGGGCGGCGGCAGCTCTTTGCGGATCAGGTCGAGTGCGGTGGGGATCGAGTGCCCGGCGCGCAGCGCGCCGATCATCATGGGCAGGATATCGGCCAACTGCCCGTGGAAGGCCTGTACCCGCTTGTGGCGCTTGCGTTCGAGCCAGAGCCAAGGCGCGAACAAGCCCACGGCGCCACCGCCGGCGCCCGAGATCACCTGGCCACGCAGCAGGTAGCCCAGGGCAGCCGCGAACAGGCCGGCGCCCAGCATCAGCATCAGGAATTCCACGGCCGCCATGGGCACGTTGGCCTGCGCCAGGCGCAGCTCCAGGCGGCGGAAGAAGGCCTGGCCGCTCAGCAGGTGTTCCACGCCCTTGAACAGGCCGGCCAGCAGGCGCCGCTGGCCCCGCTCGCCCGTCATACGCTCGGGGGCGGCGTAGGCCTGCATGCGCGCCGAGACGGCGCCCGACTGCGCCGCCAGGCTGTGGGCGCCGGCAAAGAGTGCGAGTATGGCCAGGGCAACCATCAAGCCGATCAGCAGTGCCATGGACTATGCCTCCTCATATGCTCATGCCTGGCTCAGCCGGCGTACAAACGGCAGCCTCAGCAGCAGCCGCGGCGCGGGCGCCTCGCCGCCGCCGGCTACTTGGGTCACGCTGCCGGCCAGCGCCGCCACCTGCCGCGCCAGGCCGCTCTGGGGATGGCTGGCGGCCAGCGGCACGCCACGGTTGACGCTATAGGCCACCAGGCGCACCTCGTTGGCCAGGCACCCCCCAAGCGGCAGGCCCAAGACGCCTTCGATATCGCCGCGTGGCAGCCCGCCCGGCTGCGGATAGCGGTTGAGCACCGGCACCACCCGCCCCGGCCCCACACCCAGCTCGCCCAGCCACTGCAGGCAACGCTTGGCATTGCGCACGGCCGGGATTTCGGGCGTCAACACCAGCAGCACGCGGTCGGCCAGCTCGGCCAAGGCGGCGGCGGGCTCGTCGAGCAGCGAGCCGCCATCGACGACGACCAGGTCCTGCACTTGGCGCAGCGTGGCCAGCAGGCTGCGCAGCGCCTCGGGCTGCGGCGCCGGGCCGGCCCCCTCGAGCAGGAGCGCCTGCAGGCCGCTGGCATGCGGCGTAAAGAACCCCCCCAAGTCGCCCGGCTCGAGCTCGCCCAGCCGGCCGAGCAACTGCGCCGCGGCGCCGCTGGGGCGCACGTTGAGCAGCACGTCGAGCGCGCCCTGGGGCCGCGCGACGTCTACCAGCAGCACCTGCCCACGCCCCGCGTGCTGCAGCGCCAGGGCCAGGTTGGCGGCCACCACACTGGCGCCCACGCCGCCCTTGCTGCCCAAGACGAGCAGCAACAGGCCGGCCTTTTGCGGGCACAGGGCCAGCGCCGTCGCCAGGCGTGCCAGCAGCTCCTGATCGCTGACCGGCGCCATCAGATAGTCGTTGGCCCCGGCGCGCAGGCCGGCCAGGCGCTGGGCAGCGTCGGCGCTCGTGCTCAGGGCGATGATCGGCGCCGCCGCCGTCTCTTCGCCGGCGCGCAGCGCGCGGATCAGCTCGGTGGCGCTCATGCCGGCCAGCTCCAGGTCGACCACAGCGGCATCGGGCGCCTCGAGCCGCGCCGCGCGCAGCGCCTCGGCGCCAGTCGCCGCCACCGTGGCCCGGTAGCCGTGGCCGCGCAGCACGCCGGCCAGCGCCGCGCCGGCCGTGCACTCGGGCGTGGCCACGAGGACACGCCTGCCGCGCCCCACGGGCCACTCGCCCACCGGCGCCGGCCGCCGCGCTTCGGCGCTCATCGCGCCCCCCGCCAACTGACAATATCGTAGCGGCTCGACAGGTAGTCGGTATCGACCGGGTTCACGTCAAACTCGCCCTCGGCGGCCGGGCTGCGCAGCGCCAGGTCGGCCACGGCGCCGGCATCGCGAAAGTGCTTGAGCATCAGCGCATCCTGCGGGTCCACCGCCAGCAGGATGGCGCGCACGCTGCCCTGCTTCCCTTCCGCGGCGCTGTTGCGCATGACCGCCGCCACGCGCACATCCTGCAGCGCCGTCAGCGTCTGCAGCGGCGCCTCGGGCCCCGAGCCGCCCTTGTCGGGATCGAGCGAGACCATGATATCGACGTGGTCGCCCGCCTGGTAGACGTCGAGCGTGCTCAGCAGGTCCTCGGCGCCGAAGGCGATGGCCACCTGGTCGGGCGCCATCGACAGGGCGACGCGCGGCCCCACATAGTCGGGGGCGATCAGGCGGCGGCTGAGGATGGCCTCGCCGGCGGCGATGCCGGTGGTGCTCAGCATGCCCACAGCGTCCTCGGGGGCGGCCAGGGTATCCTGCGCCAGCAGCTCGGCCGGCACCTGGCGCACCTCCACGTCGGCCGCCGTGAGCGGCGTGTGCACCGGGATGTCTTTGGTGGCGAACAGCGCCGGCACCCGCGCCACCGTCTGCGCCGCCTGGGGCGCCAGCGCGGCGCGCTGCAGAAAGATGAAGGCCATGAGGCCCGCCAGCAGGGCCACGATCAGCCCCGCGGCCAACCACAGGTATCCTCGGCGTTGGCTCAGTACCATACGTCCTTCTTTCTATGCGCGGGCGGGGCTGCCGCCCGCGCGAATCTGATACCGCCTGCCAGCCATCCGGGCTTGCTTCGCCCACGGCCAGGATGGAACCCCACCCGGGCCAGGCCCGGTCAGCCGCCGGCCAGCGCAGCCGCCCAATAGTGCCCGCAGTGGCTGCGGCGGCCCGGTTCAGTGTGCCGGCGTCGGAATCGGCTCCAGCCGGATGGTCGAGATATCGGAAAAGCCGCGCTTGTAGCCTTGCACCGAGTCGGTACCGGCCACATAGTCTTCGACGATGTGCCCACTGATGGACCTGGGGTTGCCGGTGGAGTCGACCCCGGTGATGTAGAACGGCATAAAGCGCACGATGTGATAGTTCACTTTGCCGTTGCCCAGGCCCTTGATCCAGCAGGATGTGGGCTCCGGTGTCGCCGAGGGCTTGGGTGTATCCGTAGGCTTGGGCGTTTTCGAGGGATGAGGTCCGCCCTTCCCTCCGGCGGCTTCGCTCTCGGCAGCGTGCTCAGCCCCTTTGTCTTTGTCTTTCTCCTCTTTCCAGTCGCACCTGAGATCGTAGATCGGTATCAGCACCACCTTGTTCTCCCAGCACTCGCCCATCTTGCGCAACGCCGAGTTCTTGGCGCCGGAGTCGCCATTCACCCAGGTATCGAGCGCGATTGGCGGCATCGGCCCCTTGTCGCAGGGCTGTGGGCACTCCAACCAGCATTTGAGTTCGCTGGCGTTGCCGCCGCCGCCGTTGGGGTTGAGCCAGCCGTAGAACTGCGGCCTCACATCGTCCTTTCCCGAGGCCGAGGTGCTCGGGTCCGTATCCCAGATTGTGAAATCGACGTCCGGCTGAGGCCACTGCAGGACTTCCCCATCCACCGTGGTCGGGCGCTCCTCGATGGTGAGCGGCAGAACAGCGCCGGTCACCTTGTAGACCCCCGCCCGGGCCGCAGCGCCGACGGTGAGTTCGTGGATGCCGATCACCGGGACAAAGTAGGTGGACACGGTCTTGCTGACAACGACGGTGACGTGTGTGCCGTCGATGCTGGTGTCACAGCTCTCGGCACCGTTGCTCTTCGCGTACTGCTGGGCGACGGCGCTGATCGCGACGCGGGCGGCCTCGTCCACCTCGCCCTCCGTGCCCGCCAGCTTTTGCGCCCCCGCCAGCGCCGCGGCGTCGGCCGCGTTCTGCATCTGGCGGCGCTGGGCGTAGGCGTTGCCGCCGTCGATGACGAACCCCAGGAAAGCGACCAGGACCACAATCAGCACCGCCACCACGATCAAGGTCTGCCCGCGCTCCCAGCGCCGGCGGGGCGAGGCGTCGCCTTTGGGCTGCAGCGTGTCCATCGTTGCCTCCTCGTCTGCGAGCTGCCGTGGCAGCTCACTTACCCTGCATGTGGCCCCAGGCACCCATCTCAGCCTGTTCTCCGCACCTAGCAGAGGCTGTTCTCCGCACCTAGCAGAGGCTGTTCTCCGCACCTAGCAGAGGCGGCTCTCCGCACCTAGCAGAGGCTGTTCTCCGCACCTAGCAGAGGCGGCTCCCATGCCGCCGGAGTCTGCGCCGGGGCGATATCATCGACGGAGCGCGCCGCATCCGGCAAACCGGCGGCATGGGAGCCGCCTCTGCTAGGTGCGGGATCTGGGCTCAATCAACCGGCTCCAGCCGGACGGTGGCGACGTCGGAAAAGCCGGACTCGTACCCTTTCACGCAGCCTTCTTCGGGTATGTACTGTTCCACGATGTGCCCCTCGATATACTTGGGATTACCGGTGGGGGCGACTGCGCTGATGTAGAACGGCATAAAGCGCACGATGCGATAGTTGCTGTTCGCGGTTCCGAGGTCGTCGACCCAGACGCATGTCGGCGCGGGCACCCCTTGTGCGGCGTCCTCGTCATTCTCTTCCTTTGGATCTTTCGGGTTCTTGTCGCACCGGATATCATAGATGGGGATCAGCACGACCTTGCCGACCAGGCAGTCACGGATTGGCTGCAACGCCGCGGTCTTGAGCCCAGGGGTGCCGTTCTCCCAGTCGCACAGCTCGATCGGCGGCATCGGGTACTTGTTACACGGCCCCTCGCACGCCAGCCAGCACTTGAGCTCGTCGGCGTTGCCGCTCTTGCCGTTGAGGTTGAGCCAGCCATGGAACTCGTCGGATGAGTTGCTGTCCCACAGCATGAATGTCTTGCCCGCAACCGGCCACTCTTCGGGTGCCGCTGGATCCTGTGGCCTGCGCTCTTTCACAGTGAGTGGGAGAAGGCCACAGCCGCTTGTGGTCACCTCGTAGACCCCCGCCCTGGCGACTGCGCCCACCTGCAAGCTGGAGATGCCGATGACCGGGATAAAATAGGCCGGCACCGTCTCCGACACGGTCACGGTGACGTGGGTGCCGGTGATAATGGCGCTGGCAACGACATCGATGCCGCGCTCCGGCTCGTCGAACTGGTTGGCGTACTGCTCGACGGCGGCATAGACCGCGGCGGGGTCGCTGCCCTGCGTGCGCGCCCATTCACGGGCGCCGGCGAGCGCGGCGGCGTCGGCGGCGTTCTGCATCTGGCGGCGCTCGGCGTAGACGTTGCCGCCGTCGATGACCAGGCCCAGGAAGGCCACCAGGCCCACGATCAGCACCGCCACCACGACCAGGGTCTGCCCGCGCTCCCAGCGCCGGCGGGGTGTGGCCTGCCCGGCATCGCAGATGAGCCTGTCCATCATTCCCTCCTCATCTTGGAGCTGCCTTGCAGCACGAGGCCCTTCTCATCGATCCCCGCCGCCTTGACGATCAGGCCGGTGACGGGCTGGAAGGTGCTCGTGACCACCACCTGGACATAGTCATCGGTCACCGTGACCGCCGGCGTGGCGCCAGGCGCCACCGCGCCCGCCAGCGCGAACTCGGCCGCCGCCGCTTCGCCGACCAGCTTCATCTTGCCGGCGGGTTCCACGATGGCCGCGCGGGCGCCCTCGCGCGCCGCGTTGGCCAGCACGCTCTGCATATAGACGGCGCGCCCAAAATCGACAATGCCCATCACCAGCAGCATGAGCACGAACAGGATGAGCGCGAACTCGGCCAGCGCCTGGCCCTGGGAATTGCAGGGGCCCGGGCGCGGCACCATGCCACGCTGCGAACCGGCACCTGTGATGCGCTGTTTCATCTCTAGGCTCATTTCTTCCCCGGCAGGACGGCCATCTGTGTGCTCGCCTTGATGGCGACCGGCTGGCCCTTGAAGAGGTAGGTGGTCACCAAGGTCACCGAGCACTGCGCCGTCACCGTGACGGGCTGGCCGCCGATGCGCTCGTCCGCGGTGTCGGGGTCAATGTCAAAGTCGATGGGACCGAGCAGCACGCCCTGCCGCTCGAGGCGCTCCAGGTCGCCGAGATCGGCCAGCGCGTGCGCTTCGACGTCTTCCCAGCGCGCCGTCGGGTTGGCGGCCACATAGTCGGCGCCCTCGCGCGTGCCGTTGGAGAGCGCCAGCCAGACGGAGAACACCCGCCCCAGGTCCAGGCAGCCGAGGACGATCAGCGCCAACACCGGCAGCAGTATGGCGAACTCGGCGACGGCCTGACCCCGTTCTCTCTGTCTATGCACGTCAATGCCTCCTCATTTCCCTGGTGAGCGTTCGCCGGAAACCTGACAGGTCTCGGAGACCTGTCACACCGTTTTCCATGGCCCGCAATCCGGGCGCATGTTCTGGCAAAAACCCGGCCCGATATCGGACCCTGGATCAACGACCGGAACATCCTCCGGCCGGTTGGAAACCGGGGCTCAGGAGGCACTGCGTGCCCAAGGGGGCCTGCGGCCGGTTGTCGGCCTGCGCCGACAGGTTCCGGGTCTCGTCCACGGAGGTGGACGACCGGCCGCAGGCCCTCCAGGCGCGATTTCCAATCGCCGGCCAGCACCCAGCGAGGTGCCGGGTTGGTTCAGGGCACGAGGGCCGCCTGCCGAGTTCTTGCCAATCGTTTTGCCCCTTAGAACCCGGTGTGTCAGGTTTGCGGCGAACCCAACCTATTCCCCCCACGGGGGGGAACGGTAGGGGGTCTCCCCACCGCCAGGCCCGGAAACCTGACAGGTCTCCGAGACCTGTCAGGTTTGCTCCGAGCCCAACCCAATTCCCCCGCGACGGGGGAACGGAAGGGGGGCCCCCACCCACGGGACGGCACACCTGACAGGTCTCGGAGACCTGTCAGGTGTGCTCCGAACTCAACCCACTTCCCCCCCGACGGGGGAACGGAAGGGGGGCCCCCACCCACGGGCCGGCAAACCTGACAGGTCTCGGAGACCTGCCAGGTTTGCGGCAAGCCCAACCCAATTCCCCCGCGACGGGGGAACGGAAGGGGGGCCCTCACCCCCGGGCGGTACACCTGACAGGTCTCGGAGACCTGTCAGGTGTACCGCCTTCCTGGCGGGGCAACGGGTGCGCCCCATCGCCCCACCAGCTTGGGTGCCAGTGTTCCTCGTGGTGCGACGCCCCTACGCCGGTGTTTCCGGTACGAAGTCCTTCAGCGCGTCTCCGATCTTCTCGAAGGCACCGTTGATGTTCTCCCCAAGTACTACAACGGCGGCAACCACCGCCACCGCGATCAACCCGATCAGCAGCGCATACTCCGCCAGGTCCTGGCCCTCCTCGGGCATGACGTGGCGGTAGAGGCGGGTCGTCCGCAACCAGGTGATGCAGTACGCCAACATGATGAACGCTCCTTTCATGTGTAGCACGCCCACAGTTGGGCATGCGCGTCGTATCGTCGGGCGCGGGTGCGTGTGCTGTGTCGTCCGTGCGCATATGCCCCGTGCCCGCTCTAAACGCATAGCCACGGTGCCCCGCGCGTCACCCGTGCCCCGCCCGGCCGCCAGGGAATCAAAAAGGCCGGCCCGGCGCGTCATACGACGCGTCAGGCCGGCCTCCGGGTATCTTGCACCTCTGCCGAGGCGGCGCTATGTGGTTGTGTCTACGTGATGCGTACTACGTGATGCCTGATGCGTGATGCGTAGTACGTGCTGTCATGGCCAGTGTAGCCAACTCAATCATGTTGTCAAGCCTTCAACAGACCGGCATATGCTATCCATGCCGTCAAGTGAAGACGCTCGCCTATCTGCAACTGGTGTGCAAGCATGGCGGCTTGCATCCTGTTGTCAAGCCCGAAACAGGTCGGGCATCGCAGCCATGCCGTCAAGTGGCGATACTCACCTTCATGCAACGGCCATGCAAGTATAGAGAGTTGCATCATGTTGTCAAGTCCAACAGCGCCTCTACCTTCGGTCATTCATGGCGAAACCGTACTTGATGCGGGCAAGCGCAGGCGGTCCGGGTAGCGGCCGGCTGACCGCTGCGCGTACGGCCCGGCTCTGGCCCGGAGGGGGAATTTCCGGCCACGTGCGGAGCTCAGCGCCCGGACGCCGCGCCTCTTCGGTCACGTACGGTTGTGGTACAAGGGGCCTCTGCCCAATGACAGCCTGAACAACTGCTCGAATTGACAGACTCGGGCATCCGTGCTACTCTATCGGCAATTGCATAGCCTACACGGCGCTCTTATCCAGAGAGGCGGAGGGACCGGCCCTGTGAAGCCTCGGCAACCAGGCCACGCCACCGGCAGCGGTGCACGGCGGCGCAGCTAGTTGGTGCCAAGTCCGGCAGATTGATCTGGAAGATGAGAGGCGAGTGTTTGCAGTATCGCGCACACCCTCTTCAAGTCCTGAAGGGGGTGTTTTTCGTAATGCGTGATGCGTAATCCGTGACTGCCTACGCAACACGGAACACGTATTACGTTTTACGTTTCACGTTTCACGTCTTCCGTCTCACGTCTCACGTAGAGGAGCACGACCATGGATCAGCAACAGCCCCCCGGCTTCTCCACCCGCTCGGTGCACGCCGGCGAGGCGCGGCCGAACCCCTATCACGCGGTGACGACGCCGATTGTGCAGACGTCGACCTATACCTTCGAGGGCACCGACGATGTGCGGGCGTTCAAAGAGGCCACACAGGCCGGCGGCCGGCCGCAGCGCGGCGAGTACGGCCGCTACGGCAACCCCACCGCCTGGGCGGTGGAGGAGAAGATGGCCGCGCTGGAGGGCGCAGAGGATGCCGTGCTCTGCGCCAGCGGCATGAACGCGGTGACCACGGCGCTGCTGACCCTGCTCTCGCCGGGCGACCACCTGCTGGTGACGCAGGACCTCTACCGCAAGACGCGCCAGTTCGCCAACACCTTCCTGCGCCGCCTGGGCGTGGAGACGAGCTACGTGCCCGTGGGCGACGAAGAGGCCCTGGCACGGAACTTGCGCCCCAACACGCGCCTGGTCTTTACCGAGATCCCGACCAACCCCTACCTGCGTGTGGTCGATCTGGCGCGCACGGCCGAGCTGGCGCACGCCCATGGCGCCCGGTTGTTTGTCGACAGCACCTTTGCCACGCCATACAACCTGCGCCCGCTGGAGCACGGCGCCGACCTGGTGGTGCACTCGGCCACCAAGTACCTGGGTGGGCACAACGACCTGCTCGCCGGCATCCTGGTGGGTCCGCAGGCGACCATCGGCCCGCTGCGCGAGGCGCTGGGCATGCTGGGCGGGGTGGTGGATGCGGGCTGCGCCTACCTGCTGCTGCGCGGCCTCAAGACGCTGGCGCTGCGCATGGCGCAGCACAACGAGAACGGCCTGCGCGTGGCCCGCTTCCTGGCCGCGCATCCGGCGGTGGCAACGGTCTTTTACCCGGGCCTGCCTTCGCATCCCGACCATGCGCAGGCGGTGCGGCAGTTGCGGGGCTGTGGCGGCGTGGTCAGCTTTGAGGTGCGCGGCGGCATGGCGGGGGTCCAGGCCTTTATCGACGCCCTGCGCATCCCGCTCATGGGGCCCAGCCTGGGCGGCGTCGAGAGCCTGGTCGAACAGCCGGCGCTGATGTCGCACTATGAGCTCGACGCCGCCGAGCGCCGCGCCATCGGCGTCTCCGACGGCCTGGTGCGCTATGCCGTGGGCATCGAAGACGCCGACGACCTCATCGCCGACCTGGCCCAGGCCCTGGAGAGGATCGATCGCGGGTGAGTAGCACCGCAGAGGCGCAGAGCGGGGGGAGACACCTGACACACCAGTTCCCCTGGCGGGTGGCCAGCGACTGCTTTCTGGCAAGAACTCGGTCCAGCTGGTGCCGCGGCTGGCAGACGGTTTCTCCTGCTGCAGGCTAGGCCCCCCCTACCGTTCCCCCGTCGCGGGGGAATGGGGGCGCTCGACCGCGTCCTGTGTGGCCAAGAAACGGCAAGCAAGCAATGCGGTACGGGCAAAGACAGCCCCATTCCCCCGCGACGGGGGACGGGTAGCGGGGGGCCCTAGCCGCGGCATGGGCAGGCCTCTGCCGGAGTTTCTGCCAATCGCCTGCCCGCCATGGAAAACGGTGTGACAGGTCTCCGGAGACCTGTCAGGTGTCTCCCCGCGCGCGGGTGGCAACCGGCTTGCGCGCTCCGCACTGCCCCGGTGTGGACCCCTTGAGGTGGGGTTGTGGTGGGTTGGCTGGCGCCGTTGCCCTCCCGCGGGAGGGCAACGGCGCCAGCCAACCCACCACAACCCCCTCCTGGCCCGGGGCCGGGCGAGGGCGAAGCCGCCACCCGGCCCTAAACCAGGAGGCGCATGCGCGCAGCATGAACCCGGTCGCTGGGCGGGCTGGCCCACTCCGACCATTTCAGGAGGCACGGGTGCGCATTTCCAAGCAGTTGCTCGAGCGCATCGCCGACCACGCGGCGGCGACCTATCCCGACGAGTGTTGCGGCCTGCTCGTGGGGCAGGGCGACGAGGTGCTCGCCGTGGAAGCGACGCGCAACGCGTTCGCGGCCGAGAGCGGCGACCGCTTCGAGATCGACCCGCTGGACCACGTGCGCGTGTGGGAGGCGGCGCGCCGGGCGGGCCGGCAGATTCTCGGCTGCTACCACTCACACCCCGACGGCCAGGCAGCCCCGTCGTCAATCGACCGGCGGCTGGCGCGCAGCTTTGGCGGGCCGTTCGGCTACCTCGTCGTGGCCATCGAGGATGGCTACGACTGCCGGGTATACTCGGGGCGCATCGAGCGCAACGGGCACATTGCCGACGCGCCGCTGGATCTCGAAGATTGAGCCAGGCGCCTATCCAGCAAGTAGCAGAGGCGGCTCCCATGCCGCCGGAATCGCAAGAAGAGGTGTGCCATGACCGAGCAGAGTGCTGAGCCGGGGCTGGAGCGCTATGCCCGGCAGATGCAATTCGCCGAGTTTGGCGCCGCGGGGCAGCGGGCGCTGCTCGACGCCAGGGTGGTGCTGATCGGCGCGGGCGCGCTGGGCACGCACATCGCCGATAGCCTGGTGCGCGCCGGCGTGGGCCACCTGGTGCTCGTCGACCGCGACTTTATCGAGCTGAACAACCTGCAGCGCCAGGCGCTCTACGACGAGGACGACATCGCACACAACCTGCCCAAGGCCGAGGCCGCCGCGCGCAAGCTGCGCCGCATCAACTCGAGCGTCACCATCGAGCCGCGGGTGATGGACGTCAACCCCACCAACGTCGAGGCGCTCGTCGCCGGGGCCGACCTGGTGCTCGACGGCACCGACAATTTCGCCACCCGCTACCTGGTCAACGACGTCTGCCTCAAGCTCGGCATCCCCTGGGTCTACGGCGGCGTGCTGGCCAGCTATGGCGTCACCATGACCATCGTGCCCGGGCGCACACCCTGCCTGCGCTGCCTCTTCCCCGAGATGCCGGCGCCGGGCTCGACGCCCACCTGCGACGTGGCCGGCATCCTGGGCCCGGTGGTCAAGATCATCGGCGCCCTCGAAGCCGCGGAGGCGCTCAAGCTGCTGGCCGGCAAGGGCACGCTCAACCCCGGCCTGCTCACCATCGACATCTGGGACCAGCACTTTGACCAGGTGGCGGTGACGGTGCGCGTGCCGAGCTGCCCCGCCTGCGGCCAGCAGCGCTACGACTATCTCGAGCCGGCCAGCGGCCCACAGGCGACCTCGCTCTGCGGCCGCAACGCCATCCACATCGCCATGCCCGGCGCGGGCGGGCTCTCGCTGGCGCAGCTCGCGGAGCGCCTGCGGCCGGTGGTGGGGCCGGTGGCCGCCAACGAGTTCATGCTGCGCTTTCGGGCCGAAGGCTACGAGTTCACCGTCTTCCCCGACGCCCGCGCCATCATCAAAGGCACCGATGACGAGGCGCTGGCCAAGGGGCTGTACGCCAGGTACATCGGGTCGTAGCGGCCTGTACGAGAGTTCATAGTGCGCACGCCTGTGCGCCATGCGCGATGTGGCGCACAGGCCGTCCGGAGCCAAGACGGGTTGGCCGCGCAGCTCCCAAGCCTGACAGGTCTCGTAGACCTGTCAGGCTTGCAGGCGAGTTGAGTGCGCTGATATCGTCTCCGGCCCCTTTCTCTGGCCCTCACCCCCTGCCCCTCTCCCACCGCGAGAGAACGGGGGGCGCATCTCCCCTCTCCCACCGCAGTGGGAGAGGGGCAGGGGGTGAGGGCCCCCATCTCGAGGGATGCCCAATGCTGATCATGAAATTCGGCGGCTCGTCGCTGAGCGATGCGCGCTGTGTCGCCCAGGTCGCCGCGTTGGTCGCCCAGGCGCGCGCGACGGACCCCGAGCTGGTGGTGGTCGTGTCGGCGATGGCCGGCGCAACGAATGCGCTCTTTGCTGCGGCCCGCGCGGCGTGCTCGAACCGCGAAGCCGCACGCGAGCGCCTGGAGGCCCTGCGGGCGCGCCACGAGGAGGCGGCGCGGGCGCTGCTACAGACGCCGCAGGAGCTCGAGGCGGCGCTGAGCACGCTCGCCGGCCACATCGACGATGTCGCGCGCTATTGCGACTCGATCGCCACGCTCGGCGAAGCGTCAGTGCGCACGCTCGACCTGGTGGCGGGAGCGGGCGAGCGGCTGTCGAGCACCTTGCTGGCAGCGCGCCTGCGCGAGGCCGGCGTGGCCGCCGAGGCGGTGCCGGCCACCGAGCTGATCGTCAGCGACGCCCACTTTGGCGCCGCCGAGCCCGTCCTCGAGGCCAGCCGGCCGCGTGTACAGGCGCGGCTGTGGCCGCTCGTGCGGCGCGGCGCCGTGCCTGTGGTCACCGGCTACATCGCCGCCACCGCCGACGGCGTGCCGACGACCCTCGGCCGTGGCGGCAGCGACTTTACGGCCGCCATCCTGGGGGCCTGCCTCGACGCCGGCGCCGTGTGGATCTGGACCGATGTGGACGGCATCCTCACCGCCGACCCCAACATCGTGGCCGAGGCGCGCACCCTGGCCGAGCTCTCCTACGCCGATGCGGCCACGCTGGCGGCCTTTGGCGCCGAAGTGCTGCACCCCAAGACAGTGGCGCCGCTGGTGGAGCGCGGCATCCCGCTGCAACTGCTCAACACCTTCCATCCCACGCACCCCGGCACGCGCATCGTGCGCCAGCCCGCGCTCGACGGCCCGCGACCGCCCGCCATCATCTCGACCCGCGGCCTGCGCCTGCTCGAAGTGGCCGGCAACGGCGGCTGCTGGACGACCGCGGTGGCCGGGCGGGCGCTCTCGGCGCTGGCCGGGGCCAGCGTCGAGGTGCTGATGTTCAGCCAGTCCTTCTCCGAGCGCACCCTGAGCCTGCTGGTGCGCCAGAGCGAGGCCGAAGCGAGCCTGGCCGCGCTCGAGCGCGAGTTCTCCGACGACCTGGCGCGGGGGCTGCTCGCGGAGGTGACCTGCCTGAGCCAGGTGGGCACCATCTCAGTCGTCGGCGGCGCCGGCCGCGACGGTGCCACCCTCGTGCCCAAGACCTTTGCCGCCCTGGGCCGCCTCGACGCCCAGATTGTCTCGGTGGCACAGTCGGTCTCCGAGTACCATGTGTCGGTGGTGGTGCCCGAAGAGCAGGTCGATGACACCGTGCGTTTCATCCATCGCGAACTGAACACCTAGCCCGCCACCAGATCCGCCGCAGAGACGCGGAGGACGCAGAGGTTCTCTATGGCTGTTTTCCCTCTGCGCCTCTGCGGTGAATGGCTCCGTCTTCATCGTGTGTGGTGCCCCATGGGGCGTCTGTGCAGACTGGAGTAGACCATGCCCGACAGGATTCCCGTAGCCGTGCTTGGCGCGACGGGCGCCGTGGGCCAGCGGTTCGTGCAGCTCCTCGAGCATCACCCCTGGTTCCGTGTGGCGGCGCTCGCGGCCTCGCAGCGGCGGGCCGGCCAACGCTACGCCGACGCCTGCCGCTGGGCGCTCGATGGTGACATGCCGCCCTCGGTGCGCGACCTGGCGCTGCGGCCGGCCACTGCCGAGGCGCTGGGTTGCCCGCTGGCCTTCTCGGCGCTGCCGAGCGATGTGGCGGGCGCGCTGGAGGAGGACCTGGCCCGGGGCGGCGTGGTCGTCTCGTCGAACGCGGCCAGCCACCGCATGGACCCCGACGTCCCCATCCTCATCCCCGAGATCAACGCCGCCCACCTGGCGCTGCTCGATGCGCAGCGCCGGGGCCGGGGGTGGACGGGGCTCATCGTCACCACGGCCAACTGCGCGAGCGCGCCGCTGGCCATCGTGCTGCAGCCGCTGAGCGATGCCTTCGGTGTGCGCCATGTGCACGTAGTGACGCTGCAGGCCCTCTCGGGCGCGGGCTACCCGGGGCTGGCTGCGCTCGACATGGTCGACAACATCCTGCCCTATGTGGCCGGCGAGGAGGCCAAGCTGGAGCGCGAGCCACGCCGCATATTGGGCCGCGTGGTGGGCACTGAAGTGCAGCCGGCAGCGCTTGTCATCAGCGCCCAATGCAACCGGGTGGCTGTGCGCAATGGCCACACCGCCTGCCTCACGATTGGCCTCGAGCGGCGGGCCGCGGCTGAAGCGGTGATCGAGACCCTGCAGGGCTACCGCAGTCAGGTGGCGGGCCTGGGGCTGCCCAGCGCACCACAGCCGCTCATCGTCGTGCGCCGCGAAGACGACCGCCCGCAGCCGCGGCGTGACCGCGATGCTGGGGGCGGCATGGCCGTCACCGTGGGCCGCATCCAGCCCTGCGCGGTCAACGACATCAAAATGGTGGTCCTGGCGCACAACACGGTGCGCGGCGCAGCCGGCGGCGCCATCCTCAACGCCGAATTGCTGGCGGCCGAGGGCTACCTGGAGGGGTGGCGATGAGGCTCCATGGGCGCACCACGCTCGCCGAGTTCCTGGGCGACCGCGTCGTCTACCGCAACCTGCAGCCGGCCGACCCGGCGCTGCCCGGGCTGGCCGCTGCCTGGCGCGAGATGGGCCTCGCCGGCCCGCAGGTGCCGCGCAAGGCCGACCCAGCCTACGGCCAGGCCATCGCCTGGCTCTTGCGCCGCGCCCGGCCCGGCCTGGAGCGGCTGCTCTACGTGGGCGACACGCGCCTGCTCGACGGCACGGCCTTCCGCAACATCCTGGCCGCCGGCGGCTGGCCCGGCCGCGCCTTCATCGCCAGCGAAGACCGTTCCACGCCGCCGCGGCTGGAGCGCGAGGGCGAGCTCTGCCTGGCCAACCGCTGGGCGCTCTTGGGCGATTTCCTGACGCTGGCCGAGGCCGATGGCCTCGCGCTCGGGCCGGGCACGGCGCTGCTGCTCGACCTCGACAAGACGGCCCTGGGCGCCCGCGGCCGCAACGACGGCGCCGTCGACCGCGCCCGCACTGACGGCGTGCGCGACACCGTCGCCGCGCTGCTCGGCCCGCGCTTCGACCAGACCGCCTTTGATCGCGCCTACGGCGAGCTCAACCGCCCACCCTACCACCCCTTCACCGCCGACAACCAGGACTATCTGGCCTACATCTGCCTGGCCATCGGCGCGGGCCTGGTGGAGCTCGCGGCGCTCGTGGAGGCGGTGCAGAGGGGCGAACTGCGCAACTTTCACGATTTCCTGGCTCACCTGGCGCCGCAGGCCGCATTGGCCGAGCCGCGGCTGCGAGCATTGCACATAGAGATCGCACATCACGTCGCGGCCGGCGACCCGACGCCCTTCAAAGAGTTCCGCCGCCGCGAGTACCTGGCCACCATGGCCCGCTTCGGGCAGTTGAGCGACCAGGCACCCGACGCCCAGCGGCTGCGCGAGGAGATACTCATCACCGAGGAGGTGCGCCAGGCGGCGCTGGCGGCCAACGCGCGCGGCGCGCTCGTCTTTGGCCTCTCCGACAAGCCCGACGAGGCCGCGCTGCCGCCCGCAGATGCGCCCGGCCTGCAGCCCCTGCACCGCACCCCTACACACGCCTGCGGCGACGATCTGACCGCGCCGTGGGGAGACGGATAATACATCCGGACCCCCGAACTTGTTCGGGCCGGCCCCCGGACCCCCGAACTTGTTCGGGCCGGCCCCCGGACCCCCGAACTTGTTCGGGCCGGCCCCCGGACCCCCGAACTTGTTCGGGCCGGCCCCCGGACCCCCGAACTTGCTCGGGCCGGCCCCCGGACCCCCGAACTTGCTCGGGCCGGCCCCCGGACCCCCGAACTTGTTCGGGCCGGCCCCCGGACCCCCGAACTTGCTCGGGCCGGCCCCCGGACCCCCGAACTTGTTCGGGCCGGCCCCCGGACCCCCCGAGCTTGTTCGGGTTCATTCGGACTCCCGAGCTTGTTCGGGTTCATTCGGACTCCCGAGCTTGTTCGGGTTCATTCGGACTCCCGAACTTGTTCGGGTTCATTCGGACTCCCGAACTTGTTCGGGTTCATTCGGACTCCCGAACTTGTTCGGGTTCATTCGGACTCCCGAACTTGTTCGGGTTCATTCGGACTCCCGAACTTGCTCGGGTTCATTCGGACTCCCGAACTTGCTCGGGTTCATTCGGACTCCCGAACTTGTTCGGGTTCATTCGGACTCCCGAACTTGTTCGGGTTCATTCGGACTCCCGAACTTGTTCGGGTTCATTCGGACTCCCGAACTTGTTCGGGCGTTCCCCACTTGCAGCGGGCGCCACACCGTGGCACGGCCCGAACAAGTTCGGGAGTCCGGCCCCTTGTTCCCCTTGGCGTCTTCGCGCCTTGGCGGTTCAGCCCGTTGCCCCTCGCACCAGCGCCACCTGCAGCGCCTCGGCCAGCGAGCCGGCGCAGACGACATCGATGCCCTGGCTGCCGTGCATCTGCTCGGCCATGACCCGCGGCACCAAGCACCTGCGGAAGCCCAGCTTGGCGGCTTCGCGCAGGCGTTTGTCGATCTGCCCCACCGAGCGCAGCTCGCCCGAGAGGCCGATCTCGCCGACGATGGCCAGGTCCGACGCCACGGGCTGATTGCGGTAGCTCGACGCGATAGCCACGGCCACCGCCAGGTCGGCCGCGGGCTCGCTGACCTTGAGGCCGCCGACAACGTTGACAAAGATATCCTGCGTGGCCAGGCCCAGGCCCACGCGCTTGTTGAGCACCGCCGCCAGGATCAATAGCCGGTTATAGTCGATGCCGTTGGCCGTGCGCCGCGGCAGGCTGAGGCTGGTGGGGCTGGCCAGCGCCTGCACCTCCACCAGGATGGGCCGCGTGCCCTCCATGGTCACCGCGATGGCCGAGCCGGGCGCCGTTTCGAGCCGCTCGGAGAGAAAGACCTGCGAGGGGTTGGTCACCTCGGCCAGGCCGCCCTCGCTCATCTCAAAGACGCCGACCTCGTTGGTCGAGCCAAAGCGGTTCTTGACGCTGCGCAGTAGACGGTAGGCGTGAAAGCGCTCGCCTTCGAGGTAGAGCACGGCGTCGACAATGTGCTCGAGCACGCGCGGCCCGGCGATGGCGCCGGCCTTGGTGACGTGGCCGACGATGATGATGGGGATCTGGGTCGACTTGGCCAGGCGCAGCAACGCCGCGGCGCCCTCGCGCACCTGGCTGATGGAGCCGGACGAGGCGGTCAGGTCTTCCAGGTAGACCGACTGGATAGAGTCGACCACGGCCAGGGCGGGCTTGAGGTGCTCGATGTGGCCGAGGATCTGCGAGAGGTTGGTCTCGGCCAGGATGTAGAGCTCGTCGCCGGTGATGCCCAGGCGGTCGGCGCGCAGGCGCACCTGCTGGGCCGACTCCTCGCCCGAGGCGTAGAGCACGCGCCGCCCGCCCTGCGCCAGCAGCCCCGACACCTGCAACAGCAGCGTCGACTTGCCGATGCCCGGGTCGCCGCCAATGAGGATGGCCGAGCCGGGTACGATGCCGCCACCCAGCACCCGGTTCAGCTCTTCGAGCGGCACGGCGATGCGATCGAAACGGCCGCTCGTCACCTGCGACAGCGGCCTGGCCTCGCTGGTGGGGATCCAGGTGCCGCGCGACGGCCGGCGTGCCGCCTCGGCAGGCTCCTTCTCTTCGACCAACGTTTCCCATTCGTTGCAGTCGGGGCAGCGCCCCAGCCACCTGGCCTGGACGCTGCCGCACTTTTGGCAGACCCAGCGGCTGTGTGGTTTGGCCATATGCGCTCAGCTTTCGCTATTGGCGGAGAACGATTGTTCAGCGACGCTATTATACCATCATTGGCGTGCTGCTGCGAGAGGCAGAGCCCACTCACCCACCTCAGGTCCGGGCAATAGCCGGCTGCCAGCTTCGCCCTCGCCCGGCCCTGGGCCAGGAGGGGGCGGAGCATGAGGGCCGGTTGCCCACACTGGCCCGCGGCCCGATTCTGTGCTAATATGCAGGCAGCCTCAAGGCCGTACACAGGATGGTGCCATGCGCTACCTCATTCTCAGCGACATCCACAGCAACCTCGCCGCCCTCGAAGCGGTGCTTGCCGATGCGGGGCCGGTGGATGCGGTCTGGTGCCTGGGCGATATAGTGGGCTATGGCCCGCAGCCCAACGAGTGCGCCGCTCGCGTGCAGGGCCTGCCCAACCTGGTATGTGTGGCCGGCAACCACGACTGGGGCGCGCTGGGCAAGCTCGACCTGGCGACCTTCAACGCCGATGCCCGCGCTGCCGCCGAATGGACCGGCCGCACGCTCTCGGCGGCGAACCGGGCCTGGCTCGACGGCCTGCCCGAGCGCGTGCGGCTGGAAGGCTTTACCCTCGTCCACGGCAGCCCGCGCTACCCCATCTGGGAGTATGTGCTCAACCCGGCGATTGCCCGCGAGAACATGGCCCACTTTGATACCCTCACCTGCCTGGTGGGCCACACCCACGTGCCGGCCATCTTCCAAGAGCCGACGCGCCGCGAGCCGCGCCCCCCGGCCATCGAGCTGTCGCTCGGTGAGCCCTTTCGCTACCGCAACGCGCGCGCCATCATCAACCCCGGCGGCGTAGGCCAGCCGCGCGACGGCGACCCACGGGCCAGCTTCATCCTGCTCGACCCCGACGCCGGCACGCTGGAGTACCGCCGCGTGCCCTACCCCATCGAGGAGACGCAGGCGCTCATGCGCGAGGCGGGCCTGCCGCCACGGCTGGCCGCGCGCCTGAGCTATGGTATATAACAGCGCCGGTTCGTAGTTGGCGCTTCACCGCCAACTACGAACCCGGTGTACACATCGCGGAACTATTGCGCCACGCCCCACGTCTGTATGGTAGAAGGCAACTCCTGTTGTATCGTTCTTGTGTTCCACAGAGGGGGTCTCACATGAAACGCCTGCTGCGTTCCCTGCCCATCGCCGCCCTGCTGCTGGCCCTGCTCGTGGCCGGCTGCGCCGCCCAGCGCGCCAAAACCAACGAGGCCAGTTACGACTCCGCGCGTGCGCCCCGCCCCGCGGCCATGGCCACCGCCGCGCCCGCCATGCCCCAGGCTGCGCCCGCTCCCGCGTCGGGCGAGGCGTTGAAGGCCATCGAGGCCGAGCGCAAGATCATCCTCACGGCCAACCTGAGCCTCACCGTGCGCGAGACGGAGCAGACCGTCGCCACCATCAAAGACATGGTCGTGGCCCGCGGCGGCTTTGTCTCCTCGTCGAGCGTGTGGCGACAAGACAACATCCTCCGCGGCGGCATGGTCGTGCGCGTGCCCGCCGAGCAGATGGAAGCGTTCCTCGCCGAGGTGAAAAAGCTCGCCGTGCAGGTGAACAGCGAGCAGTCCGGCGGCCAGGACGTGACCGAAGAGTACATCGACATCGAGGCGCAGCTCAAGAACCTCGAGGCCACCGAGACCGAGCTGCGCGAGCTGCTCACCACGGTGCGCGAGAAGACCGGCAAGGCCGAAGACATCATGGCCATCTACCGCGAGCTGACCAACGTGCGCGGCGACATCGAGCGCATCAAGGGCCGCATGCAGTACATCGACCGCTCGGTGCAGTTGGCCACCGTCAGCCTCGACCTCAGCGAGCGCGCGCCCGAGCCCATCGGCCAGCCGGGCTGGCAGCCGCTGCAGACCGTGCGGCGCGCCCTCAACGGCCTGGTCGAGACGTCCAAGTTCCTCGTCGATGCGCTGATCTACATCGTGCTGCTCGTCGTGCCGCTCTTGGCCGTGCCCGCATTCGTCATCTGGCTGCTGCTGCATCTTTTGCGGCGGCGCGGCGAGAAAAAGAAAGCGGCCGCGCTCTCCAAGCCCGACTCGCTCTCGTAGCGGCCCGGCGGCGTAGGGGCGAGGTCTCCTCGCCCACACCGCAGAGGCGCGGAGGACGCAGAGGCTCTCTTTGGTTGTTCTCCTCTGCGCCCTCTGCGCCTCTGCGGTGCCATCGTGACCCCATCCTCGAGCACCGTAGTTGCTATTCTCTTCCCGTGCAGAGTTGCCGGATTTCGTCGAGGTGCTCTTCGGCCATGCGCTCGCCGATGGCGATGGCCTCGGGCAGGCGGCCCAAGTCTGCAATGGCCATCTCGCCCAGGTGGGGGCGCAGCAGCAGGTCGGGCGGGCTCTCGCGCAGGCGATAGGCCGAGACCTCGGCGCTGAGCAGGCCGATAGCCTTGGCCGCGGCGAGGGCGGCGCGATCGCGGCCGGTGAGAGCGAGCACGCGCTCGAGCAGCCGCGGCACCCGGCCAGGCAGCAGCCCGAAGGAGTCGGCCTCGAGCGGGAAATCGGCGGGCACGCCGATATCCACCGCCAGGATGCGCTGTGCGCCGAGCTGGCGCGCCGCATCCACCGGCACGTTGTCGAGCACGCCGCCATCGACCAACAGGCAGTCGCCCTCCTCGACGGGGCAGAGCAGCCCCGGCACAGCCATGGTGGCCTGGATGGCGCGCGCCAGCGGCCCCGACGTGAGGAACACCGGGCGCGAGCTGCGCAGGTCCACCGCCACAGCGGCAAAGGGGTGGGGCAGGTCCTCGATGCGTACCTCCCCCAGGCGGCGGTGGATGAGCTCGATGAAGCGCCGCGCGCTGAGCAGCGACCAGCCCGAGGGGTCGGGCTCGAGGAGTTGCTCGGGCGTGCAGCTCAACAGCAGCCGCTCGATCTTGAGCGCCGGCAAGCCTGCGGCGTAGAGGCCGCCGACAATGCCCCCGGCGCTCGTGCCGGCAATCGCCCCAACCTTGATCCCTTCGCGGTCCAGCACCTTCAGCAGCCCGATGTGCGCCCCGCCGCGCACGCCGCCACCGCCCAGCGCCAAGCCCAGATGCCCTTGCGCCTCCATCTCCCTGACTCCTGTTATGCCCAGGGCCGCCCGCACGCGGCCAACCATCTCCGTGCACCCCCATTATAGCACGATTTCCGGCGCCCCTGGGAGTCCCGAGGGGGGCACATCCCACAGTTGTGGGGCACCCGGGTGCTGGCCGGGCTGTCTGCTCCGCTGCCACCCCTTGGGCGCGGACAAACCTGCACAGGCTCATGTTCTCGTGCGCCCGGCCCTGACCCGGGATGGGGGTTTGGCGGGCTGGCTGGCGTTGCTGGCTGCCCCGCGGGGCAGCCAGCAACGCCAGCCAGCCCGCCAAAC
>JAKPJZ010000061.1 GCA_029553955.1 Chloroflexota bacterium
GGTGCTCCTTTCACTCCGCTTACCGGTAGAGTGAATAGTACCCGATGGATCACCCTCTCTTGGGATTTCTCACACCCTTCCAAGAATCCTCTAAGACTCGCAACCCGTCGCATGCCACTTCTTGCTCGGAATCCGGCCCCCTCCCCCCGACTTTGAAACGGCCCTGGTACGGTCTGCTCCATGGTCCGCGCCTTGCTGTGCAGCATGCCAGACCGGCCGCTTGGAGGATGGACATGACCGAGAAACGGGCTGAGGTGATCTGGCGGGGCGACCTGCGCCGGGGGCGAGGCGAGGCCACCGCCGAGAGCGGCATCTTTGAGCGGGCGCCGATCAGTTTTGCCAAGCGCTTTGAGCGCGAAGCGGGCACCAGCCCCGAAGAGCTGATCGCTGCAGCCCACGCCGGCTGTTTCAGCATGGCGCTGGCCGAGGAGCTGGCCCAAGAGGGGCATCCGCCCGACCAGCTCGTGACCCACGCCACCGTGGCCATCGAGCCGCAGGGCGGCGGCTGGAAGATCACCCGCTCGCAACTCGAGGTCACCGGCCAGGTGGCGGGCATCGATGCTTCTGCGTTCCTGCAGGCGGCGCAGCGGGCCAAAGCCGGCTGCCCGGTATCGCAGGCGCTGCAGGGCAACGTCGAAATCACGCTCGAGGCTGCGCTCGTGCCCGCAGTCGTGCCAGCGTGACGCGTGAAACGTGATGCGTAATGCGTTTCACGCCTCACGTTTCACGCATTACGCATTACGTTTTACGCCTCACGTTTCACGCCTCCTCGCGGTGCGGGCTGTCGAAGCGGAAAAAGTTGCTCTGGGTGCCGTCGCGTGTGGTTTCTTGGAACACAAAGACGAGCTCGCGCACATCAAAGCTCTTGAACCACGCATCCCACGAGATGTGTTGCAGCTCGCGGCCGCCATAGCCTGGAAAGTCGAAGCGCAGCACGCCGGGGCGCCCCTCGTGCTCGGTGCCGGGCACGGTGGCCGGCTGGCCGCCGCGCGCTTCGGCCCAGTGTTTGATGACCTCGTGGCTGCGCGTGAGCAGCGTGGCCCCGGGCTTGTTCTCGCCCGACTGGCTGGCCACGACAAAGCCCTCGCGCAGTTGGCGCTCCTGCTCGGGGTCGCCGGTCAGGTAGCGCGAGCGGGGGCCACCCTGCTCCATCTCCTTTGGGGTGCGGACCCTGGTCTCGCCTGTCTGCTCCTTCGCCTTGGTCGCCATCGGCTCTCTCCTCCCACTGCCGCCGCGTTTCTTCTCCCTCCTACCAGCACGTTGCGTGCCAACCTATCTAGAGTATTCTGGAGGGAAAGAGAGGGCCGCCAGCCGCCCCTACGGGGCGGCTGGCGGCCCTCTCTTTCCCTCCAGAATACTTCCTTATTACAGCCGCGCCCAGGCCAGCTCCCACACGCGCTTGGTGCCGCCGATGACCGCCTCGGGGTCGCCGCCGGGCAGCGGCTTGACCTCAAAGGTCACCACCGGGCGGCCGGTGGGCAGCGTCTTGTCAAAGTAGCCGATCTCGAAGGCCACCCGCATAAAGTCGACGAGCTCGTCGACGCCGTTGCAGCCGCCGGCGCAGCAGAATGGCGGGTGATAGTCGCCATAGGCCGGGTGGCTGGTGTCGCTGAGCAGGCAGTTGCCCACGTGCAGGTGCACCAGATAGTCCTTCACCGGCTCCAGCGCCTGGCGCGGCGTCTCGCCGAGCTGCGGGATGTGGCTGAGGTCTACCGTGAGGCCAAAGTTGTCGCAGGTCGAGCAGATTTCGGCCGCGACCTCGGCCACGAACGGCGTGGGCCCGAGGAGCGAGCGCTTTTCGATGGCGCGGTCAAAGATCTCGAGCGACAGGGTGAGGGTATAGTCGGTGGCCTTGGCCTTGGCATAGGCGCAGAGCTCGCGCACGCTCTTGACGAACTGGGCGCGGGCCTGCTGCTCCTTCTCGGCGCCGGGGTACGAGTTCTTGCCGTCGAGGAAGGCCATCAGGCGGGCGCCGAGGGCGTACGCCTGGTCAATCGAAGCTTCGACCTTGGCCACGGCCGTCTGCCGGCCCGCCTCGTCGAGGTTGGCCAGGTTGCCGCCGGTGGTCAGTAGCCCTGGCTGGGCGCCGACGCCGATGGTCAATTGCGATTCCTCGGCCAGAGCCTTGAGGGCCGGGATGGCCGCCGGGTCGTTGATCAGGCCGACCTCGAGCACCTCGAAGAAGTGATCGGCGGCGATGTGCCGCGCCGTCTCGACGATGGGCCCGTCGCCCTTGAGGAGTTGCGGGTAGATCATAAAGTGCACGATGCCGAGCTGCATGTACTTTTGCCAGGGTGTGTCCACTTCTTCCTCCTTTGTGTCGTGCTTCCTGTGGCCACCATGCCGGCAGGCCACAAGCAACGGCCGGGTTTTGCGCCTTGGCAGCCGCCCGGCCTCAAGCCTTAGGTAGGGGTTTGGGCTGGCCGGAAGGCGTCGCCGGTCGCCCCGCGGGGCGACCGGCGACGCCTTCCGGCCAGCCCAAACCCCCCAAAAAGGACCCGTACCGGGGGCAGCGAAGCGCCAGACCCGGTCGCTGCCACTCGCGATAGGCCCGCGATCAGACGCCTCAGGCAGGCCGGCGGGCAGCGATGCGCGCCACGAACTTGTCGTAGGCGTTGCAGAACTCGTTGAGCGTGGCCGCAACGGGCAACCAGGCTGCGTTGTCCGCCTCATCCTCGAGGGTGAGCACTGTGGCCGGGCGGAAGCGGGCATCGTCGCCGGGCAGGTAGTAGCCCTGCTTAAAGACCTCGCTGTGCTCGAGCACCTGCAGCGCCGCCTCAGGCACCGGGGCCTCGATCTGCTTGCCGTCGAACGGCAGGTTGGGCGCGGCGTCGAGCGCGTGGCGGATGTTGGGGAAGATGGTGATGACGGTCGTCCCCATATCGTCGATCACGTCGGGGCAGGGGTCGGGCAGCGCCTCATAGCCGGCGCCGGCGTACCAGCGCAGCGACGCCACGAGCGGCCGCACGCGCTCCAGGTCGTAGCCCTGCTCGCGGAGCAGGCGCATCAGGCGTTTGTGGATGGCCACGCCCGACCAGGCCGCCGCCTCGCGCGCCTGCGTCTCGCTGAGGCCCAGGCTCGCCGCCTTGGCCAGCAGCTCGTCGCGCACCGGGAAGGCCAGCCGGCCGTTCATCTCGGTGAGGTAGCTGGCCAGCGCCTCGCCCCCGGCGATGGCCTGGGCGAACGGCATCTCCTGGTACAGGCCAAAGTTGACCGTGATGTTAACGCCAATGCCCTGCTTCGTCAAATGTCCGCAGGCCGTAAGCCCCGCATAGGTGGCCGGCATCTTGAAGACGACGTTGGGCACGCGGCCCTCGAGCTTGCGCTGCAGCTCTGCATAGATGGCGGTGGCGTCGGCGATCATCGCCGCGGCATCCCCGTGCTTCTTGGGGTTGACCTGCAGGCTGACCAGCCCCAGCCGTCCCTCGCTGAGCAGGAAGATGGGCCGCAGCAGGCGCATATTGGCCAGCACGACCTCCAGCGTCACCAGGCGGGCCAGCTCCTCGTCGTCGGCAGTGGGGTTGGCGGCGATGATACGGTCGACCACCGCGTTCCAGCGCTCGGGGTCCGCCGTCCAGGCCAGGTCGATGAGCGGGGGGTTGGTCGTTTCGAAAGAGATGCCCAGGTACATGGCATAGTCGAGGTAGGCGGCATAGTCGTTGCCCAGCTCGGTAATTGTCTCGCCGCGCAGCCGCGCTTCGGCGATACGGCGCAGGTAGCCCAAGCTCACGGCGGCCGACATGCGCTCGATATAGTGGCCGATAGAGTCGCCCACCAGGCCGGCGGCCATGGCCGCCGGGTCGGCCGCCTTCTCGGCCTCCAGCCGTGCCTTGGCGTAGGCCCGCCAGTCGGTCAGCAGCCCGCTGACGACCCCCGGCTTGGCGGCGCCAGCCAGCCTCGCCGCCAGGCCGGCTGTGGCCTCGGCCTCGGTGGCGAGCTGCGCCTCGCTGAGCGCGGGCCGCAGGTTCCAGGCGGGGAGGAAGGAGTGCAGGCTGACGGCCATGTCGGCCAGGAAGCGCAGCACCTCCTCTTGCTCGGCAGCCGGCGCCGCAGGTAGGGCTGCAGCCAGCGCCTGGCGCAGGTCGTTCAGCCGGCCCGCGAACTCGGCCGGCGGGGTGAAGAAGAGCAGGTTGTCGCGCGCAGCGATCCTCTCGCCGCCGGTGACCGCGGCGGCCAGCCTGTCGCTGCCCCAAGGCGCCTGGGCGGCGCGCTCGGCGCGGATCCTCTCACGAAGCTGTTCCCGGATAGACATGAGTCTCCTCCCCTGTAGGTTGTTTGGAACAGGTATCTGGAGCAGGAAGGTCGCGAAAGGAGCGCGAAGGACGCGAAGGGGATTCGCGACCTTCGCTCCAGAGCCCCGTCAGTTCGCCCTCTTGAACGACTCCAGGTGCCGCCGGAAGTGCGTTTCGAGGGCCGCATAGTGCTCTTCCTCGTGGGCGGCGAGGATGGCATAGAGCGACGAGCGGAAGAGATAGTCGCCCGAGGCGGTGCGCGCCGTGAGCACCGAGCCAAAGGTCATGTGCAGCACCTGGCGGGTGTGATACTCGTTGAGCACGGCGGGGAGCTGGGCATCGCTCAACTGCGCCGGGTCGGCCACGCGCGCCAGCTCGGCCGAGTAGTGGTAGGTCGCCCGGTCGGCCTCAAAGTGCTCGCGGGCGAAGGCCAGGATCTCGCGGAAGAGCCCGGGCTCCTTGTGGGCCACCGTGCGCAGCGCCTCGAGGTAGCTTGTGCCCGCCGTCTTGAGGTGCACCAGGTCGCCGGCGTGGCGGTTGATGAGCGGGTAGATGCTGAACTTGTCGGAGCCCGAGTGCAGGCTGAGTTTGTAGGGGCCGAGGCGACGGGCGATGGCCACGTGCTGCACGATCTCGGCCTCAAAGGTGGCGAGGTCGCCCCTATAGTCCACGCCCTTTTCAAAGCGGCCGCTGTAGCGCGGTGCCAGGCTCACCCAGCGCACGCCCAGGCGCAGCAGTTCGCTGGCCACGAACCAGTGCTCGGCGATCTTGGTGGGCACATCCGTCTCGTCGACCGACATCTCGAGCTCGAACGGCCGGCCGCCCATCTGCTGGCGCAGGTAGCGGTAGAGGGTCGCAGTGTGGGCGATAGCGCGGCCGTACTTGGCGGCGGCGCGGAGGAAATCCTCCTCGCTCAGCGTGAGCTTTAGGCCCTCGCCCAGGTCAGCGGGCCGGCCGGCGTAGGTGCGCCGCAGGTCCGCCGGCGAGCTCTCGAGCACCGGCCACGGGAGGGCCTCGACGCGGCCGGCGAGGTTGGCGGCATCGGCCGTTTCGGCGTCGTTATCCACATGGTCGCCGGGGTCGATGGTGTAGAAGGTATAGCCGGCGCGCACACAGGCGTCCACGTCGTCGACCGTCTTCAGGTGGTCGGCATCGGCGCCATAGCCCTCGCGCCAGCCCTCTTGGAACACGCCCCACATGGCATCGTCGAGCACCTGCTCGGGCGTGCGCTGCGTGCGCACCATCTCGCGGATCGACTGCTGGGCAAAGACCGGCGCCAGCCCGCTGCCGCGGATGGCGCGCACGTGGCCGGGCGTGGCCAGGCCCAGGCGGTCGCCGCAGCCGGCCGACTTGGCGAGCCCCAGCGTGCGCGGCGCGGTGAAGGGCAGGGTGCGGCGCAGAGCCAGGGCGTTGCCGTGCTCGGCCAGGCAGAGCTGCAGCACCAGCAGCTCGCCCGCCAGGGTCACCCCCTCCTCGCCACCGGTAAAGCCGAGGCCGGGGCCGGCGCCCTGCCGCGAGAGCAGCCCCAGCCGGCGCTCGCCGCCCTCGCGACGCGCCAGGAAGTAAATGACGCCGTTCTGCGCGGCGATCGAGCGCGGGTAGACCTGAGCGGCGCTCAGCCCGCTCAGCGCCTCGGCCGCCGCCAGCGCCTCGCGCTCCTGCAGCGGCGCCGCGAGGCCGGCGCCATCCAACAGTGCCAACAATCGGTCCATGCGCTTCTCCTTGGCACATTCTCTTGACAGCTCGCTGCTTGCTGTGTATACTGTGTATACACAGTATACGCCCTCTTGTGTGGATTGTCAAGAAGTGGAGAAGCGCCGATGCCGATCGAGCGCCTGGCCGCGGGGCCGCTCTACCTGCAACTGAAGAGCATCCTGCAGCGGCAGATCGATACCGGCGAACTGCAGCCGGGTGACATGCTGCCCAGCCTGCGCGAGCTCTGCCGGCAATACGAGGTCAGCTCCATCACGGTGCGGCGGGCGCTGCAGGAGCTGGTCAACGAGGGGCGGCTGCAGAGCCAGCAGGGGATCGGTACCTTTGTCACGACGCGCAACCGCCGCCCGCGCCTGGCGCTGGTGATCCTGGGCTTTATCGAACGGGAATGGCGGCGCAACTCGGGCATCTTTGGCGACCTCATCGCCGGGGCGGCCACCGTCGCCTGGGAGCGCGAGGCCCTCTTCTCGGTGACCCGGGTGGACCCCGAGCGCGACGTGGCGGGCTTTTTGGCCTCCATCGTTGCCGAGCGCTTTTTCGACGGCCTGCTGGTGCGCGTGCTCTCGGATGCGCACCCGGCCGACCTGCAGCCGGTGCGCGAGGCCGGGCTGCCCTACGTGGTCATCAAGCGCTACACGCCGGGCGTGCCCACGAACTGCGTTGTGGTCGACGACGTGCGCGCCGCCTGCGAGGCCACCAGTCACCTGCTCGCCCACGGTTGCCGGCGCATCGCCTTTGTCTGTCCCCAGGGCACCATCGTCGGCCGCGACCGGCACGAGGGCTATCGCCGCGCGCTGGCCGAGCACGGCCTTTCCTACGAGCCCGAGCTGGTGCCGCCCGTGGCCGACTGGTTCGAAGAGCGCGGCTATGCGGCTCTCAAGGCGCTCTTGGCGCTGCCGCAGCCCCCGCAGGCCGTCTTCGCCGCTGGCGACATGCTCGCCATCGGCGCCTACCGCGCCGCCGCCGAGCTGGGCCTGCGCATCCCGCAGGACCTGGCCGTGGTGGGCTATGACGACATCCCGGCCGCGGCCACCCTGCAGCCGCCGCTGACCACAGTGCGCACCTCGTACTATGATTTCGGCGCCCGTGCCACCGCGCTGCTGCTCGACCTGATCGCGCATCGCGTCGCGGGGCCGCAGCGCATCATCATGGATGCGCCGCTCGTGGTGCGCGGGTCGTGCGGCGAGCATGCGGGCTCATAGTTGGCGCCTGAGCGCCTTGACTCTGCGGTTCGGCGCCGTATCCGTAGTTGTGCCGCCCGGACTCCCCAACTTGTTGGGGCGCTCCTTGGCCCGAACAAGTTCGGGGGTCCGGGTACGGCCTGCGGCACTTGGACTCCCCAACTTGTTGGGTGAACCGCGCCCCATGACCAGTGTTCTCGGCGCGCATATGCAGTCTGAGGAGAAGCAGCGCTTGGACGTCGGCCTGACGCACTGCTTGCGTGGCGCTGGACCTACGTTGTATAATGAAAACACCGGGTGGACTTGCTCAGGTAGTGGAGGTAGTGAGATGAGCGAACTCGAACAACTCGAACAACGAGTCCTCGGGCTCTCGCCCGAGGATCTGGCGAAATTCCGTGCCTGGTTCATCGAGCTGGAGCACCGGCTCTGGGACAAACAGGTGGAGGCTGATCTTGCAGCCGGCAAGCTCGACCGCCTTATTGCCGAGGCACGCGCAGAGTTCAAGGCCGGAAAGGCGCGGGAGCTTTGAGGCACTTGGCGTCGTCGAGGTTCTGGGCACTGTATCAAGCCCTGCCGGAACGAGTTCGCCAACTCGCGGACAAGAATCACGAGCTACTGAAGAGCGATCCTCATCATCCCTCGCTCCACTTCAAGAGAATCGGCGAACTGTGGTCGGTTCGCGTTGGCGAGCACTACCGGGCGTTAGGAGTCGACGTCGAAGACGGTATCCTCTGGTTCTGGATCGGCACCCATGCCGACTATGACAGAATCATTGCCTGACCCTTGCCTGTCGCATCGTTTCCCCTGACGGGAAGGTGATTGTCAACAGACCCGTGAGGCCGGTCCACGACCGCCGATCAGCCGCCGCGCGGCATCGGGCGCCAGAACGGTGCCCTGCGCGGAGCGTAGGCCGGCGTTTCTCAATCCCGCACCCCGTGCTTGGCCCAATACGGTTCCCAGGCCAACCCTATGATTTCGGCGCCCGCGCCGCCGCGCCGCCGCTCGACCGCATCGCGCATCGCGTCGCGGGGCCGCAGCGCGTCGTACTCGACGCGCCGCTGGTGGTGCGCGGGTCGTGCGGCGAGCACGCGGGCTCATAGTTGGCGCCTGAGCGCCTTGACTCTGCGGTTCGGCGCCGTATCCGCAGTTGTGCCGCCCGGACTCCCCAGCTTGTTGGGGCGTTCCTTGGCCCGAACGGCCCGAACAAGTTCGGGAGTCCGGGTACGACCTGCGGCACTTGGACTCCCCAACTTGTTGGGGCGTTCCTTGGCCCGAACAAGTTCGGGGGTCCGGGTACGGCCTGCGGCACTTGGACTCCCCAACTTGTTGGGGCGTTCCTTGGCCCGAACGGCCCGAACAAGTTCGGGAGTCCGGGTACGACCTGCGGCACTTGGACTCCCCAACTTGTTGGGGCGCTCCTTGGCCCGAACAAGTTCGGGGGTCCGGGTACGACCTGCGGCACTTGGACTCCCCAACTTGTTGGGGCGTTCCTTGGCCCGAACGGCCCGAACAAGTTCGGGAGTCCGGGTACGCCGCCTCCTCAGCTCCTCAGTTCCTTCGTCTTCAGCCGCAGCGTGAACCGCGCCCCGTGGCCAGTGTTCTCGGCGCGCACGTCGCCGCCATGGGCCTCGACGATGGCGCGCACGATGGCCAGGCCCAGGCCGTTGCCCGGGTAGCCGGCGGTGTTGCTGCCGCGGTGGAAGCGGCTGAAGAGGTGAGGCAGGTCGCCCGCGGGGATGCCGATGCCGCTATCCTCGACCGCCAGCTCGGCCCAACCGCCGGCGCAGTGCAGGCGCAGGCTCACCGTGCCGCCTTCGGGCGTGAACTTGCACGCGTTGTCGAGCAGGTTGCCCAGGGCACGGCGGAGCTGCGCCGCGTCGCCGCACACGACGACCTCCTCTGCAGGCAGCTCCAGCGAGAAGGTCAGCCCGGCCTGCTCGGCCTGCGAGGCGTAGCGCTCACCGGCGTGGCGCGCCAAGGCGGCGAGGTCGAGCGTGGCGGGTGCCGTCTGCGCGGCGCTTGCCTCCAGCCGCGAGAGGTCGAGCAGGCCCGACGTCAGGGCTTCCAGCCGCTCTACCTGCTCCTGCGCCCGCTTGATCAGCTCGGCGCGGGCCGCCGTATCCGGCTCGCTCGCCGCCAGCTCCAGGTCGGTATGCAGCGCGGTCAGCGGGGTGTGCAGCTCGTGGGCGGCGTCGGCCACGAAACGGCGCAGTGCCGTGACGGTGGCCTCGACGCGGCCAGCCATCTGGTTGAACGAGCGGGCGAGCTGGCCCAACTCGTCGCGACGCGCCGTGTCGGCGCGCGCCGCAAGGTCGCCCTCGGCCATGCGCGCCGTGGCCGCGCTCAGCGCCAGCACGGGCCGGCTCACGCTGCGGCTGGCCGCCCAGCCCGCGCCGGCGGCGATCACGACGGCGACCAACCCGGCCAGCGCCGAGCCCCACGCCGCGCTCGCCACCGCGTCGCTGCCATAGGCGGGGCCGTCCGACAGCTCGACGTAGCCGAGCAGGTCTCCAGCCGCCGAGCGCACCGGCTCGCGCACCCTCTGATCGGAGCGGCGGCCATAGTCGGCCATGCCCTCGCTGAACCCCAGCCCCTGCAGCGTCTCGACAACCGGGATGATGGTGGTGTAGCTCTTGTCTCCCTCCGTCCCCTTGGCCACGGCCACGCTGCCGCTGGACACGGCCGCCTGCACGGTGGAGGTCGAGCCCGAGCCGTCTGCTGGTCTCACGACCACGACGCTGCTCTCTGCCGCGGGCTGCGAGGCGACCGGAGTGCCGGCCGCCTCGCCCGATGGAGCGTCGACCACGACCGTGGTGCTGGCGAAGGAGAGGAAGGTGCGTCCGTCGGCGAGGGTGGAGTCGACGAGGACCTCTTGCTCGGCATCGAGCACCTGTACGCGGACTCGGGAGAGAAAGGCGAACGCCTGCAATTGCTCGCGCATGTCGTCGAGCGGAGCGCCCGCCTCCAAGAGCTGCGCCACGACGGCGCTGATGGCCAGGGCGTTGTTTCTGAGGTAGGCCCGCTCGCGCTGTGCATAGAGACTGCGCAGCGCCGGCAAGAGCACAGCGGCCAGGGCCAGCGCGGTCAAAAGGGCAATCGCCGCATAGCTCAGCGGCAGCCGCCAGCGAATCGATCGAGGCATCGCCATCACCTCCCCCCGGCGTTCTCATCTCGACTACAGATTAGCGCATCCCGGCAGGCTGCGCAAGTGAGCGCAGCCTGCCAGGCACCTGTCACCTACCGGCTGCTCGTACTACAACCGTACTTGGCGCTGCCACTGCTGGCCATCCGGGTAGCTACCGGCTGACACGCTCCGCATCCGCCCGGTCCCGGCCCAGAAGGGGTCTTTTTGGCGGGTTGGCCAGAGCCGTGGCCGCCCGCGGGCGGCCACGGCTCTGGCCAACCCGCCAAAAAGACCCCCCAAAAGGCTCCGCTCCGGTTATGCGCGAAGCGTTGTGCCCGGATCGCACGCCTTCCCAGACAAGTACGGCGTTGTCTAGTTGCCCGTGTCGGCATCCAGCAGGCGGTAGACGAGCACCTGTGCCGTGACGCGGTCACCACTGCGCTTGCCCCAGACGACTACCGCCGTGTTCTGTTCCAGCTCGTCCAGCGAGCCGGGCTCGAACACCTCCTGCACCTCGGTCGGTGGCTCTTTGGGCCCTGGGCGCACCGTCACGTCCTTGTAGACGGCCGCGCTGGGGGCCAGCACGATTTCCACCTCCGGGCCATCGGTCTGCAGCTCGATCTTGGTGCTGCCGTCGGGGGCCGCGCTGCCGACGCCGCGCACCTTGCCGGTGCCGACCACGATGCTGCGGTCCTGCCGGCGCAGAAAGATGCCGGTCACGTCGGGCTCCCCCTCGGGTCGCTCGGCAGCCGGTATGATGGTATGCAGGAACCGCTGCACAGTCGTCGAGCTCGTGACCCCATCGCCTTGGTTGACCACCATCGGCTGCTCTTCCGGGCTCGGCGCCTTCTTGCTGGCCAGCCGGCCCCCGAAAAAGGCGGCGCCCGCCAAGAGCAGCACCAGCGCCACTGCGCCCACGACCATCGAGATTCTGTGTTTCATGTCCCTTCCTCCAGTTGTGTTGCGTACTACGTACTGCGCGTCGCGTATCCTCGCCCGCCGCATCTTGGCCGCTCAGAGGCCCAGGGCGTGTTTGCAGACCGTCGTGGCCTAGGGCCTTGTGCCCGTTTAGCCGCTCCATGGCGCCGAGTCTGCCTGGGGCGACGCCCACAAGGGGCTAGACTACGGGTCTGCAAGCACGGCCTAGCCTGCTCTTACAGAGCCTGGCGATCGCGAGAGGGCACGGAATACGCAACACGCAACACCTCTCACACAGCGTATCTCACGCCTTACGTTTCACGTCTTTTGCGCCTTACTCGTACCGCAACGCTTCGATCGGATCCAGCCGCGCCGCGCGCAGCGCCGGGTACAGCCCAAAGACGAGGCCGGTCAGCAACGCGACGCCAAAGGCCAGCGGCACGCTGTCGGGCAGGAGCAGTGCGATCCCGTTGTTCAGCGACGCTGCCACGGGCACGGCAAAGATGCCCACCGCGATGCCCAGCACGCCACCGATGGCGCCCAGGATGGCCGCCTCGAGCAGGAACTGGAGCACGACGTCGCGTCCCTGCGCACCCACGGCCATGCGCACGCCGATCTCACGGGTGCGCTCGGTGACCGAGACCAGCATCACGTTCATGATGCCGATGCCGCCGACGACGAGCGAGACCACGGCCATGGCCGTCAGCAGCAGCGCAAAGGTGCTCACCGCCGCCTGCTGCGCGCCCAGGATATCGCTGCGGGTGGTCATGACAAAGTCGTCGGCGTACTTGCCGTCAGCGCTCTGCTCGATGCCGTGCCGCGCACGCAGGTAGGCCTCGATCTGGGCCTTGGCCTCATCCATGCGGCGCTCGTCGGCCACGTAGACAGTGATGGTGACCGACGGCTCCTCATCGTAGAGCTCGCGGATGGCCGTGCTGATGGGCATGTAGAAGGCATCGTTCGAGCGAGCCCTGTGGCGCTGGGCCGGGTCCACCGGCTCCAGCTCTTGCAGGACGCCGACGACCTCACAGCGCTGCCGGTTGACCCACACGGTTTGCCCCAGGGGGTCGTCGCCCTGGAAAAGATCGAGTGCCGTCCGGTAGCCCACGACACAGACCGGCGCGGCCTCCAGTACCTCCGAGGCCGTGAAGAAGCGTCCCTGCCCGATGAACGCCGCCGCGGTCCGCGGCTTGCCCTCCGGCCAGCCCACGGGCTGCAGTTGTCCTCCGGAAGCCAGCGTCTCCAGCCCATCGGCCGTCGTGCCATCGACCGCGAGGTCCAGCACGGCCCGGTCGTGGCGGACCTTGGCGGCGCCACGCACGCCCATCTCGGCCTTTTTCACCAGGGGCGCCGCGTTCGGCATACGCAGCCCATCCTCGTACGAGAGGATCTTGCCCGCTGCGACCAGCGCGCCATCATCGAGGGCCATGCGGGCAGCAACCTGGACAGTATCGGCCCCCAGCAGGCGGAAGCTGGCCTCCACGGCAGCGCGGGCGCCGTTGCCCAGTGCCAGGGTGGCGATGACCGAGGCCACGCCGATGATGACGCCCAGGGTGGTGAGCGCAGCACGAACTTTGTTGGCCAGCAGCCCCCGCAGGGCATTGGCCAGGAGGTTAGGCAACGTCATGCTCTGCCTCCTCGCGACAGATAGCGCCGTCACGCATATAGAGCCTGCGCCCGGCATGAGCGGCCACGCGGGCGTCGTGGGTTACGATCAGCAGGGTGACTCCCTCCCGGTGCAGCCCGGTCAGCAGGCCCATGATCTCGATGCCGTTGGCCGAGTCGAGGTTGCCGGTCGGCTCATCGGCCAGGATGATGGCCGGGCCGGTCACCAGCGCGCGGGCGATGGCCACCCGCTGCCGCTCGCCGCCCGAGAGCTCGCTGGGCCGGTGGGCCGAGCGCTGGCCCAGCCCGACGCGCTCGAGCGCCCTGGCCGCCTGTTTGGTCGCCCCGGCGCCGTTTCCCCGGTAGAGGAGCGGCAGGGCCACGTTGTCGAGCGCGCTCAGCCGCGGCAGCAAGTTGAACGTCTGGAAGACAAAGCCGATGCGTGCGTTGCGCACCCGCGCCCGCGTATCGCGCGAGAGCCGGCTCACATCCTGCCCCTCGAGGCGATAGGACCCGGCCGTCGGCGTATCCAGGCAGCCGAGGAGGTGCATGAGGGTCGATTTGCCGCTGCCCGAGGGCCCCATCAGGGCCAGCGATTCGCCGCGGGCCACGCGCAGGGTCACCCCGCGCAGGGCGGGCACCGTGGTCGCGCCCAGCGCATACACCTTGGTCAGGCCCTCGGCCTCGATGACCCAGGGAGATGGCTGTGTGCTCATTCGCTCACCACCTGTTCGCCTTCGCTCAGGCCGTCCACGATCTCGACGTACTTGTCGCCACGGAGGCCCACGCGGATGGTGCGTTTTTCCTCCTGCCCGTTGGCCCAGACCTTCACCTGGGCGCTGCCGCCCTGCTGGACGCGCACCAGCGCTCGCGGCAGGCGCAGCACCCCCTGGCGCTGGGCCACGATGATGCTGGTGTCGGCGGTCATGCCGGGCAGCAGGCCCGGGGCGGGTTCGTCAAGCGCGATGTAGATGGGGTAGAGGGCGCGGTCTCCAGCGGTGCGCTGGGGCACGATGCGGGCGACATGGCCGCGCGCCGCCAGGTCCGGCAGGGCATCGAAGAAGAGCTCGACCGGCTGGCCCGGCTGCACGAGCGGCAGGTCCTCCTCGACCACCGTCGAGTACACCTCGACGGCGTTGGTGTTGGCCAGCAGGGCCACACTGCGGCCGGGCATCACCACCTCGCCCACGCCGGCCATGACTTGGAGCACGGTGCCATCGAAGGGCGCCTTCAGCGTCGCCCCATCGAGGGCGGCCTGTGCCGCCTCCACGTTGCGCAGCAGCGCGGGGTCGAGGCCTTCCTTCAGCCGCGCCAGCGCGATATTGGCGCGATCGACCTGCGCCTGCAGCACGGCCAGCTCCTGCTCGCTGGCCGCCTGGCCGGCCCGGGCTTGCTCGATCTCTTGCTGCAGTTGCACCTCGGCGATGCGCACCGCCTCGCCGTTCGCCTGCACGGCAGCCTGGGCCGCATCGCAGGCGGCGTCGTGGGCGCGGCCGCAGGTCGAGTCGCGCTGCGCCTGCGCGCCCCAGAGGGTGTTCTTGGCCTGCTCGAGGCGGTGCTGGGCGATGGTCACGGCCTCGGGCGTGCCGCCATCAGGGGCGGTGGCCTGCGCTTTGGCCAGGTTGGCCTGAGCCACGGCCAGGTCGAGCTGCGCCGCGGCGAGCTGGCGCGCATGCTCTGGCTGGGCGCGCTCGAGGGCGGCCTGCGCCTCGGCCAGCGCCTGCTGCAGCGGCGCCAGTTCGAGCTGGGCGATGGTGTCGCCCGCGCGCACGCTGTCGCCGGGGCGCACGTCGATGCGGGCCAACTGACCGGCGGCCGGCATCGTGAGCTGCGCCTGCTGCGTGCACTCGAGCTGCCCCGGCGCAGCCACCGTCTGCTGCACGTCGCCGTGCGTCACCGGCGCCGTGGCGGGAGGTGGCGGCTCGGCCGGGCGGTTCTCGGCCCGGCCGCTCTGCACGCCGAGGTAGCCGGCGCTACCGACCAGGGCGATGGCCAGGATGGCGAGCGGGATAAGCAAACGTCTCATCGTTCTTCCTCCTGAGCGTTTGCTTCTATCATAGAGGAAGGGGATTACGGGGAGGATGCGGGAGGATTACAGCTCCGCAATCTGCCTTGCTTGCGTAGTGAGGGATCTGCGTTGTATAATGAAGACGTGTGGGAGGATATGGCCTAGATGACCGCCGCTGCGAGGTGAGTGAGCGCGAGCAACTCGAACAGGGGGTATCGTGGCTCCCACGCGAGGGACTGGATAGCATGCCGTCAACACAACTCCCGAACAGGACCAACGCGTACGTTCCGGCAGACAGGATCGTGGGTTATCTGCTCTCCGAAACACATGCTGTTGGCAGATCAAAGGCGCGTTTCTTTCGCTCCTTTGACTAGCAGGACGGAGAAGGTGGGGACGATATGATTCGCGAACTCGATACCGTGGTCCTCGTTCGAGACCTGGATGCCTACGGCCTCAAACGCGGTGACGTTGGAGCGGTGGTGCACTGCTATGCAGATGGGGAAGCGTTCGAAGTGGAGTTCGTGACCGGGGAAGGCAAGACCATCGCGGTGGTGACGCTCTCCGGAGCAGACATCCGCCCCATGCGCCGCGAAGAGATCCTTCACGCGCGCGCCTTCACACCAGCATAGCCATGCCCCATAGGTAGATCGCCCGAAAGGCCGGTTGCTTCCGCAGTGAAGGCGGGAGATGATCGAGTTCAGGAAGGCCGGCTCCGCCTGGCGGTTGACGAACAGGGCGCGCCTCATGTGCAGATAAGCCACATGCTTATTGGTATAATGAGCATGTGGCTTACTCTATGGCGGATAGCGATCCACGGCAACAGGGACCGCTCTCTTCAGGTCATCCTCTGGCCGGATGCACTATCTCATGAGCCGTTCCCTCTCACCAGATTCCCGGCAGCAGCCGGTAGCGCACCGCGCGGGCATACTCCGCATAGCCGGCCAGCTCGACCTGCAGCGTGCGGTCTTCGAGCACGGTGCGCAGGAGGAGCAGGATGGCGCCTATGCCACTCGGAATGAAAGCCCGACCCGACGCCAGCAGGGCCGGCACGGCCAGCTCGAACAGCATCGCGCCGGCGTAGGCCGGATGGCGCACATAGCGGTAGGGCCCGCCACTGACCACGGTATGCCCGCGTTCGGCCTGGATGCGCACGATCTGCGAGAAGAAGGCGTTGGCCGCGGTTGCCCAGACGACCCCCGCGTAGCCCAGCGCGCAGACCACCAGCGCCGCTGCCTGGGCCACTACCGGCACGCTGCCCGTCCAGCCGTAGCGCTGGTCGAGGCCGGCGACGATGTAGCGCGCCAGTTGTGTCAGGCCGAGCAGGCTCATGATGGCCGTGTCCCAGCGCTTGGCGCCTTGGCGCGGACCCAGGCGCTCAGCCAGCAGGTGTGGGTTGGCGCGCAGGATGACAGTGGCGGTCGCCACAATCCAGGCCAGCATCACGCCGAGCGCGGCCCAGGCCGGCCACCAGTCGACACGCCCGGCCGGCCAGAAGAGGGCCACGCCCATGCCCACCAGGCCCAGCGCCTCGCGGAGGGCATAGCGTGCGATCAGCTTGCGATCCATGGCCCCTCCATCCGAGATAGCCAACGGCCACCGCCAGCCACCTGCTGAACACAGGCACCTCGGCGCGAGCAGCCGCGGGCGGCCGGCTCACCAGACTCCCGGCACAAAGCGGTAGCGCACTCTTGCTGCATATGCCTTGTAGCCTTCCAGCTCGGCGAGCAGGACCCGCTCTTCGTTGACCGTGCGATACGCCAGCAGACCGATCCAGGCCAGCATGGGAACAATGGACGGCCACGAGCCGAAAACCAGTCCACTGGTCAGGCCGAGCAGCGACGCGCCCGCATAGTTCGGATGGCGGATGTGGGCATAGGGTCCCGTCGTCGCGACATGGTGCCCGCGCTCGCTCTGGATGCGGATGCGCGCCGAGAGATACTCGTTGTGCCGCAGTGCCCAGACCACCATCCCCATGGCGCACAGCATGCCTGCCACACCCACTGCTTGCAGCCAGATGGGGAATCCCGCGCTCCAGTGAAAACGTCCCAGGTCGAATGGCGCGATGACAATGTGCGCCACCCAGGCGATAGCTGTGCCCGTGTTGTAGATGGGTTCTGGTTTGGCACCACGGCCGGGCTTGAGGCGTTCCCTCGCCACTTCTTCGGACATGGCCAGCGTACTGGCGGCATTAAAGAGCACGCGGATGCCCAGGTAGAGCCAGATGGAGGGCACGTTGACCGTCCCCGCAATGAGAAACAGCGCCGCACCCATCGGGAACAGGAACAGCGTCGCCATGATAAAGGTGGTTAGTCTCTTCACGGCTGACCTCCGCGCGTACGTACCGGATGCCGGACCAGCCAATGGCGACCATCGCCCTATGTCTGTGCGCTCCTGTGGGATGTGACGTTGAGCACGGTGCTGACGACGAACAGCACCGCATAGACGTACCACAGCGGCTTCCAGACGAGGGCGAGCGGCCACCAGTAGAACATGACAGCCGCCAGGTAGAGGAACACGTACGGGCCGAAGACCGGCCAGACGATGGGGCGGCGCCACTGGATCTCCTTGACGTATTCCACCGTGAAGCCGAAGGCGGCCCAGGCGAGGTAGAGCAAGCCGCCCAGCCACAGTGCCCAGGGCTTGCCGCCCAGGAGCAGGATTACGCTCACAAGAGTGGCGGCAAGGCTCAGCGTATACACGATCCAGCCCCAGCGTATGGCGAGGGGAAAGCGCCACCTGCGCAGCGCGAAATGCGCGATGAGGACGATCTGGAAGAAGAAGGCGCTGACGACGAAGAGGGTATCCAGGCTGTCGAGGTTAGGCATCCTGCACCTCCGCGCCCTACGGGCCGCAACGCTGCCGGCCGAACTCCATCTCTCGCAGTGCTTCTCTGTCATGATTATATCATGCGGTCTGGGAAGACGCAACGCCTGCCCATGGGCATGTCACAGAAGCACCGATGAGCGGGTCACCTGTTCGCACCTACCCGGTTGGCGGCCGGGCGGCAGGACCGCGCATTGTGCTTCAACGGGGCACCATTCTGTCGAGGTCCTCCTGCGAGAGATGGGGGCACAGGTGCGCCTTGGTGAGGTCAGTGCGCAATGCCGCGGCAAACGCCATACAGGTGGGCAAGCCGCACTTCTTGCAGTTCAGCCGGGGCAGGAGCTGGTAGAGGTCCAGCACCTGGGGCAAGGGCCTCTTGCCGGCCAGGTTGGGGCACAGGCTGTCACGTCGCCTCCAGATGTCGTTGATGCGCTCGATGATCGCCCTGGCCACATCGTGAGCGTCCTCGGGGTCGTGGACCGGCGAGATGGCGATCTCATGCGGCCGGAATACGTAGGCCCTGTCGTCGCACTGCCACAGCAGGATGCGATCGCCGTGGCGGTAATCGGTCGGCTGCTCCAGCTCGGCGTTGAGATAGGGCAGCGCCTCCGAGATGTCATCGTGCAGGGCAAGAAAGGCATCATAGTGTTCGGCCCCCGGATGGCAGCCTGGGACCACCAGCCTGACCTCGAAACTGCGGACCAATCCCTCGGGCACGTGGCACCTCCACACTCCATGGTTGCCGCAAAGGCTGAAAGCTGGCTGCTGCGGGCTACTCGGCCAGCCGGTAGCCGATGCCGGGCACGGTGAGGATGAGTGACGGGCGGCTGGGGTCGAGCTCGACCTTTTCGCGCAGGCGGCGGATGTGCACGTTGACCGCCTTCTCGCTCTCCACGTCGGCCTCGTAGCCCCACACGGCGTCGATAATCTGGGCGCGGCTGAGCGCCTGGCCGGGGTGGCGCGCCAGGTAGACGAGCAGGCGGAACTCGGTGGGGGTGAGGTTGAGCAGCTCGGCGCCACGGCGCACCTGGCCGCGCCGGCAGTCGAGCACCAGGTCGCGCGCGTAGAGCAGCTCGGCGTCGGCGGCGGAGAGCTCGCCGTAAGCGCGGCGCAGCAGGGCGCGGATGCGCGAGAGCAGCTCGCGCAGGCCGTAGGGCTTGGTCACATAGTCATCAGCGCCCATCTCGAGCCCCAGCACCTTGTCCATCTCGTCGCGCTGCACGGTGAGCATGAGGATCGGCTGGCGCAGGCCTATCTGCCGCATCTGCCGGCAGACGTCGAGCCCCGAGCCGTCGGGCAGGCGCACGTCGAGGATGATCAGATGGGGGCTCTGCGCGCGTGCCTGATGTAGCCCAGCGGCGCCCGTGGCTTGCCAGGTCACGGCGTAGCCTTCGCGCTCCAGGCCGGTGCGCAGGCTCTGCGCCACGGCGGGGTCGTCTTCGATCAGCAGGATGCGGGTGGGGTCGTTCATGGTGCAGCGCGCTCCTTCAGTCTATCGTCTCAAGTATACCGCAGCCGGCGCCACCGTCAACAAAAGCCCCTGTCGCGAGTGCATCCCAGAATCGCCGGTGACCGACGGGGACCGATCACCACGAAGGACACAAAGGGGCAAGGGGCTCGCCCGGACTCCCCAACTTGTTAGGGCGCGTCCCGAACAAGTTCGGGACTCTGGGTTGGCTCGCCCGGACTCCCCAACTTGTTCGGGACGTGCCCCAACAAGTTGGGGAGTCCGGGTTGCTTTTCCCGCAAAGCGCCACTTTGACAAAAACCCGCCATGCATCGTATAATGCAGATAGGTTGTTGCGCGGCCCCTCGGCGGGAGGGGCATTTCTTGGGCAGTACCTGCACACGTGTGCAGGTACAGAGGAAGGCACGCATGCCGGTCACGATCAAGGACATCGCGCGCGCCGCCGGGGTCTCGCACTCGACGGTCTCGCGCGCGCTCGCCGATAGCCCGCTCATCAGCAGCGAGACCAAGGCCCGCATCCGCCGCCTGGCCGACGAGATGGGCTACACCCCCAGCGCCATCGGCCGCGGCCTGGTGACGCGCCGCACGGCCACCATCGGCCTGGTCGTGACCACCATCGCCGACCCCTTTGTCGCCGAGATCGTGCAGGGCATCGAAGACACGGCGCTGAGCCAGCACTACAACACCATCCTCTGCAACTCGAACGCCGAACCGGAGCGCGAGCTCAAGACGGTGCGCGCGCTGCGCGAAAAGCGCGTCGATGCCATCATCGTCACCTCCTCGCGCCTGGGCAGCCTCTACATGGCCCACCTGCGCGAGGTGGGCGTGCCCATCGTGCTCATCAACAACCAGCGCGGCGGCGACTATACGCACTCGGTGCTCATCGACGAACGCTGTGGCGGCGAGCTGGCCGGCAGCTATTTGCTGAGCCTGGGCCACGAGCGCATCGCCTATATCGCCGGGCCCATCTGGGCGCACGCCAGCGGCCTGCGCCTCGCTGGGCTGCGCCAGGCGCTGCAGGCGCGCGGGCTCAACGTCGCGGCCGACCTGGTGCTGCCGGGCAACGGCCGGCCCGAGGGCGGCGTAGAGGCGGCCGAGGAGCTCCTGCGCCGCGGCTTGCCCGTGACCGCCGTCTTTTGCTACAACGACATGACCGCCGTCGGCGTGCTGGCTGCCCTGCACCGCGCCGGCCGCCGGCTCCCCGAGGACCTCTCGGTGATCGGCTACGACGATGTGGCGATCGGCGCCCACCTGTACCCGCCCCTCACCACCATCGCCCAGCCCAAGTACACCTTGGGCCAACGCGCCATGGAGATGGCCCTGGCCCTCATCCGCGGCGAGCGCGACGTCCACGACGTCGTGCTCATGCCGGCGCTGGTCGAACGCGGGTCGTGCGCGCGCGTGAGGCGTGAAACGTAATGCGTGATGCGTGATCCGCGCCACGCAGCACGCGCCACACAGCACGTAACAGCAACAAGTACTGCGCCTTGTGCATCACGCGTCGCGTCTCACGCATTACGCATTACGTTTCACGTTTTACGTTTTGTGCCTCACGCATTACGTTTTACGTTTCACGTTCTACGCAGTTGTATACATCCAAAGGAGGACACAGATGAAGGCTCTCGTTCTGACGGCGCAGTGGGAACCCAAGGCCGACTATGAGGTGTCGGACTGGGAGAAGCAGACGGGCAAGGCGGTCACGGGCAACTCGGTGTGGCGCCACCCCAAGCTCGAGGTCAAGAGCGTGCCCACCCCCAAGATCGCTCCCGACCAGGTGCTGGTGCGGGTGCGCGCCTGCGGCGTCTGCGGCTCCGACATGCACTTTTACGAGACCGACGCGCAGGACTATATCCTCTACCCCGGCCTGACCAAGTTCCCCTCCATCCTGGGCCACGAGTTCTCGGGCGAGGTGGTCGAGGTCGGCAGCGAGGTGGATGACCTCGTGGTGGGCGACAAGGTTACCGCCGAAGAGATGATCTGGTGCGGCCACTGCCGGCCCTGCCGCGACGGCTTCCCCAACCAGTGCCTGAACCTGGAAGAGATCGGCTTTACCATCGACGGCGCCTTTGCCGAGTACATCGCCATTGGCGCCAAGTACTGCTGGAAGCTGAACGACCTGGAAGGCCGCTACCAGGGCCAGGCCCTCTTCGACGCCGGCGCCATGGTCGAGCCGGCCAGTGTGGCCTACAACTGCGTCTTTACCCGCGCCGGCGGCTTTCTGCCCGGCAGCGATGTGGTCATCTTTGGCGCCGGGCCCATCGGCCTCTCGGCGGTCGCCGAGTGCCACGCGGCGGGCGCGGCCAGGCTGATCGTCTTCGAAGTCTCGGCTTCGCGCCGCGAGCTGGCCAAGAAGGTCGGCGCGACCCACGCCTTCGACCCGCGCGAAGTGGTGCCCCACGAAGTGATCATGGACCTGACCCAGGGCATCGGCGCCGCGCTCCTCGTCGAGGCGGCCGGCGCACCCGACAAAACCATCCCCGAGATGGAGCAGGCCCTGGCCTTTGACGGCAAGATCGCGCAGGTGGGCCGCGCAGCCACCAAGGTGCCCATGTACCTCGAGCGCTTCCAGGTGCGCCACGCCCAGTTCTTTGGCGCGCAGGGCCACTCGGGCGACGGCATCTTCCCCCACGTCATCAGCATGATGGCCTCGGGGCTGATGGACATGACCCAGACCATCACCAGCCGCTACACGCTCGACAACGCCGTGGACGCCATCAAGCAGTCGACCGACCGCTCTGGTGGCAAGATTATGGTGCAGGTGCCGTAGGACGTAATGCGTACTACGTAATGCGTGATGCGTGAGGCGTGTTGCGTGTTCCGTTCACCGGCGCCAGGCTAACGGAACACGCAATACGCAACACAGTTCACGCATCACGTTTCACGCTTCTCAAGGAGACAACAATGAGCGACAACAGCGTCCCCAACGCCCAGCCGTTTTTCGAAGACAACGCCGTCGGCCGCCTCAAGAAGGAGATCTGGGAGGCGTCGGACGAGCAGATCGATCGGATGCTGGCAGAGTACGGCATCCCCTCGCCCTGCGAGTGGGCCAAGCCGGGCTCGTATATCCAGACGACCATCCGCCACCAGGTGGAGGCGAACCGGCGCAAGAACGACATCGTCATCATCCCGGTGGGCTGCACCGAGCTGCATGGCCGGCACACCGTCAGCGCCATGGACACCCTCTTCGTCAGCCACATCGCCGAGGGCGTCCGCCGCTACACCGCCAAGCGCGGCGCACCGGTGAACCTGGCGCTGCCGCCGCTGAACTATGGCTGCCACCCCTACCACCACCTGGGCATGCCGGGCACCGTGATCATCCGCGAGGAAGTGGCCAAAGAGTTCCTCATCGACACCATGCTCGGCCTGTGGAACGACGGCTTCCGCAAGCAGATCATCCTGAACAACCACGGCCAGCTCTGGGTGCTCGAGGCGGCGATCCAGCAGTTCTGCAAGCGCTATCACCTGCCGGGCATCTACCGCGTCATCGACTGGCACCGCGCCGTGCGCGAGTCTTTCCGCGTGCGAGAGCAGGGCGGCGAGTACGAGACCCCCTTCGTCCATGCCGACGAGGCCGAGACCTCGGTGGGCCTGCTGCTCTTCCCCGAGATGGTCGATATGGCGTACGCGGTCGATACCACGCCGGTGAACTATTTGCCGGCCGGCCACCTCGACAACTCGGTCGACAACTACTGGCGCCCCAGCCGCTGGTCGGAGAGCGAGGGCCACGGCGCCATCGAGATCGCCGGCACCCCCGAAGGCGTCGTCGGCCGGCCGACGGTGGCCACCGCCCAGAAGGGCAAGCGACCCCTCGCAGCCATCCTGCGCTACCTCACCCTCTACTGCGACGACATCCTGGCCGCCTTCCCGGCGGGCAAGGTGCCGCCGGTCGAGATGGTCTCGCTGCGCAGCGAAGCCGAGATGGAGCCCTATCTGCGCGAGCCGCTCAGCGAGGGCTGGAAGTCGGTGTACGGCCTGCCCAAGATCGGGTTCTAGCCGTGAAGCTTGCCTTGACCGCCACGCCGGCCGCGCCGCTCACCGCCCCGCTGCTCGTGCGCGGGCCGGCGGAGGAGGCCCTGCGGCTGGCCGCGGAGCTGGGCTACGACGGCGTGGAGCTGCACCTGCGCCGGCCGGAGGACATCGACCGCGTGGCGGTGGCCGGGCTGGCGCGCTCGCTCGGGCTCGGCATCCCCACCCTGGGCACGGGCATGGCCGCAGGCGAGGGGCTCACCTTTGCCGCCCCCAACCCCGAGGTGCGCCGCCGTGCCGTGGCACGCATCAGGGAGCACATCGCGCTGGCTGCGGAGCTCGGCTCGGGCGTGACTGTCGGCCTGGTGCGCGGCCGGCTGGGGCAGGAGGCGGACGCACGCGCGGCTGCCCGGCAGGCCTTCGTCGATTGCCTCGACGAATGCTGCCGGGCGGCCGCGGCGGTGGGCGTGACGCTGTTCCTCGAGCCCATGAACCGCTACGAGTGCGACTATCTCTACACGCTCGACGAGGCGAGCGCCGTCATCGATGAACTGGGGGCGCCGAACCTCAAGCTGCTGGCTGACACTTTCCACATGAACATCGAAGACGCCAACCTGACCACTGGCATCGCCCGTGCCGGCGGCCGCCTGGGCCACGTGCACCTGGTCGACTCGAACCGCTGGGTGCCGGGCTATGGCCACCTCGACGTGCGGGGTGTGCTGCAAGCGCTCGCCGAGAGCGGCTACCAGGGCTACCTGTCGTTCGAGGCCCTGCCCTTGCCCGACCCGCAGGCCGCGGCCCGTGAGGGTCTGCGCACCGTGCGCAGGATTCTCAGTGGCGTAGGGGCCTAGGAGCGCACTGAAAAAGTGTCATTGTTGAAATCGAGTCCACAACCCGTAGTGGTGCACGTGCTCCTGATGCCACTACCTGTTGAGCGTTGAGTCGGTCATTGATGGGGTTTTTCGGTTCGCTCCTAGCCGCAACTCGACGGCCTCTTCCGCGTCCTATTGTCAGACAACTCGCTCCACATCGACTAGAAGGGGATCTGCAGCGTGATCGTCGCTCGTCAGGAGTACACGGTGGCCTCGGGCAAAGTCGACGAGGCCCTGGCATGGCTGCGGGAGGTGCGCAGTTGGGAAGCGTACCGCTTGATCTACCCCCGCGGCTGCCGGGTATCGGCCAAGTCGGTCGGCCGGCTGCACAAAGTCGTCGTCGAAGCTCAATACGACAACCTGCAGGAGTACCTGTCGTGTCTGCGCGCGGCCACGCGCCAGCCCGAGTATGCCCGGTGGCGCCCCAGGCAGCATGAGCTCTGCCTGCACGTCTACGGCTGCTACAGCCGCTGCGGCCCCGACGCTCTGGAGCTCAGCCCCGCCCCCGGCCTGCCCTAGCCAAAGGAGGGAAAACGGGGCGCTGTGCATCCTGCGGCATGGGCCGCTCCGCGGGGCGGCCCATGCCGCAGGATGCACAGCGCCCCGTTTTCCCTCACAAGGGCAGTACCGGTATTCGCGAAGCGTACCAGCCGGTCGCCGGCGGCCATGGCCCGCGCCTTGCCAAAAGCTCCTTTCTGTATTATGATAAGGGATGAGCCGAACGACCTCGGCCCACTGTGGCCGGGGTCGTTTTGCGTGCTTTCCCCGTGGGGAGGCCGCTTGTCCGAGAATCGTAGAGCTTGTAGGCTCAAGGAAGTGGATCACGTGCTGATCGAACGAACCGATTTGCGCAATATCGCCATCATTGCCCACGTCGATCACGGCAAGACGACGCTCGTCGATGGCCTGCTGAGACAGGCGCATACCTTCCGCGCCAACCAGCAGGTCGCCGAGCGCGTCATGGATTCCAACGACCTGGAGCGCGAGCGCGGCATCACCATCCTGGCCAAGAATACCGCCATCTCAATCTACGACCCCGTGGCCGGCCGCCAGGTCAAGATCAACATTGTCGACACGCCCGGCCACGCCGATTTCGGCGGCGAGGTGGAGCGGGTGATGAACATGGTCGATGGCGTGCTGCTGCTGGTCGACGCTGCTGAGGGCCCCATGCCGCAGACCCGCTTTGTGCTCAAAAAGGCGCTGGAGATGGGCCACCGGGCCATCGTGGTCATCAACAAAGTCGACCGCAAGCACGCCGACCCGCTCGACGCGCTCAACCGTACCTTTGACCTCTTTATCGAGCTGGGCGCGAGCGACGAGCAGGCCGACTTTACGGCGATCTATGCCAACGCCCTCACCGGGCAGGCCGGGCTGACCCCTGCGCTGGGTCCGGACCTGGCGCCGCTTTTCGAGGCCATCCTGCGCCACATCCCGGCGCCGCGCGCCGAACCCGACGCGCCGCTGCAGATGCTGGTGACGACGCTGGGCTACGACAGCTACCGCGGCGTCACGGCGGTGGGGCGCATCTTTGCCGGGCGCATCACCACCGGCCAGCCGCTGGCGCGCCTGACCCTGGCCGGCGAGACGTTGCCCGAACGGGCGCGCTACCTCTACGTGCACCAGGGGTTGGAGACGGTGGAGGTGGCGCAGGCCGAGGCGGGCGAGATTGTGGCCCTGGCCGGCCTCGAAGGCATCGCCATCGGCGAGACCCTGGCCGACCCCGATAGCCCGCAGGCGCTGCCCGCGATCAAGGTGGACGAGCCGACGGTGCGCATGACCTTTGGCGTCAACACCTCGCCCTTTGCCGGGCGCGAGGGCCGCTGGAGCACGTCGCGCCACCTGCGCGAGCGCCTGTTCGAAGAGCTGCGCCACGACGTGGCCCTGCGCGTCGCCGAGACGGCGAGCGCCGATACCTTTGTCGTCTCGGGCCGCGGTGAGTTGCACCTGGCCATCCTCATCGAGACCATGCGCCGCGAGGGCTACGAGTTCCAGGTTTCGCGGCCGGAGGTGATCTACCAGCAGGGTGACGACGGCACGCTGCGTGAGCCTTACGAAGAGGTGCACGTCGAGACCAGCGCCGGCACGGTGGGCGTGGTCATCGAGATGTTGGGGGCTCGTCGCGGCCAGATGCTCGATATGATGGACTCCGGCGACGGCGCTGTGCGCCTGCGCTACATCGTGCCCACGCGCGGGCTCCTGGGCTTCCGCAACCAGTTCCTGACCGCCACGCGTGGCATGGGCACCATGCATACGCTCTTCCACGGCTATGGCGAGCTCGCCGGGCCCATCCCGTCGCGCAACACTGGCTCGCTCGTGGCCTGGGAGGCGGGCACGTCGAGCACCTACGCCCTGCGCAACGCCGAGCAGCGGGGCAGCCTCTTCATCGGGCCGGGCGTCGAGGTCTACGAAGGCATGGTCGTCGGCGAGCAGCCACGCCCGGGCGACCTGGGGGTCAACGTCTGCAAGACCAGGCACCTGACGAGCATCCATACCGAGACCAAGGAAATCGTCATGCGCCTCACGCCGCCGCGCCAGATGAGCCTCGACGACGCCATCGAGTACCTGGCCGACGACGAGCTGCTCGAAGTCACGCCCGTTGCCTACCGCATCCGCAAGCGCGTGCTCGACACCCAGGAGCGCGGCAAGCAGGCCAAGCGGGCGAGAGAGGCTGAAAGAGTCTCCTAGTCAAGGGGAACATGCAAGCAGGGGTCTGGGTCAATGCCGCCCGCGGGCAGCATTGACCCAGACCCCTGCTTGCATGTTCCCCTATCTCGATCTATTCTGCGATCCGCTTCGACTGCTGCCTCGCGGCCCTGATAAAGGCGCGCAGCACCGCATTCACGGACTCGGAGTCCCTAAAGACCTCCGCCACGTCGGGCGAAAGCACAACCACGTTGCTCCCTGCCACGTAGCGCTGAGCGTACTTGCCGCGCACGCCCTGACCAAAGTCGTATTCCTCCAGCATCTCGGGCTCAGCCTCTGTTCCGGGCGTCTCGCTCATACGCACTCCTTTCATGCGCCGTCGCCACGCGGGCAGAGATGATGCGGATCATGTCCTGCCTCTCGGTGTGAACGACGACCAGCGTGCGCTCTCGCATGGACCGGCCGATGGTCACAAAGTGCTCTTCCTCGCTCGAATGCAGAGGGTCCTCAATCGTCAAGGACAGCGGATCGCCGAACACAGTTGCAGCTTCCTCGAAGGAGATGGCATGCTTACTGAGGTTGCGTTTGGCCTTGGCAGGATCCCATTCGAAGCAGAGTCCCACGTGCCCTCCAGATCCGTCACAGTGCCAATCGTATGGCCGGCGAGCCTGCACTGCTGATCTGAGTATATCATCCAGTTGATGGGGAGTCAACAGTCTTTCTGCTTTCGGGCACCGTGCCGTGTCGCGCCTCGACGTGCCTGATTGACAGTTCCCCGCCCCCCCGCTATACTCTCCGCGAGACCAGGGGGTAAACCAGAAAGCATGTGGCCTGTATTCCCATTCACGGCGCTTGTCGGCCAGGAAAAGATGCGCCGAGCGCTGGTGCTGAATGCCATCAGCCCCGAGATCGGCGGGGTGCTCATCCGCGGCGAGCGCGGCACGGCCAAGTCGACCGCCGCCCGCGCCTTGGCCGCGCTCCTGCCCACCATCGAGGTCGTCGAGGGCTGCCCCTTCAACTGCGCCCCAAATGACCCCGACCACCTGTGCACCCTCTGCCGCGAGCGCCTGGCCCGCGGCGAGGCGCTGCGCACCACCAGCCGCCGCATCCGCTTTGTGGACCTGCCGGTGAGCGCCACCGAGGACCGCGTGGTGGGCACGCTGGACATCGAGCGCGCGCTGCGCGAGGGCGTGCGCCATTTCGAGCCGGGGGTGCTGGCGGCGGCCAACCGTGGGCTGCTCTACGTCGATGAGGTGAACCTGCTCGACGACCACGTGGTGGACCTGCTGCTCGACTCGGCAGCCATGGGCGTGAACGTGTTCGAGCGGGAGGGCATCTCCTTCGTACACCCGGCGCGCTTTATCCTGGTGGGCACGATGAACCCCGAGGAGGGCGAGCTGCGGCCGCAGCTCCTCGACCGTTTCGCCCTCTGTGTGGAGATCCGCAGCCTGCTCGACCCCGCCGACCGCGTGCAGGTGCTGGAGCGGCGCCTGGCCTACGAGGCCGACCCTGAGGGCTTTTGCCGCAGATGGGCGGCAGAGGAGGCGGCGCTCTCGGAAGACATCGCCGAGGCGCGGGCGCTCTTGCCCCAAGTCAGCTACTCGCCGGAGGACCTACGCACCATCGCCGAGCTGACCGCCGGCCTGCAGGTCGAGGGCCACCGCGGCGACATTGTCATCCTCAAGGCGGCGCGCGCCGCTGCCGCGCTCGACAGCCGCACGCGCATCGCCGGCAGCGATATCGTCCAGGCGGCGGAGCTGGCCCTGCCACACCGCTTGAAGCGGCGGCCCTTCCAGGAGGGCGAGGTGGAGCCCGAGCAGCTCGAGGCCAGGCTCGACGAGGTGCGCACGCGCCTGGAGCACTCAGCGCCCACGAGCGCCGGCGCGGCCGAGGTAAAAAAAAAGAGCTGACGCCGGGCACGCCACTTGAGGCGGTGACGCCCGGCGCGGGCATGCCGCTCAAAGGGCACGAGGCCGCGCCGATGCCGCTCTCCTACATCCGCCAGGCCGACCTGCCCGTGGCCACCGGCGCCGCCTTCCGCCCGCGCCGCCTGCAGACCCCACTCGACCGCCTGACGCGGCGCACCGCAGGCCGGCGCAGCTTTACCTACACCGCGCGCCGCCGCGGACGCTACGTTTCGAGCCGCCCCGCCGGCCAGGACCTCGCGGACATTGCCATCGACGCCACCCTGCGCGCCGCGGCGCCCCTGCAGCGCGAGCGCGGCCGCGTGGCGGGCGGCCCGGTCGCACTCATACGCAGCGACCTGCGCCGCAAGGTGCGCGTGCGCCGTGCCGCCAACCTGGTCGTCTTTCTCCTGGACCTGAGCTGGTCGATGGCCGCGGCGCAGCGCATGGTGGCCACCAAGGGCGCCATCCTCTCGCTCTTGCTCGATGCCTACCAGAAGCGCGACCGCGTGGCCCTGGCCGTCTTTCAGCGCGACGGCGCGCGGCTGGTGCTGCCGCCGACCAGTTCGACGACGCTGGCCAGGCGGCTGCTGGGCGAGCTCAAGGTGGGCGGGCGCACACCCCTCAGCCACGGGCTGCTCTTGGCCTACGAGTTGGCGCTGCGCGAAAAGCGCCGCGACCGCGAGGTGCAGCCGCTCTTGGTGGTGCTCACCGACGGCGCGGGCAACGTCTCGCTCAGCGGCCGGCCGCCGGAGGAGGAGGCCGGCGAATTGGCGCGCCTGATCCGCCTGCGGGGCATTCACTCGGTAGTCATCAACACCGAGCACGCCACGCTCGACCGCGGCCTGGCCCGTGGGCTCGCGAACGGCCTCGGCGCGAGCTGCTACACCCTGGCCGAGCTGCGCGCCGACGAATTGTATGCCACAGTGCGACAGGAGATGGGGGCCAAGGCCCCGTAAGGCCAGAGAGGCTAGAAAGCCTGTCCCACGACCAGTGGGGCAGGCCTCCAGGCCTGCCGGAGCCAGGCTCGCGAGGTGGCGACCGGCTCATGCGCTCCGCGCTACCCCGGTGCGGAGCCCTTGAGGTGGGGTTTGGGCGGGTTGGTTGGCCCTGCCTGCTGCCCCCGGTGCGCCCGCGGGCGCACCGGGGGCAGCAGGCAGGGCCAACCAACCCGCCCAAACCCCCTCCTGGTTCAAGGCCGGGCGAGGGCAAAGCTGGCGCCCGGCTATTACCAGGATCCTATGGCGGATGAGGTTGTTCTCCGACAGGCTGCTTACCGCTTTGTGAGGCACCGTGTGAGCGTATCGCGCATTGCTACCCACCGCCTGGCCGCCGACCTGGCGCTGCTCTTGGTCACCGCCATTTGGGGCAGCACCTTCGTGCTGGTCAAGGATGCGGTGGCCCACTATCCCGTGTTGCCCTTCCTGGCGCTGCGTTTCGCCGTGGCGGCGGTGGCCCTGGCGCCCGCGGCGTGGTGGGCGCGCGGCCGGCTGCGCGCCTCGGATATCGCGGCCGGCGCCGCGGCGGGCGCGCTGCTCTTCGCCGGCTATGCCCTGCAGACTTTTGGCCTGCAGGAAACCACCGCCTCCAAGGCCGGGTTCATCACCGGGCTCTCGGTGGTGCTCGTGCCGCTTTTCGTGGCCCTGCTCTGGCGGCGCCTGCCCACGCGGACGGCGCTCGCGGGCACGGCGTTGGCCACCGCCGGCCTGGCGCTGCTCTCGCTGAACGCCGATTGGTCGATGCAGCGCGGCGATTTGCTCGTCTTGGGCTGCGCCTTTGGCTTTGCCGGCCACATCACTGCCCTGGGCGCCCTCTCGCCGGGGCGTGATGCGCGCCTCCTCACGCTGGTGCAGGTGGCGACCGTGGCGCTCCTCAGCGGCGGGGCCTCGCTCGGGGCTGGCGGCTTCCCGGCCGTGCCGGGAGCGGTGTGGGGGGCGGCCCTCTTCACCGGCCTTGCCGCCACCGCGCTGGCCTTCTTCATCCAGACCGCCGCCCAAAAGTTCACCACCGCCGGCCACACGGCGCTCATCTTTGCCGCCGAGCCGGTCTTTGCCGCCCTCTTTGGCGTGCTCGTCGCCGGCGAGCGCCTCGCCGTGCGCGGCTGGCTGGGCAGCGCGGTCATCCTCGCCGGCGTCATCCTGGGCGCGCTGGCCCAGGCAGATGCTCCAGCTCGACCTGGCCGGCCAGCGCCTCCACCTGCTCGTAGCTGCCCACGGCTGTGCCGTCGAGGCTGGCGGTAGCGGCGCCGCTGGCCACACCCCAGCGCAGCGCCTCGGGCCAGGAGGCGCCGTGGCTCAGCTTCCAGACCAGCCCGGCCAGCATGGCGTCTCCGGCGCCGACGGGGTTCCGTTCCACGATCTGAGGCGGCCGGGCCAGCCAGCAGTGTGCGCCATCCGAGAGGACCGCTCCCCTCCGGCCCAGCGAGATGAGGAGGTTCACCACGCCCAGCGCGTGGATCGACTCCACGACCGCACAGGCATCGTCGGGCGACGCGACCGGCCGGCCAACCAGCTCGGCGGCCTCCGCCGCGTTGGGCTTGGCCAGGAAGGGGCCGGCCAGGCAGCCATGGCGCAGTGGGTCACCACTGGTGTCGAGGGCCACCCCGGCGCCTGCCGCCTCGACAGCCTGGGTCACGCGGGCATAGATGGTGGCCGACGCCCCGGGCGGAATGCTGCCCGAGAGCACCCACCAATCGCCCGCGGCGGCCAGCGCGCGGACCTTGGCGAGCAACGCGGCCTCGTCGGCAGGGGTGATCGCCGGGCCAGGCTCGTTCACCTTGATGTGGTGTCGCTGCGACTGGCTGACGATGCTGACATTGGTCCTGGTCTCGCCGGCCACCTGCACAAAGTCGGTGTGGATACCCAGCTCGCTCAGGCCGGCGGCGATCCTCTGCCCGGTCGGCCCGCCGACAAAGCCCAGGGCCACCGTGGCTTCGCCCCAGGCCGCCAGGGCGCGCGACACGTTAAAGCCCTTGCCGCCCCAGTCGACTCGTGTCGCGCAGGCGCGCAGCACGTCGTCATAGATGATCTCCGGCACCGTCAGCTCGCGATCTACTGCCGGATTCAGGGTCAGCGTGTAGATCATGGCTGCCAGAACCTCTCGATGAGCGCGCGCTCGGCCTCCCGCGTCCACACGCTGCCGGGGGCCAGGCACGCTGCGACACTGGGCAGCGCCTCTTCGAGCTCTGCCAGCCCGAGGAGGGGCAACCCGGTGAGCTGTGGAAAGATCACGACCTTGCCCGGGTAGCGGCCTTCCAGCAGCGCGCGCACGCCCTCCTGGGCGGCCTCGATGCCGCCGATCGCAGCGACCGAGCGCTCGGGAGAGAGCCTGCCGTCGCCGGCCTTCGCGATGACCAGTGCCTGGTCGGCCACGGTCGAGCCGGAGGTGCCGGTATACTGGGCGTTGTGCAGGTAGACGCGGCTCAGGTCGAGCGGGGCCAGGGTGCCGTTGGGGCAGCCGGCGAAGAGGACCAGCATGCCGTCGCCGGCCATGACCGCGGCCGCCTCGGCGGCCAGGCTCGCCACCGGCGCGCAGACGATCACATCGTCGGCGCCGCGGCCGCCGGTCTGCCGGGCGATCAACTCGCGCAGCGACTCGCTGCCTGCAGCCGGGTTGAAGGTGAGCAGGCGTTTGCCGTGCGCCTGCGCCATGGCGGCAAAGGCCGCCTCCAGGTCAGCGAGCCGCGTAGGGTTGACCTCGCTGGCCACGATGAGGCCTGGCCCTGCGGCCAGCTCGATGGCCCGCTGCACGTGCATCTGGCCCATGGGGCCGCCTGCGCCCACCAAGAGTGCGGTGCCGCCGGCGCGCAGCTCGCAGCGGTTGCGTCGCTCGCCATAGGAGGCGGCGATATCGGGCCCGCGGTTGCCCACGTAGGCGGTATAGTCGTAGTGGATGCGGCCGATATCGACCGGCACCAGGCCGTCGAGCGGGGCCTGGCCAACCAGGTTGAGCGTGCCGCGCCGGGCGATGAGCGCGGCCGCCGCGCTCACGGTCTGCGCCGAAGAGGGGTCGAGGAGCACGATGTCGTCGAACCCCGCGTCGCCGGCCAGCTCGGCGTTGAGCGCCGGGTAGCCGGCCGGCGACACGCCGTCGCGGCGGACCAGTCGCGCGCCGCGCTCGTGGGCCTGGCGCTGCGCCGCCGCGAGCAGCGATTGCGGCACATCGCTGAGCACGATCGTCGAGGGCGCTTCCAACCCGGCAGAGAAGGCATAGTCGACGCCGCTGTCGCCGCGGCCTGCGATCCACATGGTGCCGCCGGGCCGGGGCGCCAGCCGGCGGCGCTGCGTATAGGCCGCCTCCACGCAGGCCCAGGGCTCGGTCAGGGCTGCCGCGGCGTAGCCCAGGTCGGCCGCGATGGGCAGCAGGTACGACTGCTGGTCGGCATCGAGGACCTCGGGGCCGATGAGGTGAAACTGCGTCAGCCCGCCGGGGATGGTGTAGCCGTAGGCCGTGCTCCGGCCCTGCCGGTAGATATCGGGCTGCAGGGCCAGGCGCTGGCCGGGGTGAAAACGCTCGCGCAGGTCCGCGCCTACCCTCATCACCGTCAGGGCGACCTCGTGGCCCAGGCGAGTCGGCTGCGTGGCCAGGTCGCGGCCATAGAGCTTGGGGTGGCCTCCGCCCTGTTTGATCAGCTTGACGTCGGAGTAGCACATGCCGACGGCATCGACCCGCACCAGTAGTTGATCGCGCTGCGGCTCGGGCACCGGGAAGCGCTCGGGCCTTCCCTCGCGGCCGATATGCTCCACGCCGGCGCCGTACATATTCCAGGCCCACGTCTCCCTGGCTATGGGGGCGCTGGGGACGCAGTAGCGCTCGTACTTGCTCATCGCGCATGCTCGCTTTCCGTCGTGCCGGTCAGTTGTCGCCCTGGCCCGGCGCGCCCTCGCCCAACCCGCCCAACACGGCCGCCTGCAGTGCCTGCAGCGCCGCCTCTTCATCCTCGCCGCTCGCCTGGATGCGGATCGTGCCCCCACGCTCCACGCCCAGCGTCAGGATGGAGAGCAAGCTCTTGGCGTTGGCCGACTTGACGCCATGCGACACGCGGATGTCGGACTGGAACTGCCTGGCGATGTTCACAAACTCGCGGGCCGGCCGGGCATGCAGCCCGGTGCGGTTGCCGACGACCAGCTCGATTTCCTTCATGGCATACCTCCGGTGGCTGTCGCTCGCCGGCGACGGGCATGGGCGACTGGTACTACAACCGTACTTGTCTGGGAAGGCGCGCGATCCCGGTACAGCACTTCGCGCATAACCGCCCAAAAAACCCCTTCCGGGCCAGGGCCGGGCGCACGAGGGCATATGCCTGCGTAGGTTTGCCCGCGCCCAAGGGGAGGCTGCGGAGCGTGTCAGCCGGCAGCTACCCGGATGGCCAGCAATGGTAGCGCCAAGTACGGTTGTAGTACTAGGGTTGCGGCGGGTGGCTTAGGCACTCGATGATGGTGGCGGGCTCGGTCGCCTGAAAGAGCGTCTGGGTCGTCTCTTCGTCTTCCAGCGCCTCGGCCAGCCTGGCCAAAATGCCGATGTGCTCGTCCGACGTGGCGGCGATGCCGATCACCAGGTAGACCAGCTCGCCCGGCTCCCACTCGATGCCCTGCGCCAGTTGCAGCACCGACAGGCCTGTACGGTGGATCAGCGAGCGATCATCGAACTGGCCGTGCGGGATGGAAACGCCATTGCCCAGGCAGGTCGACATGGTCTCCTCGCGGGCCAGCATCCCGGCCACGTAGGCCGGCTCCACGCAGCCCCCGCGCACCAGCAGCGCCCCGGCGAGGCGGATGGCCTCCTCCTTGCTGCCGGCGGCGCCGCCCAGTTGGATCATCTCGGGCCGCAGGATGTCCATGGGGCTAGTCCGTCTGCACGATATCGGCGCCATCGACGAACGCCCGCACCAGGGCGTCGAACGCCGGGTCGTTCAGGAAGTGGGTGAAGGCCACCACGACGGCCTGCGGCGCCCGCTCGCGTGCGACCTTGGCCAGCCCGCGGTGCACGACGACGACCTGTGCGTCGGCGGGGATGCCTCGGGCGGGCACGTGCACGACCTGCACCTGCACGCCGGCCTTTTTGAGCTTTTTCTTGAGCGCGTTGACGCCCATCAGGCTGGAGCCCATGCCGGCCTCACAGGCGAACACGATCGTCTTCACCTGAGCCGATGGGGTTGATGTGGCCATGATTCCCTCCTCTGTGTGCTGCTCACGGTGGGGTTCGGTGGCGCAGGCGTCCTCGCAGTGGCGCAGGCGAGGACGCCTGCGCCACTGGCGGCCCGCCGAGGCCCATCAGCCCACCAGAACCCCCTCCTGCTGGTGCCCGAGGCGATCAGGAGGCCACCGGCAGCACGCCGGTCGCCACTTCTTCCTTCTCTTCCCGCTCGCGCACGGGGAAGGCCTTCAGGATGGCCGAGCCCACGAGGAAGGAGGCGACGGCGCCGACGAGGACGCCGCCCAACACCGCAAAGTGTGCTCCCTTGGGGATCACGGCCAGGTAGGCAAAGATCGAGCCGGGCGACGGCGTGGCCACGAGGCCGCCGCCAAAGATGGCGAACCAGAGGTCGGCGACCATGCCGCCGGCCCACATGGCGACGATCATGATGGGATGGGCGAGCACGTAGGGGAAGTAGATCTCGTGGATGCCGCCCAGGAAATGGATGATCATCGCGCTGGGCGCCGATTCCTTCAGCATGCCCTTGCCCACCAGGTAGAAGGCCAAGAGCAAGCCCAGGCCGGGCCCGGGGTTCGTTTCGAGCAGGAAGTGGATGGCCTTGCCTGATGCCTGCACATCGGCCACGCCCAGGGGTCCGAGCACGCCGTGGTTGATGGCATTGTTCAGGAAGAGCACTTTGGCCGGCTCGATGATCAGGTCAGCCAATGGCAGCAGCCTGCGGGAGACCAGAAAATCGACCCCTGCGCCCAGCACGTTGCTGGCCCAGACGACGACCGGGCCGATGCTGACTTGGCCGATCAGGACCAGGATGGCGGCGAGGATGCCGGCCGAAAAGTTGTTGATGAGCATCTCAAAGCCGACGGGGATCTTGTCTTCCAGCACCTCGTCGATCTTCTTGATGAGGAAGCCGCCCAACGGCCCCATAATCATGGCGCCGAGGAACATGGGGATGCCGGCCCCAACGACGACGCCCATGGTCGCCGCCGCGCCTACCACACCCCCGCGAGTGCCGTGGATGAGCTTGCCACCGGAAAAGCCGATCAGGACCGGCAGCAGGTAGGTGATCATCGGCCCGACCAGGGCGGCAAAGCGCTCATTGGGGAGCCAGCCGGTCGGGATGAACAGCGCCGTGATCAACCCCCACGCGATAATGGCTCCGATGTTGGGGATGACCATGCCGGCCAGGAAGCCGCCGAACTGTTGCCACCGCTGCCTCATCGCTTGACCTCCTTTGTGGTCGCAATCGGATGGCGTTTGGCATGTGGGACGCAGTCACCCGCGCGGCCGCGGGCCCGTCCGTGTTGTCAGTCTCGGCTGAAGAGGGTACGCTGAGGAGGTTGGGGTGACGAAATGGGCTCGCTAGGCACCTCCTTTCACCCGGCCCAGGCTGCCGGGCGCGCCTGGCTGCTCCCCGGCATGGCCGGTGACCCGGGCCGCAGCGGGGGGGGCGCGCGTTTTAATCGATTACAGTCATTATACGACAGGTCGGCCTGTCTGTCAAGGGGGCAGAGGCCCCAGAGTGGGGATTCTGCGCGGAATCGTGGTGGTTTGCGGCATCTGGCTGTTCTGACAGCGTGACAGGGGGCAGATTCGGCGTCGCCTCCCGCTCAACAAGGTGCGCCTGCAGAGATGAGTGCCCCGTGGGCATGCAATCGATTGCGCCAGTTCTGGGATATGCCCAAAACCTTGACAATCCGTGACGAAGCGGTTACAATCGATTACAGACGTGTGCTCTGGCTGTGGGGAGAGGGAGTGGCGTTGATGGCGAGCATCAAGGACGTGGCTGACGCCGCCGGCGTGTCTACGGCCACGGTGTCGCGGGTGCTGTCGGGCAAGCCGCACATCCGGCCGGAGGTGCGCGAGCGCGTTCTGGCGGCGGTGGAGCAGCTCAACTACCGCCGCAGCCGCGTGGCCCAGAGCCTGCGCGCCCAACGCTCCAACACCATCGGCCTGATCGTGGCCGATATCCAGAACCCCTACTTTACCTCGGTCAGCCGTGCCGTGGAGGATATGGCCTATGGGCACGATATGACCGTCTTTTACTGCAACTCGGACGAAAACCCCGAAAAGGAGGCCATGTATCTCGACCTGATGCGCGCCGAGAACGTGGCCGGCATCATCCTGGCCCCCACCAATCGCACCGCCGCTTCGCTGGCCGAGATTGTGGATCCCGCCATCCCGCTGGTGCTGATCGACCGCCACGCTCAGGGCCTCGACGTCGACACGGTGCTGATCGACAACGTCGATTCGGCACATAGGATCGTGCGCCACCTCCTCGACGACGGCTACCGCCGCATTGGGGCCATCTTTGGCAGGGGCAGCACCACCGGCCGCGAGCGCTGCGATGGCTACATGCTCGCCCTGCGCGAGTGTGGCCTCGAGCCCTCAGCAGACCTGCACCGCTTCGTCGCTGCCAGGGAGCAGGACGGCTACCAGGAGGCCATGCGCCTGATGGACCTGCCCGAGCGGCCCGATTGCATCTTTGCCAGCAATGGCCTGCTCGCCGCCGGCGCCTTCCGGGCCATTCGCGAGCGCCGGCTGGCCGTCCCCGGCGACATCGGCTTTGCCGCCTTTGACAAGACCACCTGGACCACCCTCATCGAGCCGGCGATCACCGTCATCGAACAGCCCACCTACGAGATCGGCCAGATCGCGATGGACCTCTTGCTCAACCGCATCGCCGACCGCGCTCGTCCCATCCGCGAGGTCACCCTCAAGGCCCGCCTGCTCGTGCGCCGCTCCTGTGGCTGCCACAGCTGAATGCTTCCAGGTTGATTGTGCGATGTGGGAGTGTGCTCCGGTGCCGACCGGGGTGGGCCACGAATGGCACGAATTGCCACGAATGGAGATCGAGACTGGACATTTCGTGTGCATTCGTGTGATTCGTGGCCTCGTACCTCGTCCAGGTGGCGCCTGAGCTGATCGTGCAACTCGGAGCAGACGTCTGGCGACGTGCTCATGCAACGCAGGATTTGGTTGGAAGCATTTAGTACTGCAACCGTACATGACCGGAGAGGCGGGGCAGCCAAGCCGCCGAGAATCCCCCCCTTCAAGAAGGGGTTCGCACCGGGGCGATGCGTAGCCTATAGCCCGGTTGCTGGCCCATTCGGGCATGACACGCAAGTGGCGAATTGGCCAAGGAGGGCCGCCTGCGCTATACTGGCCGGGCACCGGTTCTGCATCGCTCTGCCGGCGGCCGCCAGCGTGCGTCCGGTATACGTCAACGTGGAGGCGAGATGATCGAAGGCGTGGTGGTCAAAGAGCTGCGCATGATCCCCGATGAGCGCGGCTTTCTGATGGAGATGCTGCGCTCCGACTGGCCCGAGTTCGAGCGCTTTGGCCAGGTCTACATGACCGCGGTGTACCCCGGCGTGGTCAAGGGGTGGCACTATCACAAGATCCAGACCGACCACTTTATCTGCGTGCACGGCATGGCCAAGGTCGTGCTCTACGACAATCGCGAGGGCTCGCCCACGCGCGGCGAAGTGAACGAGTTCTTCCTCGGCTGGCAGCGGCCGCGCCTGCTCAAGATACCGCCCGGCGTGCTGCACGGCTTTAAGGGCATTGGCGAAGAGATGACCCTGATCGTGAACGTGCCGACCGAGCTCTACAACTACCAGCAGCCCGACGAATACCGCCTGCCCGCCCACACCGACGAGGTGCCCTACGACTGGACGCGCAAGGACGGCTGAACCAAGAGATGGGCTCAGCGCAGAGGTTCCTCTTCGTGATCCTCTCTGCGTCCCCCGTGCTTGCACGAGGCGCCTCTGCGGTGCATCTCAGCTCAGGATCAGGAGGACGCCGATGTCCGACGTACCCGATGCCCGTCAGATCGCCTTCTTGCGCGACCGCGTGATGCCCCTGCTCGACCGTGTGGCGCCTGCGGCGATCCCGGCCGTCATGGCCCGTGCGCTGGCGGGCTACCTGGCGCCCGTGCCGACGCCCGCGGGCCTCACGAGCGCCGAGCTGGTGCGCCGTGCCATCGAGTTCGCCGGGCCGGCGCGCATCCCCTACGCCGCCATGGCGCCCATGGTGGGCGATTTCTTTGAGCTGACCATCCCGGCTGTTGTGATGGACGACCGCCGGCGCCTGGGCATCCCGCGGCGCCCCGGAGAGGTGGCCTATGACGAGTGGGGTGTGGGCAACGCGCTGACCGGCCGCTTCTGGAACCAGGCCGTGGCCCATCCCCTGGCGGGCCTGCAGGGGCTCGACGGCTACCGCCTGCCGCCGCTGGCCGCGCCCCGGCGCTACCGCTGGGCAGGCCCGCTGATCCGCCGCGCCAACGCGGCCGGCAAGTACGTCGTTGCGCCCGACCCGGTCTGCCTGGGCGAGCGAGCACGCCTGCTGGTGGGCTTTGAGGACGTGATGGTGGCGGCCTATGCCGATCGCAGCCGCCTGAGCGCGCTGCTCGGTCGCCTCGCCGATCTGACCATCGCCTGCGTTGAGCAGTGGCGCCGCCAGGGCCACGTGCACGCCTTCATGACCTGGGATGACTGGGGCCTGCAGACGGCGCCGATGGTGAGCCCCGCGCTCTTCCGCGAGGTCTGGGCGCCGCATTATGCCCGCATCATCGAGGCCGTGCACCGGGCGGGCATGCACCACATCTGGCACTGCTGCGGCCAGATCGCCGATCTCATCCCCAGCATGCTCGAACTCGGCAGCGACGTGCTGCAGATCGACCAGCCGCGCCTCCTGGGCCACGCTCAGATGGCCGCGCGCTTTGGCGGCCGGGCCTGCTTCTGGAATGCCGTCGACGTGCAGTGGTCGCCGCGGCCTGACGTGACGCTGCAGGAGATCGACGCCGAGGTGCAAGAGATGGTGCGGGTGCTGGGCGCGTTTGGCGGGGGGTTGATGCTGCGCCACTACCCGCAGCCGTGGGATATCGATCTGAGCGCCGGCAAGGCCGAGGCCATCTACAGGGCGTTCCTCAGACACGGTGGCGACATTGACAGCCCGGTGCACCCTGCACTATAATCGCTCGCGTGAGCCTCTCCGTAGAGCGCCTACCACACCACCTGCGAGGGGTGTGCTCACGTCCAGCGTCTGGCGGCCCATTCGCTGCGCTCAGGGCAGGCTGTGGGAGCCGCCTCTGCTGGTTTCGTTGGGCGCACTTGGGTATCATCGTTTCCTCCTGCCGGCCTCCGGTTCACGCGTCGACGACGCCAGCGCAAAGGACATGCGGAAATGAGCTGGACCTCCTGGGGACTGCTGCTGCTCGTGGGCCTGGTGGCTGGGGCCGCGGGTGCCTGCTGCTATGCCTGCGGGCCGGCGCTGCTGCGCGCTGCAGCGCCCCACCGTCGCCGGCTGGTGCAGCGGCTGCGCGCGCTGCGCCGCCAGCGCCCGGCGCCTCCCCCCGTCTGCAGCCGCCGCCAAGAGCCGGCCAGTGAGGATGCGCTGGTGCTCATGCCCGATGGCCGTCCCTGGCCGCTGGGTCCGGCCGTGAAGGTGCTCGAGTTGGCCTGGCGCTGGCAGGTGGTCCATGGGGCTGTCCTTCCCTTCCGTGCGCGCCACGGCGAAGGCGCCTACGTCTGGCGCCCGCCCCTGCCCCGCGCCTCGAGCGAGCGCTCTGCCGAAGCCGAGAGCTGACCAGGGCTGCGGACGGCCACCACGAAGGCCAAGTCGCACCTGCTACGCGACGCTCGCCCCGGCCAGCAGCTTCAGCCACCCCACCAACGAGCGCCCCAGGCCCTCGATCTGCCACGCCACGGCCGGCGCGACCTGTGCCAGCGACGCGGCGCCGTCACCGGCCATGTGTAGCGTCCAATAGTGCCCATAGGCGCTCTCGGCGCCGTAGGCATAGCCCACGCCGATGCGGCTCAGGCCGGGGTCGAGGATGTGGCCGCGCAGCGTGGGGTTGGCCAGCCAGTCGCCGACCACCTCCTCGGCTGTTGTCTGCCCCGCGGCGATGTTCTCCGTCACCTCGGCGCCCGGCGGCGAGCCGCCGACTGGGGCGTGGGCGAAAAAGCCGTGCCGCGCCATCTCGATGCTGTGCAGCTCGGCGGCGACACAGAGCGCCGGGTCGAGCGCCAGCGCCGGCAGGCCGTTCTCGGCTCGCGCCCGGTTCACCGATCGCACCACTTGCCAGATGCGCTTGAGCGCCACGGCCGGCGCGAGCGGGGTGGTCCGGGCCGGCCTGGGCGCCGCGGCCGCAGGCGGGGCGGGGGTGGGCGTGGGCGGCACGCATGTGGGCTCGGGCGGCGCCACCGGCAGCCGCTGCGCGTGCACCTCGCTGTGGCTGGCAAAATCCTGCGTCCAGTAGTGCACATACGTCGTGCCCGGCGCGTAGGTATAGGCCGCGCCGATGTGCGAGTAGCCAGGGCTGAGGATGTTGGCGCGGTGACCCTCGCTGTTCATCCAGGCCTCGACGACCTCCTCGGGCGTCAGTTGGCCGGCGGCGATGTTCTCGCCGTAGGCCCAGAGCGGATGAAAGCCGGCCGCGGCGATGCGCTGGTCGACGGAGGAGCCGCTGGAGCCGGTATGCGAGAAGAAACCCTGGTCTGCCATGTCCTCGTTGTGGGCCAGCGCCGAGCCGGAGAGGGCGCTGTCGAGGACGAGCGGGGGCAGGCCCTGGCGGGCGCGCTCCTGGTTAGTGAGGTCGACCACGCGCTGCACGAAATTGGCCGCCTGGCCGGGCGCCGTGGGGGTGGACGCGGCGGCGTGGGCTGCGGGCAGTACGGCGGCGGCGCTAAGGGTCACGAGCGCAATGAGGGCCACAAGAAGGCGGCGGGGTGCCCGGAAAGGCGACATGTGCCTCTGGTGTTCTAGCCGCGGCGTGAAGGCCACGGAGCGGCCCCGCGGAGGGGCGCAGGCTCGTCAGGTGTGGGGGAGAGACTAGCAGAATATGGCCGACTGTCAAGAATCAGCAATTCGTGAAGGCGCAGGCAGGCTCGTGCCGTTCCGCACAGGGGTGTGCCATCTGTCACAATTTCCCGCCGGAGGTGGCCGGCCGGCTGGCTGGCCGCGGCCTGCACCCTGGCCTGCCCATTGGGCCCGGGACTCAGGAGGCGAGGGGCAATAGGGAGCGGAATCTTGGCCCCTGCGTTGGCGTGGGTTCCCTCACCCCCGTCCCCTCTCCCACTGCGGGGGAGAGGGGAGATGGGCCTGCCGTACGGCTAGGCGCCGGGCGCCGCGCCTGTCGCCAGCGCTGCCTGCCGCGGGCCGCGCAGGGCGACGGCCAGGCCCAACGCCGCCAGGCCGAGGGCCAGCGCAAAGACGAACTCGTATGACGCGAGCTGCACCAGCCAGCCGGCCACGAGCGGCGCGACAGTCAGCAGGCCACAGAGGGTGTTGACCAGGGCGATGTAGGTCGAGCTTTCGCCGGGGGGCGCGATGGCCATCAGATAGGCGAAAAAGCCCACCATGTTGGCGCTGTTGGCCATGCCCATAGACACAAAGACGATGACAAAGGCCGCCAACGCCGCGCTCGGCGCCGCGCCGGCGATGAACGGCGCCAACAGGGCCATGGCCGGGGTCAGGCAGCGCAGCAGCATGATCACGACGATGACGCGGCTGCTGCCCTTGCGGTCGCCCAGCGGCCCCAACAGCAGGCCGCTCAGCAGGCCGCCGGCCACCGTGGCGCTGGCAAAGAGGCCGATCATGCCCTCGCCCAGGTGCAGGCGCTGGGCGGCGTAGAGGATGTAGAAGCCGCCGGCCATATCGGCCAGGCCCGCCACCAGGCGCACGGCGAGGCACCACACAAAGCGCGAGTCGCTGCGCATGATGGCGGCGAGGCGGGGCAGGTAGTGCCCCCAGCCGGGGCGCAGGCCCTCCTGCGCAGCGCCGCGCGGCTCGCGGATGGAGGCGAGAAAGCCGGGGCCGATGGCGCAGCACAGCGCCGCCGCCGCGAGCAGCAGCACATGGTTGGCCCACGCCGGCCCGGGCCGCGCCAGCACCGCAGCCACCACCGCCCCCGCGCCGATGCCCAGCAGGCTCGCGAGCGACTGCACGCCGCCCAGCAGCCGGCCGCGGAGCGACGCCGGCAGCGCCTTGGCCACCAGCTCGAACCAGGCCACGCTGGCCAGCGAATCGCACACGCCGAATGCGGCGTAGCCGACCAGCACGGCGGCGATGGCCGCCTGCGGCGTGCGCGCCGCCGTCAGCCACACGGCAGGCACGAGCAGCAGCAAGAAGCTGCGGCTCACGACTGCGGGGACCACGGCGGACCACTTGACCAGCGGCCGGTTGGCCACGTAGCGGCCGGCGAAAAGCTGCGGCAACATCCAGGAGGCCGTCTGAATCGTGCCCACCGAGCCGATGACCACCGGCCCGGCGCCCAGCACGCTGAGCAGGGTGGGCAGGAGCGTCGTCGCCCCCAGAAACGTGATGCCCAGGCTAAAGGTCACATAGTCGACGCCGAGCGCGGCGATGTTGTGGCGCGTATCGGGTTCTGAGAGTTGGGGCATGGGGGGACGTCCTTTGGCGTCACGCGCCCCGCCGCCGCCACGCCTGGTAGAGCACGATCGAGCCGGCGACGGCGGCGTTGAGCGAGCTGACGTGCCCGGCCATGGGCAGGCGCACGAGGAGGTCGCAGCGCTCGCGCACCAGGCGGCGCAGGCCGCGGCCCTCGCTGCCCACGATCACGGCCATGGGGCCGCGCCAATCGACCGCATCGTAGAGCTGTGCCTCGGGCACATCCTCCAGCCCGGCCAGCCACACGCCGGCCTGGCGCAGCGCCTCCATGGCCTGCACCAGGTTGGTGACCTGGGCCACGCGCAGGTGCTCCGCCGCGCCGGCCGAGGCGTTGCTGGCCGCCGGGGTGATGCCCGCCGCGCGCCGCTCGGGCAGGATCACGCCGGCCACGCCCACCACGTCGGCTGTGCGCAGGAGCGTGCCCACGTTCTGCGGGTCCTCGAGCAGGTCGAGCAGCAGAAAGAGCGAACCCGGCCCCACGCCCGCACAGAGCGCGTCGAGGTCGGCGTAGGGGTAGGGCGAGGCCTCCAGCGCCACGCCCTGGTGGCCTTCGGCCAGCCGGTCCAGCTCCTCGCGCTCCACCTCGCGCAGGGGCACCCCGCGTTCGCGCGCCAGGTCGAGGATGGCCGCGAGCGTGCCCTCGGGGCGTGCGCCGCGCGCCAGCGCCAGGGCATAGGGGCGGCGCCGCCCGGCGCGCAGCGCCTCGAGCACCGCGTTGCGGCCGTAGAGGAACTCTATCATCCCTGCCCGGCCCCTGCCACGTGGGGACGGGCTTGCCGGCCCGTCCTGGCCCGGCTGGCTGCGACGGTCCGGCTGTGCGGGAGTGCCCTGGCGGGCTGGAAAGCCCGCCCTACGGCTGGTGCGGCGGCTCTTGCTCTTGCCTCGTGGGGAGGGGCTTGCCGGCCCGTCCTGGCCCCGATCACGTGGGGACGGGCTTTCCAGCCCGTCCTGGCCCGGCTGTGCGGGAGTGCCTTGGCGGGCCGGAAAGCCCGCCCTACTCTCTGGCGGAGCGCCTTGGCGGGCTGGAAAGCCCGCCCTACTACGTCGTCCGGCGCCAGCGCGTGCCATGCGGCGTATCCTCCAGTACGATGCCCAGGGCCGTCAGCCGGTCGCGGATGGCGTCGGCCAGGGCGAATTGTTTGGCGGCCCGCAGGTCCTGCCGGGTGCTGAGGAGGAGCGCCACCAGCTCGTCGGCCAGGGCCCCGGCGCCCTGCTCGGGGAAGGAGTCGGGCACCACGCCGAGGATCTCGCCGCCCAACGTGCGGTAGGTGCGGTCGATGGCCTCCAGCGTCTCTTGCGCCGGCGCCTCGGGTGCGGCCAGCAGCCCGTTCGTCGCCCGCACCAGGTCAAAGAGCACGCCCACGGCGCCCGAGGCGTTGAAATCGTCGTCCATCGCCGCGAGGAAGCGCGCCTCATGGTCTTCGAGCAGCGCCGTCACATCGTCGTCGGCCGGGCCGGAAGATGCCGTGCTCAGGCGCTCGCGCACCGCGCGCACGCCGCCCCACAGCCGCTCCAGCCCGCGGGCCGAAGCGTCGACCGAAGCCTCCGAAAAGTCCAGCGGGCTGCGGTAGTGGCTCGAGACGATAAAGAAGCGCACGGCCATGGGCGACCAGCGTTCGAACGCCTGGCGCAGCGTCCAGAAATTGCCCAGCGACTTGTGCATCTCTTCGCCGCCGACCATGACCATGCCGTTGTGCATCCAGATGCGCGCGAAATCGAGGTCGTAGGCGGCCTCGCTCTGCGCCACCTCGGCCTCGTGGTGGGGGAACTTGTTGTCCATGCCGCCGCCGTGGATGTCGAACGGCTGCCCCAGGTACTTGGTGCTCATCGCCGAGCACTCGACGTGCCAGCCGGGGTAGCCCAGGCCCCAGGGGCTGGGCCACTGCATGATGTGCCCCGGCTCGGCCCGCTTCCAGAGCGCGAAATCGGCCGGGTGGCGCTTCTCGGGGTTGACCTCGATGCGCGTCCCCTCCAGCAGGTCTTCCACCCGCCGGCCCGAGAGCTTGCCGTAGGTCGGCCAGCTCGCCACATCAAAGTACACCGAGCCGTTGACGACGTAGGCGTGGCCGCGCGCGAGCAGCCGCTCGACCAGCGCGATCTGCTCGGTGATGTGGCCGCTGGCCCGCGGCGAGATGTCGGGGCGCATGACGTTGAGCGCATCCATGTCCTCAAAGTAACGCCGCGTATAGCGCTCCACCAGCTCCATCGGCTGGATGTGCTCGCGCGCGGCGCCCTTGAGGATGCGGTCCTCGCCCGAGTCGAGGATGTGCCCCACGTCGGTGATGTTCTGCACATAGCGCACGCGGTAGCCCAGGTAGCGCAGGTAGCGCACCACCACGTCAAAGTTCACGTAGGTTTTGCCGTGGCCGATGTGCGTATCCTGGTACACCGTCGGCCCGCAGACGTACATCATCACCTGCCCCTCATGCAGGGGCGTAAAGAGCTCTTTCTGCCGCGTCAGCGTGTTGTAGATCTGTAGTGCCATGCGTAACCTCACTTACGAGGCGCGAAAGGCACGAAAGCACACGAAATGGCGCGAAAGGAGGCCGTACCCTTTCGTGATCTTTCGTGTCTTTCGCGCCCTATCGCCCTTTGCCCTCGAGCTGGGCGAAAATCATGCGTCCGGCCACGGTCTGCAGCACGCGGGTCACCAGCACTTCGATATCCTGGTCGATAAAGCGCCGGCCGTCTTCGACGACCACCATCGTGCCGTCGTCGAGATAGCCCACGCCCTGGCCGGCCTCTTTGCCCTCCTGGATGATGCGCACCGTCAGCGGTTCGCCCGGCAGCACCACCACCTTGACGGCGTTGGCCAGCTCGTTGACGTTGAGCACCTTGACCCCCTGCAGCTTGGCCACGCTGTTCAGGTTATAGTCGTTGGTCATGATGGCGCAGCCCATCTCGCGCGCCAGCTTGACCAGCTTGGAGTCGACCTCGCGCACCCCTTCGACGTCGATCTCGGAAATCTCGATCGTCGTCTCCGAGTCCTTCTGCAGCCGCGCCAGGATCTCGAGCCCCCGCCGCCCGCGGTTGCGGCGCAGGACGTCGGGCGAGTCGGCAATGTGTTGCAGTTCGTTGAGCACAAAGCGCGGCACCACCAGCGTGCCGCTGAGGAACCCCGTGGCGCAGATATCGGCGATGCGGCCGTCGATAATCACCGACGTATCGACCAGGATGATGCTCTCCTGCCCGCCCACCGCCTCGCGCGAGGTCAGGCGGCGCGTCATGGCCAGGATGTCCTTCTCGCGCATCACCATGGTGGCGATGCCCAGCGAGCCAAAGAGCACGGCCGACACGAACGGCAGGATCTCGCCCAGAAGCCCCGGCAAGAGCGAGAGGGGCAGCGCCAACAGCGCCGAGATAATCAGCCCCACCACCAACCCCACCAGCCCCGTCACCAGGTAGCGCGCCGGGATCTGGCGGATGCGCTGGCGGATGGCGTTGAACGGGCGCACGGTGAGGTGTGGGGCAAAGACGACCCCCAGCCCGGCGCCGACGGCGGCCACGATGAGCGGATAATAGCGGTCATAGCTTGCAGGGACCAATGAAGCCGGCACCACGCCCCCCAGCACGCCGCCGAGCTGCCAGCCGAGGAGTGCGCCCACGATCATCACCGAGATGCGCAGGATCCAGTCAATGCTCACATGTAGCCTCCTCCTGCGGCCTCCTGCCGCATAGCGGAATTGAGCGCGAAGCGTAGCCTGGTAGTACTCTCAGTAATCGCCATGTGCAATGGGTTCGTAGTCGGCGCTCAGGCGCCGACTACGAACCTGGCCAGCCGCTTCGTACGGCATAGTGATAAAGGGCGTCGAAGGCGCAGCAACAAAAAAGGGTGTGCCCACCCGGCACACCCCAGCACCCAACACGGCCGGACGTCAAACGTGCTTCCGGCCCCATCCATCGCTGGCGCCCGACGATCATGGAAGATGGAAGGATAAGTGCAAGAGACGTGCCCAGGACTGCGCAGCGCCTGCGGCCTTCTGATAAGTGCATGTTGATACGTCGGATAACACCGATTCCAGTGTAACACATCGGAATCGTTTTGTCAAAGGGTTTTCGGTTTTTGAGGTGTGTCCTTCAATGGTAGGCGAGATTCGTTCGTGGCACGTGAGGGCGGGAGGTGGGGCAGGCGTGCAGCGCCCGGTGGGCGCTGCACGCCTGCCCCACCTCCCGCCCTCCGGTACTACAAGCAGACTTGGCCGCTAGGGGATGACCGAGTAGCCCTCGGGCTGGGTGGCGTAGATGTGGAGCGCGGCCGTGTACGACACGCCCTGGTGCTCGTTGCCGGTTTCGGGGCCGGGCAGCAGCACGTAGAGCGTGATGGTGCAGCGGCGGCCGGGCTCCATGTCGGGCGCCGCCGGGCTGAAGTTGGGCGCGGCCAGGTAGGGGTTGCCGTGGTTGTAGAGCTCTCTGATCGAGATGCCAGCGCAGAGCTCGCGCTCGGCGCCGTACCACTCGAGCGGTTCGGGCGTGGCGCCCTGGCCCTCGTTGAACACGGCCCGGGCGAGCAGGTGCTCGTCGAGGTCGTTGGGCACCGGGGCGTGCTCGAGCCACATGCGGAAGCGCAGCGGCAGGCTGCCTTCGTTGGTGATGGTGACCGTGCCCACCCGCGTCCAGGCGCCGGATTCGGGCAGCACCGGCTCGAGGTTGGCCAGCAGGATGGCGTCGCCCTGGTCGACGCTGGCGCCGATCAGCAGCGTGCCTGCGGCGAAGGTGTTGCCGGTGGAGGTCTCGGTATCGCTGAACCAGGCGCCGCTGCCGGCGCTCACCACGACCATGGCGATCACCAGCAGTGTCAGGCTCGCCGCGCCGAGGATGATCCGTGTGCGCACAGTGCTCCTCCTCCGGTGGTACGACAGTCAATAGGGTGCATCTCGTGGATGAACGTGGTCAGGATCAGATATTGCAAAGTACAAAGAATCGTGGTAGAATGTAGTTGCGGCTGGGATGCAGCTCGGCATCCTCGCACGGTGGCCCTGGTCAGCGCTCACTGCCCAGGGCCACGCCTATTTGTCGCACGGATCTCACGAGCGGCCGGCGCCCGCCTTCTAGCAGCAACTCGGCCCAGTTGGCCCCGTGCCCGACAGGCAAGTCGCCCGTCTGCAACTGGGCCCCCCTACTGTTCCCCCGTCGCGGGGGAATTGGGCTGTCTTCGTCCGTACCTCATCGCTCGCTTGCCGGTTCTTGGTCAGGCAGGTCGCAGTGCTGCGGCCCCGTGCCCGACGGGCAAGTCGCCCGTCTGCAACTGGGCCCCCCTACTGTTCCCCCGTCGCGGGGGAATTGGGCTGTCTTCGTCCGTACCTCATCGCTCGCTTGCCGGTTCTTGGCCAGGCAGGTCGCAGTGCTGCGGCCTCGTTCCCCGCGACGGGGGACGGGTAGCGAGGGGCCCCAGCCGCGGCATGGGCAAGCCTTTGAGAGTCATTGCCAATCGACTCGCTGCCATGTGAATCGGTGTGTCGGGTCAGCCGTCCGCCGGGGCCTCCTCCACGGCAGTGGGTGTGGCCGTCTCGGTCGGCTCAGGCGTCGCCGTCTCGGTTGGCTCGGGCGTGGCAGTATCGGTTGGCGCCGGCGTTTCTGTTGGCGCCGGCGTCTCTGTCGGCGTGGCCGTGGGCGTGGGCGTCTCGGTCGGTGCCGCTGTCGCTGTGGCCGTGGGGGTCTCGCTCGGCGTGGCCGTGGCTGTGGGCATCGCCGTCTCCTGCGGTGTGGGCTCGAGAGTCGCGGTCGCCGTCTCGGTTACCGTGGCCGTGGCGGTGACTGTGGCGGTCGCCGTCATCGTCTCTGTGGCCGTGACGGTTGCCGTTGCCGTGGGCGTGGCCGTGGCCTCGGGCTCGGGCTGAGCGCTGGGCGGGCCATCGGGCGTGGCCGGGAGCGTCGGCGTCAGGGTCGCCGTGGCGCTGATGGTGGCGGTCGGCGTCGGCGTGGCCGTAGCGGTCGCCGCCGGCAGCAACTCGGGCAGCGCCGGCACGCTAAAGACCGCCGCCGCCTGCGGGCCGTAGGGCTCGCCGAGCCGTTCGCTGTGGTTGGTGATGGTCACGCGCACCAGCACGCGATAGTTGGCGCCCTCTACGGGGGCGAAGGCGATCTCGTAGGGCAGCGCCAGGGCGGCGCCCGCTGCGAGCACGCCGGGCGCAAAGCCCTGCGTGGCGCCCGCGAGGTCCTCAAAGCTGCCGCCGTCGAGCTGCTGCTGCACCTGGGCCACCACAGTGAGCCCCTCCGTGGCGACCGCGCCGCCGTTGGCGATGCGAATCTCGCCGCGCACGCCGGCGCGGGCCTCGGTTTCCAGGCCGGCCGGGCGAGCACTGGCGGCGGGCAGCAGGGGCGCGGCCAGGCGGTGGCCGGCGCGGCGCTGCGCCAGGTCGGCCGGTGTGTCCTCGGGGGTGGGAACGGCAGCGTCGGGCTCGCCTGGCGCATCCTCAGGCGCGGGGCCGGCGGCATCAGGCTCGTCTGGAACCTCGACGAAACCGGCCGCGCTCAAGGTCACCGACAGGCCCGTCACGCCGGGGGCCATGGCGATCTGGTTATTGTCCACCGACACGCGCGCGGTGAAATAGGCGCCGCTCCAGGGCGCCTGCAGCACGAGCCACAGGCCGGCGCCGAGGCAGACCGCGAGGCGGAGTATGCGGGTCACGTTGGCCTTGGTCATCATTCTGGTTACCTATCCCCAGCGAAGCCTGGCTTCAAAGCGACGAGGATATTCACCGCGGAGTCGCAGAGGAGGCCATAGCATCCTCTACGTTCTCGGCGGCGAGCTCTCGCCTCAGCGGATCGCCGCATTGCTTTTGATGGGTGCCCACGCCCACTCGGTTGAACCGCGAAGGACGCCAAGGGCGCGAAGGCAACGCGAAGCTTCTGCAGGAGCATTCTCCAGTCTCCCTTGGCGCCCTTCGCGGGTCAAGATGCTGACTTGCAAATGGGGCGTGGCGCCGTAGCCTAGCCCCCCTTGGCCGCCGCAGGCGGCTTCGTGGGCGTTTTCGTGCTACGTTATGCCCAATCGGCCGCGGGCTACTCGCCCCAGCCCGGGTTGCTCACCTGCGTGGCCTCGGCGATGATCGAAAAGGTGCAACTCTCCCCCTGGGCGCTGTCGGGCGTATCGCTGGCGACGGAGTAAATGAACTCCCAATACTGGCTGCTGCCGGGGGCCACGTTGGCCATATCCGGGTAGCCGCTGATGAGCATCGTCTTGAGCGGCCCGATGTAACGCTTTGTCCATAGAGGATCCGTGCTCTGTGCCTTCCAGTTGACCTTGACCAGCAAATGGTCGTACAGTTCGTCGCTGCCGTCGGTCTTTTCGGCGCGCAGGCGGTACTTGACCGGCAGCGTCGACGCGGGGCTGGCCAGGTTGCTGAAGACGACGTCGTGGCCGCCACAGACCTCGCCGGGCTCGACGTCGCCGATCCCAAAGCTGGGCCCGCTCAGCGCCACCGCCAGCCGGCCGGTGCTGACGGAGAGGCCCTCCAGCGTATCCTGGTCGGTGAACCAGGCGCCGCTGCCGCCCGCGCCGAAAGCCAAGACGGCTAATAGGACGAGGATGGCCGCAAAGAACAGGCACCTGCGCATCGTTCATCTCCTCGCGCCATGCTAAGGCCGGCGCGGGCTAATACGACAACCGTAGGTGGTGCGGGCAACCGCAGGCGGTCCGGGTGGCTGCCGGCTGATGTGCTGCGCGCCGGCCCGGCCCTGGCCCGGAAGGGGAGTTCTCGTCGGGTTGGCTATCCCGTGGCCGCCCGCGGGCGGCCACGGGATAGCCAACCCGACGAGAACTCCCCCCTCAAGGTTCCGTTCCGGCCATGCGCGAAGCATCAAGCCCGGATAGGATGCCACTGCGCTAAGGCTTGGCCGGCGTCCACTCCACCTGCAGTGGGTTGGGCTGAAAGAGGGCGCGCACGTTCTGCGCCACGATCCAGGCGTAGCCGATGTAGGGCACGCGCAGGCGGACCACGCCGACGACCGTGCCCTGCCCCGGCTGCCACTCCTCCGCCGCCTCGTTGGCATCGCCCTTGGTGACCAGCACGCCGTCAGCGCGCAGCTCGACGACACGGTGCGTCACGGCGCTGCCCTTGGACTCCATGGTGACGATCATGCCCGGCTGGAGCTGGGCCGGCGGCCGGGTGATGATGATGGCGTCGCCCAGGTTGATAGTGGGCGACATCGAGCCGCCGCTGATGATAACGGTATGATACCAACGGTTATTGATGGTGCCATAGGCCACGAAGGCCAGCAGCAGGATGACCAAGACCAGCAGCACCTCGAGCGCGATGCGCGCCACGCGCCGCCAGGGGAGTGGGGCGCGTCTCGCCGGCATTGTCGCTTCCATCGTCGCTGTCCACCTTCCGTGGTGTGTCTTTGGGGGGCAGGCGTGGGCAACAGCCACGCCTGCCCCATCAGGTCCGTGTTGCGCGGCGGACGCCGCTCAGGCTGCTACCACCCCACGCTATCGTTGATGTACTGCGTCGCCTCGAGGTACAGATGCGCGCTGTAGGTCTGGCCCTGCGCTGTATCTGGCGCCGATTTGTCCATCTCGATCTCAACCTTGTAGCCCGCCCAGTCCCATGGCTTGAAGGGCCACACGGGGTCGTCCAGGACGATCTCGTCGTTCCAGTCGTCGAGTTCGTTGACGCAGACGTGGTTAACCGTCACCGACGGAGCGGCGGGCCCATAGTTGCCGTCGTAGCCGACCACGTCGGTCGGGTTCAGGGTGACGGTCAGATAGAGGTACTGGCCGATGTTGCCGGCGTCCACCACGCCATCAAGCTTGCCACGCCACTTCATGTTGAGGGTGCCGGTGTTCGTGACCGTGAAATAGCCCACAGTGACCTTGCCGCCGCCGGGCTCCATGTTCGACGTATCGACTGGGAACTCAAACGCCGAACTCGCACTGAATGAGAGGGTACCCGTCTTGATGTCGTTGGCGGTGATGGTCGCATTGTCAGTAAACCACGCCCCGCTGCCGATGGCGCCGATCGCCATGACGGCGACGAGCAACAGGGTGATGGCGGTGCCGAGGAAGATGCGCGTGCGCATTGTTCGCTCCTTCTCACTGTGTGCAGAATGACCGGTCGCCACGCCCGCTGCGCGGCGACGAAAAGCCCGCTGCGCCACGAGCGGCAGCGGGGCCGGGGGGCCTGCTACGCGTGCCTCGATACCCGTCCCTCCTCTTCGAGCCGGGGGACGCGGGCGGTGCACCACACTGAGCAGGATGGCTGGATGATGGCGGCTGGGGTGCAGCCCGGCATCCTCACACCATGGCCCCGGCGAGCGCTCACTCCCGCGGGCCACGACGTTTATGTGAAGCGCGCTATGCTTCACGAATATCGTACCTCAGATGATGGGTTATGAAAACAGCAGGAAGTACTGATTCTGTGGCCGGATTCGCTGCAGGAAACTACGGGATCATCGCCCCCGGCTATCCGTGGATTCTACTGAGCCGGCGACGTGGCTGGGGTAGGCGCTGGAAGCGGCGATGTGCTGCGGGCCTGCCGGAGAGGAGATCGGTCGCCCACACAGGGCATCTCGCTCCGACAGGCTACGGCCGCCTCCTCCTCGCCAGCCGCAGCAGGCCCGTCATCGCCCCTGCGCCGGCCACGAAGGCGAGCAGCAGCTTGCCCAGCTCGGCGCCGCGCAGCAGGGGTGCCCAAGGGGCCTGCGGGGGTGGTTGGGGTGGCGCCGCCGGCGCCGTCGCGGTGCGTGTCGCCGTGGGAGCCGGTGATGCCGTGGCCGTCGCCGTCAGGTGGGGTGTGGCCGTGGCGCTGGCCGGCCTTGGCGACGGCGTGGCGAACAGCGCTGTTGCCCGTGACGTGGCCGTGGCCGGGCGCGTGGCCGTGGCCGCCGGCGTGGGCGCCAGGGTGCGCGAGGGCGCAACTGTGGGCCGCGGCGTGGCCGTCGGCGTGGGTGTGGCCGTGGGCGTCGCCGTGCGGGTGGCCTGTGGCGTGAGTGACACCAGGAGCGCCCCATCGCCGGCAGCCGGCAGCAGCCGGCCGCCGCTGTTCGTCGCCCCCACCGCGCGGTCGAAGCAGAGCGTCGCCTGCCCCGGGGCCACGCCCGTGACGTCGATGGCGCAGATGGGGCCGCTGCCGGTGAACGGCGGCGCGGGGCTGACGTTGGCCACGGCGTACCAGGCGCCGTACCAGGTGTTGCCGCTGCCGTCGTCGCACCAGCCGGCCTCGCTCTTGAGCAGCAGGTGGCTGCCGGGGCTGAACACCTCCCACAGCGGCGTCACCTGCGTCACCGTCACCAGCGCAGGGTCGCACGCCAGCCGCAGCTCGACGCCGTAATACTCACTGCCGCCCTCGAGCCACACCTCCACCGTCGCCGTCTCGCCCACGCCCAGGGTGAGCGCGGCCGGCCGGATGCCGATGGTGCCGCCTGGCCCTCCCCTGCGGGTCAATGCTCCGTGCGAGCACGGAGGGCGCAGGCCTACTGTTCCCCCTTCAGGCGCGGACAGGCGGATCTGCCCCCTCTCCCCCCATGCCGCCGCTGCGGCGGCATGGGGGGAGAGGGCGAGGGTGAGGGGGGATTCCGTGGCATGGCGAGTCTCTGGATGGGCAGGAAAGCGCTCGCTGACGTCCCCAATTGACCGGTTAGCTGGCGTTTCACCCTCACCCCTGCCCTCTCCCTCCGAGGGAGAGGGGGAACAGGGCCTGTGGGATAGGCTTCCCAGCCTGTCCAGGCCTCGCCCAGGCGGGCAAGCGGCGGGCTGGAAAGCCCGCCCCACTGTGTCGGCATGCACCGGACGCAACGCCGGCCCTGGCCATAGCCCCAGCGCCAGCAGCGCCACGCCGGCAAGCCGCGCCAGCCCCGCGCCGGCCACGCTAGCGACTCCTGCGGCTACGCCGCCGCCAGGCTTCCATGCCGCCCACCAGTACGGCGCCCAGCAGCCCCGCCAGCAGCAGGCCGCCCGGCCCGACGGCGGCCACCGCCTGTAGGGGCGGTTCGGGAAGCGCCCCCACGGGGTTCTGGGGTGGTTCACCAACCGAGGGCGCTTCACGAAGCGCCCCCACGGGGTCCTGGGGCGGTTCACCAACCGAGGGCGCTTCACAAAGCGCCCCTACGGGGGCCGTCGGCGCCGCGGCGGTCTGCTCGAACGCGGGGCGTGGCGGCGGCGGCGCGGGTGTGGGCGTCGCTGGCGCCTGCGCCGCGCCCACGACGTGCACCTCGGCGCCTTGCGTCGTCGCTGGGATCTCGCGGCCATCGCGCGTCGCCAGCCTGGCGTAGCTGACCGCCAACGGGCTGCGCGCCCCCGCTGCCACGCCGCGCAGCGTCACCGTACAGGCCACGCCGCTGCCGTCGACCGCCGGGCTGGGGTTGAGGTGGGCCATGGCCAGCCACACCGTCCCCGCGGCATTGTCGGCCGTGTTGCGCGCCACCAGGTCCAGCCGCAGCAGGTCGCCCGGCAGCACCTGCACCCCCGGCGTGCTCGGGTCGGCGTCCACCACCTGCACGGCGGCCGGGTCAAAGCTCAGGCGGATGTCGTAGCCGTAGAGCCCCTGCACATCCTCCACGCGCACCTGCACCGCCGCCGTCAGCCCCTCGCCCACCTCCACCAGCGCCGGCGCCGGCCGCACCAGCGCGCCCCCTTGCGCCGCCGCACCCGGCGCCGCCAGCAGGCCCGCGAGCAGTGCCACACCCAGCCACCGGCCCAGCCGAGCAGCCATCTTTGCCCCCCTTGCTCGCGCCACACCCCAAAAGCGGGGGATCACCGCAGAGGCCGCAGAGAACGCAGAGGATGATATCACCTTCTCTGCGCCCTCCGCGTCTTAACCCAGATTCCGCAACTAGCAGAGGCCGCTCGCATGCCGCCGCAACCAGGCGCGGAGCAGTACCATCGGCCGGGTTCGCCGCATCCGACAACCAGAGGGCAAGAAGGAATCTCTGCGTTCTCTGCGGTGAATCGGGGCCCTATTCTCAGGCCAGAGAACGCAGAGGGTGGCAACCGTGGTAGGGGCGGTTCTCGAACCGCCCCTACCGCGTCCTCTGCGGTGCCTCGCCTCGTCACCCCGCCCACGGCGACGCCGTTTTGCCAAAGTTGCCCGCCGCCAGCACCAGGTCGAGGATATCGACCCAGCCGTCATAGTTGATGTCGGCCGGCGTGGTCGCGGCGTCGACGCCGGTGCCGAAGAGCAGGCCGCTGATGATGGTGATGTCGTCGATGTACACGCCGTCGACGCCGTCGAGGTCGCCGCCGAGGAGCTCGGCCATGCCCAGCACCTGCGCGCCGCTGATGGCTACCCTCGCGCTCGCTGGCAGGTAGCGCGCCATGCGGATGGTCACCAGGTAGGTGTCGGCCGTGGCGCTGAACCCGTAGCGCCCCCAGGCGTCGGTCGTCACCGCTGCCGGGTCCGCGCCGTAGCGCTCGCCCGCGCCGGCGTCGACGCTCGCTCCGCTCCAGTCGCCCCGGCCCTGCAGGCGCACCACGCCGCTCACCGCTGCCGTGCCCAGGATGTCGACGCTGTCATCGCCGACCGCGTCGACCCGGACCTTGACGCCGCCGAGCGCCGCCAGCTTGACGCTGTCCGCATCGAGGTCGAGCGCCGCGCTGGCCGCATCGCCGGCAATCTCCAGCGCCTGGAAGCGGACGGTCACCAGCGCGCCGGTGCCGCTGTAGGCCGTTTCTCCCTGTTGCGAGTAGGCGTAGGAGAGCGTGCCCGTGGCATTGTTCCAGGCCACCGTGCCCTGGGTGGCCCCAAAGCCCTCGGCGCCGCTGGGCGTGGCGCTCAGCACCTTGAGCATGGCGGCCGGGTAGCTAAGGGTGAACTGGGCGCCGTGGAGGTTCTTGGCTTCCACCAGCACCGTCACGTCAAACTCGGCGCCCTCGTGCACCTGCGCCTCTGCCGCATCGACCCAGACGCGGCCATAGACCCAGGGCTCCGCGAGCACGTTGCCGCTGATGCCGTCGCCCGCCGCCGGCCCGCCGACGTGGCCCCACTCGTTGTATTTGGCCGTCACGCTGCCCGCGGCGTTGATGCCGGCGCCGGCGTTGTCGCGGAAGCTGTTGCCGCGGATGAGCACCGTCCCCGTGGGCGCCGCGGCGAAGGCGGTGCCGTCACCGCCGTTGTCGTGGATCCAGTTGTCGATGATCTTGACGTCGCTGCTCGGGCCGCTGCAGTGGATGCCATCGCCGCCCCAGTTCTTGATCTCGCAGTCGTGCACCCACAGCCGCGCCACCCCCGCCGCCACCAGGATGGCCGGGTCGTCGCTGCCGGCGCCCGTGCCGTCGAGGATGCCGTCGTCGATGGTGACGTTGTCGGCCATGACGGTAAAGGCCGGCGAGCCACCGCCTACCGTGGCGCCGTTGAGGTCGATGGTCAACTCGGGCGTGGTGACCGTGGCGCCGCCGCTGCAGGCCGCGCCCACCAGCAGCACCCGGCCGCCGCGCGCCACCGCGTCGAGCGCCCCCTGCATGGTGGCAAAGGCGTCGTAGCCGAAACGCGTCGCCGGGCCTGCGCCATCGGGGTCGGCGTCGGCCGCGAGCCCGGCCCAGGCCGCATCGACGTAGACCGTCGCCGGCGCCGGGTGCACCACGAACTCGCGCGCCGCCGAGACCTGGCCGTCGGGGTTGGCCACGGTCACCTGCGCCGTGCCCGGCGCCAGGTCGGCCGCGGCGATATCGGCGGTGAGCTGCGTCTCCGAGTCGTACTGCGTCGGCCGCGCGGCGTCGTTCCAGCGCACCTGCGCACCGGCGCTGAACCCCGTGCCGCGCACCACCAGGCTGAGCCCTGCCGCGCCGGCCCGCGCCCAGCCCGGCTCCAGCCCGGTGATCTCGGGCGCGTTCTTCTTGGGCTGAAAGCCGGCCGTCTCGGGCTCGCTGTCAGTGCCGTCGCTCAGCCAGGGGCGATAGGCCACCCGGGTGGAGACGCTCTGGCCCTCGCCGCCAGGGTTGCTCGCGATCTTGGGCCCCGTGGGCGAGCCCCACCAGTTATCGCTCGCGTCGACGTCCGCGCCTGACGTGGCCCGGTTCTGTACGCCGAATTGGCTGTTGCCATAGATGCTGCTGTTGTGGATGGCGACTGTGGCGCCTGCGTAGGCGTCTACCCCCCAGGCATTGTCCGTCAGCAGGCAGCCATTCAGCGTCGCCGAGCCACTTTCGGCCCAGACGCCCTGCTTCGCGCCGGTGACCTCCCCCTCGTCGATGAGGACGCCGCTGCTGCTGCCGGTGAGGGAAAAGCCGGCGGGGCCGTTGGCCGTGACGCTGCCCGCGGCATTGACGCGCACCCGGCGGAGGTAGGTACCGGGCGCGCCGCTGAGGTAGACGCCGCGCACGAACCCGGCCGTCCCCAGGCCGCTGATGGTGGCGCCGTCAAAGTGGTTCGCGCTGCCGCTCTCGACAGAGATGCCGTTCAGCGGGCAGCACTCGCCGCTGCCGTTGACGCCCGAGACCGTGAGGCCGGTGAAGGAGTTGCGCTGAGCGCCGTCGCGCAATTGCACGCCGTGCACCGATTTCGTGCCCGTGACGCCGGTAACCGCCACCTGCTCGAAGGCGTTGTCGCCGCCGCCCTCGACGCGGATGCCGGCGACTTGGGTGCTCATCTCGTCGGTCAACGAGCCGCTGACGCCGCTCACGGTGACGTTGCGTATGGCCGCGTTGCTCGTGCCCTGCAGCCACAGGCCATAGGCGTTCTCGTAGCTGCCCAGCCAGGTCAGCGTGCAGCCCTCGATCACGGCGCCGTTGGCGGCGTTGAGGCGCATGATGTGCCCCGTCGTGCCCGAGCCGCTGGACCCGACGAACGTCAGGCCGCGTACGGTGACGCCCGCGGTGGTGATGGCAATGCTGCCCTGGCTCGTGGTGCCGGCTCCGGCGCCGTCGAGGGTCAGCGCCTTGCCGATGGTGAGGTTGCCCGTGTAGGCGCCGGCTGCGACGTGCACCGTGCCGCCGGCCGCCACGGCGCCGATGCCTGCCTGGATGGTGCTGTAGGAGGGCGTGCTGTCGCAGTTGCCGCTGGGGCAGACCCAGACCTCGTTGGGCTCCTCGGCCAGCGCGGCGGGCGCCGCGGCCAGGAGCGTGCCGCCGACCAGGGCCAGAGCGAGGAGAAAGCGCATTCCCCGTTCCATGGTCTGATCTCCTTTGATCATCATGCAGCGGCTGGTACAGTACCGGGGCGGGTGCCACCAGTGCGCTCCGCAGCGACGCAGCCGGCCGGCCCGCCGTGGCGGCACCCGGGGGAATGGCAGCGGGGCCAGGGCGCGCAGCGACGCTATTGTGCATTGTAACAGTAGGCCAGTGCAAAGTAAATAGACACTGGGTGAAGATTAGGTAGTTATATATTTGAATGGCCGCCGCCGCCCGTCATTGCTTCGCTGCGGCTCGCAATGACAGCCTGAACACTCGCCGCTGGCCCGGCATTTGCGTTTTGGCCGCACCTACAGTACCATACGCCGCATCAGGCCCGCTCACGCCCTCTCGCCTGCGGGCCGTCGGAGCTGCGAAGCGTATGGCCACTCGTCTGGCACGGTATGCGGACCGCGTGATCGAAGCCGGCTGGCTGGCGGCTGCCGCCCTGACGCCGCTCTTCTTCAACGTGTACTCCAGCCGCGTCTTCGAGCCCGACAAGATCACCCTGCTGCGCTCCATCGCCCTGCTGATGGCCGCGGCCTGGCTGCTGCGCACCCTCGAGGCGCCCCGCGCAGCCGCCGCCGGCCCCGCGCCCACAGCGGCCGGCCGCTGGCGCGAGCTGGCGGCCATGCCGCTGCTGCCGCTGGTGCTGTTGTTCGTCCTCGTCTACCTGTTGGCCACGGCGCTCTCGGTGGTGCCGCGGACGAGCTTTTGGGGCTCGTACCAGCGGCTGCAGGGCGCCTACACCACGCTGGCCTACATCGTCATCTTTTTCCTCACCTGGCAGGGCCTGCACAGGCGCGCCCAGCTCGAGCGGTTGCTCAACGTCATCGTCCTGACCAGCCTGCCGGTGGCGCTCTACGGCGTCTTGCAGCACTATGGGCTGGACCCGCTGCCCTGGGCCGGCGACGTGCAGGAGCGGGTGATCGGCAGCCTGGGCAACGCCATTTTCGTCGCCGCCTATCTGATCATGGCCGCCTTTGTCACGCTCGAACGGGCTGTCGATCGCTTTCGCCGCCTGCTGGCCGAGCCCCGCGCCCCCCTGGCCGACGCCTGTATGGGCGCCGCCTATGTGTTCATCCTGGCGCTGCAGTTGCTGGCCATCTACTTCTCCAAGAGCCGCGGCCCCTGGCTGGGGCTGCTGGCCGGCGTCTACGCCTTTATGCTCATCGCGCTCGTGGCCCTGCGCCGCGCCGCCGCCGAGCGCGGGCCGCTGACGCTGCGCGAGGCCGCCAAGGCGCTGGGCTTTGCCCTGCTCAGCCCGCTCGCCGCCGTGCTGCCGGCCTACCTGGCCATGATCCTGGCGCGCCGCGGCCGCCGCTGGCTGTGGCTGAGCTGGTGCGCCCAGGCCGTGCTCGCCGTGGCCGTGCTCGTCGTCTTTAACCTGCCGCAGAGCCCGCTGGCGCCGCTGCGCCAGGTGCCGGGGATCGGCCGGCTGGGCCAGGTGTTCGAGACCGAGACCGGCACCGGGCGCGTGCGCGTGCTCGTATGGCAAGGGGCGGTCGAGCTGCTGCGCAGCAACCCCCTGCGCGCCCTCGTCGGCTATGGGCCCGAGTCGATGTTTGTGGCCTACAGCCCGGCCTACCCGGCCGATCTGGCGCACTATGAATCGCGCAGCGCCGCGCCCGACCGGGCGCACAACGAGACCTTTGATGCGCTTATCACCACCGGGCTCATCGGCTTTCTGGCCTACATCGCCCTCTTTATCGCCGTCTTTTACCACGGCCTGCGCTGGCTCGGCTTCTTGCCCGCGCCCGATGGCCCCCCCGGCCCGCGGCGGCTCTACCTCGGCCTCACCATCGGCGGCGCCCTGCTCGGCGCCCTCACCGCCCAGGTCGTCGACGGCTCACTGCGCTTTGCCGGCGTCGGCATCCCCGTCGGGCTCATCGCCGGCGTCGCCGTCTACCTCGCCCTCGCCGCCTTCCGCAGCGCCGGCCCCGCCCCATTCCCCCGCGACGGGGGAACGGTAGGGGGGCCTTCCCCTGCGGGGGGAACGGTAGGGGGTACCTTTGGCCCGCGCGAGCTCTTGCTCACCGCCCTGCTCGCGCTCATCGCCGCCCACTTTGTCGAGATCCATTTCGGCATCGCCATCGCCGCCACCCGGCTCTACTTCTGGCTGGCTCTGGCGCTCTTGCTCGCGCTCGGCAGCGGCCGCCTCACGCTCGAGCCCGCCGCCGAGCCGCAGCCCGTCGCCGCTGCGCCGGCGCTCGGCCGCCGCCCGCGCCGCCGCGCCGGCACACCCCCCCCTGTGGGGGCAACGGCAAGGGGGCGGCCAGCGCGTGGGGCGGGCAGCGAGGGCCACCCCACGTGGGGCATGGTCGCCGGCCTCCTCGGCGCCCTCATCCTGGGCACCATCCTCTTCGACATCACCACCAACGCCGCCGCCGTCGCCAACCCGTTCGCCGTCGTCTGGAGCGCGCTGACCCAGCTCCAGGTGCCCGGCCAGCCGCCCGTCGCCGCGCCTGGCGCCCTCGCGCTCGTGCTGCTCACCTGGGTGCTGGGCGCCCTGCTTGTCCTCGGCGAAGCCGCGCCGAGCCGCCCAGCCCCCTTCCCCCCCGCGGGGGGAACGGTAGGGGGTCCCTCCGCCGAGCGAACAACTGGCGGTCGCCGCGCCCCATTCCCCCCCGTGGGGGGAACGGTAGGGGGTCACCCCGCCCGGGGAACGGCAGGGAGACACCTCCTCACCTACGCCGGGCTCTCGCTCGGCGCCGCCCTGCTCTTCGGCCTGTTGCACGCCGCCCGGCTGCAGCCGCAGGCCGATGTGGGCCTGGTCATCTTTGGCTACTATGCCTTCGTCTTCGCCGGCATCCTGCTCCTCGCCGCCGTCCTGCCCGGCCCGCGCGAGGCCGGCGCGCCTTTGAGCCGCGGCGCCCGCGCCCTGCTCTACCCCGTCGTCGCCGTCGCCGTCGCCGTGATGATCGCCCAGAACGCCACCGTCGTGCGCGCCGACATTTACTACAAGCAGGCGTGGGACGGCCTGCACGCCCCCGCCACCGCCGGCCTGGCCAACGGCAGCATCGACGCGGCCACCGCCCAGCGCTACTATGACTCGGCGCTCTACTATTACGAACGTGCGCTCGCCTGCGCCCCCGAGGAGGACTATTACCTCCTCTTCGAAGGCAAGGCGCTCATCGAGCGCGCCGCCATCACCGACGACCCGCAGGCGCGGTTGCAGTACTACCAGCGCAGCGAAGGCGTGCTGCAGCGCGCGCAGGCGCTCAACCCGCTGAACACCGATCACACCGCCAACCTGGCGCGCCTCAGCGTCACCTGGGCCGGCGCCCTCAGCGACGGCGCCGCCCGCCGGGCGCGGCTCGACGAGGCGCTGCGCTCCTATGAGCAGGCCACCCGCCTCAGCCCACACAATGCCGCGCTCTGCAACGAGTGGGCCGAGCTCCTGCTGCAGATGGGCCGGCCGCAGGAGGCGCTGGAGCGCTACCGCCAGTCGCTCGCTATCGACGCGCGCTACGCCCAGACCTACCTGCTCTTGGCCGAGTACTATCTCGACCACGGCGACCCGCCGCAGGTGGCTGCCTACGCCGCGCAGGCGGTGCAGGCCGAACCGCGCTCTGCCCAGGTGCACGCCGCCGCCGGCCGCCTCTACAACGAGATCGGCCACCTCGACGACGCCATCCGCGAATACCAACAGGTGCTCGCGGCCTATCCCAAGGACTATCTCACTCAGCGCAGCCTGGCCCTCGCCTGCGCCCAGGCCGGCCGCACCGAGGAGGCGCTCGCCGCCGCCCGCGCCGCGCGTGCCCTGGCCCCCGAGCGCGACCGGCCCGCCCTCGACCAGTTGATCGCCCAGCTCCAGGCCGGGCAGGGGGAGCCATGACCACCTACCTCCTCATCGCCGTCAGCGCCCTCGTCGTCGCCGCCGGGGCCACCCCCCTGGCCCGCCGCGCCGCCGGCCGCCTCGGCTTTGTCGACCGCCCTGCGGCGCGCAAACTGCACAGCACGGCCATACCGCGGCTGGGCGGCGTCGCCATCTATCTGGCCTTCATCGCGGCCCTGGCTGCCTTTGGCGATCGCTTCTACATCCGCCAGCTCGCCGGCATCTTTCTCGGCGCCACGCTCGTTTCGGGCCTCGGCCTGTGGGACGACCGCCAGAGCCTGGCGCCGCTCACCAAGCTCGCCGGCCAGCTTGCTGCAGCGGCTATCCTCATCGCCTCCGGCGTGCAGGTGCAGGCGCTGCACCAGCCCGCGCTGAACGTCCTGGTCACCGTGCTCTGGGTCGTGGGCATCACCAACGCCATGAACCTGCTCGACAACATGGATGGCCTCTCGGCCGGCGTCGCCGCCACCGCGGCCACCTTTTTCCTGCTGCTCGCCGCCATGAGCCGCCAGTACCTCGTCGGCATGCTGGCGGCGGGCCTGCTGGGCGCCTGCCTGGGCTTTCTGGTGTACAACGTCAACCCCGCCAGCATCTTTATGGGCGACTCGGGCAGCCTCTTCCTGGGCTTTATGCTCGCCGCCGTCGGCATCAAGCTGCGCTTTCCGGCCAACGTCGATTTCGTCACCTGGATGGTGCCCGTGTTGGTGCTGGGCGTGCCGATCTTTGACACCACGCTCGTCACCGTCTCGCGCCTCAGGCGCCGGCGCAACCCGCTGACAACACCCGGCAAGGACCACACCTCGCACCGCCTGGTGGCCCTGGGCTACACCCAGCGCGAGGCCGTGCTCATCCTCTGCCTCATCTCCGGCGCCTGCGGCCTGCTCGCCACCTTTGTCACCCAGGCCACCACGGCCGAAGGCTACGCCGTGGGCGCCCTCGCCGCCCTCACCGGGCTGGTGTCGTTGGTTTGGTTGGAGAGCCGTGTGAGGCGTGAAACGTAATGCGTGATGCGCAAAACGTAATGCGTAATGCATGATGCGCAAACGCAATGCGTAAGCCACTGCTCAGCCTGTCATTGCGAGCCGCAGCGAAGCAATCTCCAGCGTGGCCATGACGCGCATGGCTGGGGATTGCTTCGCTGCGGCTGCGGCCTCCTCGCAATGACAGTCGCAGTCTCTGTGCTTGCACATGCCGCGCGGCGGCATGGGATACTCGCAATGACAGGCTGAGCAGTGACATGCGCAAAACGTCATGCGTGGTGCGTGGTGCCTGCCGCACATGGCATCCCTGGCCCTGCGCCTCGGCCGCCTCACGCATTACGCTTCGCGCATTACGTTTTACGCATCGCGTTTACGTATTACGTCTGTGACTGCTCAGCGTGCTGATGTGAGTTGCTATCTTGAACCGCGAAGGGCGCCAAGAACGCGAAGGAGACGCTAAGGAAGACTGGCGACTCCTTCCTTCAGAGGCTTCGCGCTGCCTTCGCGCCCTTGGCGTTCTTCGCGGTTCAGATGACTCAGTATGATGGGCTGAGTAGTTGCTTACGTAGTACGCATTGCGCATCACGTTCTACGTACCACCACGGAGGTCCTATGGCGAAGAAACAGTACAAGCATCGTGAGCAGCACCTGCGCGCCCGCAAGGGGCCGGCGCCGCGGCCGGTGCGCAAGCCGGCGCCGCCGAGCCTATGGCAGCGGCTGTGGGGCAACCGCCCGTTGTTCTTCGGCCTCGCTGCGCTGGCCGTGGTGCTGCTCGTCGCCCTGGCCTTTGGCGGGCCACGCCTCGTCGCCGCCCTGAAGCGGCCTGCGGCGAGCCCCACGCCTGCCGAGCCGGGCGCGCCCAGCGGCCAGCGCTCGTGGCCCAGCCCGCCGGCCATGGCCATCGACCCGGCCAAGACCTACACCGCCACCATCGTCACCGACAAGGGCGACATCACCATCGAGCTGCTCGCCGCGCAGGCCCCGCAGACGGTCAACAACTTTGTCTTCCTGGCGCGTCAGGGGTATTATGATGGTGTGACCTTCCATCGCGTGCTCGAGGGCTTTATGGCGCAGGGGGGTGACCCCACCGGCCGCGGCGGCGGTGGCCCCGGCTACGAGTTCGCCGACGAGATCACGCCCGAGCTGACGTTCGACGGCCCCGGCATCGTCGCCATGGCCAACTCGGGGCCCAACACCAACGGCAGCCAGTTCTTTATCACCTACGCGGCCACGACGCACCTGAACGGCAAGCACACCATCTTTGGCAGGGTCACCGCTGGCATGGATGTGGCCGAGCAGCTCACCCTGCGCGACCCCCAGAAGAACCCCAACGCGCCGCCGGGTGACGCCATGCGCACCATCCGCATCACGGAGAGCTAATGGACGCGAGCGAGCCTGTCGCGGCTCCCGACCCCAATGGGGGCGGTTCCCGAACCGCCCCTACGGGCGCCGGACGGTGTGACGCGGACGGCTCCGAGGCCGCCGCGCCGCCGGCCAAAACACAGCGCACCGGGTTTCACCTGGCGCACGCCGTCTCGCTGCTCCTCGCGGTCGCCATCACCGTGGCCGTCATCATCTTTCGCAACGAGCTGGCCCGCTTTGCCGCCTACGGCTACCTGGGCATCTTTATCGTCACCCTGGTGGGCAACGCCACCGTCATCCTGCCTGTCCCGGGGCTGGTCGCCGTCTTTGCCGGCGGCACCGCGTTCAACCCCTGGCTCGTGGGCCTGATCGCCGGCGTTGCCCAGCCCATCGGCGAGCTCACCGGCTACCTGGCCGGCTATGGCGGCGGCGCCGTCGTCGAAAACCGCGCCCTCTATGCCAAGCTCTGTTGCTGGATGGAGCGCCACGGCTTTCTCACCATCTTGGTGCTGGCCGCCATCCCCAACCCCGTCTTCGACATGGCCGGCATTATCGCCGGCGCCCTGCACATGCCGGTCTGGAAGTTCCTGCTCGCCTGCTTCCTCGGCAAGACGGCCAAATCATTCGCCGTTGCCTGGCTGGGCCAGCAGAGTGCCGGCTGGATGGCGCCGCTGCTGAACACGCTAAAGTAGAGAGTGCATGCGTCCCCCTCTCAGGGCTTTTTCAAAGTCGGGGGGAAGCGGCCAGATTTCGCGCTGAGAGGGCATTTGGATGGCATGCGAGTCTTAGAGGATTCTTAGAAGGCTGTGTGGAGTCCTGAAAGTGGGTGATCCGCCGGGTACAATTCACTCTAC
>JAKPJZ010000084.1 GCA_029553955.1 Chloroflexota bacterium
TCGGTCCTGGGCCAGACTGCGCATTCGACTGGTTGTTGATCACTCCTTCAGCCATGGCCTGCCCCAACTCCCGGCGCAGCTTGAGCACAACCTCCTCAATCTGGGTTAGGTTCGGAGCCGGGGTTCTCTCGTCCCAATCCGGCAACTCGTCAATCTTGGCCTCTGCCTGCGCCAGCAACTCAGCCTTCATCTCAACACGGGTACGCTTCATTCGTCAAACCACCTACACTAAACATAAAGTCTTGCCCCTATTATGCCACAACTCGCCCCAAAACTGAACTACACCCACGGGGCATATCCCATCATCGTCAGTGACCGGCTCTTGGGCTTCGCACGAACCCGGTGCCAGCCCGCAAAACCCCCAAAAGGGGCCCATACCGGGCTCGTGCGGAGCGGGGAGCCCGGTCATCACCCGTCTGGGGAAATGCCTGGGTTAGGCATTCCCGGCGTTCTTGGGGCATACCCGTGTGCTCTCGGCAAGGAGCCGGCGCAGCGCTTCGAGGCTGCGCATGGTGGTGAGCAGCCGCGGCTCGAGCTGCGAACCGACGGTGACGGTGCCGCGGTAGCCGTCGCCGGCGAGCGCTTTGAGCTGGCCGGGCCAGTCTAAACCGCCCTGGGCGAGCACGGTGTACTCGAAGCCGAGGCTGTCGCGGCATGCCTGGTCTTTGATGCGCACGTCGCGCACAAAGGGCGCCACCCAGTTGTAGCCATCGCCGGTGGCGTCCTCGCCCAGGCGCGCGGCGTGGCAGGGGTCCCAGCTCACGCCGAGGGCGCTGGAATGCACCGCCTGCACGATGGCAGCGGTGTGGGCGCCGGTATCGGCGTAACAATCGGCGGTGTTCTTGAGGAGCAGGCGCAGGCCGGCGCCTTGGGCGCGCGCGGCGGCCAGGCCAAGGGCGTCGATCACGCCCGGCGGGCAGATGCCATTGCGGCGCCCGGCGGGCGGCTGAAAGCTGTGGACGACGATATCGCGCGCACGCAGCATCTCGGCGATGTGGAAGGAGCGCTCGAGGCGCGACATCTGGGCCTCGACCTCACGGCCGTCGTTCCAGGGGCACTGGAAGACGCCGGGCGCGATGGTGCCGATCACGGCGCCATGGCGCTCGGCCACGGCGGCGAGCGCCAGCGCCTCGGCGTCGGCCAGGTCGCCGATGCGGCGGCGCAGAAAAGTGCCGGCCGGGCGCACCCAGCGCAGCTCGTAGGTATTGACGCCCAATCGCAACCCGAGTTCCACGGCCTCTTCGAAATCGTCGCTGATCTCGTCGCTGACGACAGAGATGCGCACCCTATGTCTCCTTCCAGGACAACCAGCGGCGCGGACACGAGCGCTGAATCTATACCAGATGCCCAAATCTGACAAAAGCGGGCGGGTGACCGGCTCGCTCGCTTCGCACCAGCCCGGTGCGATCCCCTATTGCTCCTGGTTCAGAGCCGGTCTCAAGCGCCAGCCGCTTCGTCTGCCGGGTATCGAGTGCACTCTCCATCGGCGTCGACTCGCCACATCTCCTCAGCCTCGAACGGCCGGGGCTCCTGCAGGTCGCGGTAGCTGCGCACGATCACCGCTTCGGGCACCATCGCCGCCCTCTTCCTGTTGCGTTCGAGGGACAGCGCCAGGGGAACATCAAAGTAGACGATAATGACATAGGCGTGCGTTTCGCGGGCCAGCGCCAGCAGCCCCTGGCGCGACGACCAAGTGTGGCTCTGCGCATCCCACACCACAGTCTCGCCGGCGCGCAGCGCCTGCGCCAGCTCGCGCCGGCAGCGGCGAAAGACGTCGGCGTTGCGGCTCTGGTCGAGGGAATTGCCGGTCAACCGCTCGCGCATCTCGTCCATCGACACCAGCCGCGCCTGCGGCGCCTCGCGGGCCACCCAGGTGGATTTGCCGCTCCCCGGCACGCCCACCGGCAGGTACAGCGTGCCCGCCGGCTGTGGCCGCTGCTCGGCCAGCCATGCTTCCGCATCCTGGGTTGTGGCGATGCGGCCCTTCAGGCGCCAGAAACGCAGCTCGCCGGCCAGGCGGCGGCACAGCAGCGGATCGCGTGGGGCGAGCGCGCGCCAGCGCCGGGGCGCGACGAGGGGCGGCGGCTCGCGGCCGAACACGCCGAGCTCGCGGCAGCGCGCCTCGAAGGCGGCGATGCGCGCCGCGTGGCGCTGCGCCGCCGCCGTGCCCGCATCGCCCAAATCGGCGCGCGCCAGGAGGTCAAGCAGGCGCGTATTCAGCGTCCACGCCAGGCGCAGCATGCGCGGCAGCGCCGCCTCGCGCCCGCCGAACGCCGCCGGCAGCGCGTGCTGGCGCACCAGGTACACCACGTGATCGCGCAGCGGGCCGGCCAGTTGCAGCCGAAAGAGGGCCTCGCGGGCGAGCGCGGCGCCCGCCTGCTCGTGGCTCGAGCGGCGCTGCGCCGGGCCGGCCAACGGGCTGCGGCCAACGTCGTGCAACAGCCCTGCCAGGTACAGCGCCTGCGCCTCCTCGGGCGCAAGGCCGGCCAGCAGCGGCTGCAGCCGCGCCAGCACCTGCTGGGTGTGCTGCAACGCATCCTCAGCGAGGTGCCCCTCGCCGCACCCGGCGGCCACACCGGCCAACGTGGCCAGCTCGGGGAAGCGCTCTGCCATCAGGGGCCGGAAGGCCTGCAAGTCGAGCGGCTGCCCGGCGAGCAGGCGGGCGCGGAAATCGGCCTGCGCGGCGCTGCTCACCGCCCCTCGCCGGCGACCGCCTGCGCTCGCAGGCCCGATTCGTCGAGCAGCTCGAGCTCAGCGGCAGGCAGATGGAGGGTCCACAGGCCCGCCGGCTCGGGCCGCTCGGTCCGCCAGCGGCCAAAGACGATGGCCTGGCCATCGGGGGTCCACACCGGCTGCTCTTCGCGGAAGATGGGGTCGCCCGTGAGCTGGCGCGGCTCCGCCCCGTCGGGCGCGAGCAGCCACAGGTGCACGGCGTAGGTGCCGTGAGCCTGCGTTTCCAGGCGCTCGGCGGCCACCTGCTGCCCATCGGGCGACCAGGCCACCGCGCCCACCGTCCAATCGTCGGGGCTCAGCGGCTGGATATCGCTCAGGCTGCCGTCGGGCGCAACGCCGGCCACGAAGAGCGGCGCGGCGCGGCCCCGCGCGGCGCGCGCGCGCAGCAGCACGCGTGCGCTCGCTGCCGAGACGGCCTGGCCGCCCTTGAGCGCATAATCGGCCGAGACGAGCCGCGGCTCGCCGCCGCGCGCGTTGAGGGCGTAGAGCATGCCCGCGTCGGCCGTACGGTCGCCGGCAATCGCGACGTAGAGGGCCTGATCGCCAGGCACCCAGCCCTCCAGCCACAGCTCCTGGCGCACCGTGTCGGGCCCCTCGAAGGCCTGGCGGTAGGGCACGGTATCGCGCCAGCCCACCACGTCGTAGAGGTGCAGGCTCGCCTCCTGCAGGTCGCCGGTGCGCACGTCGCGCCGGTTGACCACACAGGCGACGCGCGTCGAGTCGTGGCTCCAGCGCAGAGCCTCGATGCGCCCGGCGTAGCGCCCCACCTCCTGCAACTGGCCGCCGGGCAGCGCCGCCAGCGCCAGCGTCACCTGGCCGTCGCCGTTGCGCGCCAGGGCCAGGTACCGGCCGTTAGGCGCCAGTGCCCAGGGATCGCCCACCCCGAAGGAGCTCGCGCCCTGCAGCCCCTGGACCACGGGCTGCCGCTCGTTGGCGGGCAGACACAGCCCCCAGAGCTCGCTGCCGCGCTCAAAGAGCACCTGGGCGAGCGGCCCCTGCATGGCCGGCATGGTCGCCCGTGGTTGGGCGGCAGGCGTAGGGGTCGGCGTTTCCGGCTGCCAGGCAGCATCGGGCGTGGCGACAGGCGGCGCCGTCGCCGCCGGCAACGCACAGGCCGTCGCCACTATCGCCAGTAATGCAAGTGCAATGGCCAACCTTGGCCGGACATGCGCAACAACGATGGCTCGTCTCCTCCGTGGCGTAGGGCGTGAGACGTGATGCGGAATGCGTGATGCGTGATGCGTAAAACGTAATGCGTGATGCGTGAGGGTCTCGTGTTGCGTGTTGCGTGTTGCGTCTGACCCGAGCCAGCGCGAGTGCCAGAGCGAACGCCCCTTACGCATTACGCATTACGTCTTACGCATCACGCATCACGTCCCCCCCAGCCGCTCCTTGATCTCCTGGGCGCGCGCGACCAGCTCGGGCGCGGCTTCATAGATGGCCTGGCCGGCGAGGTCGGCCTCGATGGCCTGCTGGCTGAAGGGCAGGTAGCCCAGGACCTCGACGCCGGGCAGGCTGCGGGCGATAAAGGCCTCGTCCTCCGGCCCGCGCACCTTGTTGCCCACCACCATGATGCGGCCGACGCCGATGTCGCGGGCAAGCTGCGCGACGGCCTGCGCCGTCTGCAGCGAGCGACGCCCCGGCTCGACGACGACGACAAAGGCATCGACCGCCGCCGCCGTGGCGCGGCCCAGGTGCTCGAGCCCGGCCTCCATGTCGAGGATCACCACCTCGCGCCGGCCCACCATCAGGTGCAGCATCAGGTTCTTCAGCAGCGTGTTCTCGGGGCAGAAGCAGCCCGCGCCGCCGCGCTGCACGGTGCCCAGCACCAGCAGCCTGACGCCGCCGCGCACCGCCGCGAAGCGGTCGGGGATGTCGTCGACGCGCGGGTTGAGGGTAAAGATGCCCCCGTACTGCCCCGGCTGCGTGCCCGTGCGCTCGGCGATCAGGTCCTTCATGTCGGCGATGGGGTGCATCCGGGCCAGGGCCTCGGGGGTAAAGCCCAGGGCCGAGCCCAGGTTGGCATCGGGGTCGGCGTCGATCGCCAGCACCGTCTGCCCCTCAGCGGCATAGAGATGGGCCAACAGCGCCGCCAGCGTCGTCTTGCCGACGCCGCCTTTGCCTGTGATGGCGAGCTTGGGCATGGGAACCTCCGTGATGCGTGAAAAGCGATACATGATGCGTCATGCGTGACTCGTTGCGTGTCGCGTATTGCGTGTTCCGTCCGCCTGGCCCTCAGGCCAGTGCAGCCGGAACCCCTTACGCATTACGTATTACGCATTACTCAACGAGCCTCTCGATCGTCGCCTTGGTCCGCTCATCGTCGAGCCAGTGCATGAACGCCTCCTGGCGCACGGCGTACAGCATCTGCGATGGGACCTCGCGGGCCGGGTCGCGCGCCTCGAGCTTGAGGATGTGCCAGCCGAGCGGGCTCTGTATCGGGTCGCTGACCTGGCCGGGCTCCAGGGCAAAGGCCGCCTGCTCAACGCTCAGCAGAAGCACGCCGCGGGGCACAAAGCCCAGGTCGCCGCCCGAGTCGCGCGTATCGGGGTCGGCCGAGTGCTGCTGGGCCAGGGCCTCGAAGGCAGCCTGGCCCGGGCCGAGTTGCTCGAGCAGGCCCCGCGCCTCAGCTTCGCTCTCGACCACAATCTGGCGCAGATGCACCTGTTCGGCAGTGGTGGGCACATCCTTCGTCACCGCGTCGCGCACGGCCGCGCCCACCAGATCAGAGCGCGTCTGAGCGCGAAAGGTCTCTTCGCTAAAGCCGTTGGCGGCGAGCCAGTCGGCAAAGCTGCCCTGCGCCTGGTTGCGCACACGCTCGACCTCGGCGCTCACCTGGGCCTCGTCGACGGCAATGCCCAGACGCTCGGCCGCCTGGTCGATGAGCGCGCGGTCGATCAGCATCTCGAGTACCTGCTGGCGCAGTGCCGTCTGCGCGCCGGCGCTGTCGGGGTCGAGGCCGGGCTGCCCGGTGAAGGCCGCCAGCGCCGCCTTCACCTGTGCCTCATAGAGCGCCAAGGGCACAGCGCGGCCGTTGACGAGCGCTGCGGCAGCGGCCGGCGCGCCGGTCGCCTCAGGCTGTTGCGGGGTCTCGCCGGGCTGCGTCGCGCTGCAGCCGCTGGCCACGAAGAGCAGGGCCAGGGCGGCGAGTATGATGTTGGCTTTCATGCACTCCCTCCACGTGGGCCGGGAAGGCTGATTGCGGCTATTATAGCGCCAACCGGGGCAGGGCGCTAATCGCAGCGCCGCTCGCTTGTAGTACGGGAGAAGGTGTGCTGCGCCTCCCCCGCGCCCATGGGCGCGGGGGAGGCGCAGCACACCTTCTCCCGTACTACGAACACTATGGTGCCTCGCGCCAGAGGGTGATCCGGGCATAGAGCGCTTCGGGGTCCACGCCCTTGGCCCAGAGCAGCGCACGCAGCCGCTCCCTGGCCGCGATTTCGCGCTCGCGCAGCCGCCAATCGGGGTTGAGCAACTGCGGGCAGCATTTGGTGACGTACTCGAGCTCGGGCTCGACAACGTGCACCTCGAGGCCACAGAAACGCACCGGGTGTGGGCGCAGCCAGGCCAAGGGAAACTCGAGGTAGCCGCGGTCGCCATCGTAGGTCCAGCGCACGCGCGCGCCGAGGGCGATCTGGCCGAGCTGCATCTTGAGCCCGTGGCGCCGCGGCGAGAGGTCGCCATTGCTCAGCTCCTTGGCCGGCCAGCCGTGCGCGGCAAAGAGACCGGCCAACTGCGGCTTGAGCGCGGGCAGGTCCACGGTCAGATAGTCGATATCGTCGTGCTCACGCAGCACGCGGCCTTCATAGACGTCGAGGGCAAAGCCGCCCCAGACGTACGAGGTGGTGCCCAGTTCGGCCGAGATACGCTCGACCAGCCGCATGGCCGCCAGGTAGGCCCGGCTGCGTCGCGACGCCATGCGCTCACCCCCCCGCGAACGCTCATCAGGTGCAGCATGGCAAGAGTCGGGCCAGGCTGAAGAGCCGGGCACATTCCACAGTTGTGGGGTACCCGCGTGCTGGCCGGGTTCGTGCGAAGCCCAAGAGCCGGTCGCCAACGATGATGGGACATGCCCTGAAGAGCCGCGCCGGTTGCACGATCGGGCGGCTTGGGCTAGACTGTGGACAGAGAATAGTGCCGGATATCACCGTCGCCGTCTTCTCGAGCATCACGCATCACGTTTCACGCATCGTGTCTCTGCATCAGGAGCTCATCCATGGTCACCATCCAGCTCGTCCGCCGCGCCATGGCGCAGCCGCTGCCCGGGCCGGCTGCGCAACAACTGATGGCGCCGCGGCCGCACAGGGCGGTGCAGGGCCTGCCGGTGCACTACCACGACGCCGGCGTCCTCGTGCTACTCTACCCCCACGGCGAGGCGCTGTCGGTTGCGCTGACGCGGCGCTGTGATCACCTGACCGCCCACGCTGGACAAATCTCCTTCCCTGGGGGCCTGCGCGAGCCTGGCGATGCCTCGCTCCGCGACACCGCCCTGCGCGAGGCGCGCGAAGAGCTGGGGCTCGACAGGCGCGGCCTGGAGCACCTCGGGCCGCTCACCCCGCTGGAGATCCCCGTCAGCGCCAACCGCATCCACCCCTGGGTGGCCTACGCGCCCGCCCGGCCCGCGCTGCACCCCGACCCCAACGAGGTGGCCGAGCTGCTCGAGGTGCCGCTCGACCTGCTGCTCGACGCGGCAACCGCCGGCACGGAGACCCGCATCATCCGCGGCTATGAAACCGACGTGCCCTACTTCCTCGTCTACGGCCACAAGGTGTGGGGCGCCACCGCAGCGGTGCTCAGCGAGTTTCTGGCGCTCCTGCGCAGTAGCATCGTCGGTCGGCTTTCGTGACCCGGCCCCTACTTTCAAGGGGGGTTCTGGAGGTCGTTGGGCGCCGCTGCACCGCCCGCGGGCGGTGCAGCGGCGCCCAACGACCTCCAGAACCCCCCTCCTTCAGATGGCCTGGCCCTTGAACTGGCTGACGTACAGGTGATGGTACAAGCCGCGGCGGTCGAGCAACTGCTGGTGGGTGCCCTGCTCGACGATCTCGCCGTGGTCGATGACGATGACATTGTCGGCGTCGCGGATGGTGCTGAGGCGGTGGGCGATGACAAAGCTGGTGCGCCCCTGCATCAGCCGCAGCAGCGCCTTCTGGATGCGCGCCTCGGTGCGCGTGTCGACCGAGCTCGTGGCCTCGTCGAGGATCAGGATCGCCGGATCGGCGAGGATGGCGCGCGCGATGGCGAGCAATTGCCGCTGGCCCTGGCTGAGGTTGGCAGCGCGCTCGGCGAGCACCGTCTGGTAGCCCTGCGGGAGCTGGCGGATAAAGTGGTCGGCATCAGCCAACTCGGCGGCGCGCATCACCTCGGCATCGGTGGCATCGAGCCGGCCGTAGCGGACGTTCTCCATCACGGTATCGGCAAAAAGGAACACGTCCTGCAGCACCAGGCCGAGCTGGCGGCGCAGGTCAGCCTTGCGCACGCGGCGGATGTCGTGGCTGTCGATGGTGATGCGGCCGCCCTCGATCTCGTAGAAGCGGGTCAGCAGGTTGATAATCGTCGTCTTGCCCGCGCCGGTCGGGCCGACCAGGGCGATGGTCTGCCCGGGTTGCGCCTCGAGGCTCAGGCGCTTGATGATGGGCGTGCCGGGGGTGTAGCCGAAAGTGACCTCGTCAAAGCGCACGTGGCCCTGCGTCGTTTCCAGCGGCAGGGCATCGGGCACGTCGGGCACCTCCGGCGGAGTGTCGATGGTCTCAAAGACGCGCTCCGCGCCGGCCAGCGCCGCCTGGATCGAGTTGTAGATGCTGGCCAACTGGCGCAGCGGGCCGACAAAGTTCTGCCCGTAGCTGATAAAGGTGGCGATCATGCCCACGCTGACCAGGCCGTGCAGCGCCAGCCATCCCCCGAGCCCGGCCAAGACGATGACGAAAAAGTTGCTCAGCACGTTCGTCAGCGGCATCAGCATCATGGCATAGGTATTGGCATAGATCGAAGCTTCAAAGACGGCGTGGTTCTGCTCGCGGAACGCCTCGAGCACCGCATCGTTCCTGCCAAAGGCCTTGACCACCTTCTGCCCGCTGATCGCCTCCTCCATCACCCCGTTCAGCGCACCGAGGCGCTCCTGCAGCAGGCGGAAGCCCTTGCGCGTGTACTTGGCGACAAACTCGGTGAACCAGAACATGATCGGCACCACCACCAGCGTCGCCAGCGCCAGCCAGGCGTTGAGCGCGAACATGGCGACGAGGATGCCCGCCAGCGAGAGCACACCGGCCAAGAGCGAGGTCACGTTCTGCGAGACCGCCTGGTTGATGGCCTCGATGTCGTTGGTCAGCCGGCTCATGAGCTCACCGGCGGGGTGGGTGTCGAAAAAGCCGATGGAGAGCGACTGCAGGTGCGCAAAGAGGTCGCGGCGCAGGCCCTTGAGTGCCTGCTGCGACAGGCGCGCCATCACCCAGTTGGCAACGGCCTGGAACAGGTTGGTCAGGACATAGAGCACCAGCATAAACAGCGCCACGCGCGCCAGGCCGGCCGGGTCCTTGCCCGCGATGAACACGTCGATGGCCTGGCCCATCAGGTAGGGGCCCACCAGGCCCAGGAGGGTGAAGGCGATGACCAGCGCCAGCACCACACCGAGGGCCAGCCGGAAGGGCCTGAGGTAGGGCAACAGGCGGGCCAGCGCCTGGTGCGGGTCACGGGCCTTCTCGATGCGCAGAAAGCGCGCTGCACCCGGGCCCCGGGCGGCGAGCATGCGCGTCTTCAGATCGGCAACGCTGGGTGTGCTCTGACTTGTGCCACTCATTCCTACATCCATCCCGTCTTCTCGCCGTCACCGCGACCGGTGTCACTGTCATTGCGAGTACCCCAGGGTTCGCCGAACCCTGGGGTACTCGCAATGACAGTACGCCTTTTATGCCGACTCGGCCCCCTCGTGTAATCCATTGCCCAACTGCGACTCATAGATCTCCTGGTAGATGGGGCTGGTGCGCATGAGCTCGGCATGCGTGCCCTGGGCAGCGATGCGGCCTTTGTCGATGACGACGATCTTGTCGGCGCGCAGGACGGTCGAGATGCGCTGCGCGACCACAAAGCTCGTACAGCCGCGCAGCACCTCGCGCAGCCCGTCCTGGATCCTGGTCTCGGTCTCGACGTCGACGGAGCTGGTCGAGTCGTCGAGGATCAGGATCTTGGGGCGCATGACCAGGGCCCGGGCGATGGCGATGCGCTGCTTCTGCCCGCCCGAGAGGTTGGCACCGCGCTCTTCGATGTGGGTGTCGTAGCCCTGGGGCAACTGCAGGATGAACTCGTGGGCCTGAGCCACCTGTGCGGCCGCCATGACCTCCTCGTCGGTCGCCTCGGGGCGCCCGTAGCAGATGTTGTCGCGCACGGAGCCCGAGAAGAGAACCGTCTCTTGGGGCACGATGCCGATGTGGCCGAGCAGTGAACTCTGCTGCACGGTGCGGATATCGGTGGCATCGATCAGCACCCGGCCGCCGCAGGGGTCATAGAAGCGCGGGATCAGGTTGACCAACGACGTCTTGCCGGCGCCGGTGGCACCGAGGATGGCGACCGTCTGGCCCGGCTCCGCGACCAGGTCGATGCCATCGAGGACGAGGCGGTCGCCGCTGCCGTCGTAGCGCAGGTCGACGCCCTGGAAGGCTACCTGCGGCCGGGCAGTGGCGGGCAGCGGCAGCGCCTTGGGGTCGTCGCGCACGTCGGGCACGGTGTCGAGCACCTCGTTGATGCGCCGCGCCGAGGCAATGCCGTTGGCCCAGGTGTTCGCGAGCATGGTCATCATGATGAGCGGGTTCATGGTGGTCAGCAGATAGTTGGTAAAGGCCACGATCTGCCCGACCGACATGCCGCCTTCGATGGCGCGCAGGCCGCCGGCATAGATGACAACGACCATGCCAATGTTTACAAAGACGGTCAGCGCCGGCGACATGGCCGACATGAACTGCATGACATCGGTGCTGCGCCGGGCCAGATCCTCATTGGCCACGCCAAAGCGCTCGCCCTCATAGCCGGCGCGCACGAAGGCCTTGACCAGGCGCGCCCCGGCGATGTTCTCCTGCAAGACGGTGTTCAGCCGATCCAGCCTGTGCTGCACGGCGTGGAACAGCGGCTCCATCTTGATGCTAAAGGCGACGATGATGGCCGAGGTGACGAGCAGCAGGGGCAGCATCGTCAGCGCCAGCTCGCGGCTGGTGCTGAACATGAGGATCAGACTACCGATCATCAGGAGCGGCCCACGCGTGCCGATGCGCAGCGATACCTGGAACACGCGCTGCACGGCGCTGGCATCGCTCGACAGCCGCACCATGAGCCGGCCGGTGGTGAACCGGTCGATGTTGCCGTAGGAGAAGGACTGGATCTTGACAAAGATGGCCTCGCGCAGGTCGCGGGCTACGTTCTCGCCCACGCGGATGGAAAAGATGTTGTTGCCGATGGCCACCAGGGCGCTCAGCGCCGAGATGCTGAGCATGATCGCCGAGGTCTGCAGCACCACACCCATGCGCTGCTGCTTGATGCCCTCGTCGATGATGCGCTGGATCAGCCGCGGGATCGCCAAGTCCATGAACACCAAGGACGTCAACAGCACCAGCGAGAGCAGCGCGAGCTGCCAGTAGGGCCGCACGAAGCGAAAGAGCTTGGCGATGTGATTCATAGGGTGACTCATCTACCTCTGCACACGAGCGGCGGAGCGGCCGCAACGCAGGCATAGGGCGGGGCTTGCTCGCCCTTAGCCCAGATTCCGCACCACGCAGAGGCGGCTCCCACGCCGCCGGTTGTGGCCGCGCACGACAGCCCTCCGCCACGGACTGAGCCTGGCGGCGTGGGAGCCGCCCTTGCTTGGTGCGGAACACAGGCTTAGGTGAGAAAGGCGTCCTTGAGCGCCGCCAGACCCCGGAGGATGTGGCCCATTTCCTCAGGATTCAGCGAGGCCAGCTTGTGCTCCATCCAGAGACGGTTTTCAGCAAAGATGACGCCGAGCACATCGGCGCCGTCGGGGGTCAGCGCCAGGTCGACACAGCGCCGATCCTGTTCGCTCTGGCGCCGCGTGATGAGGCCCTTCTCAACCAGCGCGTCGACGCACTGGCTGACGGCCGGCGCGCTGGTTTGGGTCAGCGCGGCGAGCGCGCTCGCCGAGCCGACGCCGCTGCCGATGTGGCGCAGGATGCGGAACTGCGGCACGCTCATCTCAAAGCACTCGCTCGCAATGCCGCGCACGTTGGCTCGAATGTGGTTCCACAGGGGCGGAACGGTCTCCCAGAGGCGATCGATCACCTGCTGCAGGGCTTCGCCAGAAGCCGGTGCTGGAGGGGCCATGGGTGCCTCACTTTGCTTCGATCTCTTAACAGTTAAGCCTCTTAACTATTATATCCACAATCGGGCAGGCGTCAACACACCGCTGCCTGGGGGGTATGTCCCACAGTTGTGGGGCACCCGTGTGCTGGCCGGGTTTTCCGCTCCGCTGCCACCCCTTGGGCGCAGACAAGCCTGCACAGACACATGCCCTCGTGCGCCTGGCCCTAACCTAAAGGCCAGCACCGGGTTCGTGCGAAGCTCAAGAGCCGGTCGCCAACGATGATGGGATGTGCCCCTGCCTGGGTGCCCAACAGCTTTGGGACACGCCCTGGCTTGACAGGCGCGGTGCGCATCATACAATCTCTGTGTCGTGGATAGACGGGGCACAGCGCCGGCAGGAGGATAGGGGCATGATCGAGTTACCCGAAGCGGTGGTCCTGGCCGAGCAGGCCGCGCGAACGCTTAGCGGCAAGCGGATTGCCTCGGCGGTGGCCGGCCAGTCGCCGCACAAGTTCGCCTGGTACACCGGCGACCCGGCGGAGTACAACAGCCGGCTGGCGGGGAAGACGGTGGGCCAGGCCACGGCCAGCGGCGGGAACGTAGAGATCCGAGCGGACGAGATGACGCTCGTGATCAGCACCCCGCTGCGCTACCATGCGGCGGGCGAGAAGCGGCCCGCCAAGCACCAACTGCTGCTCGAGTTCGCTGACGGCACGGCGCTGAGCGCCACCGTGCAGATGTGGGGCGTGCTGCTCTGCGTTGGGGATGGCGAGCCGGTGGGCCTGAGGGACTATGCCATAGCGAAGGCGCGGCCGTCGCCACTCTCGGCGGCTTTTGACCGCGCCTACTTCGACAGCCTGCGCGCAGGCAGCGAGGCGCTCTCGGCCAAGGCGTTCCTGGCCACCGAACAGCGCATCCCGGGGCTGGGCAACGGCGTGCTGCAGGATATCCTGTGGACGGCGCGCATCCACCCCAAACGCAAGATGGGGGAGTTGGGGGATGAGGAGTTCGGCCGCATGTTCGACACCGTCAAGACGGTGCTCGCGGCCATGGCGGCGCAGGGCGGGCGCGACACCGAGCGCGACCTCTTCGGCCGGCCCGGGGGCTACCGCACGGTGCTCAGCAAGAACACTGTGGGCACGCCCTGCCCGGCCTGCGGCACGGAAATCCGCAAGGAGGCGTACCTGGGCGGCGCCATCTACTACTGCGGGGGCTGCCAGCGCGTGTAAGCATCAGCCGGGCGGAGCAACACGCAAACAGACTCCAGGAGCCTCCTCGCGGTGAGCACCTCATCAGCCTTCGCCTGCCCGCGCACAATGCGGATCGCCGCATCGTGAGCCTGGGAGCTCTTGCTCACCTGCATGAACACAATGCAGTCGGCCAGGTCAGGGCGTTGCCTCCGTGCCACGTTGGCCAGCATGGCCTTGATCGCGGCCTCGTGGCCTGTGTATTCGGCGTCAATGACCGCGCGCTCCGCGGTTCTATCTGCGAATCCTGATTCTGTGCACTTCCACCAGAAGCAGTTGGCCTACATAGTGGCTCATTTCGGAATGAGCAACCAGATAACTCAGGAGTCGCTGCATCAGCGCTGGGATCGCTTCTGGATGATTCCTGACCTGCAGCGCGATGATGCCTTTGTAGTGGTTTGGCGGATAGGTCACAATGTCAGCAAAGTCGCCATTCAACGACACCAGGATGGCATCCAGCTCCTGAGCCTTGCCGATAACAACAGCATCTGCGTCGCGAGGGATGTGCTCCTTCAGGACAAGCACTTCATAACCTGCGCCGCGCAGCATACGGGTGATTGCAGAGGGGATACAGTGGTCCGCAAAGAATCTCAGGCTCATCAGACGGCCACTTCGAATTCTGCAAGCGCACGAGCATAGTCCAGACAGGCAGCTATCTGCTCGCGGCTGAGATCCGGGAATTCCGCAATGATCTGCTCTGGGCTGTTGCCGGCTGCCAGATAGCCGAGGATCAACCCCACCGGAATCCGCGTCGCTTTGATGCGCGGTCTGCCGCGCAGGACATTCGGCGTGCTCTCGATATGGTCTTGCCACGCAATGCTCATATGCCACCTCATTTCGCACCTAACCAGGCCCCATTACCCGTGCGAACGGGACCACGCGCTGTGTGCCCACATGCCCCAGCACTCACTGCCTGTGATACGCGTGCCTGTCCATTGGCATCGCCGCTGACAGTCCATGATCATGGGAGTATGGTCGATACTCCCATGATAGCACGCCTTCTGGGTGAAGGCAAGGGCATGTAGGACACTGGGTGCAGTTCAGTTTTGGGGCGAGTTGTGGCATAATAGGGGCAAGACTTTATGTTTAGTGTAGGTGGTTTGACGAATGAAGCGTACCCGTGTTGAGATGAAGGCTGAGTTGCTGGCGCAGGCAGAGGCCAAGATTGACGAGTTGCTGGATTGGGACGAGAGAACCCCGGCTCCGAACCTAACCCAGATTGAGGAGGTTGTGCTCAAGCTGCGCCGGGAGTTGGGGCAGGCCATGGCTGAAGGAGTGATCAACAACCAGTCGAATGCGCAGTCTGGCCCAGGACCGACCTGCGACAAGTGCGGCAGGGAGATGCGCTTCAAGGGGCAAAAAGGCAAAGGGGTGCAGACCCGTCTTGGTTTGGTCGGCACAAAGCGAAGTCACTACTACTGTCCACGCTGCGAGCGTGGTTTTTCCCCCTCTGGATGAGCAACTTGGTGTTCGCGACGTTGGCTGGAGCGAGGTCGTTGCCAAACAGGCGGTCTGGCTCTATGGGCTGGTTGAGGATGATCTGGCAGAGCAG
>JAKPJZ010000090.1 GCA_029553955.1 Chloroflexota bacterium
ACGCCGGGGCTGCCGTCGGGGTGGGTGATGTTGACGACGTGGTCCGCGCCCTGCGCCTGGACGAAGGCCAGTTTGGCATCGGACCGGCCCGCTGCGATCACCGTGGCACCCATCAGTTTGGCGATGTGCACGGCAGCCAGCCCGGTCGAGCCCGTGGCGCCGAGGATCAGCACGGTCTCGCCGGCTTTCAGCCGCCCGCGCACCACCAGGCAGTGGTAGGCGGTTTCGTAGTTGCCCAGCAGGCAGCAGGCTTCGTCGAACGAGAGCTTGTCGGGCAGCCGGATCGCGGCGGTATCCGGCACCACCGCGTACGAGGCAAAGCCGCCCTGCGACTGGTAGGCGCCGCCCGAGCGCGGGCCGACCTGCAGGCCGTCCACCAGCACCCGGTCGCCCGCCTTGACCTGCGCCGGGTCCACCGCCGTACCGGAGGCCAGCACCACGCCGGCGTATTCCATGCCGGGGGTGTAGGGTGGCTTGGGCATGTGCTGGTACTGGCCGCTGGTCATCAGCAGATCGACCCAGCCCACGGCGGCGCTGTGGATGCCGATGAGGACTTCGTGGGGCTCCAGGCTCGCCGCGGCCGGCCGCTCCATGGGCTGGAGCGACAGGTGGTGTTCCATGGCGTCCATGGGGTTGTCGGCGAATGTGCTGACGACGACTTTGTGGCCCTGGGTCATGTGCAATCCTGTGGCTGATGTGCCGCCCGGGCCGCCGTGGCCGGGTCCAGCCCGCTTTATAGCCGGTGGGGTCGCGCCCAGCACCGTTTCGAGTCTGTTTCAGGCATCAGAAGACCGCGATCCCAGCGCAGAATGGCCACGGGCAGCTATTGGTTTTGAAGTGGTGGCCGGATGCCAACTCGTCACCCCAGCCAGGCCCCGCCCGCTTCCAGCCTCACCTGCAAGACGCTGACGTCCAGGTCGCGCACCCGCATTCCGGCCTGCTGCGCCAGCGCGGCGGCCGTGCCGGCCGCCTGGCCCATGACGAAGCAGGCCCCTGAGACGCGCGCGGCGGACTGTCCCAGGTGCGTCATCGAGGCGCAGCGGCCGGCCACCAGCAGGTTGTCCACGCGCTGCGGCAGCAGCATGCGATAGGGGAGCTGGTTGTAGCCGCGGCCTGCGGGGTCGTGCGGCCAGCGGAACACCACGGTGCCGGCGGCGTGCTCCTCGATGGGCCAGCCATTGACGCCGATGCTGTCGTCGAAGCGGGCGCACTGCAGCACGTCCTCTCCTGTGAGCTGGTATTCCCCGATGAGACGGCGCGTCTCGCGGATGCCGACCTGCGGCGCGATCTCCAGCAGGTAGGCAGCCTCGAAACCCGGTGCGCTCTCCCGCAGGAAGCGGAAGAAGTCGACGATCTGGCGCCGGCCCTCGACCTCGGCCGCGCTGAGTTGCAGGGCGTTGGTGCCGTCCACCGGGCTGCCGTCGGCGTTGGCGAGCTGGGTGACGTTGGCGCGCCACTCG
>JAKPJZ010000113.1 GCA_029553955.1 Chloroflexota bacterium
GGGGTTTGTGGCGGGGTTGGCGTTGCCGGCCACCCCGCGGGGTGGCCGGCAACGCCAACCCCGCCACAAACCCCTACTCTAGAGCATGCTGTCAATGGCGCGCTTCATCTGTGCTCGGTAGCCCTCAAAAGCCGCGCGCCCGGCCTTGGTCAGGCTACAGGTGGTCTGCGGCACTTTGCCACGAAAGCCCTTCTCGATCTTGATATAGCCGGCCTCTTCGAGCCGTGCGAGGTGGGCCGAGAGGTTGCCTTTGGTCAGGCCCGTCTCGCGCAGCAGGTAGGTAAAGTCGGCGCTCTCCACGGCGTAGAGGATGGCCATGATCAGCGTGCGCGCCGGCTCGTGAATGATGCGGTCGATGCCGGCCAGATCGCGAAGGCTATTGGCCACAGCCTTCCTCCTCGGCCAGCGGCTCAGTGGAGCGCAGGTACACGCCGAGGGTCACCGCCCCCGATACGACGATGGCCAACCCCAGGCCCGCAAAGTAGAGGGCGCCGGCTGTGAGGTCGTCGAACCCGCCCAGCGAAACCAGGATGCCGAGCACGGCCGCTGCCGCGGCCAACATGTAAAAGCGCGGCAGGTCGAGCCTGTGCCCAAGGTAGACCCACACACTGCCCATGATCAAACCGCTGATCGCCGGCACCCATACCTTCAACGATGGCAGCGCAGCGATGGTGGCCACCAGAGCCCCAATCGCGCCGCCCATGGCGGCCTTCTGCAGCCGGTGGCTAGCCGTCATCCGGCGATAGGCCACGTAGCCGGTGCGCGGGTAGGTGATGCGCGCTTTGGCGACCTTGAGCACCCTGCTGCCGAGCAGGCCCACGCCCACCACGGCCGCCAGCGGCCCCAGCATGCCGCACAGCGCCTGCAAGGGACCCGGCGGCAGCGCCCTCTGGAGGAAGAACACGAGCCCGAGCGCCGCGAATATGCAGCCCATCGCCATCTCGGCCAGGCCGTCCTCGTACCAGTAGCGCGAGGTGCGCCGCATGGCGCGGTCGATTTGGGATTCCATCGGCCTTCTCCGCTCACAGACTGGTTTGCAGTACAGACTAGTCTATGTGTATTCTACAGCGAATCGCCCTCTTTGTCAATACCCCTGAGAGACACCGTCTTGATGGTTTCTTGATGGTTCCTTCATGGCATCTTCACCAGAATGGGCTATAATAGGCCCAGGCACCGCCCTGCCTCTGGCCAACGCGTCGCTATCCAGTGACCAACCGGCTAGTTGGTGGCGATCCGGGTGGCTGCCGGCTGATCCGCTGCGCTTCCCCCCTAAAGGGTTCGGTTCCGGCTACATGCGAAGCGAGGAGCCCGGACAGCAGGCCGGCACGGACAAGTACGGTTATAGTACCAGAGCCACGACACGCTCGCGCTCAATGATCCATGGCGGTGAGCGGAGCAAGCAATTGCCTGATCAGGAGCACAATACTGTGAGCAAAAAATACTGGGCCGTGACCGCTAGCCTGGGCTGTGTCACCTTGCTGCTGCTGGCAGCGGTGATTGCCATTCCCCTCTTTGTCGTCCCCCTCGAGGTCAAGATGATGCTCAGATCGGCCAGTGTGCCGGCCACGTCGCAGATCGTGTCGGCGCCGGAGAGCGCCCAGGAGCCCGCCCAGGCAGCGCAGCCGGGCCAGGCGGCAGCGCTGACCACGCTCTATCGCCAGGCAAACCCCGGCATCGTGAGCATCAACGTCGCCACGGTGCGCCGCGGCACGGTGAGCGGCGCGGGCTCGGGCTCGGGGTTTATCTATGACGACCAGGGGCACATCATCACCAACCACCACGTGGTCGAGGGTGCCACCGATGTGACCGTGGTCTTTTACGACGGCCGTGAGACCGAGGCCACCGTGGCCGGCACCGACCCGAACAGCGACCTGGCCGTGGTCAAGGTCGCACAACTCCCCGAAGGCATCCATGCCCTACCGCTCGGCGATTCCGACCAGGTGGCCGTCGGCGAGTCGGTCATCGCCATCGGCAACCCCTTCGGCCTGGGCAACAGCATGTCGGCAGGCATTGTGAGCGCGGTAGGCCGCACCATCGACTCGGGCGCCACGCCGTTCTCTATCCCGCGCGCCATCCAGACCGATGCGGCCATCAACCCCGGCAACTCGGGCGGGCCGCTCTTGAACCTGCAGGGGCAGGTCATCGGCGTCAACGCGCAGATCGCCACCAGCGGCATCCAGGCGGCCAACGCCGGCGTCGGCTTTGCCATCCCGTCGAACACGGTGCGCCTGGTGGCGCCGGTGCTGATCGAGAAGAGCGCGTACGCCTGGCCCTGGCTGGGCATCACCGGGGGCTCGGTCAACCTGTCGATCATGAAGGCCAACGGGCTCAGCGTGCAGCAGGGCGCGTACGTCGACAAGGTCTCTGCCGACAGCCCGGCCGGCAAGGCCGGCCTGCGCGGCAGCTCGACCCAGCAGGCGGCCGACAGCCTCGACGCGCCGGTGGGCGGCGACGTCATCATCGCCATCGACGACAAGCCCGTCGTCACCTTTGACGACCTGCTCTTCGAGATCGCCAGCCGCAAGCCGGGCGACCAGGTGCGCCTGACCATCGTCCGCGGCCGCCAACGCATGGACGTCACCGCCACCCTGGCGCCGCGCCCAAGGCAGTAGAGAGGCGCCGGCATCGCCACATGCTTGCAAGGGGAGACACCTGACAGGTCTTCAAAGACCTGACACACCGATTTCCAAGAGGGCAAAACGATTGGCGAAAAGTCCGGCAAAGGCCTGCCCGTGCCGCGGCTGAGGCCCCCCTACCGTTCCCCCGTCGCGGGGGAACGGTAGGGGGGCCCCACCCTGCAGCAGGAGAAACCGTCTGTCAGCAGCGGCGCGAGCTGGACCGAGTTCTTGCCAGAGAGCTGGCGCTGACCACCCGCCAGGGGAATTGGTGTGTCAGGTGTCTCCCCCTGCGAACGAGAGACCGGACTCCCCAACTTGTTGAGGCACCGCCCGAACAAGCTCGCCCGAACAAGTTCGGGACTCCACGGCTAGTTGAAGTTTCCCCTCATACGTGGTATGATGCCCGCCGAACCGAATCCCCTCGCGAGCGGCCAGTGTTCGTTCTCCCCCATACACTCGGCCCATCTGGCGCCGCGACCGGCGGGTGACTCCATTGTGCAGCCGGCAGGGAGCCCCTGCATGGGCGAGCACGGGTGGGTGCCCCAAGGAAGCAGGTCGCCGACGCAGCATGAGGCCCCTGCGCCGGATCGCCGAGACTGGGAGACGAGCTATGATGGCTGACGACAGCCTCGCGCCGCCTTTCATCACGCCCAAGGGCCGCGACCTCCGCATCGACCTCTTGCGTGGCTACTTTGTGCTGGCCATGGTCATCGACCACGTCAGCGGCGCGTCGCCGCTGTGGCTGCTGACCGGCGGCAACCGCTTCTTTAGCGGCGCAGCCGAGGGGTTCATCCTCACCTCGGGCCTGGTCGCCGGGCTGGTCTACGGCCGCCTGGTGCGGCGCGATGGCATGGCGCGCTCTATCACCAAGATGCTCACGCGCGCCTTCAAGCTCTACCTGCTGACGCTGGCCCTGACCCTGGCCTTCCTGCCCCTCTCCGAGTTGCTGGGCCTGCCCTGGGCCCAGGGCGTGGACGTACGGAATCCGCTCGCCCTCATCGTCAGCATCCTGACGCTGCATCGCACCTACTACCTGGTCGACGTGATGCTGCTCTACACCATCCTGTTCCTGCTGGCGCCTCTGGCCATGGCGCTGATCGACCAGGGCAAGCGCTGGTGGGTGCTCGGCGCCTCCTGGCTGCTGTGGGGCGTGTTCCAGCTCTGGCCCGAGCACGCCGCGCTGCCCTGGCCCATCGCCGGCAACTATCTCTTTAGCTTTTCGGCCTGGCAGGTGGTCTTTTTCACGGCGTTGGCCTTTAGCTATGGACGCGCCGCCCTGCCCGTGCCGCGGCCGCGCACGGCGCGCCGGCTGCTGGCCCTGAGCGGCGCCGTGCTGCTCGGCATGATCGCGCTCTTTTTCGCCGTCGAGCAGCCCGCTGCCACGCCGCTGCCTGTGAATGCCGGCGTGCGGGCGCTGGTCGAGGAGCTGTTCCTCGACAAGGTCGCCGTACGGCCGGGGCGACTGTTGGCGACGGGGGTCACTTTCACCTTCCTGTTCCTGACGGCGACGGTATTCTGGCGGCCCGTGCGCCGGGCGTTGGGCTGGCTGCTGCTGCCGCTCGGCCAGGAGGCGCTCTATGCGTACACTGCGCACGTGGCGCTGGTGACCCTGGCCGCATTCGTGCCGGTGGCACTCGGGCTGAGCGGCCCATCGCCGTGGTGGCTCAATGCCCTGATCCAGATGGCCAGCATGGTCCTGATCTGGGTGTTGGTGCGTTACAGGGTGTTGGCGCCGACGCCGCGCACGCAGCCGCTCTACAACCTGTCTCCGGCGCTCTTTGCTGGGTTGGCAGCGCTCATCCTCGTCCTCCTTCCTTCGCCCGCCTACCCCAGAGCGATCGCGGACACGTCGGCGGCTGCCGAGCGGCGCGCCAACCGCTTCGGTACGCCGCTGCCTCCTGATGCCGGCAAGCCCACGCCGGCCGTGCCCGAGGCGACAGCCGCCAGGCCCACTCCTGCGCCGTCCGAGTTGCAAGCCGTCGCAACCGCCATCCCCGCCCCCACGCCAACTCCGCGCGAGACGCAGCCGGCCGACCCCGCACAGGCCCTGGAACGGGTGGCCGAATGGATCGGCCCGCTTAGCGGCACCCTGGAGGAGCATTGGTTCGATAGCGGCGCGTTGGGCTTCAGCATGCCCTACTGGGCCTACCTGCCGCCCGACTATGGCTCGAGCGACAGGCGCTACCCGGTGCTCTACATGCTGCATGGCGCCGGCGCCCACCGCGACGAGTGGCTCAGCTTCGGCCTCGTCGATGTGGCCGACCGCGAGATCTCGGCCGGGGCGCTGCCGCCCATGATCATTATCCTGCCACAGGGCGACCAGAGCTTTTGGATCAACAACGTCGGCGGTCTGCGCTGGGGCGACTATGTGACGCAGGACCTGGTCGCACACATCGACGCCACCTGGAGCACCATGCCCGAGCCACAGGCGCGCGCCCTCGGCGGCCTGTCGATGGGCGGCTACGGCGCACTGGTCCTGGGGTTCACCCACCCCGAGGCCTTTGGCGTGATCGGCGCCCATACCCCCTGCCTGCACAGCGAAGGCCCGGGCGTGGCCCTTCTGGGCACCGGCGACGAATACGCCCAGCGCGACCCCATCACCCTGGCCAGCACGCTCGCCGGCCTCGACCAGTTGCGCATCTGGATCGACGTCGGCGAGCAGGATCCGTGGCTGGGCCGCGTGGAGCACCTGCACGACATCCTCGCCGACCGCGGCATCGGCCACGATTGGCAGGCCCTCCCCGGCACGCACATCGGGGAGTATTGGAGCACGCACGTCATCGACTATTTGCACTTTTACGGCAGCGCGCTGGCGCAGCCGCACCAGACACCTTCATAGGTCGGATTCTCAACGATTGAGGCAAGATCTCACCGCAGAGGCGCAGAGAGCGCAGAGGTTTCTCTGATCCTCTCTGCGTCCTCTGCGCCTCCGCGGTGGCTATCCTCGTTGGTTTGAGGCGAAGCTTCGCTGGGTTATGTATCCTCGCCCTCCTCCGGCTCGGCCAGGCAGGCGCCCATGAGAAAGCCGCGCGCCCGCTCGGCCCGCGGGTAGCGGTTCACCAAGGCCCAGAAGCGCGGCGAGTGGTTGGGCTCCACTAGGTGGGCCAGCTCGTGCACCAGCACATAGTCCCTCACCCAGCGCGGCATGGCGGCGATGCGGTGCGAGATGCGGATCACCGCCGTCTGCGGGGTGCAACTGCCGTAGCGCTGTTCTTGATTGGTGACGTAGAGCACCCGGCCGACTCGCAGCCGGCCGCCGAAATAGCGCTCGTTCAGCGCGGCGGCGCGCGCCGCCAACGCCTCGCTGTCGAGCGCTGCCTGCCGGCGGCAGGCGCGTTCGAGGCGCGGCTGCAGCGTGGCGATGACCCGGTCCAGCTCGTCCTGTGGCAGGTCGGCTGGCGCCCGCACCTGCATCGTGTCACCCACGATCCGGGCGGCCACCGTCTTCTTCCGCCGCTTGCTGCGATGAATCTCGATGCGCACGTGGCTCCTTTCTGCGATGCGTGCATCTGGGCCACCAGAGAGACGGGAGATACCACACTGGGTTGGGTCCGACCGGGGGTACAAGCAGGCGACCTTGGCGCCGTGGGGCATGGGGCATGCCAAGCCTGCCTGCACTGTGAAGGGCACCGACCAAGGGGGCGACATGCTCATCGCAGAGGCGCTGGGGGCGCAGAGGAGAAACGACCTCGCCTTCGAGCCTCCGCGACCTCTGTGCCTCTGCGGTGTTTCGGACCTGGTGGTTCGCCGCATTGGTTTTGATGGGCTCCGACGCCCACAAGGGGCTAGGCTACGCCCATCAGAACCAATGCGGCGAACCGCTAGCGCGCAAAGCGTATGGCCGCCAGCCACACCAGTGCTTGGACCAGCGGCGCGTTGCACAGGGCGAGCAGCGCCAGCACCCGCTCGCGCCTGTGCAGCCAGGCGGCAAGCACGCCGTTGACGAGCAACACGGCCAGCCCGGCTGCGGGCAGGATGAACAGCTCCTCGCGCGCACCGATACGATCGCCCAGGCCCTGCAGGTCGTACGACAGCACCAGGCGCAGCGGCAGGGCCTGATAGCGGGCGGCAAGGTAGCCGAACAGGCCCAGGTTGAGCAGCAGGCTGGGCAGGGCCACGGCGCCCGCCAACCGGTCGCGCCAGATGCCGAGGCCCAACAGCCCGGGCAGGCGCAGCCCCTGCGCCCACTTGGCGATGGGCTTGAGCTTGCGCCGGGCGCGGTAGTCGGCGAGAAAGCCCTCGACGTTGGCCGGCGAGATCACATAGCCGCGAGCCCGTGTGCGGATCACCAGGCACTGCTCGGGCGACCGCGTCATGTAGAGCCGCAGCGGCCCACTGCCGGCCTCCTGCACCTGGCCAAGGCGATAGCCCGGCCACCCGACCCCCTGCACCAGTCGCTTGGTCACTGTCGCCAGGGGCACGATGTCGATGATCTCGTCCATCGGCACCAGGTCGGCACATGCCGCCCAACGGATCAGGATGCCGTTGCGCTCGATGCGGTAGGTCAGGTTGGCCAGGCCCCAGTACCCGTACACAAGAAAGGCCAGCAGCGGCAGGGTAGCCACGAGCAGCAGCGCCCGCAGGAAGAGCCAGGTGCCCACCGGCGCGCCCAGCATCCCGCGCACAATCGAGGCCTCGGCCAGCAGCAGCGCCAGCAGCAGCCCCAGCCCCCAGATGAGGCCCTCACGCTTGTTCGGGTACCAGTTCATTGTTCTCCCAATATTCCAGCTCTGTAGGGGCGGGGTCGCCCCGCCCCTTACCACGGATTGCGTTGGGCGGGGCAACCCTGCCCCTACGCGTAGACAGGCGTGCACCAGTGGCGGTACTTGGCGTTGCGTCCGCGCACAATATCGAAATACAGGTCGCGCAGCATGCGGCCGACCGGACCCATCTGGCCGCTGCCGATGGGCCGATGATCGACCTCGGTCACGACAGCAATCTGCACGCCGGTGCCGCAGTAGAAAAGCTCGTCGGCCACGTAGAGCTCGGTGCGATCGATCGGGCGCACGACCGTCTCGATGCCAAGCTCCTCCCTGGCCAGTTGCATCACTGTCGCCCGGGTGATCCCTTCCAGGATGTTGGCCGTCTCGCCCGGGGTGACCAGAACGCCGCGGCGCACCATGAACAGGTTCTCGGCGCTGCCCTCCGAGACGTGCCCTTCCTCATCGAGGACGATCGCCTCGTCGTAGCCGTTCAGCGCGGCTTCGGTCTTGCACAGCGCCGAGTTGACGTACGAGCCGACGACCTTGGCCCGCGGCGGGATCATGTTGTCGTCGAGGCGCCGCCACGACGAGACGCAGGCCCGGCAGCCCTCCTCGCTGTCGACGTACTTGCCGTAGGGCAGGGCGAACAGGGCAAAAGCATCCTCCAAGTTGTGCAGGCGCACACCGATCCCCTCGGTCGCCTTGTAGACCAACGGGCGAATGTAGGTGTCTTGACGAAAGCCCTCGCGGCGCAGGAGCTCGATGGTAATGTCGCCCAACTGCTGCACGGTGTAGGGCAACTGGCAGTGGAGGATGTGGCTGGATTGGTGCAGGCGTTCATAGTGCTCGGGCATGCGGAAGATGAAGAGCTGTTCTTCGTCGGGGTTCCAGTAGGCGCGGATGCCTTCGAAACAACCAGTCCCATAGTTGAGGGTGTGGGTCATGATGCTGACCCTGGCCTGCTCGATGGGAACGATCGCGCCGCCAAAGAATGCGTACCGGGTCGCCATATGGATTCCTCCCCCTCCCACCATTGGGAGCACGAACGAGGGCCGGCCCCATCGCCGGCTGATGAACACCGGATACCCATTCGATTATACCCCGCCTCTTGAGCGAGTGTCAAAAGAAGCGCGACTTGCGGCACAGCGGATGTTCTGGCACACATAGTCCTGCGAGGGGGACAGGATCTCGCCCCGCGCCGCGCGCTCGTTGATGATGGCCAGCATCTGGGGCACGTCGTGAATGTGTGGCCGGCGGATCATTTTCGACCCACCTCCAGGTCGCGCAGCACGGCCACCTCGTCGCACTGCGGGAACTTGATGCAGTCGATGCAGTCGACCCAGATCTTGCGGGGCAGCGACTCGCGCTCGACCGTGCGAAAGCCCCAGCGGGCGAAAAAGCGCGGCTTGTAGGTCAGCGCAAACACCTGCGGCAGGCCCATCTGCCCGGCGTCGCGCAGCAGCGCCTGCAGGATCAGCCCACCGATCCCCTGGCGCCGCAGGCCCTCGGCCACCGCCAGCGAGCGCACCTCGCCCAGGTTGTTCCACAAGACGTGCAGGGCGCCGCAGCCGGCAATTTCGCCGTTGCGCTCGGCCACGCAAAAGTCGCGGATGTTCTGGTACACCTGGTTGAGCGACTTGGGCAGCATCTCGCCCCGCGCGGCATAGCCGTTGATCAGGCGCACCATCGCCTCCACGTCGCCCACCGTCGCCGGGCGTACCGCTATGCCCGGCAGCACGCCTGTGACGGGCAGCACATTGTCCTCAGCTTGCATCCACAACACCACCTACTCTTGAATCCAGGGAAACCGGCTTTCACGCTATGCACCCACCCGGTGCAGATCCCTTTGGGGGTGGTGGGTTGGTTGGCCCCGCCGGCTGCCCCTGGCGCGCCAGGGGCAGCCGGCGGGGCCAACCAACCCACCACCCCTTCCTGGTCCATAGCCGGGCGGCAGCAACGCGGAATGCCCGGCTGTTGCCAGGATAGCGGAGGAGAGTTCGCTCTACGACAAGACGCACAAAGCTCGCTGCTATGGTCGTGTCACTCGGCCGTAGCCAGCACCTGGTCGATGATGGCCACGGCCTCGTCGATGTGTTCCTTGCTGACCACCAGCGGCGGCAGCAGGCGCAGCACGCGATCGCCCGCGTTGGCCATGACAAGCCCGTGCTCATAGCCGCGGCCGATGAGCGGCGCCGCGTCGACGGCGAGTTCCAGGCCCCAGATCAGCCCGCAGCCGCGCACGTCACGGATGATGGGATGGCGCGCCTTGAGGCCGTTGAGCCCGGCCTCGAGCTCGCGGCCCCGCTCGCGCACGCCGGCGAGGAAGGCTGGGGCGCTCACGCGTTGCAGCACAACCCGCGCCACGGCGCAGATGATCGGGTTGGCGGCAAAGGTCGAGCCGTGGTCGCCCGGCACGATGGCGTCGGCCACACGCTGCGTGAGGAGCACGGCGCCGATGGGCAAGCCCCCGCCGAGGGGCTTGGCCAGGGTCATCAGGTCGGGCGCCACGCGAGCGGCCTCGTGCGCCCACAGCGTGCCGGTGCGCCCCAGGCCGCACTGCACCTCGTCAAAGATGAGCAGGGCGCCCTGCTCGTCGCAGGCGCGGCGCAGCTCACACAGGAACTCGGGCCTGGCCGGGTTCACGCCGCCCTCGCCCTGCAGCGGCTCCACGATCACCGCCCCCGTGTGCGGGCCGATCGCCGCACGGGCCGCCGCCACGTCGTTGAACGGCGCAAAGCTCACCCCCGGCACGAGCGGCTCGAAGGGCTGGCGATACTTTTCGCGGTGCGTCGCCGCCAGTGCGCCCATGGTGCGGCCGTGGAACGAGCCGGTGAAGGCCACGATCCCGGCGCGGTCCTCGCCGGGGTGGTTCACCCTCTGCCACTTGCGGGCGAACTTGAGCGCGGCCTCGCAGGCCTCGGTGCCCGAGTTGGAAAAGAAAGCCCGGTCGGCGAAAGAGCGCTGCACCAGGTCGCGCGCCAAGAGCGCCTGCGGCGCGCTGTGGTACAGGTTCGAGCAGTGCGCCAGCCGGCCGGCCTGCGCCGTCAGCGCCGCCAGCACCTCGGGGTCGCCATAGCCCAGCGCATTCACCGCGATGCCCGAGACACAGTCGAGGTAGCGCCGGCCCGCGGCGTCATACAGGTACACGCCCTCGCCGCGCTCCAGCACAAACGGTGCCCGTTTGTACGTCTGCAAGACGTACTGTTGCTCAAGCTGGACGATATCCTCAATATCCATCGCTCTGCTCCTCGGCCGCTCTGGGCCGGCTCTCATGCTCTGCGCTAACCCGGCACGGGACCTTGTGAGGGTAGGGGTCTGGAGATGTTTCCCTCGGCCTGTGGCCGCCCGCGGGCGGCCACAGGCCGAGGGAAACATCTCCAGACCCCTACCCTGGGCTTGAGCCGGGCTCGAGCGAAGCGCTTCACCCGGCTGGCGCCCGGGCCGTCAGCCCTAGTTCCCTGATACGACGCAGGTGCCTCCCCTGCAGCCCAACCCGGCCAGATCCACGATCCTCGCCTCAGCCACGCCGGCGGCGACGACGTCGAGGGCGGCGCGCACCTTGGGCACCATGCCGCCCGAGATGATGCCGCGGCCGATCCAGTCGCCGGCCTCGGCGGCGCTGAGGCGGGCCACCACGCGGCCGTCGACGAGGACGCCAGGGACGTTGGTCACAAAGGCCAGGGCCTGGGCGCCGAGGGCACGCGCCAGGGCCATGGCGGCGTGGTCGGCGTTGACGTTGTAGCGCCGGCCCTCCGGCCCCAGTGAGATCGGCGAGACGACCGGCACAATGCCCTGGCCCAGCAGGAGCTGCAGCGGCGCCAGGTCCACCGCCGTCACCTCGCCCACCAGGCCCAGGTCGCCCGCCGGGTGCCGCGCCGGCTCCACGCGCAAGAGCCCGCCGTCGACGCCGCTCAGGCCCATGGCCGCGATGCTGCAGTTCACCAGGCGGGCCACCAGGCGCTTGTTCACCGCCCCCGAGAGCACCATCTCGGTGACGGCCAGCGTCGCCTCGTCGGTCACGCGCAGGCCCTCGATAAAGCGCGGCTCCAGGCCCAGCGCCCCCTGCAGCCGGGCAATCTCCTTGCCGCCGCCGTGCACCAGCACCGGCGCCGCCTGCGCCCGCAGACCCCCAATAGCCTCCACCAGGCCGGCAAGAAAACGCTCGTCGTCAATCTCGTTGCCGCCGACCTTGAGCACGATGATGGGTAGCATGGTTTTCTCCTGAACAGGGTTTTGGTGGAGTGGGGGCTGAGGCGCCGACCGCGGTCGGCACTTCAGCCCCCACTCCACCAAAACCCCTACAATCTCAACCCCGCCGTCTCATCCAGCCCAAACATCACGTTCATATTCTGCAGCGCCTGCCCGGCCGCGCCTTTGCCCAGGTTGTCGATGGCGCTGACGACGATAGCCTCGCCGGGCACACCGGCGTCGTGCAGCGAGATGACGCAGCGCTCGGTGCCCGTGGCCCAGCTCATGGTGGCCATCGTGCCCTCCGGCAAGACGTGAACCAGCGGCTCGCCGGCATAGGTCTCCTGGTAGAGCCGGCGCAGGGCGGCGGCATCGTGCTGCGGCGGCACGCGCACGTACAGCGTGGAGAGCATGCCACGGGTCACCGGCACCAGGTGCGGCGCAAAGGTCACGCGCACCGGCTGCCCCGCCAGGCGGCTGAGCTCCTGCTCCATTTCGGGGATGTGGCGGTGCACATGGCCGACGTTGTAGGGCGCGAGGCTCTCGTTGACCTGGCAAAAGTGGGTGGTCGGGCTGGGGCTGCGCCCGGCACCCGAGACGCCCGACTTGGAGTCGACAATGACGTGGCCGCCTTCGAGCAGCCCCTGCGCCGCCAGCGGATAGCAGCCCAGGATGACACTGGTGGGGTAGCAGCCGGGGTTCGCCACGAGCTGCGCCCCGCGGATGGCCTCGCGGTGCAGCTCGGGCAGGCCATAGACTGCCTCGGCCAGAAGCTGCGGCGCCTCGTGGGCCGTCTTGTACCAGCGCTCGTAGACTGCCGCGTCGGGCAGGCGGAAGTCGGCCGAGAGATCGACCACGCGCACGCCCGCCTCGCGCGCCCGGCGCACCGTGGCCATCGACGCCCCGTGGGGCAGCGAGCAGAAGGCGCACTCCACCTCGCCGAGCGGCGCCTCGTCGGCGCGCACCAGAGCCACATCGTCGAGGCAAGGGTAGCTATCGGAGAGCCAGCCGCCCGCGCTCTGCTCGGAGGTGGCAAACACCAGCTCGGCCGACGGATGCCGGCGCAGGAGTTGCACCAGCTCATAGCCCGCATAACCCGTAGCGCCAAACACACCGGCGCGAATCTTCATCCATCCTCCAACTCTAGATCGTGCGCACAAACCCGTAGCCTGGGGCCTTGTGCCCGTCTGCCTCACCACGGCACCGCATCCGCCGAGACGACGCCCACAAGGGGCTGCGGGTTGCGCTCACGACCAAGAAAAGAGCCAGCTCCCCGGAAGCCCGGAAAGCTGGCTCAATCAGCACTGATCTTCGCCCATGCGGAGCTATCCAGACCTCACGTCCGGCGCCGGCCCCCTCGAGTTCGTCGCAAGCACTGTACAGGCGCGATCATCGAAATATGGTCCCTCGAATAGTATTGCGGGCGAGTGTAGCCCCGCTTGGCCATAGTGTCAAATCGGACATGATACCTAATGCGCGAGGGGCTCCACCACGCGCTCGTGTACCGGGCGCGATTGCGTACGCATCACGCATTACGCATCACGCCTCACGCCTCACGCCTCCATCACCACCGGCATCACAATCGGCCGGCGGCCGATTTCGCTGTACACATAGTCGATCAGGCTCTGGCGCAGGCGCGCGTTCAGCTCAGCGCGCGGCGTTTCGGCGACGACTTCACGCACCACGTCCCTGGCCCCCTCGATCAGCTCCGTGGCCTCGCGGTTGTAGACCAGGCCACGGGTGATGATCTCGGGCCCGGCGAGGATCTTGCCCGCCTCGCCGTCGAGGGTCACCACCGCCACCAGGAAGCCGTTCTGCGAGAGCAGGCGCCGGTCTTCGAGCACGGCATCCCCCACGTCGCCCACGCCGCGGCCATCAACGAACACATAGCCCTCGGTCACCCGGTCGACCACGCGCGCCGAGGTGGGCGTGAGCTCGAGCACCTCGCCCGATTCCATGATCAGAATGTTCTGCGGCGCCAGGCCCACGCGTTCGGCCAGCCCGGCGTGCAGCACCAGGTGCCGGTACTCGCCGTGGATGGGCACAAAGTAGCGCGGCCGCAGCAGGCCGAGCAGCAGCTTTTGCTCCTCCTGGCCGGCGTGGCCCGAGACGTGCACGTCGAGCAGCTCGTCGTAAAAGACGTTGGCGCCCAGGCGGAAGAGGTTGTTGATGGTGCGGTTGACGAACTCTTCGTTGCCCGGGATCGGCCGGGCCGAGACGATCACGGTGTCGCCCGGCATCAGGCTGACCGAGCGGAACTCGTTGTAGGCCATGCGCACCAAGGCCGAGGTCGGCTCGCCCTGGCTGCCGGTGCAGACGATGGCCACCTGGCGCGGCGGCAGGCGGTTGGCCTCGTCGATGGGCACCAGGAGGCCGTCGGGCACGTGCAGGTAGCCCAGCTCGCGGGCTACGCGCACGTTGTTGACCATGGTGCGGCCCACCACGGCCACTTTGCGATTGTAGCGCCCGGCCGTGTCGATCACCTGCTGCACGCGCGAGATATTGGAGGCAAAAGTGGCCACGAGCACCCGGCCGGGGGCCTTGGTGAAGAGCCGGTCGAAGGCCTGGCCCACCTCCTGCTCGGAGGGGGTATAGCCGGGGGTCTCGGCATTGGTGCTGTCCGACAGCAGCAACTGCACCCCGGCGCGGCCCAGGTCGGCCAGCTTGGCAAAATCGGTGCGCTGGCCGTCGACGGGGCTGTGGTCGAACTTGAAATCGCCCGAGTGCACGATGGTGCCCGCAGGCGTGCGGATGGCCATGCCCACGCCATCGGGGATGCTGTGGCTGACGTGGAAAAAGTCGACGTCGAAGGGCCCCAGCGACAGAGGGGTGTCGGTGTGGATGGGGCGAAAGCTGACGTCGCGCAGGCCGTGCTCGCGCAGCTTGACCTCGATCAGCCCCTGGGTCAGCGCCGTCGCATACACCGGCGCCCAGACGCGCTCCAGCAGGTAGGGCAGCGCGCCGATGTGGTCCTCGTGGCCGTGGGTGACGATGATGGCCTTGAGCTGTTGGCGGCGCTCGACCACGTAGCTCATGTCGGGGATGACAATGTCCACGCCGAGCATCTCATTCTCGGGGAACATTAGGCCGGCATCGATCACTATCAGGGAGTCGTCGGACTCTACCACCATCATGTTGCGGCCGATCTCGCCCAGGCCGCCCAACGGAATGACGCGTACTGTATCGCCCAATAGGACCTCCGGGAAGCTATCAGCAGTCAGCGGTCAGCTTTCAGCGGCTAATCCTCACCTGGACCGCCGCCAATATGCTGCAACACCAGTTCACTCCTACCTGCCGTCCAATTCCGACCGCCGGCCAATCCGCAGCCAGCCGGCAGCCTGTGCCGGCTGATCGCGGAAGGCTGCCCGCTAGAACAAGTTGAGCTGCTCGGCCTGCTCACCGGGGTGGTCTTCTTCGGCCGGCACGGCTTGCTTCAGCAGGTCGGGAATCTTGAGGAAATCCTGCTCGATCGCACTGCGGTAGCGCGGCTGATGCAGGGCGGCGGCAGGATGGAAGAGGGGCAGGTAGAGGGTCTCGCCGATCTTCTTGGCGCGCCCATGGATATGCGAGATTGGGACATTGGGAAAGTAGCGGGCCATGGAGTAGCGGCCAAGGGTCACAATCATGCGCGGGCGCAAGAACTCGATCTGGCGGTCGAGGTACGAGCGGCAGGCCTCGAGCTCGCTGGGCAGGGGGTCGCGGTTGTTGGGCGGGCGGCACTTGACGACGTTGCAGATGAAGACCTGTTCGCGGCTCATGCCGATGGAGCGCAGTAACTCGTCGAGGAACTGGCCGTCTGGCCCGACAAAGGGTAGCCCCTGGCGGTCTTCGTGGAAGCCCGGCGCCTCACCGATGAACAGCAGCCGAGCATCGGCAGCGCCGTACCCCGGGACGGTCTTGATCCGCCCCCGCGCCAGTTGGCATTTCTGACACTGGGCGATCTCGGCCGCCAGTCTCTCCAGTTCGGTCATCCGTTGGAACCTCCCACCACCCTGCGTTCTTGCGATTCTACCCTATTCCCTGCGTTTTGTCCACCTCCGGTATGCGCTTGCTGCTTGCCGGACGGAAGCATGTCGTAAAGGCAGCAACTCCCGGCAAACGCCGGGCACATGCTCTGCTGCCACCCGGCACAAACCGGGAGAGGGGTTTTGGTGGGCCGGCGAGGTTTGGCCTTCGCCCCGCGGGGCGAAGGCCAAACCTCGCCGGCCCACCAAAACCCCCAAAACAGGGTGCGTACCGGTCTTGCGCGGAGCGCGGGGCCCGGTCACCGCCGGACCTGAGACTGCCTCCATACGGAGGCGTTTTCCCTTTTACGACAAGCTATGGTAGACTCCCTGTCGGGCATCCCAGGCATGGGGCACCGCATGGAAAGGCGACGAGTGATGAGCCATCACATGGAGACGGCGGAGGAGCTGCGCGCCCGGGGCTACCGGCTGACGCCGCAGCGGCTGCTGGTGCTGGAAGCGATCAAAGGGGCGGGGCACTTGACGGCGGAGCAGGTGCTCGAGCGCGTGCAGCCCGAGTACGCCATGATCAACGCCGCCACCATCTATCGCACCCTCGAATGGCTCAAACAGACGGGCCTGGTGGCCGAGACCGACCTGGGCGACGGCTGCCGCGTCTACGAGTTCATCGCCGGCCACCCGCACCACCACCTCACCTGCCTCACCTGTGGCCGCCAGATCGAGCTGCCCGACGAGCTGCTCGACGCCCTGCGCGCCCGCATCGAGCGCGAGTATGGCTTTGCCCTGCGCGCCGACCACATGGGCCTCTTTGGCTATTGCCCCGAGTGCCGCGAGCGAGAGACCCCCTACCGTTCCCCCCGCGAGGGGGAATAGGCTGGTGTTGCAGCGGGCGCTGCGCTGCGCATTTGGGGCGGTGAGCGTGGTTAGCGCGGGCAGCCTATTCCCCCCCGCGAGGGGAACGGTAGGGGGTCTCTCCCCCGTCACAGCACAGGCTCTTACTGCCCCTGCTGCTCCAGGCTCCCTTTCCCCTTGTTGTTGGCCCTCTGGCTCCTCCTCTGCCACGCCCAGTTGAAAGCGCGATAGACCAGGGGTGAGTAGGCATAGTCAAAGGCGCCGGCGCTGGTGGCCTGCGCGCCCCCAAAGCCCGCCTTGAAATGCGTCACCCCCTTGAGGTCCGCGCCCGGCGCCGACGGCTCCCCGTCGGAGATGCCCCACAGGTCATAGCCGGCGCACCCCCGCGCCTTGGCCCAGCGCATCGCCTCCCACTGCAGGAGGTGGTTGGGGTTGCGCGCGCGCTCGCGCTCGCTCGAGGCGCCGAACATATAGATCGCCTGCGGGCCAAAGGCGAGCGCCATCAGGCCGGCCAGGGGCTCGTCCTGGTAATAGGCCAAGAGCAGCGCCACGCGGCCCGCCGGCTCGAAGAGCCGGTAGGCCGCCTCATAGTATTCGGGGGTGTGCACCTGAAAGCCCTGGCGGCGGCTGGTCTCGCGCAGCAGGTCGATGAACACCGGCACGTCGGCCGTCCCGCCCCGCCGCACCGTGACCTCCCTGCGCAGCGCCGTGCGGATGGCGTAGCGGCTCTTGGGGTTCATCTGCGCCAGGATGGCCTCCTCGCTCGGCCGCAGATCGACGACAATCGTGCTGCGTGGCTGGATGGCGCGCGCCCCGCCGGCAAAGCCCTGCGCCTGCCACCAGCGCGCGGCCTCCGGGTCGTGGGGCGTGGCAGGCTCCACTTTCAGGGCCAGGGCGCGGTGGCTGCGGGCGGCATCGTGCAGCGCCGCCAGCAGCAGGCGGTTGGCGTGCTCATCCTCGGGGTGCAGCACCGGCCCGCGGGGCACGTAGGCCAGGCAGCGGTAGGGCAGGCGCCGCAGCAACACCTGCGCCCCAGCCAGCAGCCGGCCGCCGTCGCTCACCGCCAGCCGCACCGGCTGCCAGCCGAAACGCCCCTTGAGCTCGCCCCAGGCCCAGCTCTGCAGCAGGTGGCCGTGGGGGCTGGCGGCGACAAGGTCATCCCAGGCCTCGGGGGATGGGAAGCCGTTCTCTTCAGACGACAGCACCCGCATGGGCGCACCTCTTGGCAATGGTCACGTGGACATGCGCAGAGGATCGACCGCCGCGGGCAAAGAAGAGCAACAATCATGCCAAGATGCGCAGCCAACCGGCGTGGGTCGGCCACGTCCTATGGAATCACGCCGCCAATGCGTGTGACCTCGATGCCGCGCGCCTCCAGGGCATCCAGAAATGGGTTGATGCCCACTGAGTCGCTGGCGATATGCCCCAGCACCAGCACCTGACCCCGGGGCTCGGCCCGCAGGCGCATCAGGTCCGCCTCGCCCAGATGGATGTAGATGACCGTATCCACGCCATGGGCGAAATAGGCCTGGGCCACGGCATAGCCGCCGTTGGTCAGGGCCGCGTGCGACAGCACCGCGCGGCCCGCCGGCGCCTCGGGCCTGCCCAGGGCCACGTCCGGCTCGGTCGCCGCCGCCCGGAACTCGGGCATCTGCTTCAGGTGCTCGGCCAACGCCGACAGGCTGGCTGAGGGATCGCCGGCTAGGAAGCGGTCGATCTCTTTCTGGATGCGCCGGCGCCCGATCTCATCCAGCGGACAATGGATATTCATGTAGGGCAGGCCCAGCAGGCGGGCCAGCGAGGGCTCGCGATCATAGTTCTGCGCCACGGCCGCGCGCCTCAGGCGCTCAGCGCCCTCCTCGGCCACCCGGCGCGCCACCTCGAGGGGCACGCCCCGGGCCGCCATCTGCTCAGCGTGTCGCAGATAGACGCGCCAACCGCCGGGCGCACACCCTGTTGGATGGTGGGCCACCGCGGCATCATAGCCCGACTGGCGGGCCAACATCAGTTCCGCCGGCCCCAGGTCAATGCCGAACAGGATGCGGCTGATCCCTCGGCCCGGCACATAGATCGCCGAGTCGGCAGGCACCTCGTCGAAGCCCGCCATCTCTAGGGCCAAGGCCATGATCTCCTCCGTCGTCATGCCGTCGCTCATGTTCCCCCCTCCAGCACGCCGGGCGGCAATGCTTGATGACCGTGCCAGGGTCAAAAGGCAGCAGGCATGCAGATAGTACACTGATCCCGTAATGGGGGCAAACGGCCAGATCCTGCTCGATGGGTACCTGTTCACACTCAAATGCAGAGAGGGCCTACGCTGCCATGCATCCTTGCCTGCAGTTTTCCCCTCGAACGTGGGGGCCATGGACAGGGATAGACAGGATACACAGGATGATAGTCCCTTATCCTGCCTGTGCATCTCTGTGCGGCGCTCTCCCAAGGGCTCTCAGCGCGAGTGTGAACAGCTCGATTGGTGTGCTTGACAGACTGCCCTTGCCCCACTATAATACGGCCACAAACCAAGATGCGCGGGTGTAGCTCAGTTGGCAGAGCGTCTGCTTCCCAAGCAGAATGTCATGGGTTCGAATCCCACCACCCGCTCCTGATCCAAGGGCCCGGAAACGGACCCGTGGCTCAATGACACGCCCCGAGGCAATACTCGGGGCGTTTTTCTTTGCCCCGCTGTGAGCGCAACCCTGGGGCTGTTCTTGCGTAGAATCGGCTGTGATCATCGACAGCGCTGCATCTCGAGCAGCCTAGACGGCGGCCGTGGCGCCGCTCAGTACTACAACCGTGCTTGACGCTGCCACTGCTGGCCATCCGGGTGGCTGCCGGCTGACACGCTCCGCAGCCTCCCCTTGGGCGCGGGCAAACCTACGCAGGCACATGCCCTCGTGCGCCCGGCCCTGGCCCGGAAGGGGTCTTATTGGCGGGTTGGCCAGAGCCGTGGCCGCCCGCGGGCGCACAGGCACCTGTGCTTGCGGAGGTTGCGCTGCGCCCATGGGGCGGCCACGGCTCTGGCCAACCCGCCAATAAGACCCCCCAAAAGGCCCCGTTCCGGTCATACGTGAAGCGCTGCACCCGGATCGCGCGCCTTCCCAGATAAGTACGGTTGTAGCATTAGCCAGTGAGGGGAAAACCATGCGCACGCTCATCGTCTCGCTCGCGCTCGTCTCTGTGCTGCTGCTCGCCGGCTGCACCGCCGGCCTCAAGCCGGCGGACGGATCTGCCATCCGCGGGTCGGGCGTCAAGGCCACGCGCGAGTATGCCGAGGCCGGCTTTACGGCGCTGGATATCGACAGCGCCTTTGTCGTCACCGTGACCCAGGGCGATGGCTTCAAGCTGACGGTGACGGCCGACGACAACCTGCTCGACTATGTCAGGGTGACGCAGTCGCAGGGCACGCTGCGCATCACTATCGATAGCAGCGGCTTCCAGTCGTTCTCATCCACCGGGCAGGAGGCCGCCATCACCATGCCGCGCCTCACGGCGGTGCGCCTCGGCAGGGCCTGCCGCGCCACGCTGGCCGGCTTTGCGGGCGGCGCATCGTTTGCGGCCGACCTCGGCGGCGCAAGCCGCCTCAGCGGCGACGTACAGGCCAACGACATCCGCCTCGACGCGCACAGCGCCAGCCAGCTCGACCTGACCGGCCGCGCCACCAGCCTGACCCTCAGCGCCGACGGCGCCAGCAGCGCCAAGCTGGGCGACCTCGCGGTCGAAAAGGCCGGCGTGACGCTGCGGGGCGCCTCGCAGGCCACCGTCGCCGCAACGAGCAGCTTGAGCTATGACCTGAACGACGCCTCGCAGCTCACCTACAGCGGCAACCCCACCATCGGCACCGCCAGGTCCGAGAGGGCGTCCAAGGTGACGAGGCAGTAGCCGCAGGCAGATGTCGAGCGAGCCCGGCTCCAGGTGGCCTCCGAGCGAGCGCAACGACAGCCGGCCGTCCAGAACACAAACGAGCCCGGACGGGCCCCGTGTGGGGTCGCGCTCGAGCTCGTTTGCTTGGGTGCCTTGACACACCTATCTCCAAGAGGGCAAAACGATTGGCAAAAAGCCCGGCAAAGGCCTGCCCGTGCCGCGGCCAGGCCCCCCCCTACCGTTCCCCCGTCGCGGGGGAATTGGGCTGTCTTCCGCGGCACTAGATCGCTCGCTCGCCGTTTCTTGGCCGCACAGGATGCGGTCGGGCGACCCAATTCCCCCGCGACGGGGGACGGGTAGGGGGGCCCCACCCTGTAGCAGGAGAAATCGTCCGTCAGCAGCGGCGCGAGCTGGACCGAGTTTTCGCCAGAGAGCTGGCGCTGACCACCCGCCAGGGGAATTGGTGTGACAGCTCCGCCGCCCTGCCGCCCGAAGGTCCGCGGCCGGGCGCGTTGGCCCTACGCCCCCGGCGCCCTGCCCTGCCGGTAGTGCCGCATATAACCGCGCAGGCGCCGGTCGTGGCCGAGGAAGACATCGGCCAGGAGCAGCGCGGCCCGCACCTGGGCAGCGGTCGGATCGGTGATGGGCGCGTTCATGCCCAGCACGGCCGCGGTGGTCAAAAAGCCGGCATTGACCGCCTGCCGGTCGGGCATGCCGTAGCTGACGTTCGAGGCGCCGCCGGTGATGCTGTTGGCCGGGAACTCGGCGCGCAGGCGGCGCACGGTCTCGAGCGCGACGCGCGCGGCCTGGTCGTCGGCGCCCACGGTCATCACCAGCGGGTCGAAGATGATATCCTGCTGCTTGATGCCCGCGCGCAAAGCGGCCTCGAACACCTGGCGCGCCACACAGAGGCGGCCCTCGACATCGGCCGGGATGCCCCCCTGCCCCATGCACAGCACAACCACCGGCACGCCACGCTCGGCCACGATGGGCAGGTTCTCCTCGAGCACCTTGCGCTCGCCGCCGATCGAGTTCACCAGCGGCCGCCCCGGGCACACCGCGAGCGCCCGCTCAAGCGCCCGTGGGTCGCGCGTGTCGATGGAGAGCGGCACGTCGACCGCCGCGGCCACCGCGCGCACCGCCTCGGGCAAGAGCGCCGCCTCATCGATCCCCTTGCCGCCCACGTTGACGTCGACCAGGGCGGCGCCGGCCGCCACCTGGCGCTGCGCTTCGGCGGCCAGGTAGGCCCAATCACGCTCGAGCAGCGCCCGGCGCAGGGCACTCCGGCCGCTGGGGTTGATGCGCTCGCCGATGATGCGCGCCGCGCCGTTGGGGTCGAGCGCCAGCGGGCTGCCGGTCCCCTGTACGAGGGTTGTCATGGATGCGCTCACCTCGACGTGCGCGCCCTCAGGATCGTGTCCTCTTCCGGCTGGCCCTTGAGCCACTCGTCGAACGGCTGGAAGGCAGGTGGGTCGACCCGCACTGACGCCAGGTCGGCGGCGATGGGATAGCGGCCCAGCGTGTGCGTAGCGTGGACGGCCGTGTGGACATTCACCGATGGTGCATCGGCGGGGATGTTGCCGATGAACATGATCAGCCGGCCGTCGCGCCCCAGGATGTCGATCCATTCGCGGACCTTGGCCGCAATCTCGGCCGGCGCGCTATCGCGGATGAAGCGGCCGTTCAGCGAGGCCATGATCGGGATCTTGTGCCCACCCTTGCCGCGCGATACGGCGTATTCCCGCAGCCAGCGCATATCCAGATCCTGCGTGCGGCCCATGGCCGTGGTCGCCATGTTCATCCCGGCGATCTTGGGCGCGCTGTCGAGGCACTTGAAGAGCACGGCCTTGTCGAACTTGGCCGGGTCCTCCTCGCAATAGTCGCAGGCGGCTGCCCCGCCGTTCGCCGTCAGGCCGAGCTCCTTCTTGGCGCGCTCGGCCAGGCGCCTGACCGATGGCAGCACCCACTCCACCACCAGCTCGGGCGTGAGGTTCGGGAAGCAGGCCCAGGCATCAGGACCTGTGCACGATTTGATGCCGGCCTTGGCGTAGGCCTGCAGGAAGGGCCAGATGGCCTGGTTCTCGGCCCAGTCGAACAGCGCCTGGGCGTAGCCCCGGTCGCGCTTGAGCGCGCGCACGGCTTTGGGGTAGCCCATCGCCTGGCAGAGCAGACTCCAGGGCGAGCAGAAAAAGCCGGCCGCCAGGGGGCTGGGCGCTCTCTTGATCGTCAGGCGGGCGCTCTCGACGGCCATCGCGATGCGGCCCTTTGTGGGATCGAGCGGGCCGATGCGGTCCAGGTCGGCCGGCGTTTTGATCAGCGGGTCGCTGACATCCACGGTGGGCATGGCATTGTCGGAGTAGATCATTTCGGCGCCCAGCGCCTCGACCTCAAAGTTGTAGGCGTCGGGGATGATCGTGTACGAGTCAAAGCCGTACCAGCGCTGCACGGCGATGTGCACATCGACCAGCAGCTCGGCGTCCCAGTAGTATCTGCGCGCCGGCACCTTGGCGACGGTCATGCAGTGATCGTGGCTCTGTGGCCCCATGAAGGGCACTACGTCGGCGTGGTCGCCGGTCATCGCGGCGATGATGCGCGCCGTGCCGCTGGGCTTGCCGATGCGGATGCCCTTGCCATAGAGCAACCCATGCACCATCTCGAGAGTAGGATTGGCCATCACTCACCCTCCTATCAGCGCGCCGGCCTTCTGCATGGCATCCAGCGCATCCCTGCCCCAGGCGTCAGCCCCCACCTCGTCGGCGAACTCTTGGCTGGTGGGCACGCCGCCAACCATGACCTTGACCTGCTTCCGCAGCCCCTGCGCCTCGAGCTCCGCGATAATCGCCTTCATCTCGAGCATCGTTGTCGACATGTAGGCGCCCAGGCCCACAATCACCGGCCGGTGCCCCTTGATCGCCGCGATGAACCGCTCCGCCGGCACGTCGATGCCGAGGTCGATCACCTCGAACCCCACCGAGGTCAACATGGCCACCACCAGGCTCTTGCCGAGGTCGTGCATGTCGCCCTGCACGACGCCGATGACGAATTTGCCGAGGCGCGGCGCCCCACCCTTGCTCAGGTGCGGCTGCAACGGCACCATGCCCGCCTTGAAGGCATCGGCGGCAAGGATGACGTCGGGCAAAAAGATCTCGTTGGCCCGCCACAGGTCCCCGGCCTTGGTAATGCCGGCCACGACCCCGCGCTGCAGGATCTCGAGCGGCGGCAGCCCGGCCGCCAGGGCCTGCGTCACCAGCCGGCCGGCCTCCGCGTCCTCTCCTTCGGTCACGGCTGTGCTGATGGCCCGATACGTTTCATCTGACATCGCTGGCTTACCTCCTTGAAGAGAACCTGATCTCGCCCGATACGTTCACACTCCGTGCTGCGGCGCCGGCCGCGAGCCTGCCGGCTATGAACCAGCGGGCAGGCGGGCGCCCTGTGAGAAATAGCGGTTGAACCCAGGGACGACGGTCACCTCGAGATACTCGATGCGCCCGGCCAGCGCCTCGGCCTCACGCCGGCACGCGCTCGAGGCCAGCATCATGCGCGCGCCGGCACTGGCGGCGTTGCCCGCGGCCCACACCCGCTCCAGCGGCACGCTGGGCAAGAGCCCAATGCCCATGGCGTGGCGCGGGTCGAGATAGCTGCCGAACGCGCCTGCGATCACCACCTCCTCGATGCGCGCCGGCTCGACGCCCAGGTGGTCCATGAGGATATCGATCCCCGCGCGGATGGCCCCCTTGGCCAACAGCACCTGGTCGATGTCGTGCTGGGTGATGCAGACGGCGCGGCGGCCCTCGCCACCCGGCGCCAGCGTGAAAGCCGGCATGTCGTCGTCCTCGCGCATGACGCCGGGCATGCCGGCGACCATGCGCCCGCGCGCGTTGATGATGCCGGCGCTGCGCATCTCGGCCAGTGCGGCGATGACGCCCGAGCCGCAAATGCCGGCCGCCGAGCCGCCGCCGATCACGTCGCAACGCACCTCGCCGCCGGCAATCGCCACCCGCTCGATGGCCCCCGGCGCCGCACGCATGCCGTGCCGGATGTGCGCGCCCTCAAAGGCGGGGCCCGACGCGGTGGAGCACGACACGATGCGCGCACCCGTCTGGAGCGCGATTTCGGTGTTGGTGCCGATGTCGATGCCCAGCCGCACCGGTTCGCTGCGGCCGAAACCGGCGGCGAGGAGGAAGGCCAGGTGATCCGAGCCGACAAAGCCGGCGATGGGCGGCGGCAGGTAGGCCTGGGCCCCCGGGGCAGCCCGCAGGCCCAACTGCCCGGCGCCGACCGAGAGGGATGAGTTGAGCGCGGCCACAAAGGGCGACACGGCCAGCGGTTGCACCGGCAGCCCGGCCAACAAGTGGTGCATGGCCGTGTTGCCTACCAGGCAAATGTCGAGCAGATGCTCGGGCATGAGGCCCAGGGTGGCCGTCAGCTCGGCAGCAGCGCCGTTGATGGCCTGCGCCACTTCCTGCTGCAGCCGGGTGGCCTTGGCCGGCTCGACCAGCGCCGCTTCCAGCCGCGACATGACATCTTCGCCATAGGCAATCTGCGGGTTCATCACGCCCGTGGCGGCCAGCGTCTGGCCCGATTGCAGATCGACCAGGTAACAGGCAAGCTTGGTGGTGCCGACATCGACGGCCAGCCCAAGGGGAGGCGGGGCCGCGCCGGGGTAAGCGCCGATAATCTCGTCGCCGCGGAGGGCAATGGCGACGCGCCAGCCCGACGATCGCAGCGCCGTGCGCAGCGCGCCCAGCGTGGCCAGGCCCGCTCGCGCCTCGCCGATCCCCTGCTCGCGGCGCAGGGCGGCGCGCACTCGCTCCAGGTCGGCCACTTGGTCGGCCAGAGTCGGCGGCGCGACGGCGAGCGGCACGATGCGCACCTCTCCCGTGGGAGCCACGCTGACCTCGGCGCCCTCGGTCTGCGCCACCTGGACCTCGAGCGCCGAGACCGGCGGGATGTAGACCGACGCATTGGCCGAGACCATGACACGGCACGCCAGCCGCCAGCCGCCGGCGAGTTGCTCGGCGCTGAGGTGGTGTCGCTCCGCGGCGCTGGGCGGCAGCGGGTCTCCCCGCTCGATGCGCACCAGGCACTTGCCGCAGACCCCTTTGCCGCCACACACCGAGCGCAGGCCGGCGCCCGCCCGGCGCGCCGCCTCGGCGATGGCCAGCGGCCCATCGCACAGCAGGCGAATGCCGCTTGGCTGAAAGTCGATGGTGAAGGACATCTGGCTTCGTGGCCTTTCTGTACTTGTACAAGAGAGGCTATGGTCATTGTAGCACATTGTCGGCGGCGTAGGTGTCGTCTGGGCGACACTTGAGAGGTGGAGAGAGCGGTCTAGTGCTTCGGATTCATCAGCCGCCAGGCCAGCTCGGCAGCGCCGTGCGCGGAAGGCTCGTAGCCGTCGGCCCCCATCTGGGTGCCCATGCGGCGCGTGACCGCGCTGCCGCCCACCATGACCTTGACCCCGCCCCTCAGGCCTTCCCGCGCCAGGGTGTCGATGACCTTGGAGAGCTCCTGGGTCGTGGTGGTCATGAGCGACGACATGGCCAGGATGCCGGGCCTGTGCCTAGCCACCGCAGCGGCAAAGCGCTCTGCGGGCACGTTGGCCCCCAGGTCGATCACCGCAAAGCCGCGCGCCCTGAGCAGCATGGCGACCATGGTCTGCCCGATGTCGTGGATATCGCCATAGACCGTGCCGATGACAACGGTGCCCAGGTAGCCGACCACCTGGCCCGTGCGCTCGATCTCGGCATCTATGATGGGCATGGCGCTCTTCATGGCAAAGGCCGCCAGGATCACGTCGGAGACTTGCAGCTCGTCGCGGCTGAACAGCCCGTCGACCCGCCGCATGCCGCTCGAGAGCGCCTCCAGCGCCTTGATGGCGTCCACGCCGTGAGCGACCGCCGCGCCGGCCCAGCGCCGGGCGGCCACTTCATCGCCATCCAGCACGGCCTGGCTCAGGCTGTCGAGGATTTCCACATGCTGCGGCGGCACCATGACCAGGTGCCGTCCCTCGCTCCAGAGGTAGCCTTGTTTCTTGAGCTCGCTGATGCAGGCGGTGATGGTGGTGCGGTTGGCAGCCACCAATGCGCCCATCTCTTCATGAGTGATATCAAGGTCGATGCGAACGCCGTCGGGGGTAGCGATGCCGTGCCGCCGAGCCAGCTCGAGCAGGCGATGCTTGAGGCGCTGCTGCACATCGAGAAAGCCGAGCTCGCGCACCTTGCCGGCAAGCGAAGCGGTGCCCTGGGCGAGGTATCTCATCACGAGCAGAGAAAAGCGGGGGTTGCCGGCCAGCAGGCGATCGAACTCGTCGGGGAGGAGCGTGATGACCTCCGTATCCTCCAAGGCGACGGCCTGTGTTTCGTGATGCTTGCCGAGCAGATAAGTGGCTGCGCCGTCCAGCCCGCCCGCGCCGAGGATGTCGTAGGTGTAGGTCCTGCCTTGCGGCGAGGTCGTGCACACCTTGACCGCGCCGCTGCGCACGATGTAGATGGCTTCGACCGGGTCGCCCTGCCAGTGAAGGATGCTCCCCTTGGCGAACCGCGCCAGCCGGCCGGCGCGCAAGGTGCCCGCCAGGTGCAGCAAGTCTGCATCAGGATCGTGAGGTTGCCAGCCATCGTGCCCGCCATCGTTCATTGCTCACCCTGTCCCTCTGACGCAGAACGCCGGTCGCAGGCGCCGTTCCACACGCAGCGGCTGCAACTCCCCAGGCACTGGCGGCCCGCTGGGCTGCTGCCCACCAACAGCACGAATGAGAGCGACTTGGCCGGGAACATGACGTTGTGCTCCGACAGGCGCACGCCGATGGCATCGGCGGGCAGCAGGGCGAAGAGCATGCGCTGCGACTCCATGGCCCAGTCGCCCTCGCCGTCGCCGGGGGCCCAGCGCGCCGCGTTGCGCCCGGCGCGCACCAGGCGCTCGACGTGCTGCGCCAGCCCGGCCACCGCCAGCGCGCCGGCCTGGTCGAGCAGATAGCCGCGCGTGTACTCCTGCGCGGCAAAGTGACGCTGCGCCTGCGCCTCGAGCGCTTCGCCGATGGTGCAGACCACGCCGATCAGCGTGCTGACGCCGGCGAGGTGCGCGGCGGGTATGCCGGGCAACAGCGCCTCCGCCAGGCCGGCGGCCTCGACCTCCGCCCACACCGCCGCCGGCTGCAGCAGCGCCCGCGCCTCGGCGATGGTCAGCTCGGCGCTCTTGACGATGGCCTCCGGCGGACGCCGCCGCCGGCCCAATGAACGGCATAACGTATCGAGATCGGGCAAAACATCGCCGGCATCGGGCCGCAGCACGCCAAGCGCCGGCCCGGTGCTCAGATTCGGCTCCAAAGCCACGGTTCGCTCATCCTTCCCCAAGCCCACCCTACGCCCCCAGATTATACCACAGTGTCCATGATCGCGGCGCTCACTACCGCGCACCAACACCCCCTCCTGGCCCGGCTATCACCAGCACGCTGTGTGGGGATTGACAAATCTGCGGCAATCGGGTATAATGCATGAGGAACGTAAGCGTTTGCGTGGTTGTTGCGTAGATAAGGACATGAGATGCCTGCCCGGATCGATGACATTGCCCGCCACCTCGGAGTCTCCGCCGCGTCGGTCTCGCGCGCCCTCAATGACCGCCCAGGCGTGAGTGAGGAGCTGCGCCGGCGCATCCTCGCCGCCGCCCACGAGCTGGACTTTGCCCCCAATATGGCCGCCCGCGGCCTGGCGACGCAGCGCACGCAGATGATGGGCCTGGTGCTGGGCAAGAAAGAGACGCCCCTCGACGCGGACCCGTTCTACCCCCTGATCACCCACGGCGCCGAGGCCTGCCTGGCCGAGCAGGGCTATCACCTCATCCTGACCACCGTCGACGGCACCCAGGCAGCCAGCGACCTGGCGTTCAAGCTCGTCAGAGAGCAGCGGGTCGACGGCCTGATCCTGGCCGGGCCCGATATCAGCCCCGCCTTCATCCTCGCCATGCGGCAGAGCGGCGTGCCCTGCGTATTGGTCGACAACTGCCTGCAGGAGACGCGCATCGACTGCGTCGTCTCCGACGACCAGGCCGGCGCAGCCGCGGCGGTGCAACACCTGCTGCAGCACGGGCACCAGGATGTGCTCTGCCTCAGCGGCCCGCAAGAATGGGCCTCGAGCCGCGAGCGCAGCCAGGGCTACCACACGGCGATGCGAGAGGCCGGCCTGGCCGAGCGGGCGCGGGTGATGCCCGCCGCCAAGACCACCATCGACACCGGCCAGGACTTGCTGCAACAGGCCTTCGCCGAGGGCCTGCGCCCGAGCGCCGTCTTTGCCATCAACGACTCTATGGCCATCGGCGCCATGCGCGCCGCCCAGGCCATGGGGCTGCGCCTGCCCGAGGACCTGGCCGTGATCGGCTTTGACGATATCTCGTGGGCCGAGCTGGCCACGCCGCCCCTGACGACCGTGCGCATCTACAAAGAGGAACTCGGCGCGCTGGCCGCCCGGCGGCTGCTGGACCTGTTGGCGCACGCCGAGAGCCCGCCGGTGCGCAGCGTCGTGGGCACACAACTGGTGCTGCGTCGCTCCTGCGGCTGCTGAGAAGGGAGGTGAGGCCCGGCACGCAATCCACGCGAATACCCTCACGGCGTCGGCGTATGGATCAGCCGTCTACTGCTCAAGGAGGAGATCGCGTATGCGCCCCAAGCTTTTGCTCATCTTTGTCGCCATCGCATTGCTCCTGACAGCCTGCAACGCCCCCGCGCCAACATCGGCCCCCAAGGCTGAGCCGGCCCAGACCCAGACTGCGCCCACATCCGTTCCGCCGCCGGCGGCGCCCCAGAAGGTGAAGGTGCGCCTGACCACCTGGGCGGGGGTCGACGAGTCGAAGGAGCTCCAGGCGGTCATCGACAAGGTCAACGCCGCCGCGCAGACCTTCGAGCTCGTACACGAGCCCGCGCCCGCCGACTATGGCACCAAGCTGCAGACCGCCATGGCCGGTGGCACGGCTGCCGACCTGATGTGGCTCTCGCACGAAGACATCATCGGCTACGCCTCGCGCGGCGCCCTGCTCGACGTCACTGACATGCTCAAGGCCGACACGACCAACCCGGCCGCCAAACTTGACGACTATTTCGAGCCGGTGTTGGCCAGTTGCCAGTACCAGGGCAAGTACTACGGCCTGCCCTGGATCGCCCAACCCGTGGTGATGTACTACAACCCCGAGCTCTTTGCCAAGGCGGGCATCGCCGAGCCCGACGAAAGCTGGGACTGGGCTACCTTCCAAGACGCCGCCAAGCGCCTGACCGTCCCAGGCCAGCAGTGGGGCACCAGCTTTAACGGCTGGCCGCCGCCGCACATGTGGGTGTGGCAGGCGGGCGGCGAGGTCATCAGCACCGACCTCAAGACCTGCCCGGTGGACTCGGCCGAGGCCGTCCAGGGCCTCCAGTTCTATGCCGACATCATCTACAACGAAGAGCACGCCGTGCCCGAGGCCGTGATCGCCGAGCAGGGCTTTGGCGAGATGGCCAAGACCGGCAAGGTGGCCATGTTCTTTGGCGGCGCCGCCGACGACCTGGACTATGCCTATACCAAGGACCCCAAGAACGCCAGGCTCAAGGTAGCCACGGTGCCCAAGGGACCCAAGAGCCGTGCCACCTTTGCCTGGTCGGCGGCCACCAGCATCTGGTCGGGCACCAAGAACAAACAGGCCGCCTACGACGCCATGGTGGCCCTGACCGAGGGCATCCACCACTGGAAGATCGTGGCCCCGCGCAAGTCGCTGGCCAACGTCGAGACCATCGCGGCCTCGGTGCCCGGCAAGGCCGAATCCGCGGCGACCATCCTCAAGGCCCTGCCCGACATGCGGCCATTCCGCGTCATCCCCAAGTACGGCGACTGGAACGACGTCTTCTGGAACCAGTTCATGGATCCGCTCTTCCACAAGAAGGGCACCGCGGCCGACCTGGCCAAGACCGCGCGGCCCAAGCTGGAGGCCACGCTGCCCTAGCAGATCGTTCTCCTCTCTTGGTGGCGGGCGACCTGGCGAGGGTTCGGCCCCCCGCCAGGGCGCCCGCCCAAGCCCTCCGGGAGGTGTGAGGCATGATCGAAAGCTATGGCTACACGCTCTCCCACTACTGCCTTGTGGGTGCGGGCCTGGGGCTCGCCATGCTGGTCGCCTATCGCGTGCTGCGCCTGTTCGGCGTCAAGGGCGAGGCGGCCACCGGCGTGGCGCTCGTCCTGCCCTGGGTCCTTGGCTTTCTCATCTGGACGCTGGGGCCGATCCTGGCATCGCTCTACTTCAGCTTTACCGACTATGACGTGCTGCAGGCGCCCACGTGGGTCGGCACTGCGAACTATGCGACCATGTTCACGGCCGACCCCGATTTCTGGCCGTCGATGCGCCTCACCTTCCTGTACGGCCTCCTGAGCGTGCCGCTGGGCATGGCCGGGGCGCTCGGCACCGCGCTGCTCCTGGCGCAGGATATCAAAGGCATCGGCATCTGGCGCACTATCTACTACCTGCCGGCCGTGCTGCCCGCCGCGGCCACGGCCGTGCTCTGGCGCTGGATGTTCAGCCCCAGCGCCGGCCTGATCAACACCGTGCTCAGCCCTCTGCTCAACCTCTTCAGCCTGGCCCGGCCGGCATGGTTCACCGATGTGCGGCTGGTGCTGCCGTCGTTCGTCATCATGAGCCTGTGGGGCGTCTTTGGCGCCAACACGGTCATCCTGCTCGCGGGCATCAAGAACATCCCACGCCACCTCTACGAGGCCGCCGAGATCGACGGCGCCGGCCGGTGGGCGCAGTTCCTGCATGTAACGCTGCCCATGCTCTCGCCTACCCTGTTCTACACCCTGGTCGTGGGCATCATTGCGGCCATGCAGGTCTTTACCCAGCCCATGTTCATCAACGCCCCACGGCAGGCCGGCCTCTTCATGAACGTCTACATCTACCAGCAGGCGTTCGGCCGCTATCGCATGGGCTACGCCGCGGCCCTGGGCTGGTGGCTGCTGGTCGTGATCCTCGTGCTGACGCTGCTCGTATTCCGCTCATCGGCGGCGTGGGTGTATTATGAGGGAGAGCGCAAACGCTAGGTTGGGTGCGCAAGCGTGACCGGCGGCCCATTCGCTGCGCTCAGGGCAGGCTATGGGAGTCGCCTCTGCTCGCCTAGAACATCGGTCGAGTGTTCCTGCGCATGGCCCCAGGCGGCCGAATCGTCGCCCTCCGACGCCCACAAGGGGCTAGGCTACGTCGTCTGTGAGAATACTTGACCGATGTTCTAGCCTTGAAAGCACAAACCGGAGCAGCGCTGTGCAGAAGGAGGGAAGGCCCATGCAGGCAACGCGCTCCACATCTGGTGCAACCGGAATGGCGCCGTGGCCGGCGCGCACGAGCGTGCGCCATGCACTCGGGCGCCTGGTCAGCTATGCTCTGGTGACGCTGGGCGCGCTCATCGTCCTCGTGCCTTTTGCCTGGATGCTCGGCACCTCGCTCAAGGCGCGCGAGCGGCTGTTTCTCTTCCCGCCGCAGTGGATCCCGAACCCGGTCGTCTGGCACAACTATGTCGCCGCCTGGAACGCCCTACCGGTCAGCTTTACGCGCTTCCTGGCCAACACCCTCTTCATCACCGTGCTGGCCATGGCGGCCGAACTGCTGACCGTGTCGCTGGTGGCCTATGGCTTTGCCCGCTTCCGCTTCCGCGGGCGCGACGCCCTGTTCATCATCCTGCTGGCGACGATGATGCTGCCGAGCGTCATCACCATGATCCCGGTCTTTGTCATCTGGAAGCACCTGCACGGGCTCGACACCTACGACCCGCTCACCATCGGCGCCTGGTTCGCCTGGGGCCCGGCCTACGTCTTTATGCTGCGCCAGTTCTTCATGACCATCCCTTACGAGATGGAGGAGGCGGCCCGGCTCGACGGCGCCAACACCCTGCAGATCTTTGCCTTGGTCATGCTGCCGCTCATCAAGCCGGCGCTGCTGGCCATCGGCGTGCTCAGCTTTCAGGGCAACTGGAACAACTTTAACGGGCCGCTCATCTACCTCAATACCCTCGACAGGTTCCCCATGGTGCTGGCGCTGCAATTCTTCCAGAAGACCCTGGCCACCGGCGCCGAGGCTCCGCCCTGGAACTATATGATGGCCCTGGCCACCATCATCGCCATTCCCATCCTGGCCCTCTTCTTCATGGCCCAACGCTACTTTATCGAAGGCATCACCATGACCGGCATGAAGGGATAGCCCCATGCAACTGCAGCGTCACCCCGCCAACCCCATCCTGACCACCGTCGCCGGCCACGAGTGGGAGAACCGCACCTGCTTCAACGCCGCCGTGGTCTACGAGGAGGGCCTGTTCCACCTCCTCTATCGCGCCCAGGGCACGGCCGACAACATCTCGCGCATCGGCTATGCCGTCAGCCGCGACGGCATCCACTTTGCCAGGCTCGACAGGCCCGTGCTCGCGCCGGAAACAGAGTCCGAGCGCTGGGGCGTGGAGGATCCGCGCATCACGCGCCTCGGCGACCGCCTCTACATGCTCTATACCGCCTACTCGGCCCACGGCACGCGCGTCTCGCTCGCCTCGGCCAGGAACCCGCTGGCCTGGCAACGCGCCGGCATCGTGCTGCCCGACGAGAACAACAAAGACGCCGCGCTCTTCCCCGCCCAGGTCGGCGGCCGCTATGCCATGCTGCACCGCCGCCCGCCCGACATCTGGCTGGCCTGGTCCGACGACCTGCTGCACTGGTCGGGCCACCAGGCCATCATGCGCCCACGCCCCGGCCTGTGGGATGAGACCTGCGTGGGCGCCGGCGGCCCGCCGCTCCGCACCGAGCGCGGCTGGCTGCTGATCTACCACGGCTACAACCGCGAGCGCGTCTATTGCCTGGGGCTGGCATTGCTCGACCTCGAAAACCCCAGCATCGTCCTCAGCCGGCCGGCCGAGCCCATCCTCGTGCCCAGCGAACCCTGGGAGCGCAGCGGCGAGGTGCCCAACGTCGTCTTTACCTGCGGCTCGGCGGTGGTGGGCGATGAGGTCTATGTCTACTATGGCGCCGCCGATATGCGCATGGCCCTGGCCACGGCCAGGCTGCAGGATGTGATGCAGGCCTTCCGCTAGCAGCCTGACAACCGCCCGACCCCGGCCCGGAAGGGGTATTTTCGGCAGGTTGGCCTGGGCCTTGCACCGTCGCGAGGGCAGTCCCTGTGCCATCTCAAGGCCGCGGCCGCTGGCGCAACATCACGGTTGCCTCAGTCAAGTAATTGGATGTAGACTGCGGTGAACTCAACAGTAGGAGCGTGTGGGATGCCCATCGAGGAGGCCTCGCGCATCCTGCAATTGATACTGGCGCCAGTGGTGATGGTGACCGCATCCGCCATTATCGGAACCGCCCTGCTCACCCACTATTCGGGCATCGGCGATCGCATGCGGGCGCTGGCCCGCGAGCGCCTTGAGTTGCTCGATACCGGCCGCGGCGATCCCGCTAGCGGGCCCCTCGCGCATGAGCGGCTGGAGCAGATCGAGCAGCAGATTCCCAACTTGATTCTGCGCCACAGGCAAGTCCACAATGCGGTGCTTCTGGACTATGTGAGCCTCTTTCTGTTCATAGCCGACATGTTCGTCATCGGCGCCACAGTCGTCAGCGGCTACCAGCCTGGGGCGACGGTCGTCGTGGTCGTGTTCCTGGCAGCCATCGCTGTGCTGTCGGCCGCTGTGTTGATGACGGTCATCGAGGTTCGCATATCTCACCTGGCGGCCGAAAGGGAAGCGATGCGGGTGATGGGCCTGCATCGCGATATCAAGTAGTGGGGAGGAACCGGCCTGGCGGGATCTGGCGCGGGCCAGTAGCGCGCGGTCTGCAGCACGGCCAACAGCGGCGCGAAGTTCGGAACGCCGCTGTTGGCCAGGACGAGCTTATCCACCTACTGCGGATGGCGGTGGACAAACACGGGCGCCACCATGCCGCCGAAGGAGGTGCCGCAGACGGCCACCTGCGACACGCCCTCGGCCTACAAGATGCCCGCGACCCCATCGGCCAGCTCGGCCATGGTGCTGACGGGCGGGTAGGAGGGCACAATGAGGCGGTAGCGGCTTTCGAGCAGGCCGATGAGCACGAACGTCGCCTCGGCCTGCCGCGAGGCCCCAGGGAGCAGCACCAGCGTCTGCGCGCCGCTGCCGCAGGCGATGTAGCGCCACTCGGCCCCGGCGGCGGTGCGCGCCGTGTAGAGGTGCGTGGCGCGAAAGTCGGCCAGGCGCTGCACCTGCTCGCGGGGCACCCCGGCGTAGTAGCGCTCCAGCGCCGCCGCGCCGGTGAGGGACGGCGGTGGCGCCGCGCAGCCGGCGAGGAGCACCGCGATGGCCAGCGCGGCGAGCAGATGGGCGATGCGCGTGGCGTGATGGGCTGGGGGCATGGTGTCACCTCCGATTTCCCCGGCAGGAAGGCGATTGGCAAGAACTCAACCAGACATCTACTCATGCCGGCGGGTGAGGCCCCCATACTGTTCCCCCGTCGCGGGGGAATTGGGTCGCAAGACCGTGGCCTGCCTGGCCAAGTGGCGGCAAACGAGCGGTGCGGGGTGGCTCAAGCGCTGCCTGATGTACTATGGCGCAATCTATGCGGGTTCAAAGGAAGCAAGACCTGGCCCCCCGGCCCCTCTCCTTGACCAATCATCACGGCGATGCTATATTCTGGGCACAGTGCGAAGGAGCCGCAATATGCATCTCTACCAGGTGCTGGCCCAGCGCGTCGCTGCCTGGCGCCAGCAAGGCTACCATCACGCCGACTATCCTGCCATCGCCGAAATCCTGGCATGGGCCGCCAACCCCGAGGGCGCGGGCTTCCGCCTGCGCCCGCCGCAGGTGCGCGCGCTGGAGACCTACTGGTACCTGCGCCTCGTCGAGAGCACGCCGCACATCACCGACCTCTATCGCCGGCTCTTTCCAAAGCCATCGGAGCTGCTCGCCGCCCTGGGCCTGGCCGGCGAGGAGGTCATCAAGCACTTCATGGACTATGGCCTCGACGGCCTCTTTGAGCGGCTCAAGAGCGACGACGCTTTCGTGCGCCGCCTGCGCCTGGAAGCACTGCGCGAATCCCTCACGCTCAGCTACCCCAGCTACATCCTGGCCCTGGCCATGGGCGCCGGCAAGACCATCCTCATCGGCGCCATCTTTGCCAGCGAGTTCGCCATGGCGCTGGAATACCCGGAGGGCCCGTTCGTGCAGAACGCGCTCGTCTTTGCGCCGGGCAAGACGATCATCGAATCATTGCGCGAGCTGGCCGCAGCGCGCTATGACCGCATCCTGCCGCCGCGCCTCTACAAGCCTTTTGCGGCCTCGGTCAAGCTGACCTTCACCCGCGACGGCGACCCCGACATCCCGGTCATCCGCGGCAGCTTCTTCAACGTCGTGGTTACCAATACGGAAAAGGTGCGCATCCGCAAGGAGAGCATCCGCCGCGCCGACCTGGGGCCGCTCTTCAGCCGGGCCAAGGAGGATGAGGCGCGCGCCGAGGTCGCCAACCGCCGCCTGCAGGCTATCGCCTCGCTGCCGCACCTGGCCATCTTTTCCGACGAGGCGCATCACACCTACGGCCAATCGCTGGATGCAGGCCTGAAGAAGGTGCGCCGCACGGTCGACTATCTCGCCGCCAACACCAGCCTCATCGCCGTGGTCAACACCACCGGCACCCCCTACTACCAGCGCCAGCCGCTGCGCGATGTGGTTATCTGGTACGGCCTCTCCGAGGGCATCGGCGACGGCATCCTCAAAGAGGTGGCCGGCAACATCCAGGCCTTCTCCTTCGACGGGAAGGTGGAGGCCTACCTGGCCCACGTCGTGCGCGATTTCTTCCAGGATTATGGCGGCGTGGCCCTGCCCGACGGCAACCCGGCCAGGCTGGCCATCTACTTCCCGCAGACGGATGACGTGGAGGCGCTGCGCCCGGTGATCGAGGCGACGCTGGCCGAGCTGGGCCTGCCGCCCACGCTGATCCTCGAGCACCACACGCGACGCGAGAACAAGGCCGATTTCGACCGCTTCCGCTTCAAGGATTCGCCGCACCGCATCGCGCTGCTGGTGGACCGCGGCGTCGAGGGTTGGGACGTGCCGGCGCTCTTCGCCTGCGCCCTGGCCCGCAAGCTCAAAGCGAGCAACAACTTTGTCCTCCAGGCGGCCTCGCGCTGCCTGCGCCAGGTGCCGGGCAACACCACCCCGGCGCGCATTTACCTCTCGCTGGATAACCGCGAGATCCTCGACCGCCAGCTGCAGGAAACCTACGGCGAGACCATCAGCGACCTGAACCGCAGCCAGGCGCAGAGCCGCACCGTGCCCATCCGCCTGCGCCGCCTCGACATCCCGCCACTCGTGGTGCGCCGGCTCGTGCGCACGGTGGTGCCCAGAGAGGCCGCGCCGGGCGCGCTGCAGCTCAGCAAGCCGGAGGTCGAAGCCGGCGCGGCCCTGGAGAGGCGTACCTACACGGTCGCCGAGCAGAAAGCGACCTGCCGGCTGCTGCAGCAGGTTGGCGAGACGGTCGAGATCGACTCTGTGCCGGACATGGTGGACGCCTATGCCGCCGCGCTCGAGCTGGCCACGGTCTACCGCCTGCGCCTGGACGCTGTGCTCGCCGAGCTGCGGCGCCTCTATGGCGGCGCGGCCGAGCTGCCGGCGGCCCACCTCGCGGCGCTGGCCAGGCAAGTCGAGGCACAAACGCGCCGCTACGAGGTGCGCGAGGAGACGGTGGAGGAGGCCCTGGCGCTCGTCAAGCCAGAGGGCTTTACGCGCACGCTCGCCGAGGATGGCAGCGAGGTCTACACCGCCGAGATCGCCTACCCCGTGGACCGCCAGCGCCTGCTCCTCTCGTGGGAGGAGCTGCGCGCCGCCAACCCGCACGGCCTGGGCTTTCACTACACGCCCTACAATTTCGATTCCAACCCGGAAAAGAGCCTCTTCGAACAGCTCCTGCGCCAGTTCAACCTGCATCCCGACGACGTGGAGGATATCTACTTTACCGGCGCGCTGACCACGCCCGACAAGACCGATTTCTTTGTCGAGTACAGGGGAGACGACGGCCGGTGGCACCGCTACACGCCCGATTTCGTCATCCGCTGCAAGGACGGCCGCGCGCTCATCGTCGAGATCAAGAACGCCCAATTCGAGGCCGCCACGCGCGAAGACCTGCGCCGCGCCCAGCAGGGCCAGGCGGCCATTACCGTCGAAGGGCGCAAGGCGCTGGCGCTCAAGCAGTGGGAGGCGCTCAACGCGGACCGCCTCAGGTACGAGCTCGTCTTTGCCCGCGAGGACACCGTCGGCTACGATCAGTTGCGCCCCATCCGGCGCTTTGTGGAATGGAGGGCAGACGATGAAGCCGGACCGGTTCACGAATGATGCCCCAGGGCGACTGGTGCCACTGCAGCGTGAGGATGGCCCCTAGTGGGCCTCTATCGTGACGAGATCAACGCTTGCACTCGAGCTCGTGGAGAGCCTTTTTGACGTGCCTCTACTGACGATGCCACAGGCGCAGCGCATTCTTCAGGCGAGCTATCCCGGTGCACAAGGAAATGTGGAGAAGCTTGTGGAAGCAGGCATCTTGCGCCAGTGGGCAGAGGCTTCATCTTGCACAACGTCAGGCCAACGTCGCTGAGGCCACATAGCGGAGGCCCACCTCATGCCCCAAGACACCACCGTCGAGATCAAGCCCGCCAAGGGCCGCCCCATGCTCACCTGGGTCGGCAAGCGCCCACTGCGCCACGTCACCGCCTTCCCGGCGCAGCACGTCGAGAGCTATGCCCCAAGCGCCGCCTCCCCTCTCCCCCCCAGCGCGAGAGCGGCCGGGGATGGAGCCTCCCCTCTCCCCCGCAGTGGGAGAGGGGCCTGGGGTGAGGGCCCCTGGCCTGCCGCCTACCCGCAAGGCGGCCTGCTCTTCCACGGCGATAACAAGGAGGTGCTGGCGCACCTGCTGGCCAACGGCTACCGCGGCAAGGTCAAGCTCGTCTACATCGACCCGCCCTTCGACTCCGGCGCCGATTACGTGCGCACGGTGAACCTGCGCGGCGCCAAGGGCACGGCCCGGGTGGCCGGCGAGGGCTACACCCTGGGCGAACAGATACAGTACACCGACATCTGGGCCAACGACAACTACCTCCAGTTCATGTACGAACGGCTGCTGCTACTGAGGGAGTTGCTGACCGAAGATGGCAGCTTCTACCTGCATTGTGACTGGAAACGGAGCTACCTGCTGCGGTGCCTGCTGGATGAAGTGTTTGGTCCTGCCAACTGCCGCAACGAAATCGTCTGGCAGCGCAACTATGCAAGAAGCGATAGCCACACCTACAACCACATCCATGATACGCTCTACTTCTACACCAAGGGCGAAGCGTTCGACTGGAACAAACAGTACACGGGTTATGGTCCGGAGTACATCGATCGTTTCTACCGCTTTGTGGAAGACGGGACGGGTCGGCGGTACGCGTCGGATAACCTGACCGCAGCCGGCCTGCGAAATGGCTCCTCGGGAAGGCCATGGCGTGGGTTTGATCCATCCAGGGACGGTAATCACTGGAAGTACACGACGGAGAAGTTGGATGACCTTGACGCAGAAGGGCGCATCCATTGGCCAGAGTCAGGTGGCATGCCGCGTTACAAGAGGTATTTGGATGAGATGGAGGGCCGGCCTCTGCAGTCTATCTGGACCGATATCAGCTTCCTGAGCAGTTGGTCCGGAGAGCGCGAGGACTACCCAACTCAGAAGCCCGAAGCGCTTCTCGAACGCATCATCCGTGCCTCGACCAATCCCGGCGACCTCGTGCTCGACTGCTTCATCGGCTCGGGCACCACCGCCGCCGTCGCCCAGAAACTGGGGCGGCGCTGGATCGGCTGCGACATCAACAAGGGCGCCATCCAGACGACGAGCAAGCGCCTGCAGGCCATCATGCAGGCGCAGGCGGCCGCCGCCCATGATCAGGCCCAGCAGATGGCCATGCCGCTATCCGCCGGTCAAGCGGAGGGTGAGAGTGAGCCGCCGCCGGCGCAGCTCTCCTTCGCCGTCTATCGCGTCAACGACTATGACCTGCAGCTGCAGCACAATGAGGCGGTCAACCTGGCCTGCGAGCACGTCGGCATCACCCGCACGCACAGCGACCCCTTCTTCGACGGCACGCTGGGCCGCAGCCTGGCCAAGATCGTACCCTTCACCCACCCACTGAGCGTGCTCGACCTGGAGGAGGTGCAGCGCGAGCTGGCCGCCCGGCCCGAAGAGGAGCGCGACGTCACCGTCGTCTGCCTGGGCAAGGAGCTCGCCGCCGACGCCTGGCTCGCCGAATGGAACCAGCTGCGCACCCGCACCAAGCTGCCCAACCAGATCGCCGTCATCGAGCTGCGCAGCGACCCGCGCTACGGCAGGTTCCTGGAGCACCACCCGGCCTGGGCCAAGGTCACCATCGAGCGGCGCGGCGCCACGATCCGGGTCACCATCGACGAGTTCATCTCGCCCTCGATCATCGAGCGCCTCAAAGAGCAGGCCGGCGTCCTGGCGCCGCAGATCGACGACTGGCGCGCCATGGTCGACAGCGTGATGATCGACCCGGCCTATGACGGCCAGGTCTTCAATGTGACCCTGGCGGATGTGCCCGAGAAGAAGAGCGACCTGGTGGCCGGCGCCTACGAGCTCGCCGCGCCGCCGACAGAGACGACGGTGGCCGTCAAGATCACCGACATGCTGGGCGAGGAGGTCATCGTCACCGAGCGGGTGTGAGAGTTCACGCCCGCCGATGGCACGCTGCCAGGTGCCCACCGCCCACGTCCACGAGTGGCGGCTCTTCGACCGCGCACTGCTCCATCGCCTGCGGGCAGCGGGTGTGGAAGCGACAGCCCGTCGGCGGGCGCAGCGGGCTGGGCACGTCGCCCTTGAGCAGCATGCGCTCGCGTTTGAGGTCGGGGTCGGGGATGGGGATGGCCGAGAGCAGCGCCTTGGTGTAGGGGTGCCGCGGGTCCTGGAAGAGCGAGACGCGGTCGGTCAGCTCGACGATCTTGCCCAGGTACATCACGGCGATGCGGTCGGAGATGTGCTCCACGACGCTGAGGTTGTGCGCCACGAACAGGTACGTCAGGTGGAACTCGCGCTGCAACTGGCGCAGCAGGTTGAGCACCTGCGATTGGATGGAGACGTCGAGCGCGCTGACCGGCTCGTCGCAGACGATGAACTTGGGCCGCAGCACCAGGGCGCGGGCGATGCCGATGCGCTGCCGCTGGCCGCCCGAGAACTCGTGCGGATAGCGGCGGGCGTGATAGTCCTCGAGGCCCACGGTGCGCATGATCTCGAGCACCCGCTGGAAGCGCTGGCGCGAGTCCCGCACACCATGCACGCGCAGGCCCTCGCCGATCGAATCGCCGATGGGCGTGCGCGGGTCGAGCGACGAGAACGGGTCCTGGAAGATGATCTGCATCTCGCGGCGGTACGCCTTGAGCTCACGCTCGTGGAGCGTCGTCAGGTCCTGGCCCTCAAAGAGCACCTGGCCCGAGGTCGGCTCGAGCAGCCGCAGCATCATGCGCCCCACGGTCGTCTTGCCGCAGCCCGATTCGCCCACCAGGCCGAGCGTCTCGCCGCGCCGGATGGTGAGCGACACGCCCTCCACCGCCTTGACCCAGGCCTGCGTGCGCTGCAGGATGCCGCCCTTGACGGGGAAATGCTTGGTGAGCGCGCGGGCTTCGATCAGGGTATCCTGTTGCAGGGTCTCTTGTTCAGCCATAGGTATCACCCGCCCAGCCAGCAGCGCACGGTGTGTTGCGAGGCCACCGGCCTGAGTTGCGGCTCTTCACGCGTGCAGATATCCAGCTTGTGCTCCACGCGCGCCCGGCAGCGCGGCGCAAAGCGGCAGCCCGGCGGCATGTCGATCAGGTTGGGCACGTTGCCCGGGATCACGTCCAGATCGTCTTTGAGCCGGCCCAGGACGGGGATGGAGCCGATGAGCCCGATGGTGTAGGGGTGGCGCGGGTCCTTGAACAGCGTGCGCACGTCGGTCTCTTCGACGATCTGCCCGGCATACATCACGGCCACGCGCTGGCACATCTCGGCCACCACGCCCAAGTCGTGGGTGATGAGGATGATCGAGGTGCCGGTATCGCGGTGCAGGCTGCGCATCAGGTCGAGGATCTGCGCCTGGATGGTCACATCGAGCGCCGTCGTCGGCTCGTCGGCGATGAGCAGGTCCGGCTTGCAGGCCAGCGCCATGGCGATCATCACGCGCTGCGCCATGCCGCCCGAGAGCTCGTGCGGATACGAGGCGATGCGGCGCTCGGGGTCGGGGATGCCAACCATCTTGAGCGCCTCGACGGCGTTGGCGCGGCCCACCTTGCGCGTCGCCGCCTGGTGGATTTCCCAGACCTCGCTGAGCTGAAAGCCGGCGTCGAAGACGGGGTTGAGGCACGACGTCGGCTGCTGAAAGATCATCGAGATGCGGTTGCCGCGCAGCGCGGTCACCTCGTCGCGCGAGAGCTTCAAAATATCGCGGCCGTCAAAGATGATCTCGCCGGAGATGATTTTGCCCGGGTAGCCCACCAGGCGCAGCACCGAGAACGAGGTCACGCTCTTGCCGCAGCCCGACTCGCCCACCAGCCCCAACACGTCGCCGCGGTCGACGTGCAGGCTCACGCCGTCGACGGCCTTGACGATGCCGTCCTTGGTGTCGAAATAGGTCCGCAGGTCGCGGATGTCCAGTAACGCGTCGTTCATGATCTCCTCTGGCGGCAGTACTCTTCTAGTCAGCATGGTCGCAGGGCTCGTGGGAACTCGTGGGAGCTCGTAGGAGCCCACAACAGATGCACAGAGTTCAGGTCCTCAGTGCAAGGATGCCGGTCAGTCCGGTGCAAATGGGACAGCTCTCATACCGCTCCCACGAGCTCCTACGAGCTCCTACCAGTTCCTACGAGCTCCTACGAGCTCCCACGAGCTCCCACGAGGCGCTCATGTGAAACGTATCCCGCCTAGCGGTTGAGCCGCGGATCCAGGGCGTCGCGCAGGCCGTCGCCCAGCAGGTTGAACCCCAACACGGTGAGGGTGATGGCAAAGCCCGGAATGAAGAGCAGGTGCGGCGCGTTAAAGATGTTGTTGCGCTCCTCGCCCAGCATGATGCCCCACTCGGGCGTGGGCGGCTGCGCGCCCAGGCCCAGGAAGGAGAGCGCCGCGGCCTCGACGATGGCCGTGCCGATGCCGAGCGTGCCCTGCACGATGAGCGGCGTCATGGCGTTGGGCAGGATGCGGCGGAACAGGATGCGCACCGGCGAGACGCCCAAAGCCCGGTCGGCCGTCACATAGTCCATCTCTTTGACGGCGAGCACGCTGGCGCGCGCGATGCGCGCATAGCCGGGGATCGACACGATGCTGATCGCCAGCAGCGCATTCATCAGCCCCGGGCCCAGCACCGCCACGATCGCAATCGCCAGCAGCAGGTACGGGAACGCCAGCAGCACGTCCATGATGCGCATGATGGTATTATCGAGCCAGCCGCCCAGGTAGCCAGAGACGGCGCCCAAGAGCGTGCCAAAGATGATGGCAAACCCTACGCTCACAAAGCCGATCACGAGCGAAAAGCGGGCGCCATAGAGCACGCGGCTGAAAAAGTCGCGGCTGTTGCCGTCGATGCCGAAGAGGTGCTGCGGCTGCTCGCGCGGGCAGCCCAGCAGGTGGATGCAGGGCGGCGTGTTGCGCTTGACACCGTCGAGAATCTCGGTCGGGTTGTGCGTGGCCAGCACCGGCGCCAAGATGGCGACAGCGACCAGAAAGCCGAGCAGGATCGACCCCACGACCGCCGAGCGCTTTTCCATCAAGTGGCGAAGCGCATCGAGCCACAGGTTGCTTGGCGCCTGGGCCGAGCTCCGACCCCCAAGTTTGCCCTCAGTGCTCATGCGATGCTCCGGCTACTGTTCACTTCTCACGCTGTCATTGCGAGTACCCCAGGCCGCGGTGCAGCCTGTGCAGGCACAGAAACCTCTGTGTTCTCTGTGGCCTCTGTGGTCAATTAGCCGTAGGCGCGGCATGTTGCTGCGGAACTCCCACGCGGCACGATGCCGCGCCTACAACTGTTGCGATTCCAGCTACTGCAGGCGAATGCGCGGGTCGAGATAGGCGTACGACAGATCGACCAGCAGGTTGACGCCGACAAAGATCACGGCCACGATCACCACGAATGCCTGCACCACGGTATAGTCGCGGGCAAAGATCGAGGTCATGATGCCGGTGCCCACGCCCGGCAGGTTGAACACCGTCTCGGTCAAGATGGCGCCGCCAAGCAGGCCGCCAAGCTGCAGGCCGACGATGGTGATGATCGGCAGCATGGCGTTGCGCAGGGCATGGCGGAAGATGACCATCTGCTCTCTGAGGCCCTTGGCCCGCGCGGTGCGGATATAGTCGAGCCCCACCACATCGAGCAGGCTGGAGCGGGTCATGCGGGCGATGATTGCCATGGGGATCGTGCCGACCGTCACCGCGGGCAAGATCAGGTGGCGCAGCGCGTCTCCCAGCAGCTTCCAGTTGCCGGTGATGAGTGCGTTCACAGTCGCCATGTTTGAGACAAAGGTGACCAGTGTGAGCGGCAGGCCCGTGAGGCCCTGCAGGTGGAACGCCTCGACGAGCGGCGTGGGCGTGAGGCCGGGCGTGAGCCGGGCGGAGGGCGGCAGCCAGAACGGCGTGCCCTTGAGCATGATGGCGAAAAAGTAGGCCAGCATCAGGCCCAGGAAAAAGACCGGCAGCGAGACGCCCAGGTTGGCGCCGATCATCGTCACGACGTCGACCCACGAGTTGGCCCAGTAGGCCGAAATGATGCCCAGGATGACGCCCACGACCGTCGCCAGGACCATCGCGACCACCGCCAGCTCCACCGTCACCGGCAGGCGCAGCAGCACGATCTCGCCCACCGGCTGGTTGGTGCGCAGCGAGGTGCCCAGGTCACCCCGTGCCAGGCCAGCCATGTAGCGCGCGAACTGGACCGCGATGGAGTCGTTGAGGCCCATGCGCTCGCGGTAGTGGAAGCATTGCTCCTCGGTGGCACGCTCGCCCAGCGCAACATAGCAGGGATCGCCCGGGATGAGCCGGGCCAGGGCAAAGGTGACAAAGAGAATGCCAAAGAGGACCGGGATAAGCAGCAACAGCCTGCGGACCAGGAAGCTCGCCATTGGCACGCCCCATTCAAGTACAACGAACTGGGGAACCTTGCGAAGGTTCCGAACCTCCGCAAGGTTCCCCATCCAATCTGCTCTCGGGCTTACTGTGCGGGCGCGTTCAGGAAACCGCCAAAGAAGCCACCAAAGTACTCAAAGACGCCGGTGTTGCCCTTGTGCATCGAGCTCTTGGCATCCCACATCGCGACGAACGTCGCCACCACGTCATTCGCGTCAAACGGCGTGCCGTCCGAGAACTTGACGTCCTTGCGCAGCTTGAACGTCCACTCGGTCAGCGTGTCGTTGACCTCGTACGACTCGGCGAGCGAAGGCACGAGCTCGGTCGTGCCGACCTTGTACCAGTACAGGGTGTCGAAGATCTGGTTCGTGGCACGGAAGGTCTCGCCGTCGGTCTCGTCGTTGCCGAAGAGGGTGATCGGCTCGGCGTTCTGCAGCCACACGATCTGGTCCTTGCCGGCGATCGACATGACGCGGAACTCTTCGTTGTTCAGCGCGCTGGCGTGCGCGCCCTCGACCTTGGCGCTGTAGACGATGGCGTTGGCGCCGTGTGCCACGGGCACCATCGGCACGTGCTTCTTGATCAGTTCGTTGACCGTCACGTACAGCTCTGCGCGCTTGGCCGGGTTGGCCTCCTGCGCGGCCGCGTGGATGGCGTCCACCAGATCGGGGTAGGGCACGCCAAAGTCGTCGGAAGCGCCGGTAAAGTGGTAGTCGACCCAGTCGGTGGCATCGGTATAGTCCTGCATCCAACCGAGGATGAACATCGGCTCCTGGCCGGCCGACACCGCTGCCAGGAAGGCGCCCGACTCCATCACCTTGAGCTGGACCCTGATGCCGATCTGAGCGAGCTGCGACTGGAACTCTTGCGCCAGCTTGGACACCAGCGGCTGGTAGGCGCGCACGACGTCGCGATAGGACACCGTGACGTCAAAGCCATTGGGGTAGCCGGCTTCGGCCAGGAGCGCCTTGGCGGCCTCCACATCACGGCCGTACCACTTGAGCCCTTCGGTATAGCCGGGCTGCACGGCCGGCGGCATGAACTGCTCGGCCGTCGTCGAGCCCTCGGGGAAATAGTTGTCGACAAAGCGCTGCTTGTCGAGCGCCATGGCCACGGCCTGGCGCACCTTCTCGTTGTCAAACGGCTTGTGGGTGTTGTTCATGCCCAGATAGAGGATGTTCGTCGGCGGGCGCGGAATCAGCTTGAGGGCGGGATCCGCCTGGATCGCCGCAAAGTCGTCAGGGCTGGCGTTGTCCATGGCATCGGCCGTGCCGGCCTGCAACTCCAGCAGGCGCGCTGCCGCCTCGGCGTTCCAGCGCATGACCACTTCTTTGTTCTTGGGCGCCTCGCCCCAGTAATTGGGGTTGGGCACCAGCGTCAGGTGATCACCGCGCACCCATTCCTTCACCATGTAGGGGCCGGTGCCAAGCGGAGTGTCCAGGATGGCCCCGCCGCCACCGGTCGCCTCGAGCTGCTTGGCGCTGTGGATCTCGAACGGGCCGAACGCGATCTTGGGCAGGAAGGCCGGGTCGGGCACGTTCAGGGTGAACTTGACGGTGTACTGGTCCACCGCTTCGATGGACTTGAACGCGCCGCCGTACGCGGGGTCGGGTGCCGTCGTGTTGTACTTGGCCTTCCAGGCCTCGGGCTGCGGCGCCGTCGTGGGCGCCGCGGGCTGGGGTGCGCTGGTGGGCGCCACTGGGGCCGGCGGCGTCGTGCATCCCGACAGCACCATCGCCACCACCATCAGCAGCGAGACGAGCACGAATAGCTTGCGAGGCATGGCTCTCCTCCCTATATGGAACACACACGATCGATCTGCATGGGTGATACACCAATCTCCTGCGGCTGGGCCCCACCTCCTTTGCGGGCAGGCCCGGCTGCGCATGGAGCGCAGTGAGCCCTGCCGATTCGCCAGCGCGCTTGCCAACACGGCCTGGCCCGGCAAAACGCCGCCGGCGGCACGAAGCGCCAGGACAAGTCCTGGGTCAGGCTGACGCCTCTGCAGAATCTCTTCAGGCCTTCAGGGGCCTCTCCCGGGGGGCTGGTCTGCGACGACTTGCAAGAGCGAGCGGTGCTCTTGTATGCCAGGAAACTGACGTGAGACGTCGGGCGTGGGAGCCTGGGCGCTCGGCGCCCAGACGGCAGCACAACAACATCGTCGCTTGATCTGGAGTATCCGCTATTGTACCACGGAACGCGCACTGCGTCAATGTCTGCTTTTGGGTGAATCCAGGCTGCCTGGGCCGGCCTCCTGGCCCAGGCAGCCTGTTGGAGAGCGAACCTGTCATCCTGAGCATCCTGGCGATGGCCGGGCTATGCGTTGCCCGCGCCCGGCGATGCGCCAGGAGGGGTCCGGACGGGGCTCGCGCCTCGTGCAGGACACGGGGCGTGCAAACCGGTTGCCGGCCCAAGGCATCACACTCCGAAACGCTGCTGGAGCCCACCTGTCGTCATCAACGTCTGGGCCGGGGCGGCGGCGGAGCCCGAGAGCCGGTCACCAACGCTGACGGAGCACACACGCGGTCAGCGTTCTTTTGGCAATACGCTCGCCTCAGCGTAGAATCAGGCGCCCCGTGCCTTATTCCGGGGCGTTGTGGCCATGTGGCCGGTCTTGAAAGGGAGTGTTCCGGAATGGGCATCGAGGAGCGCATCGACCAACTGCTGGCGCGCATGACGCCGGCCGAGAAGGTCGGCCAGATGCGGCAGATTGCCGGCAGCGGCGACGACGACACTGAGGCGCTGATCCGCCAGGGGGGCGCTGGCTCTTTCCTCAACGTGCTGGGCGAGCAGGCGGCCGCGTACCAGCGCTTGGCGGTCGAGGAGAGCCGGCTGGGCATCCCGCTGCTTTTTGGCCGCGACGTCATCCACGGCTTCCGCACCATCTTCCCCATCCCCCTGGGGCAGGCAGCCTCCTTCGACCCAGGCCTGGTGCGCGAGGCCGCGCGCATCGCCGCCCGCGAGGCCGCCGCCGCCGGCGTGCACTGGACCTTTGCGCCGATGGTCGATATCGCCCGCGACCCGCGCTGGGGCCGCATCGCCGAGGGCTGCGGCGAGGACCCCTACCTGGCCGCCTGCCTGGGCGCGGCCATGGTGCAGGGCTTCCAAGGTTCGGACCTGCGCGACCCGGAGCGCATCGCCGCCTGCGCCAAGCACTATGTGGGCTATGGCGCCGCCGAGGGCGGCCGCGACTATAACACCACCTACATCCCCGAGGGGCTGCTGCGCGACGTGTACCTGCCGCCGTTCGAGGCCTGCGTGCGCGCCGGGGCGGCGACGCTGATGAGCGCCTTCAACAACCTCAACGGCGTGCCGGCGACCGGCAACGCCTTTACCCTGCGCAAGGTGCTCAAGGGCGAGTGGGCGTTCGACGGCTTGGTGGTCAGCGATTGGAACTCGGTCATCGAGATGATCGCCCACGGCTGTGCCGCCGACGAGCGCGAGGCAGCGCTGTGCGCGGTGGCGGCCGGGGTCGACATGGAAATGACCAGCGCCGCCTTTGCGGGGCACCTGGAGTCGTTGCTGGCCGAGGGCCGGCTGCCGCTCGAGCTGATCGATGAGGCGGTGCGCCGCATCCTGCGCATCAAGCTGCGGCTGGGGCTGTTCGACGACCCCTACCGGCGCAACACGGCGGTACCGCTCGCGCCCGAGCACCTCGAGGCGGCGCGGCAGGCGGCGCGCGAGAGCTGCGTGCTGCTCAAGAACGACGGCCTGCTGCCGCTGGCCTCCACAGTGGGCAGGGTGGCCGTGGTGGGCCCGCTGGCCAACGACGGCGGCGAGCAACTGGGCTGCTGGGCCTTTGACGGCCGCGCCGAAGACAGCGTGACTCCGCTGGCAGCACTGAGCGCGGCGCTGGGCGAAGAGCGCGTGCGCTATGCGCCAGGGCTGGATGACTGCCGCTCGTGCGGCGAGCGCCTCATCCCCGCGGCGGTGGCCGCGGCGCGCGAGGCCGACGTGGTGCTCGCCTTCCTGGGCGAGGATGCGGGGCTGAGCGGCGAGGCGCACTCGCGCGCCTTCCTCGACCTGCCCGGCACGCAGCAGCAACTGCTCGACGCCCTCGCCGCGACCGGCCGGCCGGTGGCTGTGGTGGTCATGGCCGGGCGGCCGCTCACGCTCGAGCCGGTGGCCGAAAAGGCGAACGCCGTGCTCCTGGCCTGGCACCCGGGCACCATGGGCGGCCCGGCCATCGCCGACCTGCTCCTGGGCGTCGCCTCGCCCTCGGGCCGGCTGCCGGCCACCATGCCGCGCACCGTGGGCCAGGTGCCGCTCTACTACAACCGCATGAACACCGGCCGCCCGCCGCGCGGCGACGCGCCCTGCGTCACCACCGGCACGCCGCTCGACCCCGTGCGCCACTATGCCACCTACCTCGACGTGGACCACCGGCCGCTCTTCCCCTTCGGCTACGGTCTGACCTACTCGACCTTTACCTACAGCGACCTCGAGCTCTCGACGCGCGAGCTCAAGCTGGGCGAGGCGCTGACGGTGGCGGCGACCGTCACCAACACCGGCCGCGCGCGGGCGACCGAGGTGGCCCAGCTCTACGTGCGCGACCTGGTGGCCTCGCTGGCGCGCCCGGTGCGCGAGCTGAAGGGCTTTCAGCGGGTGGAACTGGCGCCGGGAGAAGCGGCCCGCGTGCGCTTTGCCCTGCACACGGATGACCTCAGCTTCCACAACGCCGAGATGCGCCGTGTGACCGAGCCGGGCCGCTTCCAGCTGTGGGTCGGCCCCGACGCGCGCGGCGGCCTGCAGGGCCAGTTCGAAGTGGTAGAGTAGAGGCTTGAAGTGCGCCCACACCTGACACACCAATTTCCATAGCGGGCAGGCGATTGGCAAGAACTCCGGCAGAGGCCTGCCCATGCCGCGGCTGGCCCCCCCTACCGTTCCCCCGTCGCGGGGGAATAGGGCTGTCTTCGCCCAGACTGCATCGCTCGCTTGCCGTTTCTTGGCCGCACAGGATGCGGTCGGGCGACCCAATTCCCCTGTCGCGGGGGAACGGTAGGGGGGGCCACCCTGCAGCAGGAGGGACCCTCTGTCAGCCGCGGCGTGAGCTGGACAGAGTCTTTGCCAGAAAGCAGGCACTGGCCACCCGCCAGGGAAACCGCTGTGTCAGGTGTGGCGCAGACGTGGGCGCGCCGGCTAGCGAACGGGCGTCTTCTCCTCCTCCTGGGCGGCCGCCTCCATGGCGCGCTCGTCCTCGGAGGTAATCTGCTGCTCCTGCACGCCGGCCTTCTTCATGGCGGCCTGCAGCTCCTGCTCGTTCATCTGCTCCACGGGCTTGCCGGCCTGCTGCTCGACCTTTTGCACGTCCTTCTGGCTCATCTTGTGGGCAACGCCGCCCACCAGGAACAGCGCGGCCCCGCCCACGAGCAGCCGCCGCCGGAACACGCGCCGCGCCGTGCGGCGCATCATGCCTCTGCGCATGAACATGGGCGCACCTCCAACACCAGGCTCGTCTTCCAGGCCAGCAATAGGCATGCCAGGCAAGGGGGGTATTGGGTTGGCCGCGGGCGTCGCCGGCGGTCAACCCAACACCCCCTCTCAAGGGCCCCGCACTGGGATGGTGCGGAGCGCCTGGGCCAGTCAGGCGAGCTGCGCCTGGCAGCGCGCCACCCAGGCCGCATCCATGCGCGCCAGGCGGTTCTTCTTGAGGTTTTCCCTCATGATGCGGCGCACGTCGGGGTCGGTGCAGGCCAGCCAGACCTCGAAGCGCCCTTTGCCCACCTCCGGCAGCGCACACACCGCCACGCTCCAGCAATAGCTCAGCCCTTTGGCCAGCGCGCAGAACTCGGGGCTCTTGCGGCCGGTGAAGGTGGGGATGGCGGCGGTGATGCGGTGGAGAATGCCGAGCACCCGCTCCACGTGCGCCGGCTTGCCCAACAGGCGCGGCTCGCAGAGCGCCGCTGCGGCTGCCCGCCGTTCGAGAAGCGTTCCCGCGCTCCAGTGTTCCATCTCGGCCAGGAGCGCCTCCATGTCGGCATCGCCCAGGCGCTGTAAGGCCATGGCCACCGCCTCACGCAGGCGCCAGCGCGGGTCGTTGGCCAGGCGGCGCAGCGTGGGCAGCACCGTGGCGTCGCCCTCCGCGGCCAGCCGGCCCAGGCCCACGGCGCCGCAGCAGGCGAGAAAGCCCTGGGGCGAGTCGCCGGGCGCCTCTTCAGGCGTCAGGGCCGCCCAACGGTGGAATTGCGCCGCAGCGCCCTCGTCGGCCACCGCCTGCATGAGCTCCAGGTTGCCGCGCGGCCCCGGCAGGCCCGATTCCTGCAACAGGTACGGCTCCCAGTCGGCAAGGCCGCGCAGGGTCGCGCGGCATTCCTCAATCTTGCTCATCCTTTTCCACCTCGATAGGGCAGATGGCAGACGTTTGTGGCCTACATGCGTGTAGTGAGGGAGAAGGTGCGCCTTCTCCCTCACTACGAGCTCAACGCTACCCCTGCCCCACAGCCAGCGGCCCCGGCAGCTCACCGCGGCGCAGCCAGAAGAAGACGGCCAGGGCAGCAGTCACGATCGCCAGCGCGGCGCCGAACTCGCCCGTCCAATAGGCCGCGGCCGTGCCGGCCACGACCATCGGGTCGAGCACAGCCTGGATGAAAAAGTTGTGGCCCCCGTGCAGGAGCATGGCCGTCCACACGCTGCCCGACTTGAGCACGATCCAGTTGAACACAAAGGTCATGGCCATCGCCATCACGGCAAAGCAGAGCCACTGGTACACACGCAGGGTGACGGCGTTGTTATAGTCGGCGAGGAAGATGCCCGGCGTATGATACAGCACCCAGATCGCGCCGCCGATGAGCGAGGCACGGGTATAGCCCGAGTTGGTTCAGCCGAGGCGCCAGAAAGCCGCGCCAACCGATCTCCTCGCCCAGGGCCGTGATCGAGCCGATCAGCGGCCCGGCCAGCCCCAGCAGCCATACCCCACCGTAGGCCAGCAGAGCATACGCCGCGGGCAGCACGTAGGCCAGCGCCAGGTAGCGGGCCTTGCCCAGGCCCCAGCCCAGCCCACGCAGGTTGCGGTGATAGAAGAGACACGTCGCGAGGGCAGCAATGCCCGGTGCCCACATGAGCGCGACGACGCCTAGGCCCCCGCCGGTCTCAATGCGCCCCGTGACGATGATGGGCACGTAGACCGCCACGCACAGAACGAGTGCGAGAGCGAGGAAAGTAAAGATCTCTTGGCGTACCTGCTTGGCTGACTCCACGGCTGACTTTTCCCCTAGAGATTGAGATGATGAACATGCGGCCCCATTATAGGGCCGGTTCGCCGCTTGGCCAACAGCCGGAAGCGCAGTGGACGAGCCAAGCACCGGCACACCGTTACCTCCCTCTTGCTTGACTCCAGCGGCCTGACGGTGTACAAAAGGGCGCACGCGCTATCGCTGGAATGGAGCCTGACACCATGCCCGATGGACCACTCACACCGCGCCCCTACCTGCTGCACAACCGCATCCAGCCCTACGAGTGGGGCGGCCGCGGCAAGGGTGCGTACATCCCGCGCCTGCTGGGCTTCGAGCCCGAGCCCGGCCGGGCCTACGCCGAGCTGTGGATCGGCGCGCACCCTTCGGCCCCCTCCGATATGGAGCTGGCCGGCGCCCGCCTGCCGCTGCCCGCGCTGGTCGCGCGGCAGCCGGAGGCGGTGCTGGGGCCGGAGGTAGCGCGCGCGTTCGGCGCGCTGCCCTTCCTGCTCAAGGTGCTCTCGGCGGCGCAGCCGCTCTCCATCCAGGTGCACCCCAACCGGGCGCAGGCCGAGCGGCTGCACGCACGCGACCCCGAGCACTATCCAGATGCGAACCACAAGCCCGAGGTGGCCATCGCGCTCGACGGGCTGACCGCCCTGGTCGGGTTCAAGCCCTTTGACGGCATCGTACAGGCGCTCGATGCCTACCCCGAGCTGGCGGGCCTCGCCGGGCCGGAGCTCTGCCGCGCCTTGGGCATGGCGCGGCAGGCCCCGTACGCTACGCAGCAGGCGCTGGTGCGGCGGCTCTGCGGAGCGCCCCTGGCGGGAGACGGGCTGGACGCGGCGCTCGACGGCCTGGAGCGACGGCTCACTGCGCTGACCCGCCCGCTGCTGCAAGAAGAGGCGCTGTTCCTCGACCTGCGCCGCGCCTACCCCGGGCCCGATATGGGCCTGTTCCTGCTCTTCCTGCTCAACCTGGTGCACCTGCGCGCGGGGCAGGCGATCTACATCGCGGCGGGCGTGCCCCACGCCTACGTCCACGGCAACATCGTCGAGTGCATGGCCGCATCCGACAACGTGGTGCGCGTGGGGCTGACCGGCAAGTTCAGAGACGTGCCGGCGCTCGCAGAGGTCCTCGCCTGCGACCTGGGCGCGCCGGCGCTGCTCGACGGGCCGCCCGGCGCCGCGGAGGTGGTCTACCGCACCCCCGCCGCCGAGTTCGAAATCACCCGCTGGGAGCTGGTCGCCGGTGCGGAGCGGCGCGAGGCGACCCATGGCCGGCTGCAGGTGCTGCTTGTGACGGCGGGCGAGATCCGCCTGGGCTGGGCCGAGCAGGGCTCGCTGCCGCTGCGGCAGGGCCAGGCGGCGCTGATCCCGGCCTGCCTAGCGGCGTATCGCCTGACGGCCGTCGAGGCGGCGCAGATGTTTCGGGTGGCGGTGCCCTAGCAGCCTGTCGGAACGCTCCCCCGGCATGCCTCTTGCTGACTCTCCCGTCAGCCCTTTTCAACCCCTGATGGAGGCGCGGATGGCGAGCAACTCGCAGACAAGTGGACCCGAGAGGCAGGAGGCCAGACGTGGGCCAGGCACAGCGGCCTAGGCCACTCCTGTCTTTCTTTGGCACAGTGGAGGGGACGCTGGTGCTCCTGCTGCTCGCCGTCCTGCTGCCGGTCATCCTGGCGCAGGTCGGCCTCAGCCTGGTCAACTTTGAGGTCCGCGCCGCAGAACAGGCCCAATCGCAGCTCAATGTGGCCCGGGTGGCGGCGGTGACCGCCAACAACTATGTCCGCGACGTCGAGCGCACCGAGCTGGCCATCGGCACCGCGCTGACGGCCTCGCCGCCCCCACCACCCCAAGAAGAGACGCGCCTGCTGGCCGCCTCGACGGCGGCGTACATCGCAGTGCTGCGCTTTAGCTGGTTCGACCCGGCCGGCCGGGCCATCGCCTCCAGCGAGCCACGGGTCGTCGGGCTGGACTTTGGCGACCGGCTCTACGTCCAGCAAGTTCAGGCCGGGCAGGAGATGGTCGTGAGCGACCTCTTCCCGGCGCGCATCGGCGACGGGCAGATTTTCGTCATCGCGCGGGGGATACGCGACGCCCAGGGCAACCTGCAGGGGATGGTGGTGGCGGCGATCGACCCGGACGTGGTTAGCAGGGTGTTGCTGCCCACAGAGCTCACGAACGGCACCACCGTCGCCGTCTTTGACGCCAACGGCCAACTGGTCTACCAGAACCCGCCGGCAGCTCCAGGCGTGACCCGGCAAGATTGGGCGCGCGCCCTGCCCCAGCTCGCGCAGGCGCAGGCCGGGCAAGAGGCGATGGGCGCTTTTGTCTCGCCGGCCAATGGGCAGCGCCAAGTGTTCGGCCTGACCCCGGCCGGGACTACTGGCTGGGTGGCCCTCGCCTACCGGCCGCAAGCCCAGGTGACGGCGCCACTCGTGCAGAACCTCCTGGTGCAACTGGGCCTGCTCCTGGGCATCGGCGCCCTCGGGCTGGCCATCGCCCTGCGCGGCAGCCGCAGCATCACCGTCCCCCTCGAGCATGTGCGCCGCCATGCCTTGGCAGTGGGCCGCGGCGAACAGCCGCCGCCGCTGCAGCCGAGGGGCCCGATCGAACTGCGGGACCTCGCCGTGGCCTCGAACCACATGGCCGCCGAGATCCAGGCGCGGGAGGAGCGCATCAGGGCACTCTACGGCGCAGAGCGCCAGGCGCGCGCCGAGGCCGAGGCGGCGGTACGGGCACGAGAGCAGTTCCTCGCCGGGTCGGCCCACGAGCTCAAGACGCCGGTCACCAACCTGCGCGGCTTTGCCGAGCTGGCGCTGCGCCGCCTCACGAAGCGAGGCGTGCTCAGCCCCGAGGAGCTGCGGCGCACCCTCGAGACCATCGACCGACAGGCCGACAGGCTGGCGCGGCTGGTGGCCCAGCTCTTGGACGTTGCCAGCATTGAGGCCGGCGAGATGGAGCTGCGGCGACAGGAGACGGACCTGACAGCACTGGCGCAGGGAGTCGCATCGAGGCTGCACGCCGCCACGCAGCGGCGCGTCGACGTGGCGGCGCCAGGGCCCCTGCCGGCCTTGGTCGACGCCGCGCGCATCGAGCAGGTGCTGGCCAACCTGGTGGATAACGCCGCCAAGTTCAGCCCCAAAGACAGGCCCGTGGAGGTGGCACTGGCGGCGCCTGATCCGGAGTCGGTGCGCATCGCGGTGCGCGATCACGGCCCAGGCATCCCCCCAGAGCGGCGCGAGCTCATCTTTACCCGCTTCTACCAGGCGCAGGCCGGCCGGCCCTTCAGCGGCCTGGGCCTGGGCCTCTACTATGCCCGCCGCATCGTCGAGCTGCACGGCGGCACCATCGCGGCCGAAGCCCCGCCCGGTGGCGGCACGCGCCTGGTGCTCACTCTGCCGGTGAGGCCGCCCGAGGGGCAGGGCCTTGAGCAGGCCCGCTAGCAGCAATGCCTTTCGAACAAGGCAGCAGCCGCAGTAACGACTCTAGTCGTCGTCAGAATGGCGGCCAAGCCGGCATTGCAGCGCTGTCCGCAACTGCTCAGCCTGTCTGTCATTGCGAGTATCCCATGCCGCGCGGCGGCATGGGATACTCGCAATGACAGACAGGCTGAGCAGTGACGATTCTCAATGACTGAGGCAAGATCTCACCGCAGAGGACGCAGAGGTTCTTCTGATCCTCTTTGCGTCCTCTACCGGTGGATATCCTCGTCGGTTTGAGACCAAGCTCTGCTGGAATAGCGGCGAGTATTGACCACACTCCCCGCTTTGGGGTATAATGCTGCACACTCTGAAACCCCATCACTCATCACCAAGGCCTGCATCTTTGTATCCTAGGAGGACCTCGCAATGAAGAATCGGCGCACGATCGCTGTTCTCGCCCTGTGCTTGCTCGTTGTGGCCGCCGCCGGCTGTGCCCCGGCGCAGCAGAGCGCCGCCCCGACCGCGTCGCGCACGCCCCGGCCTACCTTCACTGCCCTGCCGCCGGCCACCGCCACCCCCACCGTGCTGCCGACGCTGCCGCCGACCGCCACCCCCGAGCCGCCGACAGCGACGCCAGTGCCGCCTACCGATACACCCGCGCCGCCGCCCACCAAGGCGCCGCCGCCGCCCACAGCCGTGCCGCCGACGGCGGTGCCCGCGCCGCAGCCCGGCGCCCACGGCGTCATTGGCCGGCTGCGCACCCGCGACGGCCGCAACGACTTTGCCGTGAACGAGGAGGTCTTTTTTACCTTTGAGGTCGAGAACCCCGGCGACGGCGATGTCCGCTTTGGCATCCTGGGCCTCAAGGCCAATAACGACGTGCCGTTCCAGACCAGTTGGACCTCCGACGTCTACGACCACAAGTTCATCGCCCACCAGACCTTCCGCAACGACGACCGCATCATTTTTGCTGCGCCCGGCACCTACACCGTGCGCCTGGCCGTGTGCTTTGCGACGTACAATGACTGCCGCGGCGGCGCCGACGCCTGGGAAGAGTTTGGCTCTGTCGTGGTCAACATCCGCTGAGGTCCGATGCTCGTCTTTGACCTGCGCTGGCTCCTCTTTGCCCTACTGCTGGCGCTGATGGCGGCCCTCTGGGTGGCGGGCCGGCTCGGGCGGTCTACGCGCGCCCAGGCCGGCCGGCCCAGTTGGGCCGGCCTGGCGCCCGAGCTTGAGCAGGCCCCGTTCGGTCTGCTGTTGGTTGAGGGGGCACGTGGCTGCCGCTACGCCAATCCCTACGCACAGCGCCTCCTGGGCCTGCCGCCCGGCGGCGGGCTGCCCGAGGCGACCTGGGTCACCTTGTTGCAGGAGGACCGTGAGGCGGTGCGGAAGGAGGGCGGGGCCACCGGCCGCTACCGCAGTGTGCCTCTCGCGGCCGGCCGCTTCATCCACTGGTGGCTCACCCCGCTCGGCCCGCTGGACGCCGTCTTCCTGCTCGACGTCACCTTGCAGCGCCAGGCCGAAGAGGCCTCGCGCTCGCTGGTCAACGACCTCTCGCATGAGCTGCGCACGCCGCTGGCCACCATGCTGACCCACCTCGAAGTGCTCGCCCTGCCCACCATCTCGCAGGAGACGGGCCGCCAGTCGATCGCCCTGCTCAGGGCCGAGGCGCGCCGCATGGCACGCCTGGTGCACCAGATGCTCGAGCTCGGCCGGCTTGAGACGACCGCGGAGCTCGAGCGCCGCCCGCTGCAGCTCCTGCCCCTGGCCGAGGAAGCCGTCGCCCAGCTTGCGCCGTTGGCCGCCGAGCGCAGCATCGCCGTCTCCATCGAGGCCGACACGCCCCTGCCGCTGTGCCCGGGCGACGAAGACCGGCTGCGCCAGGTGCTGCTCAACCTGCTCGACAACGCCTGTAAGTACGCGCGGCCGGGCGACCGTGTATGGGTGTCGCTGCGGCGCGAAGGCCAGGGGGTGCGCTGCGCCGTGGGCGACAGCGGCCCCGGCATCGCCGCCGCGCACCTCCCCAACCTCACCCGGCGCTTTTACCGCGCCGCGCCCCAGGAGGTCGAGGGCTCCGGCCTGGGCCTGGCCCTCGCCGAAGAGATCCTGCGCCGCCACGGCAGCCGCCTCGAAATCGAGAGCCGTACGGAGGGAGCGGAAACGGGGACGGTGGCGGGGTTTGTGATACGTGAGGCGTGAGGCGTGATGCGTACTGCGTGATACGTGAGCACTTGCGTGTTCCGTTGGCGCTCGCGCTGGTGCCAGGGGCAGCAGGGGCGGCTCCCACGCCGCCGGCGATGCGGCTGATCATGGCCCATCGCGGCCGAGAGGCGCTGCCGCTATCGGCATGCAGGCTGGGCAGTGCAGAGAACGGAACACGCAATACGCAATACGCGCAACATGGAGCCGACTGCTGATGCTTGCCAGGCTTCTCCGTGGGGTCAAATACCATTGGCCCGTCCTGCTCGGCCTTGCCGTGCTGGCCGGCTATTGGCTGCTGCCGATCTCGGGCCAGGTGGTGGTGACGCTGGGGTCCGAACGGCCGGCGCCGGCCTGGCCACAGATGCGCCTGGAGGGGGCGACGCTGCAGGTGAGCGACGATGTGCCCTGGGCCCACGTGCTGGTGACGGTGAACGGCGCAGCGGTCTACCCCGAGAAGTGGTGGCAGAACCCCGATGGCAGTTGGACCTGGCAATGGACGCTCTCGACGCAGGCCGCCGGTGGCGCCGCCATCACCTTTTACCATGATTGCCACACCGGCTGCGTGGAGCGCGGGCGCCTGGCCATTGGCCCCTTGCCGACGCCGCAGCCCGCCGCACCTCTGCCCACCAAGCTCGGCGTGGCCTTTGCCGATCCGCTGCGCGATTGGCATGGCCGCGCCGGCTGGGACGTGGAGCTGGCCTACTGCCGGCCCGACGAGCAGCCCTATTGGAGTATTGACGAGCTGGCGGCGCGCGTCTACGCCGCCCTGGCCAAGGGCCTGCGCGTGTTGGTGCGCGTCGACTATGCGCCGGGCCAGAGCCTGCCCCCGGGGGGCGACTATGCCGGCCTGAGCGAGTATGTGGCCTACGCTGAGCGCCTGGCACGCGATGCGCGGCTGCAGGGCGTCTACGGCTATGTCATCGGCAGCGGCTACAACGCCCACGACGCCAATGCGCTGGCCCCCGAGCAGCCGGTGACCCCCGCCTGGTATGCCCGCGTCTTTAGCGGCTATGGCGAGGCGGCCACGCGCACCGACAACGTGGTGCAGGCGCTACGCGCCGCCAACCCTGTGGTGCGCGTGCTGGTGGGGCCGGTGCGGCCCTGGGTGGCCGACCAGGGCGACCCGCCTGCCCCCTGGCTCGGCTACATGAATAGCCTCGTGGCCGCCCTCGACGAGGCCGCACGCACCAAGGCCGCCGCCGGCATCCCCCTGGCCGCGCCCGACGGCTTTGCATTGCAGGCGCCGGGCCGCCCCGCGGCCGCCGAGCTTACTGGCCGCAGCGGCGCCGAAGAGCCACGGCTCGATCTCAAGCGCGCCTCGTGGCAGGGCGCGCAGGCCGGCTTTCGCGTCTACCGCGACTGGCTGGCCATCATCAACGCCTACCCGGCCACCCGCGGGCTGCCGGCCTACATCACGTCGAGCAACACCTACGCCCCCGACGACGGCGCGCCCCCGGCGCAGAACTATCCGCGCGGCTGGCTCAGTGCGGCCCTCGCCGAGGCCGATGCCGAGCCGCAGGTGCAGGCGCTCGTCTGGTTCCTCGACGGCCCCCTCGGCGATGCCCAGTGGGACGGTTTCAGCCTCGCCCGCCGCCAGGGCCACGCGGCCGAGGCAGCCGACGAGTTTGACGCGTTGCTCAAGTTGGAATAGATGTGCGCGTCGTGTCCTGCGTGTTGCGTATTGCGTGTTCCGTATGCCCGGCGTCGAGTCGTGTCGCCGGCCATGGGCGCGCCTGCGGTACGAGGCCCACGAACGTGCGGACAAACGGAACACGCAATACGCAACACGAATCTAGAGAGGCCATGCGATGAGCGACCTCAATTCGAGCGCGAGCACAATCCGCGTGCTCCTGGCCGACGATCATCCGGCGCTGCGGGTGGGGCTGCGCGTGTTGCTCGAGCAGGCCCCCGGGGTCGAGGTGGTGGCTGAAACGGGCGACGGCGTGCAGGCGCTCGAGCAGATCGTCGCGCTCGAGCCCGACGTCGCCGTGCTCGATTGCCGCCTGCCCGGCCTGCCCGGCACCGAGGTCGCCGCCCAGGTGCGCCGCCGCGGCCTGGCCACGCGCATCCTCGCCCTCAGCGCCTACAGCGACGAGCAGTACGTCCGCGGCATGCTCGCCGCCGGCGCCGTCGGCTACTTGCTCAAAGAGGATGCGCCCGGCGTCATCGTCGCCGCCGTCCAGGCCGCCGCGCAGGGCCGCGCCTGGCTCAGCCCCGCCGTTGCTGCCGTCGTCGCCGCCCTCGCCCGCAGCGACCACCCCTCGCCGCAGGACCTCACCGAGCGCGAGCGCGAGGTCTTGCGCCTCGTCGCCCAGGGCCGCACCAACAAAGAGATCGCCCTCAGCCTCGGCATCGCCGAACGCACCGTCGAGTTCCACATCACCAACCTCCTCGCCAAGCTCCGCCTCGCCTCCCGCGTCGAAGCCGCCGTCTGGGCCACCGAACACGGCCTCTAGGCACCTTCATAGATCAGTTGCCCATGCCCGAGCCGTCACCAAGACGACATGGCCTGGCCCTGGCGCGTAGCACGTCGCCTGCCCGCAGGGAGGAACGACGCCCACAAGGGGCTAGGCTACGGTCTGCACGTGGGAGGATTCTGGCGCCCATGGCCTCGGGTGTGAAGACTCTGCATCACAAAGACAGCGTAGCCTAGCCCCTTGTGGGCGTCGTTCCTTACTTGTGGTTAGCCAAAGGGCAGGCGAGGACGCCCGCCCCACGGTCTTGACCTGTGGATTTCCACAGGTCAAGACCGTGGGTTTCCACAGGCCGCAGTGGCGCTGATCTGTGATATAGTAGAGATGCCAATTGACTGCCGGGTGGCATTGCCGCGTGTGCGCGGCGATATGTAGGTGAAGGGGGCAGTATGGGACGCAGACCTGTACAGATACTCGCATTCGCCGGCGGCCTGCTGCTGCTGGCCGTCACCTGGTATGCCCTGTTCTGGTGCCTGGCCGGCGCGACTGAGCTGCTGCTGGTACCCTGGGACACGACGCCCCAGCGGCCGCCGGTCGGCACCCTGGCGCGCGAGGTGAACGACTTTTTCGAGGGCCCGCCGGGCGCCTACCTGCCCGCGGCGACCATTGTCGGCGCGGGGATGGTCTCGCTCGTGGTCGGCGCCGTGCGCCGGCGGTGTGGGGCGTGGCTGCCGGTGATCCTCGCGGCGGCCAACTCTATCTTTATGGTGCTCGCCTCCATCGCCTATGTCGCCAACCAGTCGCTCTTCGCATTGCGCCTGCCCCCGCCGCAGACGGGCTACGACCTGGGCTACCAGCGCACCTGGCCGGCCATCCTGGTCGCGGGCCTACTGCTCGGGCTGCTGCTGTGCGGCCAGTGGTGGCTGGCCCTGGGCGGCCGCCGGGAGGAACGTGGCGATGCCCCTTCGTAGTAACGACTCTAGTCGTTCGTCCGCTGAAGCAGGCCGCCATCCCAAGGAGGGAACCGTGACAGATTCAACCACAGATGGGCTCCGCCGGCGTGCACAGCGCGACGGCGGAGCAGGCCTGACCATCGTCGAGACCATCCTGCGCGACCGGCAGCGTGTCTTTGCCGAGATCCGTGCCGGCCAGGGCCTGGGCGAAAAGGTGCGTGCCCTGCTCATCGCCAGCGTCGCCTTCCTGGCCCTCTATGGCGCGGTGATGGGCTCATCGCACAGCGCCCTGCAGGCGCTCAGCTCGGCGGTCAAACTGCCGCTGCTCTTCCTGGCGACTATGGCCATCTGCGCGCCTACGCTCTACTTTTTCAACCTGATATTCGGCTCCGGCCAGAGCCTCAGCCAGAACGTCGCCCTGATGCTCACGGCCATCACCGTCACCGCGGTCGTGCTGGTGAGCTGCGCGCCCATTGTGCTCTTTTTTCTCTTGACCTCCAGCCACTACCAGTTCTTCAAGCTGCTGAATGTGGGCGTGTTCGCCGTGGCCGGCATCGTGGGGGTGCTGTTCCTGGCGCAGGGCATGCGCGCCGTCTCCGGCGGTGCCCGCGCCCCGCAGAACGTCGTGCGGCTGTGGGTCCTGATCTACGCCTTTGTGGGCAGCCAGGCCGCGTGGACGCTGCGTCCCTTCGTCGGTGCGCCCAGCATGCCTTTCGAGCTGGTGCGCCGGCTGGGCGGCAACTTTTACGCCAATATCCTGGCCAGCATCGGCGAGTTCCTCGGCTTCATGGTGGTGAGGTGAGGCCATGAGCACGAACGCAAACGCCCGCCTGGAAGAGTTGCTCGATTGGCTGGCCGATGAAGTCGCGCGGCGGCTGGGGGCACGCCAAGGCGCCGGCGCCGGCGAGCCGCCTCCCCCCTCTCCCCTCGCGCGTTCAGGGGCCGAGACGCAGGGCCATTCCCTCTCCCCCGGCGCCGCCGCAGCGGCAAGGGGGGAGAGGGCTGGGGTGAGGGGGGATGCCGCGGCAGGGCGGGTTGCTGGACAGTCAGAAAGCGTTCCGCCGGCGTCCGGAGTTGGCCGCTCACACAACGTTTCACCCTCACCCCTGCCCTCTCCCTCCGAGGGAGAGGGGGAAGCTGGCCGCTCACAGGGCATTTCACCCTCACCCCTGCGGGCCAAGCCCCTTGCGGGCCAGGCGCTCGGAGCGCAGGCCTCGGGGCGCAGGCCCCTGCCCTCTCCCCCCGAGGGAGAGGGAAGAGTCGCTGCCCTGCCGGCCCCTGAACCCCGCGCGCGTGGCGGAGGCGAAGGGGGTGAGGGCCACCCCGTCCCCGCTGCGGCCGTCGAGGAGCCGCCCTCGCTGGCGGACTCGGAGAGTGCTACCGGCGGTGTCACCATGCCTGCCCACGCCGCCCGCTTGCTCGGCCGGCTGGCGCTGGGGCTGCTCGTCGCCGTGCTGCTGGTCAACATTCCCCTCGGCGCGCATGGCGCCGCGCTGGCGCGCCTCGTCCCACCCGCGGCCTCGCTGATCGTCCGTGACGGCCTGCTGGTCAAAGAGACTGACAAGCCCGAGATCTATGTCTACCGGGGCGGTCAGTTCCACTGGGTTACCGACCCCGGCGTTTTTGAGCACTATGGCTACCGCTGGCAGCATGTGCAGGATGTGGCGCCGGGCTTTCTCTCCGGCTTTGAGATCGGCCGGCCGCTCTACCTGCTGGCCAGGTGCCAGGGCAGCCCACACATCTACCGGCTGGAGAACGGCAGCAGGCGCTGGATCGTCGACATCGCCGCCTTCGAGGCCGAGGGCTACCAGTGGGCCGATGTGACGACCATCAACTGCGCCAGGCTGCGCGCCATGCCCGAGGGCGAGACCATCCCGCCCGGCCGCGGCCCCGCGCCCGAGCCATAGGCCGGCATAGACGGAGCGGGGGATCTTGCCAAGGCTCCGAACCTTCGCAAGATTCCCCGTCGCAGTATCGTGACGTTGTCGTGCTGCAATGGGAGACGAGATGGCCAATTCTCAGTCAGAAGCCAGGCACGCCCGCTGGGCCACCCTCAAAGCGTGGCGCATGGAACTGCTCTTCGCCGTGCCCATCGTGACCCTCGCGTTCTACCTCTTCTACACCTGGTTCGCCGTGCGCAACCGCTACCTGATCTTCCTCTACTTCCACGATATGGGGCCGGGGTTCGACACCACGCCCTTTGGCTGGGTCACCGCCGGCCGCTATTGGATGTCGGGCCTGGTGGCCGGCGGCGCCGTGCTTGTGCCCTACATCGCCGCCAACCTGGCGCTGGGGCGGCTGCGGGCCTATCGTGCGCCGGTGTGGTGGCGTCTGTGGCTGCTCTGCGCCATCCCCCTGCTCGTCGTTATCCCCGCCATTGTGATGACGGCCAACGACCCGGTCCTGCCCCCGGCCAACGCCGCGCAGGTCACTGGCGCAGCGCTGCTGGGGCTGGCATTGGCCGTGATGCTGGGCCGGTTCGCTGCAGAGCGTCCGCTGGGGCTCGCTCTGCTGCTGATCGACGGGCTCGCGTTGGCCTGCCTGCTCACCTCCCTGATCCGCATCGAAAGCCTGTCGCGCTGGCTGGCGCAGGGCAGCGCCGGGTTCATCTACGGGCTCCTTTTCGTTGCTGCGGCCGGCGTCGTGCTGCTGGCCGTCACCACGGCGCTCTACGGCCTGTGGCGCCGTATCAGGGTGCCGCACGCCGCAGCGCTGTTCGTCGCCGGCCTCGACGTCGCCTACCTGCTCCTGCCCCTCTGTCACTACCTCTTCTGGTGTAGCGACGATGGCACCTGGACCGACCCGGGCTATTTTCACTACATCTCCGACGCCGGCAACTATTTCGCCCGCAGCCCCGCGCTCCAGACTGCCGTCTGGGTGGCCGTGGCGCTCGTGGCGTGGGGGGTGTCGCGGCTGCGCCGGTGGGTTCGGCGACGGCAGATGCTGGCGCATAGGGGGGATGCCTCATGAAGAGCGCAACGCGTGGGTTGGAGGACTTGGCCTGCTGGGGCACCGCAGCGAGTGCTGTAGCCTACACGCTGCTGCACCTCTTGCTTGTGGTGGCGCTCGTCACCTTTGGCCGCATCGCGCGCGGCTATCCGCTGCAGGCGCTGGCCATCGCCGTCTATGGCGTGCTCGCCGTGGCCGGCACAGGCGTGGCCGTCTGGCTCGGCCGGCGCGGTGGGGACGCGGCGCAGCACCTGCTGCCGGGCCTCGCGCTGGCCGTCTTCCTGGCCGTGGCCCTTGCCGGCGCCTTTTACGCCACCCCCATCCTGGGCGGGCTGGGCCTGCGCACCGAGTATGCTCCCTACCTCGACGATGACGGCCTGTTTGCCATCGCGAACGTAGCGCTGGCGACGTGGGTCGTGGCCCTGGCCCTTGTGGCGCGCTGGCGGGGGCTCCTCGTGGCCGGGATGGCCGCCCAGGGTCTGGCGCTGCTGCTCAACCCCGGCCTCATCGCCGCCGCCGTGCGCCACGGCCTGCCACCCGATGCCCACGGCCTGCTGGCGCTGCCGTTGCTCTACCTGGTCGCAGGGGTCGCGCTCGGCCGGCGGCTGCGTCCATCACACCTGGCCTGGGCGGCAGGGCTCTTTGCAGCAGGCGCCCTGCTGAGCGCCGGGCTGCTGCTGGGCGCCTCCGGGCCGCGGGCGCTGCCGGCGCTGTTGTCGGGCCGGGCATCGGTAGGCGCAACAGTGCCACGGCAGATCCTGGCAACCGGGGCCTTCTTCCCCTTCGTCCTCGGCTTGGCCGCGTTCGCCTGGCGGCTGCGACGTTGGGCCGGGCTCGACGCCGCAGGTGGAGCAGCCGCCGGCTCGGGCCACGCACTCGGCCTGGCGCCGGGCGCCTGGGCCGTGGCAGGGGTGGGAATGGCGCTGCTGGCCTTGGTGGCGGGCGCATCGTGGGTCTACCTGGGGCCGGCGCACGGCCTGGGCGATGGCTGGCTGCCCGAGGCGGGGCGGACGCTGGGCTGGATCGGCAAGACGGTGCCGCAGGGCGCCTATGGCGTGGCCGGTGAAGCCCTGGCGGCGCTCAAGGGGGCCTTCCCCTGGCTGGTGGGCGCAGCGGCCCTGGCCTGGCTGGCGGCAGCCGGCGTCAAGGCAGCGCGCCTGGGGCCGCACGGTGCGCTGCGCGCCATCGGCTTCCCCGGCGGCCTGGCGCTCCTGGGCCTGGCCATGCTCTGGCAGTGTCCCCTGCTGCCGTTCCCGTTTCTCTACCCGCAGCCGCCGCTCGTCCACGGCCTGGCCGCAGCGCTGCCGCACGCCGTCGGCCAGGATTGGCTTGGGCTTTGGCTGTGGCTGGGCTATGCCCTGCTCGGCCTGGCGCTCGTGGGCCTCTCGGCGCCGCTCTCTGATGATGCCACACAGAAGCGCGGCGGGCTGACCTTCTGCGCGACCTTGCTGGCGAGCCTCGCCGCACTGGCCCTCACGGCGGGGCTCTGGGCCGGCGCCACGCAGGGCCTGCTCGAGGCGCAACGTCTGGCCGGCCTGCCCGCGCTCCGCCAGGCCGCCCAGCTCCGCCTGGCCCTCAGCCTGCCGGCCAACGCGCTCCTGGCCGCCATCGGCTGGGCCACCGCCGTCGCCGGCTGGCGCGCTCTGACCAGGCGCGGCGGGCCGTTAGCGCTGCCCGGGGCGGCCCTGCGCCGCGGCCTGGTGCTGGCCGCAGCCCTCGCCGTCGCGGGCGGCCTGGCCTTCTGGCAGTGGACCGCCATGCCCATCGCCACGACCAGCCCAGCGAACGGCGCCGTCGACGTGCCCACTAACGCCCCCATCGTCGTGCGCCTGCGGCCGGGGCCGCGCCACTGGGGGCCGGGCCTCAGCGCCAGCTATGCCGGCACCGGTGAGCACATCCCCGGCACCAGCGGCGGCACGGGCACAGGTGAGACCTACTTTGCGCCCGACGGCGGCTGGCGGCCCCACGCGCGCGTCAACGTGCAGGTGCTGGGCGGCATGGGCCTGCGCAGCTACACCTTCTCCTTCACCACCGCCGGCGGCCCCGCGCCCGATGTCACGCCGCTGCCGGGGCCGCGGCCGAGGGCGCCAAGCGCCTCGCCTGGGTCATAGCCGGCGCTCGAGCCCCGTCCTCTCGCCGGCGCTGCAATGACAGCGGCATCGCAGCGCCGTAGGGTCGCAGCATGCTGCGCCCCTACGGCGCTGCGCCCGCCTCTGCCCCTCTGAACGTGTACCCCGACCTGGCAGGTCTTCCGAAACCTGCCAGGTCTCCGGCTGGCTCATCCATCGGCTTGCGGGCCGGCTCCGGCGGATTCGCCGAAACCTCTCAGGCCTATGGCCACTGCCCCGCTCAAGCCGGCACGCCTGCGACTCCCCTTCGCGTCCTTCGCGCTCCAAACCCCTTGACAACTCTTCCAACTCGCTGTACAATGCCCTCAGAACTATCGTTCTATTGGCTGCCGCAGCGACATCCACGCCTCGCCCCACGCACTGCATCCTTCGCATGACGTCTCGCGCCATGCCGGGAGGTCGCCATGGCTCACCGCACATCCGCCCGGCAGATCGCCAACGGTCGCCCGCCCGGCGCCACGCGGGGCTGCGCGGGTGTGCAGATTCTCGTCCGCCAAAACAAAGCCATTCTTCACACTTCGCCGCCCGCGCCAACCGGGCCTCATCGTCGGGCAGCCCGGCCATGCCTCTGCCCTGCGCGGCGCATTCGAAAAACAAAGCCATCTTGGCGCACGGCGGCTCGCCGCACAACGTCTTGGGGCTGTACCTGGGGGTGTGCCCTGGCGCCGCGGCCGCGACGTGGAAGCAGCCCGAAGGGGGACCGGGCTGCCTGCACGCCACGAACCACCTACGGAAGGAGGAGAACCTAATCCGACGTCTCGCCAAGCACGACGCGCACCGTGCGCTCACTGCTGCTGCGGATGATCTTGAGCTCGACGATATCGCCCGGCTTGTGGCGCATGAGGTAGAGTTGGAGCGACGACTCGTCGCTGAGTTCGTCGCCGTCGATGGCGACGATGACGTCGCGCACGCGCAGGCCGGCCTGTTCGGCAGGCGAGCCGCGGCCGACCTCGGCGATGATCAGCCCGTACGATTGCTTCATGCCCAGGCGCCGTGCCAGTGCCGGCCCGAGCCACTGGTAGGAGATGCCGATGTAGGGGTGCACCACCTGGCCGGTGGCCACGATCTCGTCGGCGATGGGCTTGGCGGTATCGACGGCGATGGCAAAGCCGATGCCCTGCGCCTGGTAGCCTGAGCCGGTCACGCCGGCTACCAGCGTGTTGATGCCCACGACCTCGCCCTGCAGGTTGATGAGCGGCCCGCCCGAGTTGCCGGGGTTGATCGCGGCGTCGGTCTGGATCAGGTCATACAGGTAGGGCCCGGGCACGCCGTAGGCTGAAGAGGGCTCCTGCTCCACCCGGCCCAGTGCGCTGACCACCCCCGCGGTCACCGTGGGCCCGCCCTTGAGGCCCAGCGCGTTGCCGATGGCCACCACCCAATCGCCCACCTGGAGCGCGGCCGAGTTGCCGAGCCGGGCGACCGGCAGGTCCTCGGCCGGGATCTGCACCACGGCCAGGTCGGTCCTGCGGTCGGTGCCGACAATGGTGGCGTTGTCAAAGCTGCGGCCGTCGGGCAGCGCCACGGTGATGCCGTCGGCGCCTTCGATGACGTGATAGTTGGTCAGGATGTAGCCCTGGCTGTCATAGATGACGCCCGAGCCGATGCCGGCCTGCTGCTCGACCGGCTCGTAGTAGCCATAGTCGAGCACCTGCTTGTTGATGATCTGCACCACGGCGGGCCGCACCTGCTGCACGACCGCGCTGATCGAGACGTTGGGCAGCGGCACCTGCCCCTGCGTCGCCACCGGCAGCGCCGGCGCCGGCTGCGGCGTGGGCGTCGGCACCATGCTGGGCACCTCGCCGAGCGCCAATTGCCCCAAGGGCCAGGCGCAGGCCACCAGCAGGGCCAGCGACAGGGCGACGATGAGCAAGACCAACGGTTTGCGATACTTGTCGAACATATGGCAATCCCTCACGATCATTGCGCCGCAGTGGAGGCGGCGCCATTTATACGCCCGGCGCAACTGCTCAGCCTGTCATTGCGAGCCGCAGCGAAGCAATCTCCATCGTGGCCGTGACGCGCATGGCTGGGGATTGCTTCGCTGCGGCTCGCAATGACAGGCTGAGCAGTGACTGCCCGGCAAGGGCGCGATCATCCAGGGCCAGACGGCCTGATTCTACCACTTCTTCGGTTATGGTGCAAGGTGACATAAACGACATGCCCTGCAGAGCGGGCCGGGGTCATGGCCGGGCATCTCGCTCCGCCGCCGCCGGCCTCGAGCCTTGGTTAGGGGTTTTGGCGGGTTGAGCGTCGCCGTCGACCGCCCGCGGGCGGTCGACGGCGACGCTCAACCCGCCAAAACCCCCCTTGAGGGTTACGAACCGGGCACCTGCGAAGCCTGAACCCGGTCACGGCCTGCCGGCCAAACCCACGGCCGTTCCTCACCTGGCCCCATAGTAGCACAAGGAGATAAAGCTGGTATGAAGCCAGGTTAAGCCTGGGTTAAGAATCCCGTGTGGTACGCTTATTGCTGGCTCCCAAACCGCGTACGAGGCTGTGCTGAGGAGTGGGGCATGAGGATCTGGCACATGACCGCCGATGCCGGCCGCGAGCCACTGCGCGTCGCGCCCGGCGAGTCGGCGCGACTCGTCGTCGGCTCGGCCCCGATCGAGCCCGGGCAATCGGTCTGGATCACCTACGACGTCATCCACCCGGGCGGCAGCGTCGAGCGCGGCATGCTGAGCCTGCCCTGGCATCACAACGACCGCGAGGCCAGTTACTGGGCGGCTCCCTTTGGCCCCTTCGAGTGCGGCGATCGAGTGACCTACCAGGTCCACGGCGCAGCCGGGCCGCAGCGGCTGGAGCTGCCGCCGTTCCGCTTCACTGTGGGGCCGCGGCTCTTCCTGGCCCTGCTCTGGCATCAGCACCAGCCTGCGTATGTTGACCTGTCGCAGCCGCCCCAGGGCTCGGTGGCCCAGCCCTGGGTGCGCCTGCATGCGCTGCGCGGCTACTATGCCATGCCGGCGCTGGGGGCGCGCTTCCCCGACCTGCGGGTGACCTACAACCTGACGCCTGTGCTCCTCTGGCAGATCGAGCGCTATGTGCAGCACGGCGCGACCGACCCCGCGCTCGACCTGACGCGCAAGCCGGCCGAGCGACTCACCCCGGGCGAGCAGGAGGCGATCTTCGAGACCTTTTTCGATGCCGGCTGGCGCGATCAGATCCTGCCCTTCCCCCGCTACCTCGAGCTCTATGAACGGCGGCGCGAGCAGCAACCCTTCTCCACGCAGGATATCCGCGACCTGCAGATGTGGCACAACCTGGCCTGGTTTGCGCCCGAGTTTCAGCAGGGCGAGGTGGCGCTGCCCGGCGGCCAGACGGCCTCGGTGCGGCGTTTCGTCCAACAGGAGGGCTCGTTTGGCGAGGCCGATATCGAAGAGATGCTGGCCGAGCAGTACAAGGTCCTCGGCGCGATTGTGCCGCTGCACCGCGAGCTGCAGGACCGGGGGCTGATCGAAGTGAGCACCAGTCCCTTCGCCCATCCCATCCTGCCCCTGATCTATGACACCGACTCGGCCACGATCGACCGGCCGGGCGCCTGCAAGCCGCCGCGCTTCAGCCATCCGGAGGACGCCGAGGCCCAGGTCGCCCGCGCCGTCGAGTTCTACCGCGAGCGCTTCGGCCGGCCGCCCCGGGGCATGTGGCCCTCCGAGGGTGCGGTCAGCGCCGAGATCATGCCCATCCTCAGCCGCGCCGGCTTCGAGTGGCTGGCCAGCGATCAGGGTGTGCTGCAGCGCTCGGGCCGCTTCGGCTACGATGCCGCCAACCCCGACGTGCTAGGCCGCCCCTACCAGGTGCAGAGCGAGGGCCGCGCCCTGGCCCTCTTCTTTCGCGACGCCGGGCTGTCGAACCTGATCAGCTTCCGCTACCACCAGGCCTACGGGGATATGGAGGCCGCCGCCGGCGATTGGCTGCGCACCATCGTCGACGACTTTGCCGGCCGCATCTGTGGCCTGGAGGACCGCATCCTGACCATCGCCCTCGACGGCGAGAATACCTGGAGCGCCTACGGCCTGCGGGCGCCCGCGTTCCTGCAGGCGCTCTACCGGCGCCTGACCGAAAGCGCCGAGATCGAGACGGTCACCTTCTCGCAGTACCTGCATGGCGACGCCGAGCGCCGTATCGCCGAGCACCCGGCGGCCGCGCAGGAGCTCGTCGACCGGCTCTACACCGGCAGTTGGATCGATGAGATCGGCTCGGCGCCCGGGGTCGACCTGGGCACATGGGTGGGCGAGCCCGACGAGAACCGTGCCTGGGGGCTGCTGGCCGAGGCGCACGAGGCCCTGGCCGAGGCCAGCATTACGCCCACCAGCCATCCGCGGGCCTATGAGGCGCTCTACCTGGCCGAGGGCTCCGACTGGTTCTGGTGGCTGGGCAGCGATCACGCCGGCCCGTACAACGCCAGGTTCGAGGCCCTCTTCCGGCTGCACCTGAGCAATGCCTACCGCTTCGCCGGCCTCGAGCCGCCCGCGACCCTGGCCCAGCCGCTCATCCCCTGGTCGCTCCTGTGGACCCTGGCCGCCCGGCCCGAGCTCATACGGCCGCAGGAGCAGATGACGGTGCAGGCGAATTGTCGGGGCACCGTGCTCTGGCGTGCGCTGCCGGGCGACGAGCAGGGCGAGGCCGTGTTGCTGCCCGTGAACGGCTTTGGCGGCATCCTGGCGCGCTATGAGGCCACCCTCGGCCCATTCGGCCCAACTATACGCGAGGTTCAGGTCAGCTTTCGCTGCCATGAAGGCCAGGCCGGTGAGCTGGCGCCCTGCGCTGTGGAGGAGATGATGGCCCATGGGCCTGATTAGCGCGCGCTTTATGACCGCCCAGCAGTTGCAGCGCTGTTGCCTCAACGACCTTTCGCCTGAGGTCATCGGCTACGCCCTGTTCACCGGTGATAACCGGCGCATCGGCACCGTCGACGACGTCCTCGTCGACGACGAGACCTTTACTATCCGCTTCCTCGTCGTCGATACGGCCAGCGCCGAGTTCATCGTCAACCAGCCCTACGTGCTGCTCACGTCGGACCTGTGCTGTTGGGATGCCGAGAACAAGGTCGTGCGCAGCCAGGCCACTGTGCAGCAAGTGCAGGATGCGCCGGCCTTTGACCGCGCCATCGACCTGGTGGAGGCCTACGAGAGGACGACTCTGCTGCGATTCGGCGAGCGCCCATCCGCGCCCGCCGATCATTAGTCGCACTTGGTTCGTCGTTGGCGCCTGAGCGCCAACGACGAACCTGGCTCTCAGGTGCAATGCTGATTCGGGAGTAGTCGCATGGTTCAGCCGATCGGGACTTATACGGTCGTGCCCGCCCTACCGCCCAGGCTCAGCCGGCTGCGCGACCTGGCCTACAACCTGCAATGGTCGTGGGAGTACGAGACGGTCGAGCTCTTTCGCCGCCTCAGCGGTGAGCTCTGGGAGCAGGCAGGCCACAACCCGGTCAAGATGTTGGGCCTGGTCGCGCAGGAGCGCCTCGACCAGGCCGCCAACGACGAGGCCTTTCTGGCGCACCTCGATGAGGTGTGGATGGCGTTCGACCGCTACCTGACCTGGCCGCACACCTGGTACCGCAGGCTGCTCCCCGAGCCGCCACGGCCCTCGGTGGCCTATTTTTCCATGGAGTTTGGCCTGGCCGAGTCGCTGCCCATCTATTCCGGCGGGTTGGGCATCCTGGCCGGCGATCACCTAAAGTCGGCCAGCGACCTGGGGGTCGACCTGGTGGGCGTGGGCCTGCTCTATCAGGAGGGCTACTTTCGCCAGCGCCTGAACGCCGACGGCTGGCAGGAGGAGTACTACCCGGTCAACGATTTCTCCGTGTTGCCCGTTATCGCCCTGCGGGGCCCTGGCGGTGAGCCGCTGGCGGTGCCGCTCCACCTTCCGGGCCGCCAGGTCACGGCCCGCCTGTGGCAGGCCAACGTGGGCCGGGTCAAGCTGATCCTGCTCGACACCAACGTGCCTGAGAACGCCACCCAGGACCAAGAGATCACCGATCGTCTCTACGGCGGCGACCTGGAGATGCGCATCCGCCAGGAGATCGTGCTGGGCATGGGCGGCCTGCGCGCGCTCGATGTGCTGGGCTTGTGGCCCGACGTCTGCCATCTCAACGAGGGCCATTCGGCTTTTCTGATCCTGGAGCGCATCCGCACCCTGATGAAGGAGCACGGCCATAGTTTTGCCCAAGCGCGCGAGGTCGTCAGGGCCGGCACCGTCTTTACCACGCACACCCCGGTGCCCGCCGGTATCGACCGCTTTCCACGCCACCTCATGGAGCGCTACTTTGGCCCCTACTGCCAGGAGTGCGGCATCACGGTGGAGGAGTTGCTGGCCATGGGGAGCGAGAACCCCAACGACCCCAACTCGGCCTGGTCGCCGACCATGCTGGCCCTGCGCGTGGCCACCCACTCCAACGGCGTCAGCCGCCTGCATGGCATCGTCTCGCGACGCATGTTCCAGCCGCTGTGGACCGGCGTGCCCGCCAACGAGGTCCCCATCAGTTCGGTGACCAACGGCATTCACGACCTGACCTTTATCTCGCCCGAGATGGCCAACCTGTACGAGCGCTACCTGGGCCCGCGTTGGCGCGAGGACCCGGGCGATCAGACGGTGTGGGTGGAGGCCGAGACCATTCCCGAGGAAGAACTGTGGCGTACGCACGAGCGCGCCCGCGAGCGGCTGGTGGCTTTTGCCCGCCACCACTTGCGCCAGCAGTTGCGCCGGCAGGGTGCGAGCCCAGAGGAGGTCGAGCAGGCCGACGAGATCCTCGACCCCAGCGCGCTGACCATCGGTTTTGCCCGCCGCTTCACGACGTACAAGCGGAGCACGCTGGCGCTGCGTGACCGCGAGCGCCTGGCCGCGCTGCTCAACCAGCCGGGCCGGCCGGTGCAGATCATCTACGCCGGCAAGGCGCACCCGGCCGACGAGCCGGCCAAGCGTCTGATCAGCGATGTGGTGCACCTGAGCCGCGAGCCCCAGTTCCGCCACCACCTGGTCTTCCTCGAAGACTATGATATCAGCGTCGCCCGCTACATGGTGCAGGGCTGCGATGTGTGGCTCAATACGCCGCGGCGCCCACTCGAGGCCAGCGGCACCAGTGGCATGAAAGCGGCCGCCAACGCCTCGCTCAACGTCTCTATCCTCGATGGTTGGTGGGCCGAGGCTTACCAGCCCGAGATCGGCTGGGCGATTGGTCGCGCCGGGCAGTATCAGAGTGACGAGCAGCAGGATGAAGCCGAGGCCCTGGCGCTGTACGATATCCTCGAGCGCGAAGTGATCCCCCTCTTCTACGACCGCAGCCGCGATGGCCTGCCGCGGCGCTGGATCGCGCGCATGAAGGCAGCCGTCCAGGCGCTCTGCCCCATCTTTAACTCGAACCGCATGGTGACCGAGTACGTCGAGCGCTTTTACCTGCCCGCGGCCGAGCACGTGTGGCAGCTCTCGCTCGATGACCTGGCCCGTGCCAAGGACCTGGCCGCCTGGGTCGAGCGTGTGCGCGCCGAGTGGCCGCGCCTCGGCTTTGAGGAAGTGCGCGTCGAGGCGCCGCCGCAGTTCACCGTGGGCGCGGCCATGCCCATCACGGCACGCGTGCGCCTGGGGGCGCTCACGCCCGACGACGTCTGGGTCGAGGCCTACTATGGCAACCTCGACGACCGGGGCAACATCGACCCGCGCGGCGCCGGCACCGTGATCCTCGAGAGCCAGGAGCAACTCGCCCCCGGCATCTATCGCTTCGCCGGCAGCATCCCCGGTCGCTCCGCTGGCCGGAGCGGCTACAGCGTGCGCCTGCTTCCGCGCAACACCGAGCTCGTGACCCCCTACGAGCTGCACCTCATCCAGTGGGCGGGGGCGTGAGGCGCAATGCGTAAAACGTGTTGCGTGGCCCGTTACGGCGCTCAGACGGAACACGCGCTACGGGCCACGCATTACGCATTACGTTTTACGCATCACGCATCACGCTCTGGCATGTTTATTGCTGCCCCGGCCCCAGACCCCATTATCTCTTTGAACCATAGGAGGCCACATCATGTGGTTGGCTCTCAGCAATCTGGGGCAGGCAGTGTTGCTCTCATTGCTGCTCGTGCACCCGGGCCACGTGCCTGCTGCTCAGGCGCCGCCGGCGCCCGGCGCGGCCTTGCCGGCCGCCGTTTCGCTGCTGGATGAAGGGGCGAGAAGCGTCTCTGGGCTGCGTTCGGGGCTCGTGGCCGCAGCCGTGGAGCGCAGCGCCGCTGTGCACGAGCGCCACAGCCCGGCGATGGCCGCTCCGCCTCGCGTCGTTGCGGCTGACGCGACCCCTGCCGGCGAGCGCGGCGTCCGAGTGGTCGCCATGACCGTGTTCAGCCTGGGCACGGTGATCATCGCCGGCGTTCTGGCCGGTTTTCTGATCAAGCGGCTGTTGTGAGCCGCCGCGTTGCTCATGACGTAGGCCGCCGGACTGTAGGCGCGGCATGTTGCCGCGGGGCTCTCCCGCGCGGCGCGATGCCGCGGCTACAGTGCGACGCCAGCCGCCTGCCGCAGGGTTGCTTGGGCACCGTCATTGCGAGCGCAGCGAAGCTATCTCCACGTCGGGCATTGGGGATTGCTTCGTCGGCGGCTGCGGCCGCCTCCTCGCAATGACGGCGGCGGGCGTTTACCTTGCTTTCACGGATAGACCACAGGACCGGGCATTCTTGGCGGAACCAAATGGCAGGCAGATTCGTTATAGTAGTTGAAGATAGCTCTCAAACGGGGCTGGCGCATGCAGCGGCCGAAGTACGGTAGGAGGGGCACTATGGCGCTCGTCACCAGGGAGATGGACCAGACAGTGGAAGCTACGGAGAGTGGGGCTGAACGCCTGCCGCTCCTTGTCCTGCTCGGCGTGCTCCTGCTGTCGCCGCTGCTCTACGATCTCACCCAGCGCGTCATCGGGCGCGGCTGAACGCTTCAGGAGGACGGCATGAAGCGCTCTCTGCCCATCCTCGCCGCGGCCCTTGCCCTCTTGCCCGTCCTGCTCACCCTGGCGCTCGGTGGTCCTGCCCTGGCCGATGCCGCGCCGCCGCTCGAGCCGCCCTGCGGCGACTTGGCCCCCACGGGCGAGACACAGGTGCAGATGGCGGCCGAGACGGTGCTGCTCGAGGTCCATGCCCCGGCGACGGTGCGCGTACGCGCCGAGTTCACCCTGCGCAACCAGGGCACGGCCGAAGAGCGCATGGCGGTGCGCTTTCCGCTCGAAGACCCTTCGGGCAGGGGCGACGGCTACGGCCAGTTCCCCGAGGTTGAACACTTTGCCGTGACGGCCCGTGGCGATGCGCTCACCTGGCGCATCATCGAGGAAGCCTTCCGCGAGGGTGATCCGCCCATCACCTGGGCCGCCTTCGACGTCGCCTTTCCGCCGGGGCAGGATGTGCAGCTCGTGGTCAGCTACGAGACGGGGCTGACCGGCTATGGCCCGGGCATTGGCCCGGCGTCGGTCTACTATGTGCTCGAGACCGGCGCCGGCTGGCACGGGCCCATCGGCCGCGCCGACCTCATCGTGCGCCTGCCCTACCCGGCCGGGCCCGAGAACGTCTTCGCCGGCTATCAGGCGCCGCCGGACCGCAGCTTTGTCGATGGCGAGGCGCGCTGGCACTGGGAGGACCTGGAGCCGACACACAACGACAACTTTTGGCTGCGCCTCGTCTGGCCCGAGGATTGGCAGCGACTGGTCGCCGCGCGCGGCGCCCTCGAGGCCCAGCCTGGCGACGCGCCGGCGGCCGTCGAGCTGGCCGAGGCCTCTCGCATCGCGGGCAGCGACAGGAAGGGTTTTGTCGCCAGCGAGGAGCTCGCCGGCCTGGCCCAGGCGACAATCGAGCAGGCGCTGGCGTCGCAGCCCGATGCGGCGGAGCTGCATGCCGAGCTGGCCGCCATCCTGCTGTGGCGCCTGCCCTACAGCGCCGGCACCGCCGACCCCGGCCTGCCGCGCATTCGCAGCGAGCTAGCGCGCGCGCTCGCCCTCGAGCCGCAGAACGCGCGTGCCCTGCAGGTGCGCGAGGAGCTCGAAGCGCGCTTTGGCCCCACGCCCACCGCAGCGCCGGTCGCCGACGCCAGCCTCGCAGGGGTGAGCGGTTGGGTCTACCTGGTCGTGCTGCCTTCCATCGCCATGGCCCTCATGGCCTACATCGGCCTGCGGCGCCGCAGGGGCTGACTGCCCGGCATACCCCAGAATGTTCGCTGCCACTTGCTTGTAGTGCGGGAGAGCGGGCTGCGGCGTCCGGGAAAACCCCCAGGGTTTTCCCCGACGCCGCAGCCCGCTCTCCGCACTACGAACACGCTCGCCGGCAACCCGGGAACGTGATTGACAGCCGCGGCCTCCTGGAGTACTGTATGGGCCTGCGCGGCCCGCGCCCTATGCGGCCGCCCGGGGTGCATCCTCCGCATAGAGGAGAGCTAATGCCTGATTCCGGCGTGCTCCTGACACAAGCCCTGAACGTGGCCGCCCTGGCCGCCGTCATCCTCGCCGCCGGCGCGGCGTCGCTCGCCGTCCATGCCGCGTGGCAGCGCGGCCGTTCGCCCCTGCGGGCGCTGGGGTGGACCTTGTTGGCCCTGCTGCTGCTGCTTCCCGCCGGCCTGGGCCTCTGCCTGTTGCTGGGCCGCGCGGCTGCGCCTTCGGAGGGCGACGAGCGGGTGTGAACCCTTCGTAGTGGTGGCTTTGGCCACTCGCCCCCTATCTGCCTTGACCCCCTTTTCAACCCTATGCTATAATCCCGCGGCATCCGAGATCATCTGGGGGAAGTGGTATCCCCAGTGCAAGGGCGAGCGGCAGCAGGCCCCTTTGGTGGGGTTGGGCACTCTTCCCCCAAGAGGAGCGGCCTGGTGGCAGAGAGGAATCCACGCACGCCACGGATTGCGCTGGTGGTGGGCGGCTGCTTCAAGGCCATCGCCCAGCATCCCGCCATCGTCGACGCGCACCGCGTGGTCTACATTGACGCCTACAGCGAGACCGACGACGTGGCGTCGACCCCCGACCTCGTGCCCATCGACCTGGCCCGCGACGAGACGGTGCGCAGCCTTTGCGCCCGTTTCGACCGCCGCTCGAACGACCGGCCCCACCTGAACGGCGTGCAGGCGCACCTCGACCGGGTGATCGCTATCATGGGCTGCAAGTCGGTGGACCTGGCCAAGGGGCTGGGCCAGGTGCCCGCGGTGGCCTACCTGGCCTGGCAGGCGCGCCTCGAGCAGGGGCTGGCCGGCACCTTCCGCGCCATGATCGACGACCTGACCGTGCGCGCCGGGGGGCAGCTCGCGCGGGTCGAGATCGACGTCTTTCACTCCAACGCCGGCGCCACCGGCCGCGGCATCGCCAACGCCGTGGTCGAGACCATCTGCAATCTTTTCCAGGGGCGCACCGTCTCGGTGACGCACTATGTGGTGGGCCGCATGAGCTTTACCGGCTTGGGCGCCCATGTGCACGACAACGCGCCGCTGGGCGTGCTCGAAGACATGGCCTTCCAGCGCCACCCGCCCACCCAGGCCAAGACGGTGCACCGCTGGCTGGGCATCGAGTTGCCGCCGGTGGCCAATGACGTGCAACAGCGTTCGGCCTATGCGGCGCTCTGGGCGCAGGCCATCACCGCCCCCCGCACCCGCGAGTTGCTCGACCGGCCGCAGGCCAACCGCTCGGCCGCCGACGACTGGGGCAACTTTACCCTGGTGCGCAGCGGCTGGTACCGCTCGGCGATGGAGGAGCGCGACGTGGTCGTCGGCGCGGCGCACCACGCGCTCCACGAGACCGATCGGGTGCTGGCCGAGGGCGCGGCCGAGGCGCCGCTTTCGGTGGTCTACGACGTGCCGCTCGCCCCGGCTGAGGACCTGGTGCAGGGCTTTCCGGCTGACCTGCAGAAGGGCTGCCACGAGGCTCTGGAGGGCGTCTCCAACGCCGATAGCCTGACGGCGCTGGTGAAGGAAGGCGCCGCGCGCCTGCAGCCCATGGTGCGCTTCCGGCGGGCGAGCGGCGAGGAGGCCTCGGCAGGCGCGCTCTTCCACGCGCCCGCAGCCGCCGACTATGCGGCGCTCGTGGCCGACCTGCGCGAGGCGCGTGCCATCCGGGCGGCCGTCGCTGCCGCGCTCGCCGAGGAGCAGCGCGCGCGCGCAGAGCAGGGTGAGCTGGAGCGGGCGCTGCGCCGGTGCGAGCGCAACCTGCAGCGCGCGGTGAGCCTGCTCTGCCCGCGGGGCATTGATGAGCACCTGCGCGCCCTGTGGCACCCGCCGGCGCGCCGCCGCCTCACCTTCCTGCACGCGGCGGTGGCCTACCGTCGCCTGGCCGCGCACAAAGCCGAGCACGAGGTGCGCCGCGACCTGTTGCGACGCCTGCTCGAGCGGGCCGACGAGCAGATCCGCCTCGCCCAGGAGCCCTTCCACGTCATCCGGCGGGCGCTCGAGCGCCTCATCGACCGCCAGCCGCCGGCCGACGAGCGCGCCGTGCGCTTCCGCGGCCTCGACGAGCGCCTCTTCAGCCGGCAGACCGTGTTCGAGGCCCTGCTGCGCGCCGCGCGCGCCGATAACCACGAGCGCCTCTACCACGAGCTCAGGCAGACGGCGCGCGGCGTGACGCTGCACGGCCTGGCCGCCATCCTCAAGCTGGGCCCCGATGCCGACGCCCTGGCGGTGGTCAACAAGCTCGACTCTGACGGCGCCGAGATGGGCCCCTATTGGGGCGGCCAACCCCGGCCCGACGCCGAGATCGACCAGCGCATCCGCGTGCTGCCGCCGCTCGAAGCCGACCTCTACCGTGCGCTGCTGCAGGCCAAGGACGAGATCGGCTCGAGCGCCCAGTTCGTCTGCGCCGAGAGCATGGCCGGCGGCATCGGCATTGTGTGCCTGGATACGTACCTGGTCAAGCAGTGGTATGACCTGCTGCCGCCCGAGTACCAGCAGGACCTGGTGCTGACCCTGTCGAGCGGCGACGCCACTGCGCTGGCGCACGTGCCCGGCCACGCCCTCTATGTCGATGGGCTGTTCGAGGCCATGCACTACATACCCGGCGATGCGGTGCGCGAACTCCTCGGCCTGCCGCAGCCAGCTATGCCGCTCGCCGAGGCGCGCCTGGCGGCCTCGCCCCTGGAGGAGTCGTGATCCGCAAGGCAGCGCTGGCGCTGCTCGTGATGGTGGGCGCCGCTCTGGCCGCGCACTGGACCGGTCGCCTGCACCTTCTGGCCGGCGGCCTGGCCGCGCTGCTGCTCATCGCCCTCGCAGCCATCGTCAGTGTCGTGCAGCGCAGGCGCACGCCCGACGGCCTGGAAGGCGGCCTCGACGACGACACCGAGGCCCCGGCCACGAGCGCCCTGCGCGACGGCCTGGGGGGCGTGGCTCTTGGCTACTTCGGCCTGGCCCTGGGCGCGTTGATCTACAGCTATGCGCTGCCCCCGTTCTACCCCCTGCTGGTGGGCGACTGCCCCACCATCTTGCCCCGGCTCGCCATCTATGAAGAGACCGAGTCGTGGGCGCACGCCGTCGCCCTCATCGACGGGCGCCTGGCATCGCCGCTCGACCGCAACTGCCGGGCCGAGCTCGCTGAGCGCAAGGCGCGTTACCTCATCGAGTGGAGCAAGGCGCTGCCGCGCGAGCAGGCCGAGCAGAAACTGGTGGAGGCCGAGCGCTGGGCGCACGACAACAACCTGGCGCAGTTCCGCACCATCGCCGCGCTGCTGCGCGAACAGCTCCAGCCGACCTCCGGGCCGACGCTGATCACCCCCACGCCACCCCCCTCGCCCACGCCACGCCGCTTGCCGGCTGGGGCTAGCGCCCAGGTCTCGGGCATCGACCTGGCCTACTTTCCGCCGACGGCGTTCGTCTACCTGCGGGTGGCCGACGCGGCCGGGCAGGCCATCGCCGGCCTGGCGCCGAGCGATATCCGCGTCTCCGATGACGGGCAGCCGGTGACGGGTTTCTCGCTCTCGCAGTTCAGCCAACAGCCGACGCCGCTCCACGCGGCCCTGGTCATCGACAGCTCGGGCAGCATGGGGGGCGAGCCGCTGGCCGCCGCCAAGGCCGGCGCACGCACCTTCCTGGGGCTGCTCGGCCCGCGCGACCAGGTGGAGATCATCGGCTTTAGCGACAAGGCCCAGGTGCTGCAGACCTGGACGGCCGACCGCCAGCTCAGCGGCCAGGCGCTCGATCTGCTGGCGGCCAACGGTGCCACCGCCCTCTGGGACGCCCTGTGGCTGGCCGGCGGCGACCTGGCCGGCTGCCCGGGGCGCAAGGCGGTGGTCGTGCTCAGCGACGGGGGCGACAACCGCAGCCGACACACCCAGGGCGAGGTCATCGCCCAGGCGCGACGGGCGGGCCTGAGCGTCTTTGTCATCGGCCTGCGCTCGGCCGAGTACGACGGCCCGGCGCTGCAGGCGCTGGTGCAGGCGGCCGGCGGGTGCTACAGCGAGGCCTCGGGCCCGGCCCAGCTCGAAGAGTACTACCGCCAGGTCGCCGGTGCCATCCGCAGCGAGTACCGCCTGGCGCTGACCCTGCCGCGGCAGCCCAATGGCGGCGCCCATCTGCTGCAGCTCGAAATCGGCGGCCCGCAGCCCATCGCCGTCGAGCAGCGCTACCAGGATCCACAGCCATGAGGACCAGCTTCACCGCAGAGGCGCAGAGGGCGCAGAGGAAGGCGAGGGTCTCTCGCTCCATCTCTGCGTCCTCTGCGCCTCTGCGGTGAGTTCCTTTAGGAGCAGCATGGCTGACGAACGCCCCCCGGTGCCGGCGGTGCCCTCGGTGGTGCTGGCGCTAGGGCCCTCGCTGCGCGAGCAGTTGGCCTGGCTCGAGCGCCGCTTTCGCAGTGAGGTGGGCGCGCTCTACCCGGCGAGCCTGCTGCGCTTCCGCCTCTTGGTGCGCACCGAGCAGTTCACCCTCGACGCGCTGCATGCCCTGTGTGACCCCTTGCTCGTCCACCCGCTGTGGCTGGGCCTGCAGGAACGTGGGCTGGCCCCAGGCCGCGAGCGCGGCCCGCAGCTCAACGTCTATCTCATCCTGAGCCAGGCCGAGAGGCGGGGCCTGCAACTGCTGGCGCCGTTGCATGCCAACCTGCGCCGCGTCTACGCGGGCCGCCTCGAACCTGCGCTGCGGCTCTTCTACGTCGGCGCCGACCCGCAGACGCTGGCCCTGCCCGAGGCCGCGGGACCGCTGCCCTGCTTCGTGCTCGGGCCGGTGAAGCAGCTCGGCTACGGCATCTCGGGCCGTGAGGAGCCCTTCGAGACCATCCGCCTGGCGCTCAACGCCCTGCTCGCCTCCACAGCGGCAGGCGAGGTGGCGGGCCTGCTGGCCCCCGGCGAGGCGTCCGGACCGGCCGCCTTTGCCCTCGGCGCCTCGGCCATCGCCGTGGCTCGCCCGCAGATGGAAGCGTGGCTGCGCAACACGGTGCTGGTGCGCCTGACCCACGCCTGCCTCGAGACGGCGGCGACGGCCGAGGCGCGCTTGGCAGACCGTGCTCAGGCGCGACACGAGGTGGCGGCGCTCTTTGGCCTCGAGCCGAACAAGGGCCACGACGACGAGCCCGATGCGCTGTGGGAGAAGGACCTCGGCCGGCGTCTCGTCGGGCGCTTGGTGCGCTGGGCCAACGAGGTGCTGACAGCCTGGGGCCTGGAGGTGCAGGAGACCCGCCTCGACCACTGGCGGCCGACGGCCCACAGCGCGGGCGACCTTTACCGCCACCTGCAGGCGGTCCTGACGGATGTGGGCCAGGCGCGTGAGGATGCGCAGGCGGCGCTGGCGCAGGACGTCGTGCGCCTGGCGCGGGGGCTGCGGCGCCACCTGCACGAGCGCGAGCAGGAGGTGCTCGAGCGCTGGCCGGCGCTGCTGGCACGCACGACGGCTTCCGGCGCCCGGTCTCTTGCGCGCACAGCAGCGATCGTCGGCGCGGCGCAGGCGGGCCTGAGCCGGGCGCATGACGGCCTGACGGCGCAGCGCCTGCGCCCTTGGTGGCTGCGCGGCGAGCGCGACATCGTCACTCTGGCCGGCATCCTGGCCGCCCAGATGCTGCCGGTACGCGCGGCCGGCGAGCGTGCCCGGCTCGGCTTTGTGCCCCCCTCGCTCGTGGCCCTGCGCCTGGCGCCCCTGACGCTGCTGCTGGCCGGTGCGGGGGCCGACCTGCAGCGCGGCTGGCCGGGGCCGGCCGCCGGGCTGGGCGCGGGGGTGCTCTTGACCGGCCTGACGATGGCCTTGCAGTATGCGCTTCTGCAGCGCGAGACCGGCGCCGGCATGCGCGAGCTGTGCCGCCTCTACGAAGAGGCCGTAGGCGGGCTGCTCGTGGCCGAGGCCGAAGGCGTGCTGCGCCGTTGGCAAGAGGCGGTGGCGGTGAGCGCCGGCCAGCTCGCAGCGGTGGAGAGCGAGCTCGGCGCGCTCGAAGGCGAAGCCATCCGCTCTCGCGACGAGCTGGCCCGCCTGTCGCACGGCAACACCTACCTCGAGCGCCAGCTCACTGACCCTGTGCGCTGCGCGCGCGCCGCCGATGAAGTGCCGCCGGGCACGCTGTATGGCGAGCCGCCGGATGGGGGCGGCCCGGCGCCGGCCCGCTTGCTGGCCGAGGCGCTGCAGGGCGACCTGCCCGCGCCGGCCCTTGGCGCTGCGCTCATCGAGACCGTCGGGCGCGTCGTCGCCCTGCGCAGCAGCCGCATGATCGAGACGCGCGTGGAGGAACTGCTGGTGGCCGGTGTCGACCGCCCTTTCGAGCCCGGCGAGACGATGGATGCCCTGCACCGGCGCGCCTTGCCCCTCTGGCATGGCAGCGAAGAGGCGCTGGGGCCCGAGGTGGTTCTCGTCGCGCTCAGCCGCGAGGCGACCATCGCCTTCCAGGGCTGGCTCGACGCCCACGGGCAGGGCGTGCGCCTGCTGCCGACCCTGCAGCGCGACCGCATCACCTACCTGCGTTGCCGCCGCATCCAAAGCCCGCCGCCCCCCGGCAGAGCGCATCCGGGCTTTCAGCTTCGCACCTAGCCGGAGCGGAACCTTAAGGGGGTGATTTTCGGTGGGTTGGTCGCCCCAGGGCCGCCCGCGGGCGGCCCTGGGGCGACCAACCCACCGAAAATCACCCCCCCCCGGCCGTAGGGCCGATTCGAGACGACAGGAGGGACAGATGAGCGCACGAGGACGCGTCGAGGGGCCACCGCACGCATCACCTTACGTTTTACGCATCACGCATCGCGCAACACGCCCATGTCCTGGCTTGCTTTCGTCATCCTGAGCCTGGCGCTCTATGCGCCGCCATTCGGCCTGGCGTGGCGCCTGTGGAGCTGGGCGCTGCGGCAGGTGTGGATCGTGCCGCTGGTGCGCTGGCGCTGCCCGGCGGGGTTGGCCGCCGGCTTTTGGCTCACCGCGGCCTACCTGGCCCTGGCGGCGCTGCTGCACCTGGCGCACCGCCGGCTGCCGTCGGCGTCGTGGCCGGCCCGCCTGGCCTGGCGCCTCTCGGGCGCGGGCCTGGGCGGATTGGGCGTGCTCGGCGCGCTGGCCGCGGCCGCCGTGCTGCTGCTGGCGTGGCCCATCCTGCCCCTGGCCCGGGCCGTCTTCGGCTGGGCGCTGGCCATCTCGCAGCCCACTGCAGGCCTCGCCGGCCTCTACCTGCTGGCCGAGGCGTTGCGCATGGCTGAGGACAACCTGTGGGCCGACCGTGCCTTTGCCGCCTGGCGCCGGCGTTGGCTGGCAGAGCGCGGCCTGTAGCCAAAGAATGCAGGAGGCGTATGATGAGCAGCATCGCGCCGACATATCAGATCGACCACGACATCAGCCTGGTGCGCCGGGTGATCGCACTCGGCTTTCCCTGGAAGCTGCACCACACCGTGATGCCGGGCACCCTCGGCGTCTGCTGCTTCAAGGGGCGCCTGCACGATGCCGACGGCCGGCCCAACCTGTACCCCGCCGGCACGACGATACAGTACCGGCTCTTTGCCGCGCCGCCCTGGAGCGATGCCACCCAGTACGCCATCATCGTCAGCCGTGGCGCGCAGCGGGTCAAAGTCACCCTGCGCTGCCCGCTGCCCGGCCTCGAGAACAGCCCGGCCACCGTCACCGCCATCGTGCGCTTTGAGGTCACCGACCCCATCAAGCTGATCGAGCGCACGCCGGGCTGGGAGCAGCCGGCGACGTTACAGCGCCTCAACGACCTGGTGGCGCGCGACATCTGCGATGTGATGGAGGGTGTGGTGCGGCCGCTGGCCAACTCGCTCTCGGCTCGCCCCGAGCTGCTGACCCCGTCGGGCTCCGAGCGCCTGAAGGACCTGCTTGTTGCCGGCACCAACCTGTCGGAGCGTGGCCTGAGCCTGCTCAGCGACCAGCCGCCGCTGGCCAGCCTCGAATACCCACCGGCGCTGCTCGAGGCGCTGCACGACCTGTACGCGGGCTATCTCGTCTGGCAGCGCCAGCTCGCCGGCGCCGACGAGGTACGGCGCGAGACGCTGGCCGACGAGCTCGGCATCGAGGAGGGCGACCTGCGCGCCGCACTCCTGGCCGGCACGGCGCCGCCCCTGGAGACGATCATCCGCCAGCGCCCCAGCCTGCTGGAGGGCATCGTCGCGGGCATGGGCGATGGCGCCCGCGAGCATGGCCGACTGCTGCACGACCTGCTCACCGGTCAGACGAGCGGCGACTTTTACACCGGCCTGGTGAGCGCATTGCTGCAGGACCTCAAACGCCCCCTGCCTCCCTCCAGGGCCGTGCTCGAAGCGCTGCAGCGCAGCGGCGCCGCGGGCCACCTGCGCAGCATGCTGCAGAGCCCGGCGCAGCCACTCAAGTGAGTACGGTTCACCACAAAGGCGCAAAGGATACGCAAAGGAATCGAGGCTTTGAAACACGAAGGACACGAAGAGACGCCAAAGATACGCATTTGTGTTCCAAACCCTCTGCGTCGTCTTGGCGTCTTTGCACCTTTGCGGTGAACCGTCCCCCACGCTGTAGACCTAAAAGAGGTGCACGTCGCCGGGGACGGGTGCGCCGCCGGGCTGGCAGACGAGGGTGCGCTGCACGCCCTCGATGGCGCACAGGCTGGTGGCGATCTGTGGAGTATGCTCGGGGGTGGTGAACACGTGTACGTTGGCGCCGGCGTCGAGGGTAAAGTAGACCGGCAGGCCCTCGCGCCGCCACTGCCAGACCTGGCGCATCACGGCGACTGTGGCCGGCAGCCAGTAGAGCGCAGGCGGGTCGGCGGTCATGGTGACGGCGTGCAGCAGCAGCGCCTCCTCCTCGCCCACCGTCCCCAGGGCCTCCAGGTCGCGGGTCAGCACCGCCGTGCGCACCAGGGCCAGGTGCTGGTGGGCGCGCGCCAAACGCCCCAAGAAGCAGGGGCTCGAGCGTGCCGCCGCGTGGCCGGCCAGCGACGGCGACTCTTTGGGCGCCTCGGAGACGATGACGATGATATCGCGCAGCGGCCACCAATCGGCCGGCCTGAGCGTGTAGGCGTACGAATCCTCGTGCCGCCCGCCAGCCACCCACTCGACCCAGCCGCCGCAGACCGAGCGTGCCGCCGACCCCGACCCCAGCCGGGCGATGGTCGTCACCTCGCGCTCGCTGGGCGCGAGGCCGAGGGCGGCCAGGCCGGCGACCGCCATGGCCGCAAAGAGCGAGGCCGAGGAGGCCAGGCCCGTCGCCACGGGGAAGGTGCTCTTGGAGGCCACGCGCGCATGGTCGCCGCTGCCGCCCAGGCGCCGCAGCTCATCCAAAAAGCGCACCACGCGCGCCCGCACGCGCCCCTCGGCCATCCGGCCCTCCAGCTCGACCACGTCGTGCCCGATGTGCGGCGAGAACTCGATCGTCACCAGCGTATTCGCCTGGTCGAGGGTCAGCGAGATCGAGTTGTTCAGGGGCAGATGGGCCTCCGGGTCCAGGGCGCCCCAGTACTTGACGAACGCGATGTTCGAGCCCGCCAGCGCCGTCGCCTTCATCTCTCGTGCCTCCAGAGGAGCTTGGCTGCAGTATAGGAGGGCGGGGAGTAGAGCGCAAGCCGGAACGGCGGGCGTAATGCGCAAAACGTAATACGTAATGCGTAAAGCGTAAGGCGTAATGCGTAATACGTAAGGTGCTCCACCTGTTGCGTGTTGCGCATTCCGTTTGCCTACCTACTGAAACGCAACACGCAACACGTCTTACGCATTACGTATTACGCGTTACGCATCACGCATCACGTCTCACGCCCTACAGATCAAACAGCGTATGCTTGCGCAGCTTGAGGTAGTGGTCCGACACAAAGGTGAGCGGCTTTTCGGCGAGGGTAAAGTGCTCGGCCAGGGCGGCCAAGGCCGCGCTCAAGTCCGGGTCCTGTGTGCCGCGGTGCTCGGCGGCAAGGCCGTAGAAGGTGCGCCCTTCGCGCTCATAGTCCTCGAGGCTGCGTTTGAAGTGGCTGAAGGGGTAGCGCGTCTGGGCTTCGAGGTACTCGGGGAACACACCGGCGAGGAAGAGGCAGACGTCGGCAATGCGTTTGTAGATGGCAAAGCGGCGCTCTTTGCCCACTGCATTGCCGTAGCGGATCAGGCTATCGATATCGAGGTCGCTGAAGCGCTGGCGGTGCCACACGCCCTTGCGCACCTGGGTGCGCCGCGTATAGCCCTGCACGCGGGTGAAGGAGGCGAGCATATTGGCCAGGTACGCGCGGACGGTGCGATCGGAGAGCAGCTTGGCCGCCTGCTTGGCGTCAAAGATGGCCACGTTCTGGTGCTGGCGCCGTTCGAGGGCATAGTCCTCGGCCTCCAGGTCTTTGCGCGCCTTGAGGAGGAGCGCCGCAAAGTACAGGCGCGGCGAGACGCGCACGGCGCCGGCATCGTCGCCGAGCAGACGGCGCGCCACCCGCTCGTCGCTCAGCAGTGCATCGACGAAATCGGGGTCGCTGCGGATGAGACCGACCACCCGCTCATAGTCATCGCGCCCGGGCATGGCCGTCTTGGCCAGGAAGAGCAGGTCCTTGTCGGAAAAGGGGGTGTCCATCGCATCCATGATAGTCCCACCGTTCTAGCGCCGCACCGCGGCGAACCCAGACCGTCCGGCGCCGATACCATACAACATCTCGGCGCGCAGCGCAAGAAGTAGGACTCTACCAGAGATGCGCATCACACCCCGCGGCGATGGCCGCGATGGCCTGAGCCTCGTCGACCTCGGTATCGACGCAGCCATCGCGGAGGAGGGGCACTACCACGATGGCCGGAGCGTCTGTAGTGCGTGGGGCGAGGGCCTGTACCGCCTCCACGCCTTCGGCGAGCTCCTTGTTGCAGGCTATGGCGACGATGCCGCGGGGGTTCTGCTCGACCACGAACTTGAGCGCCATCGCCCCGCCCGAGGCGATGCAGACGCCCTTGTAGCCCAGCGCCAGCGCCGCCTGCCGCAGCCGGCCCAGCACACACTCCTCCGTACAGCCCTCGGGGCAGACGAGCCCGCGCTTGGCCACCTTGCCGGGGCAGGCCTGGCTGGGGCGCAGGCAGTGCGACAACAGCAATACCCGCTCTGGCGGGCTCACTTTCGACAGCTTCTCATCGACTTGGCTCACGACCTTGCACACTCCGATCAGAATCAGCGCAACTTCTCTCCGCGGCTCGGCGCCACCTGGCCATCCGGGTGTCTGCCGGCTGATGCGCTCCGCATCCACCCGGCCCTGCCCCCCAAACCCCCCTCAAAAGGCTCCGTTCCGGGAAGGCGCGAAGCGTTGCGCCCGGATAACGCGCCTTCCCGGATGAGTATGGCTCCAACACCAGGTCGTGTCTGCAAACACGGCCTAGGCCACAGCATCCAGGTGTGCCTGATAGCGCGACAGCGCCAGCAGCGGAAAGTAGGCCGGGTAGAGGCCGTAGCGCAGGTAAAAGGCGCGCGGGAAGCCGGTGCCGGTGTAGGCCGCCTCGGGCCACGAGCCGTCGGCCGCCTGGCTGTCGAGCAGGTAGCGCACCCCCGCCTGCACCGCCGGCGTGGCGGCCTGGCCCGCGGCAATCAGCCCCATGAGCGCCCAGGCCGTCTGCGACGGGGTGCTCGGCCCGGTGCCGCGCAGCGACGGATCATCGTAGGTCTGGCAGGTCTCACCCCAGCCGCCGTCGCCGTTCTGGTGCGCGTTCAGCCAGGCAACGGCGCGGGCAATCATGCCTGGCCAGGCCCCCTCACCCCCGACCCCTCTCCCACTGCGGGGGAGAGGGGAGGTCGCCGCCAACACCAGCCCCGTGCCGTAGACATAGTTCACCCCCCAGCGGCCGTACCAGGCGCCATCGGGCTCTTGCGTCTGCGCCAGGTAGGCCAGGGCGCGGTCGCGCATCGCGCCTTGGCGCCCCAGCTCGCCGAGGAGCTCGACGACGTGCGCCGTGACGTCGGCGCAGGTGGGGTCGAGCGGCGACATGAAATCGGCAAAGGGCACGTGCTCGAGGATCGTGCGGTCGTTGTCGCGGTCGAACGCCGCCCAGCCGCCGTCGCGGCTCTGCATATCCGCCATCCAGGCCAGGCCGCGCTCGATGGCCTCGGCCCTGGCCGCCTCGCCCTCGGCCAGGCGCACCCGCTGCAGCGCGCGGCAGACGAGGGCGGTGTCGTCCATATCGGGGTAAGCGTCATTCTCGAACTCGAACGCCCAGCAGCCCGACGCGGTTGCCGGGTTCTTGACCTGCCAGTCGCCGCCGCAGCGGATCTCCTGCTCCAGCAGCCAGCCCGCCGCCCGGCGCAGCGCATCGTGGTCGTCGCCCAGCCCCGACTCGGCCAGGGCGACGACGGCCCAGGCCGTATCCCACACCGGCGAGACGGCCGGCTGCATTCGCTGCCCCGCCTCGTCCTCGACGATGAACCCCTCGATGCCCGCCAGGCCCCGCGCCATGGCCGGGTGGTCGAGCGGGTAGCCCAGCGCCTTGAGCGCCGCCAGCGAATAGATCCAGGGCAGCATGATGCCGCCCCAACTGCCGTCGGCCTCCTGGTGCGCTTCGATCCAGCGGGCCGTCGCCGCGAGCGCCCGGCGGCGCAGGGGCTTGAGGTGCAGGCGCTCGTAGCCCTTCAGCAGCCTATCGGCAACGAGAAAGAAGCTGCGCCAACTGAAGAGGCGGTCGATCGTGCCCAGCGAGTAATCGCGCTCGGCGGGCGGCTCGGCGTAGAGCTCCTCCACGCCCGCGCCGCTGGGCAGCAGGCACACCGGCTTGAGGGTCAGCACCACCATGAGCGCGACGATGGTGGCGCGCGACCAACTGGCGAACTCGTAGATATTGACATAGAACCAGTTGGGCAGCAGGATCAGCTCGGGCGGCACCGAGGGCACGCCGCGCCAATCGTACTGGCCAAAGAGCGCCAGCCAGACCTTGGTGAAGACGTTGGCCTTGCAGATGCCCCCCTTGGCCAGGATGAACTCGCGCGCCCGCTGCAGCGCCGGGTCATCGGGCGGCAGGCCCGAGAGCTTGAGCGAGAGGTAGCACTGGATGCTCGCCCCCAGGTCGCCGGCGCCGCCGTGGTAAGCGCTCCACGAGCCGTCGGGGCGCTGCTTGCCGAGCACATAGCGCACCGCGGCCTCGGCGCGACGCGGGTCCACCTGCCCCAGCATGAGGTACATCAGCGGCGTGTAGCCCGCCGCCACGCTGGCGTCGGCCTCCAGCTCGCCCACCCAGTAGCCGGCCGGGCTCTGCCGCGCCAGCAGGTAGCCCTGCGCCTTGCGGATGGCCGTGGCCAGTGCCTGTTGCTCGATGACGCTTGTTGTGGACATAGCCCCCCCTCCTCATCCCCGGGCCCCCGAACGAGTTCGGGCCTGACCCGGACTCCCGAACTTGTTCGGGCCGTCCCCCGCCCCAACAAGCTGGGGACTCCGGGCGCCCTTCCCGGACTCCCGAACTTGTTCGGGCCGTCCCCCGCCCCAACAAGCTGGGGACTCCGGGCGCCCTTCCCGGACTCCCGAGCTTGTTCGGGCCGTCCCCCGCCCCAACAAGCTGGGGACTCCGGGCGCCCTTCCCGGACTCCCGAACTTGTTCGGGCGCTTCGCTACGTGGCATAGCCGTGTGCGCGGAACCAGCGCACGGCCTTGCCCAGCGCCTGCTCGATAGGCGTCTGTGGCAGGCCCAGCTCGCGCACCGCCTTGCTGCAATCAAAGTAGCGAAAGTGCCGCGCCACCTTGACGCCGGTCACCGGGATGCGCGGCGGGCCACCCAGCCGCCGCGCGGCGAACTCGCTGGCGTAGGCCGCCCAGAGGGCCAGCCAGATGGGGATGCGCAGGCGCGGCGCGGGCAGGCCGGTGACGCGGCTCAACGCGCCCAGGATCTCTTTCAGCGTCAGGTTGCGATTGCCCAGGATGTAGCGCTCGCCGGGCCTGCCCTTCTCCAGCGCCAGGATGTGGCCCTGCGCGACATCTTCCACGTCGACCAGGTTGAGGCCGGTGTTGACGTAGGCCGGCATCTTGCCGTTGAGGAAATCGACCACAATCTGGCCGGTCGGTGTGGGGCGCACGTCGCCAGGGCCGATGGGCGTGGTGGGGTTGACCACCACCACCTCGAGCCCCTCGCCGGCCATGCGCAGGGCGAGCTGCTCGGCCAGGAACTTGGAGCGCTTGTAGTGCCCCGCCAGGTCGCTCGGCTCCACGAACATGGCTTCGGTGCCCAGGTCGCCGTTCTGCGCAATGCCGATGGTCGATTCGGTGCTCGTGTACACTGCCCGCGCGACGCCGGCCGCGCGCGCAGCGTTGAGGACGTTGACCGTGCCCTCCACGTTGGTGTCGTAGACCATCTGCGGCTCGGGCACCCACAGGGCGTAGGCGGCCGCCATGTGGAAGAGCACGTCGCAGCCCGTGAGGGCGCGCTCCACCGAGGCCCGGTCGCGCACATCGCCGGGCGCCGGCTCCACGTCGAGCCCCGCCAGGTTGGCGCGGTTCGAGCACTCACGGAGCAAGGCGCGCACCTGGTAGCCCTGCGCCAGCAGCGCGCGCACCACGTTCGAACCGATGAAACCGGTCGCACCGGTCACCAGCGCTTTCATCGCAGGCTCCACTGCATCGTGCGCCAGAGGTCCGCCGGGCTTTGGGTCGTCTGCTCGAGGGCGCTGGCCTCAAAGCCCGAGTGGACCATGCAGTTGGCGCAGCGAGAATCGTTGCCGGCGCCATACTGCGCCCAGGGTGTCTGCCCCATCAGCTCGGCATATGAGCGGCAGTAGCCATCGGTGATGAGGTAGCAGGGTTGCCGCCACCCCTTGACGCTGCACGTCGGCGTGCTCCACGGCGCGCACGGCAGGGCGCGCCGGCCGGCCAGGAACTCGAGGTAGGCTGGCGAATGACAGAAGCGAAAGCGGCCGCGCGCGGCGTAGAGGGGCGCCAGGGTCGCCGCCGCCTCTTCGCGGGTGAGAAAGATGTCGGACGTGACCCGCTCATAGCTAAAGGCAGGCGCGACCATCAGGCCGTCGACGCGCAGGCGCGTCAACAGGGTGAACAGCTCCTGCAGCTCGCTCCAGCCGGCGCCCTTGTAGACCGTCGTGTTGGTGCGCACCTGGAAGCCGGCCCGTTTGGCGGCGGCGATGGCGCGGATGGCGGTGTCGAAGAGGCCGGGCCGCCCGGCGATGCGGTCGTGGCTGGCGGCGAGGCCGTCGAGGTGCACCACCCAGCTCAGGTATGGGCTCGGCCGGAACTGCCGCAGCGACTCCTCCATCTTGATGCCGTTGCTGCACAGGTACACAAAACGCCGGCGCGCCGTGATGCCGCGGATGATCTCGCCCACCTGGGGGTGCAGGAGCGGCTCGCCGCCGGTCACTGAGACAATCGGCGCCCCCGCCTCATCGACCGCCGCCAGGCATTCAGCAGCGCTCAGCATGCGCCCGCCGGTTTCCTTCTCCTCGCGGATGCGTCCGCAGCCGGCGCAGGCCAGGTTGCAGCGCAGCGTCGGCTCCAGCATCAGCACCAGTGGGAAGCGCTTCCGGCCCTGCAGCCGGTGCGCGGCGATGTGCCGGCCCAGCGACAGCGACAGCTGCCACGGGAAAATCATCCAACCTCCAGACGTCTTCTGGCCAGATCCCGCCGAGATCGACGAGGATACTCACCGCAGAAGCGCAGAGAACGCAGAGAGGACCAACAAGACCTCTGCGCCCTCTGCGTCTCTGCGGTGAGATCTTGCCTCAACGCCTGAGAATCTGACCCAAGCCGTTAAAACTCACGGTTGGCCAGGAAGACGGCCATCTCCTCCAGGTTGCGGCGCGCTTCGACCGGCAGCGCCAGCCGCGCCATCTCGGTCCTGGCCCGATCGCAGCAGGCCGTGGCCATGCGCTCGGCCTGGGCCCTGGCGCCAGAGGCGTCGAGGATGCCGAGCACCGTCGCCAGCGCGCGGTCGTCGACGCCGCTGCGGTAGATCTCGGCCAGGGCCGCCCGCGCCGCGCCCTCGGCGCGCTCGAGGGCATAGACGATGGGCAACGACTTTTTCCTGCGGCGGATGTCGGAGCCCACGGGCTTGCCGGTCTTGGCCTCGTCGCCCCAGATGCCGAGCAGGTCGTCGCGCACCTGGAAGGCAAGGCCCAGGTTGCGCCCCAGCTCGCCAAAGGCGTGCACCGCCGGCAGCTCGGCGCCGCCCACCAGGGCGCCCAGCTCGAGCGAGCAGGCGATGAGGACGGCCGTCTTGAGCTCGACCATCTGCAGGTATTCGCTCACGTTCACGTCGAGCCGCGCCTCAAAGCTGATGTCGAGGTACTGGCCCTCGATCAGCCGCAGGCAGCTCTCGTCGAGCAGGCGTTGCGCCTCCAGTTGCCGCTCGGCGGGCACGCCGCGCTCGCTCAAGCGGTGCAATACCAGCCCGGCGAGCACGCGCATCGCCGTGCCGGCATTGATGGCCTGCGGCTTGCCCCAGACGGCCCACACCGTCGGCCGGTGGCGCCGCTCGCGGTCGTCGTCCTGTACGTCATCGTGGATGAGCGAAAAGTTGTGCACGAGCTCGACCGCCGCCGCCGCGGGCAGTACCGCGCGATAGTCGGCGCCAACGGCCTCGCCGGCCAGCAGGCAGAGGGTCGGGCGCAGCGCCTTGCCGGCCGGCCCGGGCTGGCGGTTCCCCTGTGCATCGACCCAGCCGAGGTGATAGCGGAGCATGTCGTAGAGCGGCGAATCATAGTCGGCCAGCGCCAAGCTCAGCTCGGCGTCGATCTCGGCCCGGTAGCGCGCAAAGACCGAAGGCAGCTTCATGCACATCCCTTCTGCAGTTGTAGTGCGTGCCCGCAACCCCGTAGCCTAGCCCCTTGTGAGCGTCGTAAGCGGCGAACCTGGCGCTTCATGCACGTCCCTTCTGCAGTTGTAGGGCCGGAAGAAGCCCGCCCGCTGCACTGCAAGACTGGTGCCACCAGCCAGTTACAACCATCCTAACATGCTATCAAGCCACAGTCAATGCTTTTTGGGGGGCCGGAGGGAGGGGGTCATTGGCCCCCACTCGCTTGTAGTACGGCAGAGCGGCTGCTGGGTCAGGCGCAGTCGCTCGTAGTGTCGGAGAACGCTGGGGCAGGTGCACGGCGGCCCGCCCGCGGGCGGGCCGCCGTGCACCTGCCCCAGCGTTCTCCGACACTACCAACACCCGCCCCACTGGCCCAACTGGGCGAGAAGATGTAGAATAGGCCCCTGCGATCCCTTCAGCCCAGAATGGGGGTATGCGATGGCAACGGATGGACTGCCTCTAGACCAGATCATCCACGGCGACTGCGTCGAAGCGCTGAGCGCTCTGCCGGAGAAGTCGATCGACCTCGTCTTTGCCGACCCGCCCTACAATCTGCAACTGCAGCAAGCGCTGTGGCGGCCGAACATGACGCGGGTCGACGCGGTTGATGACGAGTGGGATCGCTTTGCCGGCTTTGCCGAGTACGATGCCTTCACGCAGGCCTGGCTCACCGCCTGCCGCCGCGTGCTCAAAGACACCGGCACCCTCTGGGTCATCGGCAGCTACCACAACATCTACCGCGTCGGCGCCATCCTGCAGGACCTGGGCTATTGGGTTTTGAATGACATCATCTGGGTCAAATGGAACCCGATGCCTAATTTCCGCGGCGTGCGCTTTACCAACGCCCACGAGACGCTGATCTGGGCGCAGGTGCGGCGCGGCGCACGCTACACCTTCAACTATCAGGCGATGAAGGGGCTGAACGACGAGCTGCAGATGCGCAGCGACTGGCACCTCCCCCTCTGCACCGGCAAGGAGCGGCTCAAGCTCAACGGCGCCAAGGCCCACGCCACGCAAAAGCCCGAGGCGCTGCTCTACCGCGTCATCCTCGCCAGCTCCAACCCCGGCGACATAGTGCTCGACCCCTTCTTCGGCACCGGCACCACCGGCGCGGTGGCCAAAAAGCTCGGCCGCCGCTGGATCGGCATCGAGCGCGACCAGGGCTATATCGCCGTGGCGCAGGCGCGCATCGACGCCATCCAGCCCGAGCTGTTTCCCGCCGAGGCGGCGCCGCTGCCCGGCCGGCGCGCTGAGCCGCGTATCCCCTTCGGCGCGCTGCTCGAGCAAGGGCTGCTGCGGCCCGGCCAGTCGCTCTCCTTCGGCCCCCAGCCCGGCGTCACGGCCACCATCCTCGCCGACGGCCACCTGCGCTGCGGCGAAGTGACCGGCTCCATCCACCAGGTGGCGCGGGCGTTGCAGCACGCCCCCTGCAACGGCTGGGCGCACTGGTACTATGTGGATGAAGCGACCGGCGCGCGCCGCCCCATCGACGCCCTGCGCGACATCGTCCGCGCCCGCGGCGATGCGGGTGCTATCGAAGAGGTCACGGATGGCGAGTAGGGCCGCGCTCTGCCCTCCGATTCAAGGCGGGATGCACCGCAGAGGCGCAGAGGACGCAGAGATGGCCGTGAACAAGTGTCGCATGGCATTGAACCTCGGATGCCTCTGCGTCCTCTGCGCCTCTGCGGTGCATCCCGCCTGTGGTGGACCGGATCGTCATTTTCAGGGCCACGGGTACCCCGGCAGCCGCAACGGCTCGGGCAGGAACTGCGGGCCCAAGAGCCACTGCGCTGGCGCCTCGGGGTAGGGCGGGATGGCCTCGTCGTAGAGCCAGGCCCGCAGGAGCGGGCGCAGCTCCTGCACGCTGACCTCGTTGGCGAGGGCGATGAAATCATCGGTGCCGGCGTTGGCGTAGCGGTAGCGCGCGGCATAGGCCGTCAGGATGCGGAAGAAGGCATCGTCGCCCACGCGGCGGCGCAGCGCGTGCAGGGTCAGCGCGCCGCGGTCGTACACCGCGCGGTCAAAGAGATCATTGGCCGGCGGGCTGGCAGGCGGAAAGAGGGCGCGGCTGCCCGGCCCGGGGTAGATGGCCCGCATGCGCGCTTCGAGCGCCGCCGGCCCCTGCGTGTGCTCGAGCCACAGCGCCTCGCCGTAGGTAGCAAAGCCCTCGTTGAGCCAGATGTCGCGCCAGCTCGCGGGGGTCACCGCGTCGCCGAACCATTGGTGCGCCAGCTCGTGGGGGCCGAACGACGCGGCCTGGCCGCCGCCGACCACATCGCGCCCAAAGAGCGAGAGCGTCTGGTTCTCCATGGCCCAGGCGCCCAGGCCCACGTCGGCCACGACCACGCCATAGGCCGCGAAGGGGTAGAGGCCGAAGCGGCTGTTGAAAAAGGCGATGGCCTCGGCGGTGTGGGCAAAGGCCCGCGTCGCCGCCGTGGCCACCGGCCGCGCATAGTAGCTGCGGATGGGCAGGCCCGCCGGCCCCTCCTCGGTGTGCAGCACGAAATCGCCCACATTCACCGCCGCCAGGTAGCTGGCCATCGGCCGGCGCATCTCCCAGAGGTAGGTCACCGTGCCGGCGTCGTCGCTCGTGCCCTCGAGGCGGCCGTTGGCGCAGGCGACGTAGGGCTTGGGCACGGTGATGCGCAAGGTGTAGGTCGCCTTGTCGCAGGGGTGGTCGTTCACCGGGTACCACCCCTGGGCGCCCGAGGGCTCGCTGGCGACATAGCTGCCGTTCGCGCTGCGCAGCCAGCCCAGCGGCAAGGGGATGGCCGGCGAGGGCACCGGCTGCGGCGCGCCGGCGTAGGCCACGGTCGCGGTGAACACCTGGCCCGCGGCCAGCGGCTCTGGCAGGGCGATGCGCAGCTTGGCGCCATCGCGTTCATAGCCGGCCGGGGCGCCATCCACCGTGAGACTGTGCACCTCGGGACCCTGGTAGTCGAGCGCAAAGGCCGTCAGCTCCTGCAGCACCCGGATGCGGATGGCGGCCGTGGCGCTGATGGTGTTCCGCGCCGGGTCGGCGGCCAGGTCGAGGGTATAGTGCTGGGCATCATAGCCGGCGTTGCCGAGCGAGGGGTAGAGCGGGTCGCCGCGGCCGTCGAGCGGCAGCGGCGGCGACAGCGCCTCGGCGCAGCCCGCCGCGTCGCCCGTCGCGGGCACAGCGCTCGCCAGCCGCGGCGGCCCGCTGCAGGCGACGAGGAACACCATGGTCAGCAGTGCCACGAGGCATGCCTTGATGCGCATCACTGCCCCCGCGCCAAGCAGTAGCCCCTTGTGGGCGTCGTCCCGTAGCCTAGCCCCTCGTGGGCGTCGCCGCAGGCGGATTCCGCGCCAATTCGCGCACAGAGCAGTAGCCTAACCCCTTGTGGGCGTCGTCCCGTAGCCCCTCGTGGGCGTCGCCGCAGGCGGATTCCGCGCCAATCCACACGGGTCAAGGCGCTCAAGCGCCGACTACGAACCTGGCTATCCCCTGTAGCAGGAATAGGGCCAGCAGAAGTGCTCTCCCTCACTACGAACGACTCTGCAATGGCGCGATCCGCTCCACCCTCACATTCACCACGCTCCCCGCGCGCTGCACCACGCCCTGCGCCACCAACAACGGCTCGTCGAGCACCATCCGCTGCTCTTCGACAACCGGCGGCGGCAGCACCAGGTTGATCAGCCCCTCCTCGTCTTCGAGGGTGATAAAGGCATAGCCCTTGGCGGTAGGCGGCGTCTGGCGGATGACCGCCTCGCCGGCCACGCGCACCCGCTCGCCCGAACGGCGCCCGGCGAGCGCGCCGCTGGTGAGCAGACCCTGGCGCCGCAGCGCGGGCCGGTAGAGCGCCATGACGTGCTCGCCCAGCCCCACGCCGAGCACGCCGTACTCGGCGCCCAGCCGCTCCGCCGCCGATAGCGGCGCCCAGGCGATAGGCGGCTCCTGCCAGGCCCACGAGAGCGTGCCCTCGCGATAGTCGAGCCGGCCCAGCTCCCAGAGGAGCGCACGGCGCTCGACGCCCCACGCATCCATGGCCCCCACGCGCACCAGGTCGGCCACGATCTTGCGCGGCAGGCCGGTGCGGCGGCAGAAATCCTCCAGGTCCGCGAAAGGCCCGGCCTCACGCGCCTCCTGCCAGCGCGCCCAGGCGGCAGGGCCCAGTCCGGCCACGTAGCGGTAGCCCAGACGCACAGCGCCGCCTTCGAGGGTGCACGCGGCGCGGCTGCGGTTGACGTCGACGCCGAGCACGCGGATGCCGTGGCGCTGCGCATCGCGCACCAGGGCGCGCGGCGCGTAGAACCCCATCGGCTGGTGGTTGAGCAGCGCGCAGAGAAAGGCGGCCGGATGGTAGCGCTTGAGGTAGGCCGTCTGGTAGGTCAAGAGAGCAAAGGCCGCCGCGTGCGACTTGCAAAAGCCATAGCCGGCAAAGGCGCACAACTGGCCAAAGATGGCCTCCGCGGTGGCTGTAGCCACGCCCTTGGCCTCCGCGCCGGCCACAAAACGCTCGCGCCAGGGCTCGAGCGCCTCAGCCGACGGGCTGCGCCCCAACAGGCGGCGGAAGCGGTCGGCCTGCGGCGCGTCAAAACCGCCCAGGGCCATAGCCACGCGCAGCACCTGCTCCTGGAAGACGATCACCCCCAGCGTTTCGCTAAGGATAGGGCGCAGCGCCGGGTGCAGGTACGAAACCGGCTCGAGCCCCGCGCGCCGCCGCAGGTAGGGGTGCACCATGCCGCCCTGGATGGGCCCAGGCCGCACCAGCGCCACCTCGACGGCCAGGTCGGCCAGGGTCCGTGGCCGCGTGCGGGGCAGCATGGCCATCTGCGCCCGGCTCTCGATCTGAAAGACCCCCATGGTGTCGGCGCGGCCGATCATGGCATAGACCGCTGCATCGTCGGCCGGGAGCCGCGCCGGGTCAAAGCCGGCCTCGCCCGCCTCACGCACGTAGCGCACGGCCTCATCGAGCATGCCCAGCGTGCGCAGGCCGAGGAGGTCGAGCTTGATCAGGCCGGCGTCCTCTACTGCATCCTTGTTCCACTGTACCACCACGCGCCCCGGCATGGTGGCCCGCTCCACCGGCACCAGCGACACCAACGGTGCGGCGGTGATGACCATGCCGCCGACGTGGATGCTCAGGTGGCGCGGGCAGCCTTCGATCTCGCGGCAGAGCTCCAAGAGCAGCTGCGCCGGGCGGGGCAGCGCTTCGGGGGCCGATTCTCTGCCGTTCAGCAGAGGCGGGCCCCATGCCGCCGGTTCGCCACACGCAGCTTGACCTGTCATTGCGAGCGCAGCGAAGCAATCTCCAGGCAGGGCAGGGCAGCCCTTCTGCGTTGGAGATTGCTTCGCTGCGCTCGCAATGACAGGATGCAGAGTCTCTGTGCTCGCAATGACCGGACGCAACGGTCGCGCCGTAGCCGCGGCATCGTGCCGCGCCGGAGTCTCTGTGCTCGCAATGACCGGATGCAACGGCCGCGCCGTAGCCGCGGCTTCGTGCCGCGCCGGAGTCTCGCGGCAACTGCCGGCAGGCCCCTCCGCCTGTGCGACCCGCCCCACCGCCGCCGCAACCGCCTCAGGCCGGTGGCCCTTGAGATACTGGGCCGCCTGCTGCACAAACGCCGGCCCGTAGCCCAGCGCCTTGGCCACCTCGCGCAGCGCGCTGCGGGCGCGGTAGGTGACCACGTTGCACACCATGGCCGTGTGCGCCTCGCCATAGCGCTCGTAGACGTGCTGGATCACCTCCTCGCGGCGGTCGGCGGCGATGTCGAGGTCGATGTCGGGCATCACCTACGGGTCGCCGCTCAAAAAGCGCTCGAAGAGCAGGTTATGGGCCAGGGGGTCCACCGGGCTGATCTGCAAGAGGCACGCCACCAGCGAGCCGGCGGCCGAGCCGCGCCCCTGCATGCGGATGCCGCGCGCCTGCGCCCACGCGACCACTTCCCAAACGACCAGGAAGAACGCCGCCAGGTTGGCCTGGTCGATGACGGCCAGCTCGCGCTCGAGCTGCGCCTGGGCGCGCGCCGTGTTGTGCGGATAGCGCCCCGGCAGCCGCTCGAGGCACAGCGCGCGCAGGTAGCTGCCGGGCGTCTGCCCGGGCGGCAGGGGGAAGGCCGGCAGGGCCTGCTCGCGCAGGTTGAGCCGCACCTGGCAGCGCTCGGCCAGGCGCAGCGTGTGGGCCAACGCCTCGGGCAGGTCGGCAAAGAGGGCGGCCATCTCAGCGGGCGTTTTGAGGTAATACTCGGCGTTGGGGCGGCGGCGCTCGCCCAGGCCCTCGACGGTGCTGTGGTGGCGGATGGCCGTGAGCACGTCGTGCAGGCGCTGCCCCTCCGGCCGGGCATAGTGCACGTCGTTGGTGGCCACGCAGGGGGTGGCCAGCCGCTGCGCCAGGGCCGCGAGGTCGCCGGTGAGCGCGCGGTCCTCCTGCAGCCAGTGCCGCTGCAGCTCGAGGCAATAGTTGGCCGGGCCAAAGGCCTCGCGGTACCAGCCGGCGCGGGCGCGGGCGGCGGCGTGGTCGCCGCGGCGCAGCGCCGCCGGCACCTCGCCGCAGGCGCAGCCCGAGAGGGCGATGAGGCCGCGAGCGTGGCCGGCCAGCAGGTCATCGCCCAGGCGCGGCAGCCCCTTCTGGCCCGCGAGCTGGGCGGCGCTGATGAGCCGGCAGAGGTTACTGTAGCCCTCCTGGCTCTCGGCAAGCAGCACCAGGTGGGCGCCGCTGGCCAGGGTCAGCTCGGCGCCGATGATCGCGGGCAGGCCCGCCTCCTGGGCTGCCTGCCAGAAGGGCACAGCGCCGTAGAGGCCGTCGTGGTCGGTGAGGGCCAACGCCGCCAGCCCGCCGGCCTGCGCCTGGCGCACCAGGGCCGCCGGCGAAGAAGCGCCGTCGAGCAGGCTGTAGTGGCTGTGGCAGTGCAGCTCGGCATATTCGCCCATATCGTTCTACCCACTGCGGTATTGGCAGCCCAGGGGCTGGCTGGGCTGTACGCTGCGCATTGGCCCAGCGAGGATCCTTTTAGGGGGTCAGACGGGGTTTGGCGCGTTGGCCGGTGGCCGCCCGCGGGCGGCCACCGGCCAACGCGCCAAACCCCGTCTGACCCCCTCCTGGGTTAGGGCCGGGTGGTGGCGGAGCAAATCAGCCGGCCGGCGGCAGGATGCACGATTCAGTCGTAGACCCTCTCTAGGAACCAGGCATCACGAACGAGATCATGAAAGACCAGGCACAGCATCCCCTGCCGGGTGAGGAGCTTGAAATCGTCGCGCCAGCACTCGCCCTCTTCGCGCCACCACCCCTGGCGGATGCGCCAGCGGTTGCAGACCTCGGCCACTGCCCACCAGCGGCCGAAGCAGCGGAAGGCCTGCGGCGTGCCACTGCCGGCGGTGCGCACCTCGATGGGCCGGCCCTCGGGCCAGAAGCGGCTCATCGCTTATCCGGATCGGTCCAGGGCTGCCACACGGCGCGCTGCCGGGCCAGCCGGGCGCAGGGGTCGAGCCGGCGGCCCTGCCAGAAGCAATCGGGGTAGCGGGCGGCCACCTCGAGCACCGACTGTAGCCATCCCTTGGCGGCCGACGCGGCGGCAAAGAGCGCCATCTGCTCGCCCTGGCGGCGGGCGGCCTCCCTGGCCCAGAGCCGCAGTTCGGCCACGCGCTCGCCGCCGGGCGTGGCCAATTGCGCCAGGAGCGGCGATGCCAGCGCCGCCAGCCCCGCCGCGTTGCCCGCCGGCTCGCTGGGCCGGCAGGCGGTGCGCCAGGTGCGGCCCCCCTCGCCGCCCACGAGCAGCCCCACCTCGCGGCAGGTGAGGCCGCGCGCTTCGAGGCCTGCCCCCAGCCGGGCCAGCGCGCGCTGCAGCGCCTGCAGCAGGGCACCGTCCCACTCGAGCGGCGGGTCAAAGGCGGCGCGCTGTTCGAGGGGCGGCTGCTCTGGCGCCGTGGCCGGGGGCAGCGGGCGCTCCTCGCCGCGGGCCAGCCGCCAGGCGCGCAGGCCCTGGCTGCCCAGGCGGATGCCGACGCCGGCCGAGGGCAAGCGCGCAAAATCGCCCATGGTGCGCAGACCCAGCACCCGCAGCTCTTGCAGCACCTCCGCAGAGAGCGGCAGCCGGCCGAGCGGCAGGGGGGCGAGGAAGGTGGCCTCGCCGCCGGGCGCCACCAGGCAGGCCTGCCCCACATCGGCCTCCTGTGCGGCCGCTGAGGCAGTAAAGCGCCCCGCCGACCAGCCGGCCTGCACCGGCACCTGCAGCGCCCTGGCGCGCCCGAGCGCCTGCTGCACCGCCGGCAGCGCCTCGTCGGGTTTGGGCAGGGTGCTCAGGGCCAGGGCGTCCCAGGGGCGGGCCTCGAGCTCGGGGCTCAGGCTGCGCAGGTGCCCCGCCAGGCGCTCCCAGAGCTCGCGGGCGTACAGGGGGTCCCAGAGAGCGACGTAGGCGCCGGGGCAGCGGGTGTGCGCCTCGCGCAGGGTGAGCCCGGGGCCGACGCCGCGCGCCTCGGGCTCGGCGCTGCAATCGCGCACGCGGCCCCCTTCGGCCACCAGCAGCGGCGCCTCCGGCGATAGGTTGGCCTGAAGGCGCGCGGCGGCCGCCGCAAAGTGGGGCAGGTGCAGCCAGAGCCAGGCTGTCATATCATCCCTCCAAAGTCGATGTTGATGCGTACGCGTTGCCCCTCACGCCCATTGCGCTGCTGCACGACCAGCACCTCGGCCTCGCAGCCCCACACGTCGCCCATGCGCCGCAACCAGCGCACCTGCTGCAGCTCTAGGCGCAGCCAGGCGTGTGCCTGCAGCGAAAAGCCGGGCGGGTAGCAGAGCTTCTCCGCACGGCCGTGATGCAGGGCCAGGAAGGCGCAGGAGGAGCGCCGCAGCCGCCCGAGCAGGCGGCGCAGTGCCGCGGCGGCCCAGCGGCCGTCGGCGGGCGCCTGCCAGAGATCGCCCACCGCGTCGAGCACCAGCAGCCCGAGCCCCTGCCGCGCCACGAGCGTCAGGGCAATCTCCAGGGCCTGCCGGCTGTGGTGCGGCCGGATGACGGGCAGGCGCTGCAGGTCCACGCCGCAGCGGGCCAGGCCATCGGCGTCGGCGGCGCCGGCCAGGTCGAGGTAGGCCACGCCCTCGCCCAGGCGCTGCGCCCCGGCGACGATGCGCGCGGCCAGGGTCGTTGCGCCGGCGCTGAGTGGGCCGATGAGCTCGCTGATGCGGCCACGGGGCAGCCCGCCGCCGGCCAGGGCGCCATCGAGCGCCGGCAGGCCCGTGGGCAGGGCGGGCCGCCGGAGAGGAGCGCAGGTGGCCTTGGTCAGGGCGGCGGGGCCATAGCGCAGGCTGACGGCGGCCACCGTCTGTTCCAGAGTCGTGAGTCTGTGTTGGGCCATGTCGTCATAATCCGGAACAAACGTTCTACTCTATTATAGCGTGGAAGAAGGGGGGATGTCAAGCCCCAAATCTTAAGGCAGGGCCGTTTCAAAGTCGGGGGGAGGGGGCCGGATTCCGAGCAAGAAGTGGCATGCGACGGGTTGCGAGTCTTAGAGGATTCTTGGAAGGGTGTGAGAAATCCCAAGAGAGGGTGATCCATCGGGTACTATTCACTCT
>JAKPJZ010000152.1 GCA_029553955.1 Chloroflexota bacterium
ACCTCGGTCGCATCCTGCACCACGTGGGCGTTGGTCAGGATGGTGCCATCGGCGCTGACGATGAAGCCCGAGCCCTGGCCGCGCGTGGGCATGCCTTGCTGCGGGCCGCCGCGGCCGCGCGGGCCGGGGAACTGGCGGAAAAATTCTGAGAAGGGGTCGCTCGGGTCCAGTTCAAGGCCGCCGGCCGAGGCCTTGCTGGTGCCTGCAACACTGATGTTGACCACGGCCGCGCCATGCTGCGCAGTGATCTGGGCGAAGTCGGGGGTGGTGACGGCCGGTGCCGCAGCAGCGGCGACGGGCGCCGGGGCGGTGGTCGCTGCGGAGCTGGCGTGCGTGCTGCTGAGCGCGCCGAAGCCCGCTGCGCCGATGACGCCAGAGGCCAGCATCGCCAGAACCAGACGGCTGGAGGAGAGCACGGGAGTTTTCATCGGGGATCCTTTCAAAGACAGGTGAATGCACAGGCTCTGAATATCGGGCCCCCGACTTAGGCGGGTCTTAAGTTTCGGGCGGGTCAGGCGGCGGGGAAGCGGACCTCGACGCGCAGGCCGCCCAGGCTGGGCGAGGGCAGCAGGGCGAGTGTTGCGCCGTGCAGGACCGCGACCGCCTTGACGATCGGCAGGCCCAGGCCGCTGCCGCTGGCGTCGTTGCCGGCGATCCGGTAGAAGCGGTCCAGCACCCGCTCGCGTTCGTCGGGCGCGATGCCGGGCCCGCTGTCATCCACGCGCAGCAGCGGGGCGCCGTCCACGCTGGCGATCTCCAGGTTCACGGTACCCCCCGGCGGGGTGTATTTGATGGCGTTGTCCAACAGGTTGCGCACCAGCATGTCCAGCGCATCGGGGTAGCCGCGGACCGGCGCCTCGTCGACGGATGTCAGGCCCAGGTCGATCTGGCGCGCATGGGCCGCCTCGGCCAGCTCCCCCACGGCCTGGCGGGCGATGGCGGCCAGCGCGACGCGCTGCGGCTGTGTTCCCGATGCGGCCGTGGCCTGTTGGCGCGCCAGCACCATCAGCTGCTCCACCAGGCGGGTGGCACGGTCGATGCCGGCCTCCAGCCGGCTGGCTGCGCGGGCACGGGTCTCGTCGTCGCCCGCGCGGCGCAGGGCCTGTACCTGCAGCTTCAGCGCCGCCAGAGGCGAGCGCAGCTCATGGGCGGCATCGGCCACGAAGCTCTTCTGCGCTTCAAAGGCCTCGCGCACGCGATCGAAGAGCCCGTTGAGCTCGTGTACCAGCGGGCGGATCTCGTCGGGCAGGCCGTCTTCGCTGACCGGCTCCAGGTCGGCACTCTGACGCTGGGCGAGCTGGCGCCGCACCCTCGACACCGGTGCCAGCGAGCGGGTGACCACCCACCACACGATGAGCATCAGCAGCGGCGCCATCAGCGCGGTGGGCAACACGGTGCGCAACGCCAGCGTGCGCGCCATCTGGCTGCGCACGGCCAGGTCCTGCGCCACCTGCACCACCTGGCCGCGGGTCTGCACGGACAGCACCCGGTAGCGCGTGCCGCGCGCCTGCACCTCGGAAAACCCCAGCACCGCGCGCTGCGGCAGCGCCGCCCAGCCGCCGGACTGGTAGATGCGCAGGCCGTCGGCGGTCCAGACCTGCACCACGAATTCATCGCTGGCCCCGTCCGTGGCGTCCTCGCCGGGCACGCCCGCGCCGCTGACCGGCAGTCCCGCGCGCAGAGACAGCGCCATCTGCTGCATGTGGTAGTCGAAGATCTGGTCGGCCTCGGCCAGCGCCGTGCGGTAGGCAAACAGGCCTTGTGTGGCCGTGCCCAGAAGGACGGCGGCCAGCAGCAGCCACAGCAGGCGCGCGCGCAGCGAGTGCGAGGGTGAATGAGGCGCGCTCATGCTCGCGGCACCATGTAGCCCACGCCCCGCACGTTGCGGATGACATCGGCGCCCAGCTTCTTGCGCAGGCCATGGATGTAGACCTCCACCGCGTTGCTGCTGATGCCGTCTTTCCAGCCGTAGAGTTTTTCCTCCAGCTGGCTGCGCGACAGCACCATGCCGGG
>JAKPJZ010000174.1 GCA_029553955.1 Chloroflexota bacterium
ATGAGCTCCTCCACCGTAGCGAACGGCGCCGCCAGGGAGAGCGGGTTGACCAGCAGTCGCTGGACCAGGTAGGAAAAGTGCGCCAGGGGCAGGACGAACCAGGTCAGCCAGGTGCCCACGGTGGAGAAGATGGCCAGGTTGCCGGCGATGACCCGTTTGGCTTCACCGCTGGAGCCGAGGATCTCCGCCCAGGCAGCCGGATCGAAGCGCGCTGCCGTGGCGAGATAGGCGCGAAAGCCCAGCAGGGCCAGGGCGTAGGTCAGGAGGAACCCCTTACCCCGCCAGAGCAGCGCGGCACGCTCGCCCGGCAGGACCGCCAGCGCCAGGAGCCACCCCCACCACATGGCAGCCCCGATCCAGGGCACCGGCTGCGGGTACACCAGGGCGGCGACCGTCCAGGCCAGGCCGATGGTCGCCGTGAAGCCCTGCGGCGCCCATGCGCGCAGCCCGTCGGGCCGCACCTCCGGCCGCCCCTCGCGCCCCGGCCGGCTCAGATCGTGCAGGGCCGCACGGCGGTCCAGGCGCAGGACCAGGGCGGCCGCGGCCAGGGCCAGGAGATGCGGCAGGTGGTCCAGCAGAATGCAGGCCATGACCAGGAAGCCGTTGAGCCAGGTGATCCCGGCGTCGAGCAGCAGGCGACCGAGCGCTTCCAGCGTCTCCATGCTCAGACCGCCTCGCGGACCAGGGCCGTGACCGCGGCGCGCAGGATGTCCAGGTCCTCCGGGTACAGGTTCTCCTTCACGACCACGGGCACCATCTTCACCCCGGCCTCCCGGGCGGCCAGCAGCCCCCGCTGGCTGACGGCGTCCAGCACCTGGTACCGCTCCCAGCCCTTGCTGTGGGGCGCCACGCGCACCAGAAGTGGAAGGGTAATCCCGACCGAGCGAATAGCTTCGACCAGCGGCTGCAGGTGGTTCGTCACCGGCAGCGCCGGGTCGGGCAGGACGTTGCGCACGTCCACCAAGAGATGGTCGTCGATACGGCGCTCTCCGCGCTCGATCCAGTAGCGACGGATCTGCGCCGGGTCCACGCACGGGCACTGCCGGATCCACATGCAGGTCGGGCAGTCCCAGTTGCAGCTCTCCGGCACGGCCAGGGCCTGCGGGCAGTCCAGACAGTCATCGCCCCAGCCGCTGCAGCGCAGGAGGGCGCGTGTCTTGCAGCGAGTCATTCTCGTCCCTCCTCAGATCGAATGGTTGCGTGGGCGTATCTCCCGCTCCAGGGTCCACAGGCGATCCGCCGCCCGCGCCAGGCAGGCCACATGCAGGCGCACGGCGCGCTCTGCCTCCAGCGCCCAGGCAGTGATCTCGGAGACGATCGCCTTCTGGGCCGCCGCATCGGGACAGATCAGGCAAAAGTCCTGGCTCACCTGGTAATGGTTGGCCCACTTGCGTGCCCGCGCGGCCGGGTCCTTGCGGGTATCGCGCTCGCACTCCACGTACAGGGGGCGCCCCTCGAGCACGGCCACCAGGTCGGGTGCGAAGGTTCCGCCGTCGGGCGTCGGCACCGGTGCGGGGTCCAGGTCGACGGCCGTGGCCCCGAAGCGCAGGAGGTGATCGCGGGCGTCCAGGGTCAGGAGAACGTGGGCGTCCGACCCGTGGCGCGCCACCAGGCGCTGCCACTCCGATGGGACCGGCTCCAGGCCCCAGCGCCGCATCACCTCCTCCACGCCGGCCTCCGACAGACGGACCAGTTCGGTGCTGCGGCCACGCACGTCGGGCTTGGGCCGCGCCGTCACCAGCCAGCCGGCCCGCACCGCCCGTTCGAACAGGCGCTGCATGGAGCCCCCTTCGGGGACGCCGTGTCGCTCCTGCAGGAGGCGCTCGATCTCCTTCCGCCGGCTCAGGCCGGTCGTGGCCAGCAGGCGCAGGAGCGCGTGGTCCCGCGCCTCTCCTTCCAGGTCTGCTTCCACAGCGGCCGGTGTCTCCTGGCCGGCCGCCCTTTGCTCCAACAGCGCGGCCATGCGCGCTTCGAGCGCCCGGGCGCGGGCTTCGGCCTGCTGGCGCTCCGCCTCGCTGGCCGCCAGCCGGGCCTGCAGGGCGGCGATCTCCTGCCCGTGTTCCTGCAGCCGCCGCTCGAGCGCCTGGGCCTGGTCCGTAACGGGCCCCGACTGGCCCATCTGAAGGCGATACAGCTTGGCGGCCGCTTCGGTCTGCACCAGGCGCGCCAGATCGATGGCCGGCAGGCTCTGGAACCGCACGGGGTCCTGCCGCGCCAGTTCGGCCAGGCGCTCGGGGATGAGCGTCTCGGCGATGCCGCGCAGCGCCCGCGCCAGGCCGCGCTCGCGGGCTTCGGCCTGGGCTCGCAATTGCTCCAGGCCCTGGTAGTTGGCCACCAACTGGGCCAGGTTCAGACGCAGGTGGCGCACCTCCAGCAGGGCTTCCTGCAGCCGTTCGTCACCGGCTATTGCTTCATTGTCCATCGTCATCCCCTTGCCGTGCCAGCGCGGCCTGCTGCTGGCGGATCACGTCCTGGAGCGTCCCCACGCGGCCGCGCGCGTCGGCCAGGTCCTGTTGCGCCAGGGCCAGCGCGTCCTGGCTCGGCGCACCCACGCAGGTCAGGACGTCCTGCGCCGCCTGCAGTTCCACGGCCACGGCATCGCACAGGTCCCGGTGCAGCGCGCTCTCCGCCGGCGGCACTTGGGCGGAGTCGGTCTGCTGCGCCAGGCCCGCCAGGCGCTCCAAGGCCTGCGTGCCCGTCTGGCCCAGGTCCAGGAGGCGCCCCGCGCCGGGGTCGCGCGTCGCCTCATCCAGGATGCGCTGCAGGGTATCCGCTTCCCTGCCGAGCCCTCCGGCCCACCCCGCCGCACGGTCCAGGTAGCGCATCAGGTCCCGCCGCTCGGGGGTCAGCAGGGTCGCCCGGCCATGCAGGTAGGGCGTGTGGACGATCCCCAGAGGGATGGCGGCGACGGCCAGGAGCAGGGCCAGGGCGCGCAGCAGGTGCTCAGGCCGGATCCGGATCACCGTTCCCGTCATGATCGCCCGCTCCTGGGCCGCCGAGCTCGCCTTGCCCCGCTATCCCCTGATCGCTTCGGGGGTCGAGGAACTCGATACGGCGCGCCAGCACCTCATTCACTGTGCGCGCTTCGCCGTTCACCGTCACATCCCGGCTGATCAGGCCGCCGACGACCAGCACGCGCGACCCTCTGGCCAGGTAGCGATGGACCTCGGCGACGTCCCTGCCCAGCATGATCACCGTCACG
>JAKPJZ010000219.1 GCA_029553955.1 Chloroflexota bacterium
GTCTGCGACCGCCAGGCTCAAGCCTGTGAGGTCGCCAGGTCGGCCGTCGGCGCCGGTATCAGCGCCCAGCGCGGCCTTCCCGCCCTGGCCCTCATATACCTTCACCCGGCCAAGGTCCGCCTTGCCGGTGGGCCCGCCCGCCGCAGCCAAAAGGTCCATCAAAGTCGTGCCGCGCCCCGCGGGGTACACACCGGGCCGAGCCACCTCGCCCATGATCGCGACCTGCTCCCGGGCCTCCGGTACGAACAGGGCATCCCCATCCGCAAGCAGCGCATTGGCGTCGAGGCTCGGATCGCGCAGCAGCGCTTCGGCGTCCAGAGTCGCCGAACCAGTCTCAGACCCCCTGCGGCTGTGCACCACTGCGCCCGCATCGGCTCCGGAGGCCACGCCCCCTGCCGCCGCCAAGGCGTCCACAATGCGCGCCCCTGAAAGCAGCTCGTACGTTCCTGGACGGGCCACTCGCCCCACCACGCTCACGTAGATCGCGCGCGAGCCCACAACAACCATGTCGCCAGGAGAGAGCTCCGGGTTGTCCTGCGCACTGCTGGCAAAGAGCGCACGCCCCTCGCCGATGGCGCGTTGGTCAGCCTGATCGGGCTTTCCTGCGGCGTAGACCGTCACACTATCCAAGGAAGCCCTGGCCGTGGCCCCTCCCGCCGCCGCTATGGCGTCCAGAAGCTTCGCTCCGCGTTGGAGCTGGTACGCCCCTGGCCGCGCCACCTCGCCCAGCACCAATGTGTGCGCAGGCACAGCCTCCGGAACGAACAGCGCGTCGCCGTCCTCCAGCAAGGGCATCGGCGCAACCGGCGGCTTGCCCTGTGCCTCCCGGGCGTCAAGCGCCGACATCACGTCGATCTCCAGGGAGAAAGCACCTTCGCCCGTCTTGCGTGCCAAGGCCACGCGGGTTCCGTCACCGGTGGAAGTCACTCCGCCCGCGGCGGCTATAGCATCTAGAGCCGTCGCTCCGCGCCTCAGCGCAACTTGGCCCGGCCGCGCGACAAAACCAGCCACATACACCCGGACTTCCGTTCCCGGCACCACTATCACCGAACTCGGCTCAACCACGGGGTTGGCCTTGATGTCGCCATCGTATACCAAGCGGTCGTCCGCGACCTCGAGGTCCACTCCGTCGGCAGGCTCGCCCGCGCGGTACACCTTCACACGCCCTAGGTCCGCCGCATCCAGCGGCCCTCCCGCCGCGGC
>JAKPJZ010000225.1 GCA_029553955.1 Chloroflexota bacterium
GGCCGGCACCGGCCATAGGCCGCGCTTAGCTGCCTCAGCTCGCACCAGGTCACGGATAAACTCACTCACCCGGCGCTCTTCCTGCTGGAGCATAAGGTCAAGGGCTTGACGCTCAGCAGCAGATACCCGAAACCTCACAAACTGTTCCCTGTTGTTCATAGCATCTCCAAACCCGATATGCAAAAAGCCGCCCATTCACCCCATTAGGGGCTGGGCGGCAAACTCCATCGCGACGCTGATATACACCGCGTTGAGGCATACACCGCCCACAACCGAAGGCCTGAAGGCCAGACGGCAAGAGGCAAGGCAGAGAGCGCGGGCGTTTCAATCCTCAACATGCACAAGTGTAAGCAGAGTGTACCACAGATGTGCAGCGTATGTCAAGCATGCTCTCGCACATAAGTTCCGCATACTCACTCGCCATCGGGCCACCGTCGCGGGCGCCGCGTGTAGGGCACGTGTAGCAGGTTCCCCGCCCGGCGCTTGGTGGCCTCGGGCCGCCGGTCGTATTTGGCCGTGGTCGTCACGCTCGCATGGCCGGCCAGGGCCTGCACTGTGGCAATGTCGGCGCCGGCGTCCAGCAGATCACCTATCCAGGTTCGGCGCAGATCGTGAGGACTAAACCTGCTCACGGGGGCCTGCGCAGCTCGTTTCCGCATCACTTCCAGCACCGCGTCACCGGTCATCCTCCGGCGCTGCAGCTTGCCGCCCTTGCGCACCGGGTAGAGCAGGGGGCCGGGTTCCTGGCCCCGGATCGCCAGCCAATCGGCCAGGGCCTCGCGGCCGCCGTCGTCTGTGTAGGTCGTCCGGTCCTTGTGGCCCTTGCCGGCTCGCACTGTAAGGGCCCCGGTCTGGGGGTCATAGTCGGCGAGGTCCAAAGCTACGGCCTCAGATCGCCGCAGGCCTGCATACAGTATGGTGAGCAGGGCCGCGTCTCGAGCCCCCGCGGGCGAGGGATCGCCGGCGCACGTGTCGAATAGGGCCCGCAGCTCGCCGGCGCTCAGAGCTCGCCCCCGGGGTAGCGTGCTCCCTTTGACGGGCTCCAAGTCGGTTGCCGTTCTGTAGTCATCGGCTGTCATCTGCCCCAGGCGCCAGGCCGCCTTGAGGGTTCCGCGCAGGGCGGAAAGCATCTTGTTTACCGTCGCCGGCGCATACTGCCCGGCCAGGGCCGCCCGGATCGCCGCCGTGTGCTGATAGCGCAGGGCCCCCCATTCGATGGTAGAGGCATCGCACTGGCCGGAGGTCAGCATGCCGGCAATGGTCTGCAGGGCCTGGCGCATGGTTGGGCGCCCTCCGGGGGCCAGGTGGGCCACATAGACGGCGGCCGGGTTCTGGTCTGCTGGCCTGGGCGAGGTCGTCACCAGCTCGCCGGGCCGGGTTGTGGTTAAGGCTTGCTCTGGCATGGTTCCCTCCAGGTTAGGCCGTTAGAACCTACATTCTAGGGAATAAAGTATGCCCCATTATCGCACGCCTGTTCTACTTTGGCAAGCTCGCCGGCGCATGCCCTCTCATTGCCAGCGTGTGCTAGTCGCTCCAGTTCCTCATTGGGCAGCTCCCGATAATCCATTTCGCACATAGCAAAAGACCGCCCTTTCCGTTTGCCGGTAGGCGGTCCCCATGGTATACTACCCATGTCAGCCGCCCGCGCCGGTTGACCACGCCCCAGACGCCGCTAACGTCGTGGGGCTTTCCTTTTGTCGAAGTCTACCATTTTTCGCCAGAGTTCGCAACCGCTAGAGAGCCCGGCCTATGGTAGCACCGGGCTCTCTTGGCCCCTCTGCGAACGGATGTAGGCGACAG
>JAKPJZ010000242.1 GCA_029553955.1 Chloroflexota bacterium
CGGCGCCGTTGGGGCCCACGAGGCCGAGGCGGTCGGACCGCTGGATGAAAAGCGAGACGTCCTCGAACAGTGTGCGGGGCCCGTAGCTTTTGGAAATGTCGGCGATGGTGAGCATGGAAACCCCCAGACAACCGCAGACGGGGGGCGCGGGTCAAGGGCGCGCCGAGGCGGTTTTAGCGTACGCGGGCCAGCGCCACGGCGCCGGCGACCGCGATCAGCCCGCCCACGAGCGAGCGGCGGCCCGGCTTTTCGCCCTCCAGCCAGTAGCTGAACGGCAAGATCACCAGCGGCGTGCAGGCGACGATCGGCAGCACGACCCCGCTCGGCGTGGTGCGCAGCGCCCATTGGTAACAACTCACGCCGAGCACTGCGCCGCACAGCGCATTGGCGGCGATCCACCGGTACACGGTGCGCTTCGGCGGCGCTGGCCGGCCATTCGCGTCTTCGCGTGCCCGCGGCGCCAGCCGGCTCCAGAGCGTGAGGACCACCGCCGCACACACGAATCCGCCGAGCGTGCGGATGTACGCGGCGCTGATGGCGTCGGTGGACTGGCCGGCGAGCGCAGCCACGTCGTTGGCCTTGCGGCTGAGCACGGCGCCGAGGCCCTGGCAGGCGGCCGAGCAGACGCCGAGCACCAGTCCGAGCGGGCGCACCGGCCCGGCGTGTTCCCCAGGGAAAAACGCCACCGCCACGCCCACGAGGATCGTCGTGCTCCAGACGATTTGTGCGGGCGAGAGGGTGGTGCCGAGCCAGAGCCACTCGACCAGCGCCGCGATCGGCGTGGCGAGGCACTGTGTCATGAGCACGCTCATCCGCGCGCCGACCATCGGCATCCCGTAAAACAGCGCGATGTCACCCAGCCCCATGCCGAAGAGCCCGCTCACCAAAAACCAGCCCGTGTCCGCGTGTGCGAACCCGCTGCCCGCCGTGTGCGCGTAGAGCGCGAGGAGTGCCAGGGCCAGCGCCAGCCGCGTGAGGTTGGCGCGGACGGGGCCCACCGCCGCGATCGACTTGCGCGCGGAGATCGCGGAGATCGACCAGAGCAGCGTCGTGAGAAAAGCCGGGAGCATGGGTGGCGGACGATTGGCAGGGCAACTTGCCCAACGGCACAAGCGCGGAGTCTACGCGATCGTCACACATTTTAAGCTTTAGAGTCGCGCCCCGCCGGTCCTAGGGTCGCGCACCATTTCTCCCATGAAAGCCAAACGCAGCGCCAAACG
>JAKPJZ010000002.1 GCA_029553955.1 Chloroflexota bacterium
GGGCGCCGGCACGCAGGCGGGTGCGGGCCCGTTCGTCGGGCTGACCGCCGTCTTCCCGACCTATCGCACGCGCGACGGCCAGATCGACTCGCTCCAGGAGCGCATCAACGACTGCTTCCAGCGCTCGATGAATGGCCAGGCGCTGACCTGGAATTCGAAGGAAATGAACGCCATGCTGATGTACATGCGCTGGCTCTCAACGGGTGTGCCGGTTGGCAGCGCCGTGGTGGGGCGCGGCATGGGTGCGGTGGACACCTCGCTGACGCCGGACCGTGCGCGCGGCAGCCAGCTTTACGCGGCCAAATGCGCCAGCTGCCACGGCGCACAGGGTGCCGGCACACCGGACGGCCGGGGCGGGTATGTGTTTCCGCCCGTCTGGGGGCCGAAGTCGTTCAACGTGGGCGCCGGCATGGCCCGCACCTACACCGCCGCTGCCTTCATCAAGGGCAAGATGCCCCTCGGGCAGAACAACTCGCTGAGCGAGCAGGAGGCCATCGACGTTGCGGACTTCGTGGCCCACCAGCCGCGCCCCGCGTTTGCCGGCGCAGCGAAAGACTACGCAACCGGTGGTCGACCCAAGGATGCGCGCAACTGAGGGGGCACGCGCCGCACACGGGGGGCCGGCCGGTGATCGGAAGGGTTCTGCAGCAATTCAATTTTCATAGCGACAGATGACCAAGCGACGCCGGGATGGTGCCATTCCTATTGAGAATTTGCCTCTGCAGCCCTGCCAGTTCGCCCACAACCCAGCCCGGCAGCCACTGTTGCGCCGCCGCTGATCGGCCGCTCAGTCCGTGAACACCGTCAGCACCCCGGTGTAGCCGTAGAGGTGGTTGCGGGCGATCTCGCCGCCGGCGAAGAAGCCCACCAGCGGGACGTCGCCCAGCGCCCGGCGCACGATCTGCAGCTCGGCACCGGGGCCGCCGAAGTGCGGGCCGCCGCGGCCGGCGCAGCTGACGTAAACGGCGCCGGCCATAGGGCGCGCGGGGCGAGGTTCGGGTTCGGCCCCGGGCAGGGCACGCGCACCGGTCGTCTCCAGCGCGGCGTCTTCGGATTCGAGTTCTTCGCGGATCTCGGCGCAGATGCGGGTGAGGTCGGCGCGCGCGGCCTGCACGTTGCGCTGGCAGAAGGCCAACCGCATGCCCTCGGCGGG
>JAKPJZ010000034.1 GCA_029553955.1 Chloroflexota bacterium
TTTTGAGGGCTACCGAGCACAGATGAAGCGCGCCATTGACAGCATGCTCTAGAGTAGGGGTTTGTGGCGGGGGTGGCGTTGCCGGCCACCCCGCGGGGTGGCCGGCAACGCCAACCCCGCCACAAACCCCTACAATTGGAGGATCACCGTGACACAACTGGCAATCCGCACCGACGGCCTCAGCCGTGACTTTGGCGCCGTCAAGGCGGTGGACGGCCTCTCGCTCGAGGTCGCGTCCGGGACGGTCTTTGGCTTCCTGGGGCCCAACGGCTCGGGCAAGACGACGACCATCCGCCTGCTGTTGGGCCTGCTCGAGCCTACGCGTGGCCGCGCCGAGGTGCTTGGCTACGACACGTTGGCGCAGGGCGACGAGGTGCGCGCCCGCACCGGGGCGTTGCTCGAGCACTCGGGCCTCTACGAGCGTCTCAGCGCGGCCGACAACTTGGAGTTCTATGGCCGCGTGTGGCGCCTGCCGCCGGCCGAGCGCCGGGCGCGCGCCCGCGAGCTGCTCGAGCACATGGGCCTGTGGGCGCGGCGCGGCGAGCAGGTGGGCACCTGGAGCCGCGGCATGAAGCAAAAGCTGGCGGTGGCGCGCGCCCTGCTGCACCGCCCGCCGCTGATCTTTCTCGACGAGCCGACCGCCGGTCTTGACCCGGTGGCCTCTGCGGCGCTGCGCGATGACCTGGCCAGCCTGGCCGCGCAGGAGGGCGTGACGGTCTTCCTGACCACGCACAACCTGGCCGAGGCCGAAAAGCTCTGCAGCAGCGTGGGCGTGATCCGCCAGGGGCGGCTCCTGGCCGTGGGTTCGCCCGACGAGCTGCGCACCCGCACGTCAGGCCCGCGTGCCGAGGTCGTGGGCCGCGGCTTTGGCGACGAGGTGCTCGCCGCGCTGCGCGCCCGGCCCGAGGTGATAGCGGCAGAGGTGCAGAACGGCCACCTCGTCATTGAGCTGCGCGGCGAGGTCGACATGGCGGCGCTCGTCAGCCTGCTGGTGGGCGCCGGTGCCCAGGTCGAAGAGGTTCGCCGCAGCAAGGCCAACCTGGAGGAGGTCTTCCTGACCCTCATGGAGGAAGAGAAATGATTGCTGACGTGTGGACGATCATGTGGAAGGAATGGAAAGAACTGCTCCTGGCGCAGGGCAGCGGGCGCGGCGGCCTGGTGCGCCTGGGGCTCATGATCGGTGTCTTTGGCGTCTTCATGCCCCTGCAGACGGGGCGCGAATGGGTCACGTCGCCCATGTCGCTCGTCTTCTGGGCCTGGGTGCCCCTCTTCCTGGTGGTCGGCGTGGTGGCCGATGCCTTTGCCGGCGAGCGCGAGCGCCACACCCTCGAGACGCTGCTGGCCAGCCGCATGCCCAACCGGTCGATCCTCTTCGGCAAGGTGCTGGCCGCCATCAGCTACGGCTGGGGCCTGACGCTGGCCAGCCTGCTGTTGGGGCTCATCGCGGTGAACGTGGTGCACGGGCATGGCGAGCTCTTGCTCTACCCACCCCTGACGGTCGTGGCCGGCACGGTGCTGGGGTTCCTGACGGCGGGGCTGGCCGCCAGCGTGGGCGTGCTCGTGTCGCTGCGCGCGGCCACCGTGCGCCAGGCGGCGCAGACGATGAGCTTCGCCGTCATCGCCATCGTCTGTGTGCCGGTTGCCATCGTCGGCGCGCTGCCCAGGCTCTTTCCCGACATCTCGGGGCTGCAGGTGCAGGCTTGGCTCATCAACGTCAACTGGAGCCTGATCCTGGTCGCCGCGGCCGCCGTCCTGGCGGTGGTCGATGCCGTCGTGCTCGCGGCAGCCATGGCCCGCTTCCAGCGCGCCAAGCTTATCCTGGACTAGTACCACAACCGTACTTGTCTGGGAAGGCGCGCGATCCGGGTACAGCGCTTCGCGCATAACCGGAACGGGGCCTTTTGGGGGTCTTTTTGGCGGGTTGGCCAGAGCCGTGCACGGCTCTGGCCAACCCGCCAAAAAGACCCCTTCCGGGCCAGGGCCGGGCGCACGAGGGCATGTGCCTGCGTAGGTTTGCCCGCGCCCAAGGGGAGGCTGCGGAGCGTGTCAGCCGGCAGCTACCCGGATGGCCAGCAGTGGCAGCGCCAGGTACGGTTGTAGTACTCGCACCACACTCTGTCACCAAGCGCACTATATGCGGCGCCTGGCCCTTCGTAGTGACGACTTTGGTCGTTTGCCTGCCGCCGAAACGCCACCTTGCAGCCCAGATGCAAGCGATCTCGGGGGGCGCGACACGCGTGACGCCCCAGCTCGCTTGCTTGGGTGTAGGAGTGACTCGGCCGCCTGATCGCTCGCTGGGGAGTCTGGTGGGCGCGACGCCAGGGGTGCAGGCATATCGGCTATGAGCAACTTGCTCTTCGTGTCCTTCGCGTCCTTTCGCGTCCTTCGTGCTCGATACTCGTCCCCTAACTAGCGGGCGTGCTCGCCTCTGTCGGCGTGCTCGTGGCCGCCGGCGTGGCCGTGGGCGGCACGGGCGGCGTGTCGAGCATCCCCTGGGCGCTCTGCACGGTCAGGGCGGCTACCAGGTGCACGCCCGCCTGCCCCTGCACCTGCGCATAGTAGGCCGTCTGCTGCGGGTTCTCGGCGCCGATCCGCAGCACCTGCGTGCTGCCGTCGGCCAGGGTCAATGTGACCTCGAGCGCGGGCGGGGCCAGGCCATACTCCTCCAGGGGCCCGGCGTCATCCAGCGAGCGGGTGGGGTTGAGCATGGCCACCCGGCCCAGGAACTGGCTGACACGTGAGGCATCGGCTGGGCCGGGCACCGGCGCCTCCAACTGCCACTCGCTGCCGACCTGCCGCGCGAGCCGCGTCTCCTTGCCGCCGCCGCTGACGCTGAGGCCCAGCACCTGGTCGGCCGCGACGCTCAGGAGCGGCGCCGGCGTGGGTGTGGTCGCCGTATCGGTGGCCGCGGGCCGGCGCAGCTCGCCCAAGTAGACGTAGGCCAGCAGCGCCAGGAAGACGCCCACCACAAGCAGCGTCGTACGTGGTTTCATCTAGCGCCTCCGCCACCATACCCACACGCCCGCCGCCACGACCAACCCCGGCAGGAAGAGGATACTGGTGTACATCACCAGGCGCACCTGGGTTGGCGTCAGCAGGACCGTGCGCAGCGTAGGCTCTGCGGCCCGGATGGAGATGAGCGACTCTTCCTCCGCCAGCCAGCTCACGGCGTTCAGGAAGAGGTCGGCGTTGCCGAGGCCCCCCTGCACCGACTGCAGCACGTCGTTCGACACCAGGTCGGCGTCGCCCAACACCACCAGACGCGCGTTCGCCGCCTCACCGCCGTCGGCCGGCGCCGGCAGCTCTAGCGTCGCCGCTACGGCGAGGTCGAGCGGCCCGGCCGTGTCTTTGTCGGCATCCTTCTGAACCTGGCGGTTCTCCAGGTCCGTCTCGCCCCAGCTTTGGCTGCTCGTGCGCACCAGAGGGCTGACGCTCACCCCCGCCGGCATCTCGGCGGCCTGGGCGATCGAGCGCGCCAGTGGGAAGATGCTGGTCATGCCGGTCAGGTCCTTGGTGATGGTATGGTACGGGTAGTGGCTGACCAGTGGCGTGGCCACATCGCCAAAGAACGAGCTTGCCGGGTCGACGGCGATATCCTGGCGCAGGCTCAGGCCCCAGCGGCTCAGGATGTCGCCGAGGGCGACGTCGCTCGACGGGTCGCCGAGCAGGAGCAGGCTGCCGCCCCTGTCCACATAGGCGTTGAGCGCCGTGACTTCGGGCGCTGTCGGGGCGGCCGTGGGCGCGGCAATAATGACCGTCGCCGCGTCGTCGGGCACGGCGTTGCTCGCGGTCAGGTTCAGAGTCTTGACGTCATAGTTGTCGTGCTTGAGCGCCTCGGCCGCCTGCCGGTAACCCGCGGCGTCGCTGCCCTCGGGGTCGCGCTCGCCATGGCCGGTGAGAAAGTAGACCATCTTGGTCTCGGTGCGGGTGACCTTGACCAGGGCGCTGGTGAACGCTTGCTCGTCATAGCCCAGCGACTCCTGGCGCCGGTCGCCCGACTGGAAGATCAGCGTGCCGTCTTGACTGATGCCGTACTGGCGCGCCAGGGCCAGCTTTTGCTCGGGGTCGATGTACTCGACCGAGAGCTTGTCGCAGTGCAGCGTGTACTCTTTCAGCAGGTCACGCACCTGTTCCTGGGCATAGTAGTTGGGGGTCATGAAGGCCGTGATGGTGACCGGCTCCGTCAGGCCCGCCAGCACCTGCAGGCTCTGCTTGGAGAGCGAGAACTGCCGCTCGGCCGTCACGTCCAGGCGCGCGGAGTGGCGCGCCGAGATGAAGTTGGCCAGGATGAGGATGCCGATCACGGCCAGTGTGATGACGGTGGCGTTGCCCCCCTGGCGCGCCATGCGCCCGGTGAGTGCCGACCACACCCGCGCCGGTTCGAGGGCCACATAGCCGGCGATGGCCACGATGCCCAGGCCGCCGGCGATCTCGCCCACCAGTTGCAGCTCACCATGGATGAGCGTCCAGAACACACCAAAGATCAAGAGGCCGGCGCCGAGCCCCAGGATGGGGGTCGCGAAGCGCCTGAGTCGCTCGGTCATCCCTTCCACCTCCGTGCTTCGAGGATGCGGGTGGCGACAAAGAGCGACGCCACGATGATGCTCAGGTAAAAGATCACGTCCTTGGTGTCGATCACGCCCTTGGGCAGGTCCGCAAAGTGGACCGACAGCGACAGGTAGGCAAAGAACTGCCCCACGGGCCCCGACACGACGTACTGCAGCGCGTCGGCCAGCCACAGCATCAGGCTGAGGCCAAAGGCGACCAGGGCAGCCACGATCTGGTTCGCGGTGAGGGTCGAGGCCACCACGCCCAGCGAGAGCACCGCGCCGCCGGCGAGGAGCAGCCCGAGGTAGCCCGAGAGGATGGGCCCCGGGTCGGGGTTGCCGAAGGCGCGCAGCAAGAGCGGGTAGACCAGGGTCAGCGCCAGCATCAGTGCCCACAGCAGCAGGGCGGCGAGGAACTTGCCGACGATCACCTCGCCATCGCGCACCGGCGCGGTCAGCAGGAGCTCGATGGTGCCCGACTTGCGCTCCTCGGCCACCAGGCGCATCGTCAGCGCCGGGCCGATGAGCAGCAGGAAGGTCGTGACGTTGTAGAACAGGTAGCGCATCGTGGCCTCGCGCGAGAGGTAGAGGATCATGCCAAAGAAATAGCCCACGATGACCATAAAGACCGCCGTGACGGCGTAGGCGATGGGCGAGGTAAAGTAGCTCGCCAGCTCACGCCGGGCGATCAGCCAGGTCGCTCTCATCGGTCTCTCCTCCCTTCGCCGGGCGCTGCGTCGATGCTTATCGTGGGGCCGTCCTCTTCGGCGGCGCGCGCCGCGTCTTCAGTGGTCAGTGTCAGGAATATCTCCTCCAGGCTCATGCCCACCGGCCGCAGCTCCAACAGCCCCCAGCCGCGCCCCACGATGAGCTCGGCGATCTTGGTGCGGGGATCGTTGTCGAGCGCCGACTCCACCTCGAAGCAGCCGGGGCTCGTCTCCGCCACCGTCAGCACGCCGGGCACCGCCTCGAGCGCCGTGCGCGCGTCGCCGGCCGGCCGCGCCACCTGGATGTGGAGCTGCTGCGCGCCGCGCAGGCGGCCGGTGAGGCGCTCGGGCGTATCTTCGGCGACGATGCGCCCCTTGTTGATAATCATCACCCGCTGGCACACCTGGCTGACCTCGGGGAGGATGTGGGTGCTGAGGATCACGGTGTGGCTGCCGGCCAGGCCCTTGATCAGGTTGCGCACCTCGATGATCTGGCGCGGGTCGAGGCCGATGGTCGGCTCGTCGAGGATGAGCACCTCCGGGTCGTGGATGATGGCCTGGGCCAGGCCCACGCGCTGCCGGTAGCCTTTCGACAGCTTGCCGATCAGCATCTCGCGCCGGTCGGCGAGGCCGCACGACTCCATGGCGCGCTCGGCGGCCTGGGCCGGCTTGGCCACGCCGCGCAGCGCGCCCATGTACTCCAGGTAGCTGCGCACGGCCATCTCGGGGTAGAGCGGCACCGTCTCGGGCAGGTAGCCGATGCGCCGCCGCACTTCGAGCGAATCGCGCATCACGTCGTAGCCGGCCACGCGCGCCGTGCCCGCCGTGGGCGGCATGTAGCCGCTCAGAATGCGCATCGTCGTCGTCTTGCCGGCCGAGTTGGGGCCGAGAAAGCCCACAATCTCGCCCTTGTTCACGCTCAGGCTCACATCCTGGATGGCCGGCACAGCCCCATAGTACTTGGTTAGGTGCTCCACTTCGATCATGCAGTCTCTCCTCTGCATTGTCAGCGTTCCGTGGCCCGCCATTCTACTATCAAGGCACAAGTGTGTCAAACGAACATAATACATACCCCGAAGGGGTTGGCCACCGGCCCTGCCGCTGGCATGCCCCCGGTGCCAACCCCCTTTTAGGGGTTCTTGAGGTGTCTGGCGCCGAGGCCCGCCCGCGGGCGGGCCTCGGCGCCAGACACCTCAAGAACCCCGGCCATGTGGGTCGGGCGGACCCGCTGGCCAATGCGGATAGCATAGCAGCTTTGGGCAAAGGCGTTGTTAAGCACATTAAGCCAGGGTTAAGGATCGCAGCCTGGCATATACCTTGCTCTGCTGCCCAGGAACTTGTCATTGCGAGTACCCCAAGGTTCGCCGCAACCCTGTGCCAGGCGGATGACGTCGCACTGTAGCCGCGGCATCGTGCCGCGCGGGAGAGTCCCGCGGCAACTGCCCAGGAACTTGTCATTGCGAGTACCCCAGGGTTCGCCGCAACCCTGCGCCAGGCGGATGACGTCGCACTGTAGCCGCGGCATCGTGCCGCGCGGGAGAGTCCCGCGGCAACATGCCGCGCCTACAGTCCGGCGGCCCACGTCATGAGCAGCCGCAGCGAAGAAACCCTTCTACGCGGCACGATGCCGCGGCTACAGCGCGACTGCCCAGGAACTTGTCATTGCGAGCCGCAGCGAAGCAATCTCCACGTCAGGCGTTGGAGTTGCCTCGCTTCGCTCGCAACCTGGGGATTGCTTCGTCGGCGGCTGCGGCCGCCTTCTCGCAATGACAGGCCAAGGTTCTGTGCTGAGCACAGGGTTCGGCGAACCCTGGGGCGCTGCTCCGGAACTTGGCCTGTCTGTGGCTCCTGGGGCCGGTGACCGGCTTGCACGCATTGCACAAGCCCGGTGCGGGCCCCTCAAGGAGGGGTTTTGGGAGGCTGGCACCGTTGCCCGGCCCCCCCACGGGGGGCCGGGCAACGGTGCCAGCCTCCCAAAACCCCTTGCCCAAGGCTTAGGGCCGGATGGGCGCGCAGCGAAACGCCCCGCTGTCGGCCTGGGACGCAAGCTCAAGTTCCTCTTCCTGGCACAGGGTTCGGCGAACCCCGGGGATACTCGCAATGACAATCAGAACAAGCGCCGCAGAAAGGAGAGGCTATTATGCCGCTACAGGTTGCCGACGGCGTCTTCTGGGTGGGGGCCATCGACTGGAACGTGCGCAGCTTTCACGGCTATACCTACACCACGCCCCGCGGCACGACCTACAACGCCTACCTGGTGCTGGGCGACGAGCCGGCGCTGGTGGATACCGTGGCGCCCGGCTTTGAGGATGAGATGATGGGCCGCATCCGCGAGCTCATCGACCCGGCGCGCATCCGCTACCTCATCGCCAACCACGGCGAGGTGGACCACTCGAGCGCCATCCCCCACGTGCTGGCGCAGGCGCCCGAGGCCCGCCTCATCTGCAGCCGCAAGGGCACCGAGAGCCTGGGCGCCTACTATCCGCAGCTCTGGGATTTCCAGGTCGTGGACACCGGCGATCACCTGGACCTCGGCGGCAAGACCCTCAGCTTTATCGAAGCGCCGATGCTGCACTGGCCCGATTCCATGTTTACCTACGTCCAGGAAGAGCGCCTGCTGCTGCCCAACGATGCCTTTGGCCAACACCTGGCCACTTCGCAGCGCTTTGCCGACCAGGTGGAGTCGTGGCAGCTCTGGGACGAGGCGGCGCGCTACTATGCCAATATCCTCGCCCCGTTCAGCCGCATGGTGCTGCGCAAGCTCGACGAGGTGGCGCGCTCGGGCCTCGAAATCGCGACCATTGCGCCGGGCCACGGCGTCATCTGGCGCGAGAACCCCGGGCAGATCCTCGAAGCCTACCGGCGCTGGGCGACGGGCGAGGCCAAAGAGCGGGTCGTCATCGCCTACGAGACGATGTGGGGTTCGACGGAAAAGGTGGCCCGCGCCCTGGCCGAGGGCGTGGCCGACGAGGGCGTGGAGGCGCTGCTGCGCGGCCTGCCCATGGCCGACCGCACCGAAGTGGTGAAGGAATTGCTCGAGGCCAAGGGCCTGCTGGTCGGCTCGTCGACGCACAACCAGCGCATACTGCTCAATGTCGCGGCCTTCATGGAGGACCTCAAGGGCCTGCGCTTCACGAACAAGATCGCCGCGGCCTTTGGCTCGCACGGCTGGGCGGGCGGCGCCGTGGCGCAATTGGAGGAGGGCCTGCGCGAGGCGGGCCTGGACGTCATGACCTCCGACCTGGCCGTGCGCTGGGCGCCCAGCGCAGAGGACCTCGAACGCGCCCGCGAGTTCGGCCGCCGCTTTGCCCGCGAAGTGCGCCAGGCGCTCGCCGAGCCGGTCGCGGCCCACCACGGCACCGAAGCCTGAGGCCGGCGAGGCTCACCGCGAAGGCGCAAAGACGCGAAGGCGGCGCCAAGGGGATGGGTATCTCTCTCCTTGGCGCCCCCTTTGCGCCTTGGCGCCTTTGCGGTGAACTCCCGGCAGAAGCCGCTAGGCGCGGCGGGCGGCGGCCGGCTGCGGCAGGAAGCGGAGGAGGGGCAGCCCGGCCAGCAGGAGAGCGGCGCTGACGGCAAAGGCGGTAGGCAGGCCGAAGAGGTCGCCCATGACGCCGATGGCGAGAAGCGCCAGCGACGTGGCGGCAAAGTTGGCGGCCATGTAGACGCCGTTGGCCAGTGCGCGGTTGCCCGGCACGCTTTCCTGGGCCACGGCCATGATCACCGGCGTGATCGACAGCCCGACGAGGCCCAAGAGCAGGAGCAGCGGCAGGCGCAGCCAGCCGTCGACCCACAGGAAGACGAACATCAGAAGCGGCGTCGCCAGCATGGAGGCCAAGAGCACGCGGCGCCGGCCGAGGCGGTCGCTCAGCGAGCCCCCGAGCAGCGCCCCCACGGTGCCCGCTGCCTCAAAGAGCGAGAGCGACGCCCCGGCGAGCCAGAACGAGGCGCCCTGTTGCCTGAGCAACGTCGGCAGGAAGGTGCTCAGCGCTGCAATGGCGAAGGAGCGAGTGAAGACGATGCCGGCCAGCGGCGCCAGCGCCGACCCGATGCCGGCGAGCGTCTGCCGCCAGGGGAGGTGGGCCGGCCCGCCCGGCGCGCCCACCGGCGTGTTCCTCAGGCGGACCGCCAGGAGCGCCGCCACCGGCAACCCAGCGAGCATCAAGAGCGGCGTGCCCCTCAGGCTTAGCCAGCCCACGGTGCTCACCACGATGATCGGCCCCAGGGTGCGGCCCAGCTCGCCGCCCACCATCCAGAAGCCCATGCCTTGCCCCAGCCGCCGCCCAGAGAGGTTGCCGGCCATCACCGGGCCTACGGCGTGCAGGCATGCGGAGGCCAGGCCCGCGACGGTGAGGCAGAGGGCCATCGCCCAGTACCCCGGCGCGATGCCGAGCAGGCTCATGGCGACGGCCGTGCCGAGCAGCCCCAGGGGCACCAGGATGCGCAGGTTGTAGCGATCGGCCAGGTGGCCGATGAACGGCTGAGCCAGCGATGGCAACTGGATCAGCATCGAGAGCACCCCCGCCTGCGTCGTCGAGAGCGCGAGGTTTTCGATGAACGCTGGCAGGAGCGGCGCCAGGAAGGCCGAGTAGGTGTCGTGGACGGCGTGCCCGGCGGAGAGGGCGACGACGCCTCCGAACTCGAACTTGGCCGCCTCGCCCGTCCCGACGGCTGACGACAACGTTGGTGTGGGCATGCGCATCTCCTTGACGATGGAGCTGGGTTCGTAGTGCGCACGCCTGTGCGCCGTGTTTCACGCACGGCCAACTGCGATTCCTGGCAGCCATGCAGACAGCGCGAGTCGGTACCACGGCGGGGCACGGCGCACAGGCGTGCGCACTACGAGCTATCGCCTGCCTGGTATACTCTGACAGAGCGACACTATTGTACTTGGGCTATGGAGTGGCTGGCGGTGTCCACTCGACGCCCGGTGGATGGGGGTAGCCGCCGATGCGTTCGAGCAGCGGCTGGCCGGCCGAGCCGAGCACGGGGCCGCCGTTCCAGGCCTCGACGGCGATGCGCCGCCGCCCGCTGCGCGCAGTGATGGCGAGCAGCGTGGCGCGCAGGGCTGCGACGAGCTCGTTGCCCGCCACGCCATCGGGCACGACGAGGCCGCGCCCCCAGCGCTCGGCCACGAGCAGGGGCACGCCGCGCTGCAGCGCGATGTAGGTGCCGGGCTGCCGCACGATCGGGAAGGGCAGCCCGCCCGCCGCCATGCCGGGGAGCCAGGCCGGGTCCCAGGCGTTGAGTATGGCCGGCGGGTCGTCCTCTTGCTGGGGGCGGGTGTGCCAGGCGCGCAACTTGTCCACCGCCTCGGGCAGGGCGAACTGGGCGCCCGCCAGCCCCTGCACAAAGTAGCCGCGGCGCACCTCGCCGCGCATTTCCAGGAGCTCCAGGTAGCCGTAGAGGTCGCCCCAGGGCGGCGCCAGGGCCTCGCGGGCCAGGCATTCGCGCGTCAGCACGCCGTAGCGGGCGAGCAACTGGCGCGTCTGGCGGTCGAGGCGCTCCTCCGCGGTGGCCTCGGCGCCCCAGATGCCGATGCCGTGCACCAGCGACCAGCGCCCCAGCCACTGCGGCGCGGCGGCCAGCCTGCGTGAGGCGAGGCGCCGCGCCTGGCGCATGCGGCCCGGCCGCCCCCTGGCCGGCTCTGGCCGCCCACCGTGCGGACCCGGCCAACGCTCGGCGAGCTGCGCCTCCAGGGTGCTGCGCGGCCGCATAGGCCCATCGGTGGTGGGGCGGGTGCGCACCAGCTCGTGCAGGGCGCGCAGCGAGTCGTTCGTCACCAGCCCGGCGGCGGCGAGCTCGGCGAGGGCGAGGGCCAGGGCCTCGCCGCGCAGGCCGGTGCCGCGCTCCATGTCGGCGGCGAAGCAGGCCCCTTCGGCGCGCAGGAAGGCCAGCACACGCTGCGCCGCCTCGCCCAGCGGCAGGGCCTCCGCGGGTGGCGCCAGGTACAGCGCGCCCTCGCCGCGGAAGAGCAGGCAGGCGCGCAGACGCGCCGGGCGCTCGCCCCTTGGCCCGCCTGGAGGGCGGGACCCAGTGACGATCCAGACGACCTCGCCGCCCTGGCAGAGCTCGTCGAGGTCCGCCGGGCGGAAGCCGGCCACGCGCGCCGGCAGCAGGTCGCGCGCCCAGAGCAGCGCCGGGGCGGGCACGCCGCGCAGTTGCTGGATGGCGCGGCGCAGGCCGTTGGCGGCGGGCAGTTGCTGCTCGGGGTGCACGTGCTGCCAGCGGGCCAGGAAATCGGCATAACTCGCCGGGGGCACCGGCTGGACCTCGCGGCGCAGCAGTGTGAGCGTGCGCCGCTGCGCCTGCTCGAGCACCTCGCGGTCGCACCATTCCTCGGCTGCGCCACCGGGCCGCAGGCGCCCGTGGGCCGCCTCGCGCTCCTCCACCAGGGCGGCGAGCGCCTCGCGCAGCCATGGCTCGGGCAAGTCGTAGCGGGCGCGGATCTCGTCGAGGCTCAGCGGGCCGTGGCCCAGCAGGAGGCGGCGCAGGAGGACACGGCGGGCACCCTCACCCCCGCCCTCTCCCTCGCAGGGAGAGGGGGAAGGTGTCGCCCTGCCCTGTTCCCTCTCCCCCAGAGGGGAGAGGGTTAGAGCCTGCCCTGAGCAGAGCGAAGGGGTGAAGGGGGATGCCACGGCCTGGCGATCTTCTGGATGGGCAGGAAGCGGCTCGCGGGGCTCCGCAGTTGGCCGCTCACACGACGTCTCACCCTCACCCCTGCCCTCTCCCTGCGAGGGAGGCCCCCCTACTGTTCCCCCTGCGAGGGGGAATTGGGAGGATGCGCCAGCATGCTCGAACTGGTCATGCGCTGCGTCATCCTCGCCTTCTTGCTTCCAGGGAGCGAGCGAGGTCTCTTCCTGTGCCCAGCCGGCTTCCTGAGCCAGATCGCCCCTCACCCTAACCCTCTCCCCTGGCGCCGCTGCGGCGGCATGGGGGGAGAGGGAATAGGTCGGCCTGTCGGCCGGTGACCCCCCCGAGGGAGGGGCGAAGGGGTCATCGAAGGCGCGCGCGTAGGTGCCGGCTTCTTCAGCCAGCAGCCAGCGGCGCGCCGGGCCGGCGGCGGTGGGGATGCTGCGCTCGACGATGCGGCCTTCGGCGGCGAGCGCCTCGAGCCAGACGGCGCCACCCTCCTCGGCGCGCGCCAGCAGCTCGGCTGTGCTCAGGTCGCCCAGCTCCTGCAGCACCAGCGCCAGCTCTTGCCGGCTGCGGGCGCGGCGGCCGGGCGCGGTGCGCTGCAGGTGGGCCTCCAGCTCGGCCAGGGCCTCGGGCCTGAGCAGCTCGGCCGGAGACACGCCGCCCAGCAGCCCCTCGAGCAGGTCGCGGTCGAGCGCCAGGCGGCGCAATTGGTGCTCGGCCTTGGGCTCGTCCCACTCGTACATATAGATGCCGATGAACTGGCGCAGCAGGCCGGCTGCGGCCGGCGAGGGCGTGGCCCGCTCCACGGTCACCACGCGGATGCGACCATCCTGGATAGCCGCCAGCACCTGCAACAGGTTGTCGAGATCGAGCACGTCGCGCAGGCAATCGCGGTAGGTTTCGACGACGATGGGGAAGGAGGCGAACTGGCGCGTCGCGGCCAGCAGGTCCTTGGCGCGCAGGCGCTGCAGCCAGAAGGGGGTGCGCCGCCGGCCTTTGGCGCGCGGCATGAGCAGGGCGCGCGCCGCGTTCTGGCGGAACTGGGCGCCAAAGAGCGCCGAGCCGGGCAGCTCGCGCAGGATGCGCTCGCGCGCTTCAGCGGGCGTAAGCTGGGTCACGGCGTCGACGGGTGGCGCCTGGTCGGCCTCGGGGAAGCGCAGCATAATGGCGTCGTCGTTGGTCTGGCACTCGGGCGTGGTGTGGAAGCGCTCGCGCAGGATGCCGCGGAGCGCCAGTGCCCAGGCGGCGTTGACGCGCCCGCCAAAGGGTGAATGCACGATCAGGCGGGCATCGCCGAGGGGGTCGCGCAGCAGCTCGACGACGATCGTCTGGTCCGACGAGATGGCGCCGGCGGTCTCCACCTGGTCGCGCACGTAGGAGAGCACGTTGCGGGCCGAGTTGTCGTCGAGGGCGTGCTCGGCGTGCAGCCAAGCCAGCACCTCCGGGTCGCGCAGGCGCGCGGCCACCTGGCGCCGGAAGCGGCCGACAGCGAGGCCCAGATCGTAGGATCGCCAGAGGGTGTCGCCCTTCCAGAAGGGCATCATCGATGGGGCTCCCGTGCCGTCGGCCACGAGCACGCGATCGTCGAGGATCTGCTGAATGCGCCAGGTGCGGCTGCCGAGGGTGAACACGTCGCCCTCGCGGCGTTCAAAGATAAACTCCTCGTCCAGCTCGCCGACCTTGGTCTTGCCGTCGGGGAGGTAGGCGCCGAAGGCACCGCGGTCGGCGATGGTGCCGCCGTTCGAGGTGGCCAGGTAGGCGCTGCCCGGCAGGGCGCTCAGCCGAGCGGCGGCGCGGTCCCAGTCGAGCCTGGGGCGCAGCTCGCGGTAGGCCTCGCGGGGGTACTTGCCGGCGAGCATCGCCAGCACCTCGTGGTAGGCCTCGCGGGGCAGGCTGAGGTAGGGGTAGCTCTGGCGCACCAGGTCATAGAGCGCCTCGTCGCCCCAATCGTCCATGGCCACCGCGGCGACGACCTGCTGGGCCAGCACGTCGAGGCAGTTCTCGGGCACGCGCGTCGGCTCGACCTCGCCGCGCAACATGGCCCCGGCCACCGCCGCGGCCTCCATGAGGTCCTCGCGATGGGTGGGGAAGATGCGGCCCACGCTCGTCTGCCCCACCAGGTGGCCCGAGCGGCCGACGCGCTGCAGGCCCTGGGCCACGCCCTTGGGCGACTGCACCTGCACCACCAGGTCCACGGCGCCGATGTCGATGCCCAGTTCGAGCGAACTGGTGCCGACCAGCGCCGGCAGGCGCCCTTCTTTGAGGGAGGTTTCCATCTCCAGGCGGGCGGCCGCGGCCATCGAGCCGTGGTGGGCGCGCACGCGCACGCCGAGCTGCTCGCCCAGCCGGACGGCGAGGCGCTCGGCCAGGCGGCGGCCGTTGGCAAAGACGAGGGTGCTCTGGTGCGCCTGGATGAGCGCCACCACCTCCTGGTCCACACTCGGCCAGATCGAGCCACCCAGGCCGCGGAAATCCTCCACGGCGGTGACGACCTGCAGGTCGAGCGCCTTGGCGAGCCCGGCGTCGACGATGGTCACCGGCCGCGGCTCGAGCTGCTCGCCCTGCCACGCTTGGCCGCCCAGGTAGTGCGCCACTTCTTCCAGGGGCCGCTGCGTGGCCGAGAGGCCGATGCGCTGCACGGGGTGGCCGGCCAGGCGCTCCAGCCGCTCCAGCGAGAGGGCGAGGTGCACGCCGCGCTTGTTGCCGGCCACGGTGTGGATCTCGTCGACGATGACGGTGCGCACGGTGCGCAGCATCTCGCGCGCCTTGCTCGAGGTCAGGATGAGGTAGAGCGACTCGGGGGTGGTGATGAGGATGTGCGGCGGGTTCTTGGCCATGCTCGCCCGCAGGCGGCTGGGCGTGTCGCCGGTGCGCACGGCCACGCGCAGCTCGGGCAGTGCCTGGCCCAGCCGCGCGGCCGCCGCGCGCACACCCGAGAGGGGCCGGCGCAGGTTGCGCTCGATGTCGTTATTGAGCGCCTTGAGCGGCGAGACGTAGAGCAGGCGCACGCCCGCTCCGCGCTCGCCCTCGGCAAGCTCGGCAAAGAGCCGGTCGAGGCCCCAGAGGAAGGCGGCCAGCGTCTTGCCCGAGCCGGTGGGCGAGAGGAGCAGCGTATGCTCGCCCGCCTGGATCGGCGGCCAGCCCTGCGCCTGCGCCGGCGTCGGCCGGCCGAAGGACTCCTCAAACCAGGCGCGTACGGGTGCTGTGAAACGGTCGAGTGCGTTCATGCCGGCCTCACCGGGAGTCTACCGCAAAGGCGCCAAGATGACGCCAAGATGCCAAGTGTACAAGTGTTTCTGCTGGAGGTCAAGGTAACGAAACAGGGATGCACAGGATGGACAGGATGGGGGCGATCACCACAAGCCTCCTCTGAGTGCCCTCTGTAGCGCGGCGGCGGCGGCGGAGATCGGGGTCGATGTGGTGGGCGCGATGCAGCCGGGGTGGGCGCAGCGGGGCGGGTGTCGTCGCTGGTTCATGGTCGTTCTCCTCTCAGAGGCGCTCTCGGCCGGGCCGCCGACCAATTGTGAAGATTGGCTTTGTTTTGGCGGACGAGAGTTGTGCCGGCGTTCGGCGCCCCCACTGTCTCCCCTTCGGGGGGATTGGGTTGGTGGCTCCGCCGGCGTTCGCGCTGCCGGGGGAGGCCCCCCTGGCGTTCCCCCGTCGCGGGGGAATTGGGTTGGTGGCCGCGCCGGCGGTCGGCTGGCGCGAAGGAATCGGGTTGGCCGGCGTGGATGAGCCGGCCTGCGGCTGGGGGTCGGGGTCATCCGCGGGTGCCTGCGGCTGGGGGCTGCCGGGCTCGAGGTCTGGCGTGTGCGCGGCCTAGAGCTCGCGGAGCTCGCGCATGGCGCGGTGGATCTGGCGGTCGAGCTGGGCTTCGTAGCGGGCGAGGCGCTGGGCGGTTTCGGGGTGCGGGAGAGCGGCCTCGAGCTCGGCGACCTGGCGCCAGCGGGCGAGGGCCTGCTGGCGCTGGAGGGTTTCGAGTGTGCCCTCGGCGACTTTGAGGATGAGGTCGTCGGTGTAGCCCTCGCGGCCGGCGCCAGGGACGACGAGGAGGGCGCGCAGGGCGGCATAGTCGATGGGGTCGGAAGCGAGGGCGGCGGTGAGCACGGGGATGGCAGGGTGGGGCTCGGGCGCACCGAAGTAGTCGTCGCGGCGGATGGCGTCGTGGCGGCGCGCGATTCGTAGGGCTCGAGGGCGGTGGGGATGACGGCAGCGGCGAGGAGGCCGTGCTTGACGACGTTCTGACTCACCTTGGCTTTGCCCTGGGGCGTGCGGGGGCCGGTCGAACGGCGCGCGTTGGCGCGGTTGGCGGCGATCTGGCGGTTGGATGTGTGGCGGGGCATGGTGGACCTCCGTGTTGCGTCATGGGTGATGCGTGATGCGCAAAGCGTAATACGTAAAGCGTGATGCGTAAGGTGAGCGCGGCGGTGCTGTGATGGGCGCGATGGATGGGCTGGACGATTCCCTACCGTTCCTCCCTCGGGTGCTCTGCAGGGCAGGGGGAGGGGATTGGGTTGGCCGGCGGCGAGCAAGGCCCGAGTGTAGTATAGCACAAATGTTCGGATTGTCAAGAGGTTGGGGGCGAAGGAGAAAGGGAGGGGGCGGAATAGCGGGCGAGTGGACTGCGCTGGAAGGCGGCTATGAGTGGTACACATCGGGCGGCAATTGACACTGCGGTGCTCCGGTGCGGTGTCATCGACTTGGCACAGGGTTCCGAGAGCCCTGGGATTCTCAGGGCTACATGAGGTGACTTGGCCAAAGCCCTGATGGGAGGCGCGGGGGCTGGCAAAAGGGGAGGGATGCGTGTATAATGCGCATATCGTGATAGCTGGGTTCTGAACGTAAGCGAACTGGGGCAGCGAGGGCATGGCGAGACAGGTACGCAAAGACACAGGCAAGGGCAACGGGGCGACGCTGGGCTTTGAGGCGACGCTGTGGGCCGCGGCCGACAAGCTGCGCGGCAATATGGATGCGGCCGAGTACAAGCACGTCGTGCTCGGCCTCATCTTTCTGAAGTACATCTCCGACGCGTTCAGCGAGCGCTACGAGCAATTGCGGCTGTGGTCGGAGGACCCCAAGAGCGAGTACTATATCAAGGACCCGGGCGTGCGCTACGTGGTGCTGGAGGACCGCGACGAGTACACCGCGGAGGATGTGTTCTGGGTGCCCAAGGAGGCGCGCTGGGCCTACCTGCAGGCGCGGGCCAAGCAGCCGGAGATCGGGCAACTGATCGATCAGGCGATGGTGGCCATCGAGCGCGAGAACCCGCGGCTGAAGAACGTGCTGCCGAAGGAGTACGCACGGCCCACGCTCGACAAGCAGCGGCTGGGCGAACTGGTGGACCTGATCGGCGGCATCGGCCTGGGCGACCGGGAGAACCGCTCCAGGGACATCCTGGGCCGGGTGTACGAGTATTTCCTCTCGCAGTTCGCCAGCGCCGAGGGCAAGAAGGGCGGCGAATTCTACACGCCGCGCTGCGTGGTGCAGGTGCTGGTGGAGATGCTGGCGCCGCGCGCGGGCAGCCGCGTCTTTGACCCCTGCTGCGGCTCGGGCGGCATGTTTGTGCAGAGCGAGGAGTTCATCGAGGCGCACGGCGGCCGGCGCAGCGACGTCAGCGTGTTCGGCCAGGAGTCGAACCCCACGACGTGGCGGCTGGCGCAGATGAACCTGGCCATCCGCGGCATCGAGGCCAACCTGGGCGCCGAGCCGGCCGACAGCTTTCGCCGCGACCTACACAAGGACCTCAAGGCCGACTATGTGCTGGCGAACCCGCCCTTCAACATGCGAGAGTGGGGCGGCGAGCAACTGCGCGAGGATGTGCGCTGGAGGTATGGCGTGCCGCCCGCGGGCAACGCCAACTATGCCTGGGTGCAACACTTCATCCACCACCTGACGCCCGGCGGCGTGGCGGGCTTTGTGCTGGCCAACGGGTCGATGTCGAGCAACACCTCGGGCGAGGGCGAGATCCGGCGGGCGATCGTCGAGGCCGACCTGGTGGACTGCATGGTGGCCCTGCCGGGGCAGCTCTTCTACTCGACGCAGATCCCGGTGTGCCTGTGGTTCCTGGCGCGCGACAGGCAGAGCGGCCACGGCCGCGACCGCCGGGGCGAGACGCTGTTCATCGACGCGCGCAAGCTGGGCACGCTCATCGACCGCACGCACCGCGAGCTGAGCGAGGAGGAGGTCGCACGCATCGCGGGTACGTACCACGCCTGGCGGGGCGATGGGGTGGGGGCCTGCCGGCGTGCATCGGGGACGGACGCGGCCGCCTGCGCCCTGTAGGGGCGGGGAAACCCCGCCCCTACAGGGCGCAGGCGGAACGTACGCCGGGAAGGGCGGGGAAACCCCGCCCCTACAGGGCGCAGGCGGAACGTATGCAGGGAAGGGCGGGGAAACCCCGCCCCTACAGGCCGCAGGCGGAACGTACGCCGGGAAGGGCGGGGAAACCCCGCCCCTACAGGCCGCAGGCGGAACGTACGCCGGGAAGGGCGGGGAAACCCCGCCCCTACAGGGCGCAGGCGGAACGTACGCCGGGAAGGGCGGGGAAACCCCGCCCCTACAGGGCGCAGGCGGAACGTACGCCGGGAAGGGCGGGGAAACCCCGCCCCTACAGGGCGCAGGCGGAACGTACGCCGATGTGCCGGGCTTTTGCAGGAGCGCGACGAAAGAAGAGATTGCCGCGCAGGGCTATGTGCTGACGCCGGGGCGCTATGTGGGTGCGGAGGAGGCGGAGGACGACGAGGAGCCGTTCGAGGAGAAGATGCGGCGGCTGACAGCGAGGCTGGAGGAGCAGTTCGAGGAGTCGGCAAGGCTTGAAAGGCGGATCCGCGAGAGCCTTCGCAGGGTGGTGCGTGATGGCTGAGGCCCTGTTCAGCGGAGTGCCTGAGCACTGGGAATGGACCACTCTGGGTGATGTCTGCGCCCGCGGCGGGGGCGACATCCAGACAGGGCCTTTCGGAAGCCAGTTGCACGCCGCGGACTATGTGCCAGTCGGCGTGCCTTCCATCATGCCACAGAACATCGGCGACAACCGGATCATCGTTGAGGGCATCGCCCGCATCACGCGAGACGACGCCGTGCGCTTGAGCCGATACCTGGTTCGAGCCGGCGACATCGTCTATAGCCGCCGCGGAGACGTCGAACGGCGCGCTCTCATCCGCGAAGCCGAGGACGGGTGGCTGTGTGGCACCGGATGTCTACGGGTGCGGCTCGGTCAGGGGGTCGCCGACCCGCTGTTCGCATCGTACTACCTCGGCCATCCTGAGGCACGTGAATGGATCGTCCGACACGCCATCGGCGCAACAATGCCGAACCTCAATACGTCGATTCTCTCCGCTTTGCCGTTCCTGCTGCCACCTTTGTCCGAGCAGAGGGCCATCGGTCAGATCCTCGGCGCTCTGGACGACAAGATCGAACTGAACCGGCGTGTGAACGAGACGCTCGAGGCCATGGCGCGCGCGATCTTCAAGTCGTGGTTCGTGGATTTCGACCCGGTCTATGCAAAGGCCGAGGGCCGGCAGCCGGCGGGCATGGATGTGGAGACGGCGGAGCTGTTTCCTCAGAGCTTCGCGAAGGCGAGTGGTGGCGAGGTTCCCGAAGGCTGGCAGATCGCTTCCTTGGCAGACGTAGTAGAGATCGTCGGCGGCGGCACGCCCAGGACGTCAGTGGCGGAGTATTGGGACGGTGACGTTCCGTGGTTCTCGGTCGTTGATGCACCTGGAGCAAGCGATGTGTATGTCATCGATACGCAGAGGACGATATCCTCTCTCGGTCTGGAGAACTCGGCGACACGCGTGCTGCCGGTAAACACGACGATCATCTCGGCAAGGGGCACTGTGGGAAAGCTTGCTCTCGTGGGCAGCCCGATGGCCATGAACCAATCATGCTATGCTCTGCGAGGCAAGGAGGGGATCGGGCCGTACTTCGTGTACTTCGCCGCCAAGCACCTCGTGACTGCTCTGCAGCAGAACACGCACGGCACGGTGTTCGACACCATCACACGCGACACGTTTGCGGCAATCGACTTGGTGATCCCCAGCCAGAGCGCGCTGTCTAGTTTCGAGCGGCAGGTTGAGCCTCTCCTGCGCCGGATCCTCAGCAACCTGCACGAGTCAAGGACGCTTGCCGCCATCCGCGATGCGCTGCTGCCAAAGCTGCTGTCGGGAGAGGTGCGCATCGGCGTGGCGTAGGGGCGGGGTTTCCCCGCCCGTTGTCGGGTGTGCGGCCAACCGTGGACGGGGGGACGATTGACGGTGCGTTCGCCGGGGTGCCGGCGTTGGCGTCACGGCGGGGGTTGGGGCGGGGCGACCCCGCCCCTACGGATGGCGTGCCGACGTTGTCGCGGTCGGCGGCGAATCCGCATGGCGTAGGGGCGGGGTTTCCCCGCCCGTTGTCGGGTGTGCGGCCAACCATGGACGGGGGGACGATTGGCGGTGGCGTCGCCGGGGTGCCGGCGTTGGCGCCACGGCGGGGGTTGGGGGCGGGGACGCGGCCAACCGCGACCGCGGGGACGGCGACGAGATCGCCGGGGTGCGGCGTTGGCGCCACGGCGGGGGTTGGGGCGGGGCGACCCCGCCCCTACGGGTGCCGCGCCGGCATTGTCGCGGTCGGCGGCGAATCCGCATGGCGTAGGGGCGGGGAAACCCCGCCCGTTGTCAGGTGTGCGGCCAACCATGGACGGGGCGACGGTTGGCGGTGCGTTCGCCGGGGTGCCGGCGTTGGGGCCACGGCGGGGGTTGGGGGCGGGGAGACCCCGCCCCTACGGGCGCTGTGCCGACATTGTCGCGGTCGGCGGCGTTGGCGCCACGCCGGGGGGTGGGGGCGGGGAGACCCCGCCCCTACGGGTGCTGTGCCGACATTCTCGCGGTCGGCGGCGTTGGCGCCACGCCGGGGGGTGGGGCGGGGAGACCCTGCCCCTACGGGTGTGGCGTGTGCGCGGGTCATGCGGCCAGGCGCGGATGCGACGTTGGCGCCATGGGAGGTGGGCGATGCCGTACGATCCCAGGATACACCACCGGCGGTCGATCCGGCTGTACGGATATGATTATTCGCGGTCCGGCCTGTATTGCGTGACGATCGTGGTTCGGGGGCACGAGATCATTTTCGGTGAGGTGGTCGACGGGGAAATGCAGGTGAACGAGGTGGGGCGCATTGTGGAGGTGGCCTGGGCGGTGCTGCCGGTGCATTTCCCGAGCGTGGACACAGACGCGTTTGTGTTGATGCCGAACCATGTGCATGCGATTGTGGTCATCGGCGAGCCGGAGGAGGTAGGGGCGGGGTTTCCCCGCCCAGCGTCGGATGCGCGGCCGGGCGCGGATGTGGGGCCGATTGGCGAGGGCCACGCCGTAGGGGCGGGGTCGCCCCGCCCCGTGCCCGCGGGGTCACCCGGCCCGGCATCGGATGCGGGGCGGCACGGCGACGCGGGGCTTGACGGCGGCGCGTTCGCGGAAGCCAACGGTGGCGCCACGGCGGAGGTGGGGGGCGGGGAGACCCCGCCCCTACGGGCGGTGGGCGTGTTTGTGGGCAAGCCGACGCTGGGGCAGATTGTGGGGTATTTCAAGCAGCAGTCGACCAAGCACATCAACGCGCTGTGGGGCTCGCCGGGCGAGCCCATGTGGCAGCGCAACTATTACGAGCGCATTGTGCGCGACGCGGCGGAGCTGAAGCGGCTGCGATGGTATATCGAGGAGAACCCGGAGCGCTGGGAAGAGGACCGGGAGAACCCGGCGTGCCGGAGCGCGAAGGCGGGCAGATGAGCACGGTCAACGAGTCGTTGATGGAGCAGGTGGCGCTGACCTGGCTGAAGGGCCTGGGCTACGCGACTCAGTTCGGGCCGGAGATGGCGCCGGGGGAGCCGGCGGCCGAGCGCAGCAGCTACGGCGAGGTCGTGCTTCTCGGCCGGCTGCGTGCGGCGCTGGCGAGGCTGAACCCGGATGTGCCCGCGGCAGCACTGGACGAGGCGCTGCGCAAGGTGGTGCAGCCGCAGCAGGCGTCGCTCATCGCCAACAACCGGGCGTTCCACCGCATGCTGGTGGACCGCGTGGAGGTGGAGTATCTGCGCGCGGACGGCGCGATTGCCGGCGAGCGGGTGCGGCTGGTCGATTTCGAGCGCCCCGAGGCCAACGACTGGCTGGCGGTGAACCAGTTCACCGTCGTCGAGGGCGGCTACAACCGGCGGCCGGACGTGGTGCTCTTTGTGAACGGGCTGCCGCTGGGCGTGCTGGAGTTGAAGAACCCGGCCGACGAAGGGGCGACGATCTGGACGGCGTTCAACCAGCTGCAGACGTACAAGCAGCAGATCCCCTCACTCTTTGTGTACAACGAGGCGCTGGTCATCTCGGACGGCACGGGGGCGCGCATCGGCTCGCTCTCGGCCGACCGCGAACGGTTCATGCCGTGGCGCACCATCGAGGGGCAGGACCTGGCGCCGAGCACCATGCTGCAATTGGAGGTGCTGCTCAAGGGCGTGTTCGAGCCGCGGCGCTTCCTGGACCTGCTGCGCTACTTTATCGTCTTTGAGGACGAGGGTGGCGGCAACCTGGTGAAAAAGATGGCCGCCTACCACCAGTACCACGCCGTGCAGTATGCGGTGGAAGCGACGCTCAAGGCGGCGGGCCCGCAGGGCGACCGGCGCTGCGGGGTGGTGTGGCACACGCAGGGCTCGGGCAAGAGCCTGACGATGGCGTTCTACGCCGGGCGGGCGGTCCTGCAGCCGGGCATGGAGAACCCCACCCTGGTGGTGCTCACCGACCGCAACGACCTCGACGACCAGCTCTATGGCACCTTTGCGCGCTGCCACGAGCTGCTGCGCCAGGCGCCGGTGCAGGCCGGCAGCCGCGAGCACCTGCGCGCGCTGCTGCAGGTGGCCTCGGGCGGGGTGGTATTCACGACGATCCAAAAGTTCTTCCCGGATCAAACGGGCAGCCAGTACCCGCTGCTGTCGGAGCGGCACAACATCGTCGTCATCGCCGACGAGGCGCACCGCAGCCAGTACGATTTCATCGATGGCTTTGCCCGGCACATGCGCGATGCCCTGCCCAATGCCTCGTTCATCGGCTTTACCGGCACGCCGATCGAGCTGACCGACAAGAACACGCGCGCCGTCTTTGGCGAGTACATCTCGGTCTATGACATCCAGCGGGCGGTCGAAGACGGGGCCACGGTGCCGATCTACTATGAGAGCCGGCTGGCTGACATTGCGCTGGACGAGCAGGAGAAGCCGCACCTCGACGCCGAGTTCGACGAAGCGACCGAAGGCGAGGAGGTCGAGCGCAAGGAGAGGCTCAAGACCAAGTGGGCGGCGCTGGAGGCGCTGGTGGGCGCGGAGAAGCGGGTGGGGCTGGTGGCGCGCGACTTGGTGGAGCACTGGGAGCGGCGACAGGAGGCGATGGACGGCAAGGCGCTGATCGTGTGCATGAGCCGGCGCATCTGCGTGGACCTCTACGACGCCCTCGTCAAGCTGCGCCCCGAGTGGCACAGCGATGACGACGACAAGGGCGCGATCAAGGTCGTCATGACCGGCTCGGCGTCGGACCCGCTGGCCTGGCAGCAGCACATCCGCAACAAGCCGCAGCGCGAGGCGGTCGCCAAGCGCTTCAAGGACGCCAAGGACCCGCTGAAGATCGTCATCGTGCGCGACATGTGGCTGACCGGGTTCGACGTGCCCTGCCTGCACACGATGTACGTCGACAAGCCGATGCGCGGCCACGGGCTGATGCAGGCCATCGCGCGGGTGAACCGGGTGTTCAAGGACAAGCCGGGCGGCCTGGTGGTGGATTATCTGGGGCTGGCCGACAACCTGCGCCAGGCGCTGGCCGACTATACCGGCAGCGGCGGGCAGGGACAGACGGCGGTGGACCAGGCCGAGGCCGTGGCCGTGATGCTGGAGAGGCACGAAATCTGCTGCGGGCTGTTCCACGGCTTTGACTGGTCGGCGTGGGCGGGCGGCACGCCGGAGCAGCGGCTGGGCCTGCTGCCGGCGGCGCAGGAGCACATCCTGGCGCAGGACGAGGGCAAGGCGCGGCTGCTGGAGGCGGTGACCAGGCTGTCGCAGGCGTTCGCCCTGGCGGTGCCACACCCCGAGGCGATCGGCATCCGCGACGACGTGGCCTTTTTCCAGGCGGTGCGGGCAGCGCTGGCCAAGTCGTCGGCCGAGCCGGGGAAGCCGGAGGACGAACTGGACCACGCCATCCGCCAACTGGTGTCGCGGGCGGTGGCGCCGGGCGGGGTGATTGACCTCTTTGCGGCGGCGGGGCTGAGGAAGCCCGACATCTCGGTGCTGTCGGACGAGTTCCTGGCCGAGGTGCGCGGGCTGCCGCACAAGAACCTGGCGGTGGAGCTGCTGAAGAAGCTGCTGCAGGATGCGATCAAGAAGAGCGCACGGACGAACCTGGTACAGTCGCGCTCGTTCGCGCTGATGTTGGAGCGCACCATGCGCGCCTACCAGAACCGGGCGCTGGAGACAGCGGCGATCATCGAGGAACTGATCGCGTTGGCGAAGGAGATGCGCGCGGCCAAGGAGCGCGGGGGGCAACTGGGCCTAAGCGAGGAGGAGCTGGCGTTCTACGACGCGTTGGGGGTGAACGACAGCGCGGTGCAGGTGCTGGGGAATGAGACGCTGAAGGCCATCGCGCGTGAGCTGGTGGAGGGCGTGCGGCGCAACGTGACGATCGACTGGACGGTGAAGGAGAGCGTGCGCGCCAAGATGCGGGCGATGGTGAAGCGGATTCTGTGGCGGTACGGGTATCCGCCCGACAAGCAGGAGCAGGCGACGCTGACGGTGCTGAGCCAGGCGGAGCTGTTGTGCGGGGAGTGGGCGGGGTAGGACTTGCTCAGGGCAGGCTCTGGCCGCCTCCCCCTGGCGGCCCACCCGCTGGTGCCACTGAGTGGTTCTGCCTCCGTCGGCGCACAGACCCGGCGCGCGGCACGATGCCGCGGCTACTTCTCCATGGCTCCTTTGCTACACTGCTGAGCTCAATATCGCCGTCGACGCGATGACGGGCGATACCCTGGAATGCTACAGCTACAAGTAGCTCGCCACGGACTCGTCGGCGAGCGCAAGAGCTGCCGAGGGGAACGCAGAAGGTATCTCCTGTCTTGGTTGGAGATTGCTTCGCTGCGGCTCGCAATGACAGGTCAAGGCTTTGTGCTTGGCACAGGCAGCCGAGCTCGCTGGATTGAGTGCTATTGCGGCTGTCGCCACGGCGCGCTCGCTCGAGACTCCCGCATAACGCTCTTGGCGTCTTGGCGCCTTTACGGTTCACCTGTGCTCTTCGTCCCCATCAGGGAACAGCGCCACTGGGCAGCGGCCGCCGACGTCCTCACGGAAGAGGGCGGGCGGCAGGGTGGGCACGTGAACGCCGGCGGCGATGAGCCTGCGGCAGAGGTGGCAGAGTGGCAGGCCGATGACGTTCTGATAGCAGCCGCGCAGGCGCGCCACGGGGCGAAAGCCGCCGTGCTGCACGGCATAGCCGCCGGCTTTGTCGAAGGGGTCGCCCGAGGCCACATAGGCGGCGATTTCCTGGTCGCTGAAGGGGCGCATGGTCACCTCGGTCACCACCACGTCGACGGTGGCCTCGCCCCCGGCTGAGACGGCGATGGCGGTGAGCACGCGGTGCGCGCGCCCGCGCAGGCGCCGGAGCATGGCCACCGCCTCGGCGGCCGATTGCGGCTTGCCCAGGATCTCGCCGCTGAGCACCACGGCGGTGTCGGCGGCGACGGTGACCTGCCCCGGCCGCGCGACGGCCCGGTTCTTGGCCTCGGCCACGCGGGCCGTCACCTCCTCCGGCGTAGCGCCGCCGATGGCGCGCTCGTCGATAGCGGCGACGGTAATCACAAAGGCCAGCCCCAGGCGGCGCAGCAGCTCTTGGCGCCGTGGTGAGGCCGATGCCAGGACGATGGTCGTCTGTTTACTCATATGACAACATGTTCAATCCAATTCGCTCTTCGTCAACCCGGTCTTGCACAGTAGGCACTTGAGTGGTACAATTTGCCCACTCGGCAGGCCAGATTATACTACGGCTTGGGTGCGTGCCCAACCGCTCCAGCGGCCCGGACTCCCGAACTTGTTCGGGGCTGTTCGGGGCGGGGTACGCCTCAACAAGTTGAGGGGTCCGGGCGTCGCGGCCCGGAGTCCCGAACTTGTTCGTGGGGGTACGCCTCAACAAGTTGAGGAGTCCGGGTTGGCCTGCCGGAGTCCCGAACTTGTTCGGGGGGGTACGCCTCAACAAGTTGAGGAGTCCGGGGCCGGGCAAGAAGAGGAGTAGCGATGCGAGTTGACGGCCGGCCGGCCGACGCCATGCGCCCGGTCGAGATGACCGTAGGCTTTCAAGAGTACGCCGAGGGGTCGGTGCTGATCAGTATGGGCAGGACCCGGGTGCTGTGCGCGGCGACGGTGGAAGAGTGCGTGCCCCAGTGGCTGAGGGGCCGGGGCGAGGGCTGGGTGACCGCCGAGTATGGCATGCTGCCGCGCTCTACGACGACGCGCACGCGGCGCGTGCCCTCGGGGCGCTCTACCGAGATTCAGCGCCTCATTGGGCGCTCGCTGCGCGCCTCGCTCGAGCTGCGCGCCCTGGGCGAGCGCACCATCACGGTGGATTGTGACGTGCTGCAGGCCGATGGCGGCACGCGCACGGCGGCGATCACCGGCGGCTATGTGGCCCTGGCGCTGGCGGTCGACAAGCTGGTGCAGAAAAGGGTGGTGCACCGCCAGGTCTGGCGGGCGCCTGTGGCAGCCATCAGCGTGGGCCTGGTGGGCAAAGAGATGCTGCTCGACCTCTGCTACGAAGAGGATGCCCGCGCCGAAGTGGACTGCAACGTAGTCATGAACGCTCGCGGCCACCTGGTCGATGTCGGTGCCACCGCCGAGGGCGCGGCCTTTACTCGCGAGCAGTTCGACCAGATGGTCGAGCTGGCCGCCGGCGCCGTCAAGCAGCTCATCCAGTTGCAGCGACAGGCGCTGGGGCAAGGCAACTGACGATCAATTGAACCACGAAGTACACAAAGGTTCTCTGCGTCCTTCGTGGTAGGATCCGATTGCCCACAGAGGGGAGAACGCGGGCCGATGGTCACGCGCGAGGCAGCCTGGGCGCTGCTGAACGAATACATGTCGAACGGCAATCTGATCAAGCACGAGCTGGCGGTCGAGGCGGCGATGCGGGCCTATGCCCGCCGCTTTGGCGACGACGAGGACCTCTGGGGCATTGTGGGCCTGCTGCACGATTTCGACTATGAGCGCTACCCCGACATGGCCCAGCACGGCCTGGTTGGCGCACAGATTCTGACCGAGCGTGGCTACCCCCCCGAGGTGGTGCATGCGATCAAGGCGCACAACCCGGCCCATGGCGAACCGCGCACTACACTGCTCGACCGCACGCTGTTTGCGGTCGACGAGTTGACCGGCCTGATCGTGGCCGTGGCCCTCGTGCGGCCCAGCAAGAGTCTGCGCGATGTGGACGTGCCGGCCGTGCGCAAGAAGTGGCACGACGGCGCCTTTGCGCGCGGGGTCAACCGTGCCGATATCGAGACCGGCGCCGCCGAGCTGGGCGTCGACCTCGACGAGCACATCGGCGTCGTGCTGCAGGCCATGCAGGGCATCGCCGCCGAGCTGGGCCTCGCCGGCCGGTAGGGGCGGGGTCGCCTCGCCCGGCAAACAATCGAATGCTTTGAGCTGCGGAGCTGCTAACTCGGGGTCCATCGCTGCCTACGGTCATCCTTCCAGCCACACCTCAACCATCCCTCATCTCTCCAGGCTACTGGCCCATCCATCTGTGCCCCACAGCCACAGCGTCTGCTCCACGAACGTGTCTGGAGTCGAAGCTCTAGTAGTCCGTCGCACTGGTTTTGATGGGCTACGACGCCCACGAAGCCGCCTGGGGCGGCCAAGGGGGGCTAGGCTACGCCTATCAGAATCAGTGCGACAGACTACTAGCAGCAATGCCTTTCAAATAGCGGACACACCGTAGTAACGACTTTCGTTCCGTCTCAAGCGGCCAATCGTGCATGCCTGCGACACGGGCTGTTGTCATCCGACGCGTCGGACCCGTCGGATAGCGCTGCAATGCCGGCTTGGCCGCCATTCTGACGACGACTAGAGTCGTTACTACGGCTGCTGCCTTGTTCGAAAGGTACTGGCTCTAGCAGTCTGTCGCAGAGGGGAGTCGTCACCCTCACAGTCCTGGTAACAGCCGGGCATTTGGCTGCGCTGCCACCCCTTGGGCGCGGACAGGTCTGTGCAGGCGCATGCTCTCGTGCGCCCTGCCCTGGGCCGGGGTGCGGCCGAAGACTCGTGCCCAGCCTGCGATCTATCCATATGGTTGGATGGGAGGAACAATGAGATGACCTGCCCGAACTGTGGCTGGTACGTGCGGGGTGGGGCTCGCTTTTGCCCCAACTGCGGGGCTGCCATGCCCGTGAGCGACGGGCCCCGTGCCTGCCCGCATTGCAGGGGCGAGATCAAGGGCCGTGTGGCGCTGTGCCCGCACTGCGGCGCAGTGCTCGACGGCACAGAGCCTGCTGCCGAGGAAGCGGCCGGCCCGCCGGCTGAGGAGGCCGCGCCGGCCGCCGCCCGAGCGCCCGAGGGCAAGAAGGACCGTTCGGCGCGCACCTGCCCAAGCTGCAAGACCGAGCTGAAGGGCAAGGTGGGCATCTGCCCTGTCTGTGGCGAATGGCTGGGCGGGGCGGCGCCTCCGCCACCTCCGCCGCCTGCGGCTCCGGCCGCGGGGCGCCCGGCGAGCGGCAAGATGCGGCCGCTGCCCCCGGGCTGGCCCTTTGTCGATACGCCCAAGAAGGACAAGGGCCCGGCCAAGAAGGCCAAGGAGGGGCCTGAAGCGCCCAAGGGTCAGGCCAGGAAGGCCAAGGGCGGGGCCGAGGCGCCCAAGGGCCAGCCGGCGACGCCGCGCCCTGGGGGGCCGGCGGCACCGGCTGCACAGCCCGCGGCGCTGGGTGTGCACTTTGGAAAGCGAGAGGAGCCGGCGCCCGGCCCGGCGCCCGCGCCCGCCAGGCCGCTCGATCGCCCCCCGGAGGTCAAGCCCTGGTACGTCCTGCAGTCGACGCCAGAGGCCAAGCCGGCAATGCCATCGCGCCCTGCCCCAGAGGCGCGGATGGCCCGCCCGCCTCGCGCGCCCAAGCCCCAGGCCGCGGCGCCGAGCAACAAGTACAGCCTGCTCGTCTGGCTCGGGCTCCTGGCCGGCGTGGTGCTGCTCTCTGTCGTGGTGTTTGGTCTCGTCTCGGGCGGGCTGCCGCTGCCGCACCTGGGCGGTGCCTCGGGCGGCGCGGCCCGCCGCACGGCGACGGCCGGCGAGAACAACACGCCGACGGGCATGCCAACCGCCACGGGAACGGCCACCCACACGCCGACGGTGGCCGTCACACCGACCACGCCGCCCACGCCCACGGCCGCCCCGCAGGTCCACGTGGTGCGTCCGGGCGAGTCGCTGTCGGCGATCGCTGCCAGCTATGGTATCACGGTGGCCGATCTGATGGCGGCCAACAACATCAAGGATGCGAACGCGATCCAGGCCGGGCAGGAGCTCAAGATCCCGGCGGGTGCCAGCGCGCTCAGCACGACGCCGACGGCCCTGGCCACCCTGGCCGCGCCGACGCCCACCCTGGGCAGCACGTTGGTCGCGCCGACGGCGACCCTGGCCGCCACCGTACAGGCGACGGCCGAGCCCGCGGCCTTTGCCTTCGCCGCGCCCAACCTGCTCAACCCCGCTGATGGCACCGTCTTCCGGTCGGGAGACGATATCCTGCTGAACTGGTCGTCGGTTGGGCTGCTGGCTGACGATACCTGGTACGTGGTCAAGGTCTGGACCGACGACCCGGCGCAGCCCACGCCCTCCCTCGGCTGGACGCGCACCACCGCCTGGCGCATCCCCGGCTCGTCGCGGCCCGCGGCCGATGCGGCCACGCACAAGTACTACTGGAGCGTCACCGTCATGCGCGCCAGCGAAGGGCAGGACCCGGTGGCCGTCAGCCCGGCGAGCGAGACGCGCACCTTTGAATGGTACTAGGGCGTGTTTGCAAACCTGCGTAGCCTAGGGCCTTGTGCCCGTTTCGCGTCTCCGCGGCACCGGATTCGCCGCCAACAACGCCCACAAGGGCTAGACTACGGGTTTGCAAACACGCCCTAGACGCCTTCATGGCGAGCTTCTCGATAACTGAGGCAGATCTCACCGCAGAGGCGCAGAGGACGCGGAGGCGATAGGGGCGAGGTCACCGCTGTGGGCCGATGCTCCGTGCGCGCACGGAGGGCGCAGGCCTCGCCCCTACAGCCTCTGCGCCTCTGCGGTGGATATCCTCGTTGGTTTGAGCACAGCTTGGCGGTGACCTATTCGTAGCGCAGGGCCTGCTGGGCGGGCATGCGGGCGGCGGCCAGCGCCGGGGCAAGGCTGGCGGCGCCGGCCAGGGCGAGGGTGAAGGCGAGGCTGGCCAGGAGCAGTGTCGGCGGGAAAGCAAAGTCGATCTGGAAGAGGACGCGCTCCATCAGGTGGGTGAAGAGGCGGCCAAGGGGGTAGCCCAGGGCCAACCCCACGAGCCAGCCCAGTGCACCCATCGCGGCCCCCTCGCCGATAAAGACCTGCAGGAGGGCGCGGTTGGTGGCGCCGATGGAGCGCAGCACCCCGATCTCACGCCGCCGTTCGAAGACGTTGAGCCCCAGCGTGTTCAGGATGCCGATGGCGCCGATCAGGCCCACGAGGAGCACCATGGCCACCAGGCCCAAGGTGAGTAACTGCGAGGCGCGCTGCGCGCTCTCCACATCGGTGTAGGCCGGCTGCACCCCGGGCTGCAGGGGCCGGAATTCCCGCTCCAAGAGCGCCAGCGTGCGGTCGACCTGGGCGGGGCTTTTGCTCAACGTGCCGACGGCGAAAAAGTCGGCCACGCCCTGCTGCCCCAGCATGCGCGCCACCACCTGGCGCGGCGCAAAGATCTTGCCCGCCAGCGTGCTGCCGAGGAAGATGCTGTTGTCGATCGTGATGCCGACCACGCGGAACCCGCGCTGGCGGCGGCTCACCTCGATCTGCAGTTGATCGTCCACGCGAAAGCCGCGCGCTGCCGCCAGGTCGGCCGAGATGACGACCTCATCGGGCGCGCCGGCGGCGAACCAGCGCCCCTCCTGCAGTTGGGGCCGGTAGAGCTGCGTATCGGCAGCGACGCCCCACAGCCGGGCCTGCACGCCGTCGACCCAGCAGTTGGTGAGCGTCCAGGCTTCGGCGGCGCGCACGCCGGGCACCATCTCGATCTGCCGGGCGAAACCGTCGCCTACGGGCCGGTTGAACCAGACCCAGGCATCGGCGTCGTAGGTGGCAAAGGCTTCGGCGATGGCCCGATCGACCGACGCCCGCGTGCTCTGTGTCGCCAGGAACGCCGCGGCGGCCAGGGCGATGACCCCCACCGTCACCAGGCTGCGGCCCCTGCGGCGCGTGAGGTTGCGCACGGCCATGGCCAGCGTCGGCGGCAGGAAGGCCAACTGGTGCAGCAGCCGGTCCAGCGCACCCCGCCCAAAGGCCGACGAGATGCCGTAGCCGTTCAGGGCTGCGCGCACGGGGGTGCGGGCGCCGATCCAGGCGGGGATGAGCCCGGCGACGAGGGTCACCCCCAGGCCCACCGCAGCGCCCAGGGCCAGGCCGCGCGGCGCCACGCGGAAGTGCACGGCCACGTTGCCCAGGCGAGCCACAATCCCCAGCAGCCACCAGCCCGCGACGGTTCCCAGGGCCAGCCCCAGCAGCGTCCCCGCCAGGCCGTAGGTGCCGGCCACGGCCATGTAGAGCTGCATCACCTGGCGGCGCCGGCCGCCCATGGCCTTGATGATGCCCACCTCGCGCACCTGCTCGGCCAGCAGCGCGAGCAGCGTGTTGATGACGAGAAAGCTGCTCACGCCCAGGCCCACGCACGAGAAGACGGTCAGCAGCACGAGGAGCGCGTCCAGCTCGCGCTTGCCCGGAAAGTTGAGCGCGTCGCGCACTATGGGCGTGCCGTGGGGCACCCCGCGGCTTTCGAGCAGGCGGTTGATGCGCTGGACCGTCTCCTGGGCGCGCGAGAGGTCGTAGACGCGCACCAGGAGCTGGTTGTAGCCCTCGGTGCCGAGCTGGCGGCGCACCTCGTTGGCCGGCGCATAGGCCCGTGTGATGCTGGTCAGCGTGGTGGCCAGGTAGCTGGGGCTGCGGCTAAAGCCCGAGATGGCCAGCGTGCGCTCGCGATGGTCCTGCCCGTCGCGGTATACGATATCGCCCTCGAGCTCCAGGGGGGCGATATCGCGCGCCGAGGCCTCGACGAGCACCTGGCCCGGCCCCGGCACGCGGCCCTCGGCGATGGTGAATTGGTTGAGCTGCACGGCGCCGAAATCGGGGATGCCGATCAGCTCCATGTCGCGCCACGAGGTGCCCACGCGCCACTTGGTGTAGTAGCTCACGCGCAGCTCGACCCGCTCGACGTTGGGCACCGCCGCAACCGCGCGCAGCAGCCCCGGAGCGGCGTTCCACACCCAGTAGTCGAGGTCGGCCTGCGAGGTATTGGCGTAGGTGTCGGCCTGCGCCTGGGCGACGTTCTCGCCCAGCGAAACGATGGCCACGAGCCCGGCCACGCCGATGCCGATGCCTACGATGGTGAGCAGCGAGCGCAGCGGCCGGCGGACCAGGTCGCGCAGGGCTTTACGGACCAGACCCGACACATACATAGAGCGATTCTATCTTTCTCAGCGTGGCAGCGGTCAGAAGCCGGACATCATGCCCCAAGGGCGCCACGAACGATGAAAACGGGTTTTTCTCCACAGAGGGCACAGAGGCCACAGAGATCACTCATTCCTCTGTGGTGAACCGGAGCGCCGTTTTCAGGTCAGCCGCAGCGAAGCAATGACAGGACCGAGTTTCTCAGCAGAACCCCATGCCGCCGTGCGGCATGGGGAAGCGCAGAAACCACTGCTGTCATTGATTCGTCGGCTGCGGCCTCCTCGCAATGACAGCAGTAGTTTCTGTGCTTGCCCAGGCTGCACCGCGGCCTGGGGCGCTCGCAATGATGGGATAAGCAGTCGCACTGTGTGAGGCATTATACCATCGGCGGCCACAACTGCGAAAGCGGCGCGACGGTGCGCAACGGGTCTGTGCATTTGCACAACTTTACCCACGTGTTGAGGCATGGTATAATCGCGCAAGGCCGACCGGCGGGCGCTGCCGGCCGCGAGGCTGTATGCCCACGAAGAGCGTGGGGAACGGGACACGGGAGCAGGGACCCCGATGGTGGATATCGTGAAGGCCAAGGCGCCAGAGGCGCTGCTCGCTGCGCTGCATTCCGACGACCCCCAGGTGCGCTGGCGGGCGATGGCGGGCCTGGCCAAGGTGCGCATTCCCCAGGTCGCCAAGGCGTTGGGTGAAGCACTGCATGACCCTGAGCCGTTCGTGCGCTGGAGCGCCGCTCAGGCGCTGGGCGAAGTGGCCAGGCACGGCAGCGACCGGGCCGTGCCGGTGACGGTGGGCCGCGTCTTGCGGCAGGCGGCGCGAGATGGCGACCCGGGCGTGCGCGCCTCGGCTGCTGACGGCATCGCTGCCTGGGGTCCCGGGGCGCCGCTCGAGCCGGTGCTGAACCTGGCCCGCGATGACCAGCCCGGTGTGCGCGCAGCGGCGATGCGGGCGCTTGGCTTGGCTGGCAGCCGGGCGGCGCACGTGGTGGGCCCGGCGCTCCTGCTCGGCCTCGAAGATGCCGACGCCGAGGTACGGCGCATGGCGGCGGGTGCCATTGCCTGGTGTCGCGACGGCGCCGGCCCTTCGGCGCTCGTGCTGCGCCTGAGCGACCCGGCCGGCACCGTGCGCGCCGCGGCGCTGCGCGCCCTCTCGCGGGTGAGCGCCGGAGAGCACGAGGCGGTTGTGCTCCCCCTGCTGCAGGATGCGGACCCGGCGGTGCGCGCCGAGGCGGTGCGCTTTCTCAGCCTGTGGGGCACTCAGCTTGCGCTGGCGCCGTTGGCGGCTTTGGAGCAGGATGCGGCGCCGCTGGGCGAGTCAACCATCGGCACACTGGCGGCCGATGCCCGCCGGCACATCGCGCGCCGCCTGCACCGTTGGCGCGGCTGGTTCTGGCGGCTCTGGGAGCGGTGGCAGCGGCGCTAGGTTCGTAGTGCTCGCTTGAGCGCCCTGACCCGGGTCAGGGCCGGGCGCACGAGGGCATGTGTCTGTGCAGGCTTGTCGGCGCCCAAGGGGTGGCAGCGGAGCGGAGAACCCGGCCAGCACACGGGTGCCCCACAACTGTGGGATATACCCAGCCTGCAGGGTCAAGCGGGCTACGGTTCTGGAAGATTGGGATGAGCGAGGGCACGGTGCCAAGCAGCCACATGGACTCGGCGTCTGCCGGCGGGGCGCTGCACGGATTCCCCGTCGCCCTGGCTCGCCGCGGCCTGCAGGCGCCTGCCCTCTTCCTGCTCGATGTGGCGCAGCCCTTCCGCCTGCTCATCCAGCAGGCGCTCCTGGTGGCGCATCCGCTGCTCTCGCCCTGGGCCGGCGAACGGCTGCTCCACTGGGCTGATGCCCTGCAGGATGATGAGGCGCTCGAAGCGGCGAGGCAGGAGCTGGAGTCCTGACCGGCCCCAACAAGTTGGGGAGTCCGGGTGGGGAACGCCCCAACAAGCTGGGGAGTCCGGGTGAGGAACGCCCCAACAAGCTGGGGAGCCCGGGTGGGGAACGCCCCAACAGGTTGGGGAGTCCGGGTGAGGAACGCCCAACAAGTTGGGGAGTCCGGGTGAGGAACGCCCCAACAAGCTGGGGAGTCCGGGTGAGGAACGCCCCAACAAGTTGGGGAGTCCGGGTGAGGAACGCCCCAACAAGTTGGGGGGTCCGGGTGAGGAACGCCCCAACAAGTTGGGGAGTCCGGGTGGGGAACGCCCCAACAAGTTGGGGAGTCCGGGTGGGGAACGCCCAACAAGTTGGGGAGTCCGGGTGGGGAACGCCCCAACAAGCTGGGGAGTCCGGGTGAGGAACGCCCCAACAAGTTGGGGAGTCCGGGTGAGGAACGCCCCAACAAGCTGGGGAGTCCGGGTGAGGAACGCCCCAACAAGCTGGGGAGTCCGGGTGAGGAACGCCCCAACAAGTTGGGGAGTCCGGGTTGGAGGCGCATGAACGTCGTCTCGCAGTTCTGGGAGGCCACCGACATTTCGGTGGAGGGCGTGTGGGCCCTCGCCGGCCTGGGGCTCTTTGCGCTCCTCTTCATCGCATTGACCCTGCGCGCCAGGCTCGGTCGCCCCTTCGCCATTCGCCCCCTGGCGGCTGCCGAGTGCATCCGCGCCGCGTTCGCGCGTGCCACCGAGACGGGCGAGGCGATGCAGGTGGCGTTGGGCTCCGGCGGCCTGGGCGATCCGAGCACCGCCGATACGCTGGCGGGCCTCTATCTGACCTCGTACCTGGCACGGCGTGCAGCGCTGGCCGAGGTGCCCGTGCGCGTGCGCGTGGCCGAGGCGACGGCGCTGGCCGGGGCGCTGGCCGCCATGCAGCACAGCGCCGTCTCCACTGGCTATCCCGAGGCCTTTGACCCCGGCCAGGTGGAGTTTGTGGCGCCGCAGCCGCTGGCCTATGCCGCGGGTGTCGCGGCGGCCATCCACCGCGAGCCGCTGGTGGCCAATGCCATGGTGGGCCGCTATGGCGCCGAGGTGCTGCTGCCCGGCCAGGCCGGAGTGGCGCAGGGGCTGGTGCAGGTGGGTGGGACGAGCGATCCGACCGCGCTGCCCCTTTTTGTGGCGACGGTGCAGGCACCGCTCCTCGGTGAGGAGATCTATGCGCTGGGCGCCGCGCTGGGCCGGCATGAGCACACCGGCAGCCTGGCGACACAGGACGTGTTCCGCGCCCTGATCGCGTTCGGGATTCTGCTGGCGGCCGTTTTGGGCGTATTGGGGATAAGGCTTGCCGGCTAGTGCTTGACTGCGCAAGTTCAAAGAGGCGTGCTATCCGGGCCTAGCGCTTCGCACGGGGCCGGAGTGAAACCTTCTGGGGGGGCGCGGAGCAGGGGAGCCGGCTGTTGCCGGGTGCGATCCTGCCAGGCACGCTTGTCGTATTGAGCGCCAACTACGAACCTGGTGGAGGAAGGCATGAGGCGCGTCTTGCCGGGGCTCGTCGCCCTGGGTGCGGGCGTGATCATCCTGCTCGACTATCTGCTCGAGCACCCGCTGCTCGATATGCTGGGCGGCTATCTGCTCGATGGCGCGGTCATCCTTGGCGCCTGTGCCCTCCTCCTGGGGCTGATGAACCTGCTGCTCGTGAACGAGCGCCGCATCCGCCGCCGCGAGCGCGGCTGGGGCGCGAGCGCTGTCATCCTGGTGAGCGCGCTGGCGAGCCTGGGCCTCGGCCTCGTTGCCTGGCAGACGCCTGCCTGGGCCTGGTTCTACCGCTCGGTGCTCTTTCCCCTGGAGGCCGGCGCCGGCGCGCTGCTCGCCTTTGCTGTGGCCGGCGCGGCTGTGCGCACCTGGCGCTTTGGCAGCGTGGAGGGCGCGCTGCTCTTGGTGGTGGGGCTGGTCGTGCTGCTGGGCAGCTTGCCCCTCGGCGGGCTGCAGGTGCTGGCGCCGCTGCGCGATTGGATCATGGCGGTGCCGGTGTTGGCCGCTGTGCGCGGCATTCTGCTGGGCGTGGCCCTGGGGGTGGTGGCCACGGGCCTGCGGGTCCTGGTCGGGGTCGACCGTCCCTATGAATAAGATGGTGGTTCAGCGGAGTGCTCTTGGTGGGCGTCGGAGCCGAAAGCCGTTGCGGCCGGTGAGCAGGCGCGGCAGGCCTGCGGCTGAGCGGCAGGGGGCATAAGACGATGATTTACTGCTCTGGGTGCGGCACGGCAAACCGGGAGGGCAGCCGTTTCTGCAACGAGTGTGGCCAGCGGCTGGTCGCCGAGGCGCCTGTCCCCTGCCCCCGGTGTGGCGCCGCCAACCCGCACGATGCAGCCCACTGCCAGGCGTGTGGCTTCGACCTGGCGCGCGCCAGAAACGGCATGGCACACGCCCCGACGGCCCATGTGCCGGGGCAGCACGAACCGGCCGAAGGGGCGCAGCCCGAGGGCGAAGAGCCTGCCACTCGCGACGCCGGGCTGCCACCTTGGCTCGACAGCGTCGAGAGGGCGGCGCTGGGCAGCGCACCCCGCAGGGCGGCGCTCGACGATCTGGTCGACCTGGAGGCCGAGCGCCTCGAGGCGCTGCCCCGGCCCGGAGGCTGGTCGCCCGAGGCCATCCCCATCGAACCGATCGTCGGTGTGCCCTATCGCGCCTACGAGCGCGCCCAGTTGCCCGCGACTCCCGAACAAGGCCACGCCGCCGCGCTCTTTGGCCAAGCCGCGGCCGAGGAGGTCCAGGCAGACCCCCGCGACGTCCCCGAGCCGCGTCGTGCCTCTGGGCTGCGCCCGTGGCCCCGGCGCCTTCTGGCCCTGGCCCTGCTTGCGGCGCTCCTCGTGCCCACCCTCTGGCCGGGAGGGGTGCTGGGCGCCGCCACCGCCTCGGCCTCGGCTGCAGCAGCCGCGGCGACGATCGATGCGCTGCCGCCGGGCGCGCCCGTCCTGGTGGCTTTTGAGTACGATGCCGGCATAGCCGGTGACCTGCAGCCGGCGGCCGAGGCCTACCTGCGCCACCTGCTGAACCATGGTGCGCGCCTCATCCTGGTCAGCACGCAGCCCGAGGGCGCGGCCCTCGCCGGCATGGCGCTCGACCGCGTGCTGCCGGCCTACCCAGAGGCGCGCTCTGGCGAGTCGGTCGTGCACCTGGGCTATGTGGCCGGCGGCGATGCGGCTGTGCGGGCCTTGACTCTGAGGATTGCCGGGCGTGCCGGTGCCGACTATCGCACCGGCACGCCACTCGGCGAGGCGCCTCTGCTGCAGGGCATCGGCGGCGCGCGCCAGTTGCCGCTGATCGTCGTTCTGGGTGGCGACCTCACCCTGCTGCGCCGCTGGATCGAGCAGGCCGCCGCTCCCTACAGCGTGCCGCTTGTCGCCGGCGTGCCCATGCAGGTTGCCCCGGCGCTCGAGCCGTACTGGACGGCGGGCCAACTGCGCGGCGTAGTGGCCGGCGTCTCGGGCGCCGCTGCCTACGAACAACTGACATTGAGCCCCGCGCCGGCCGCACGCAGCGTGGCCGCCCTGCGCGTGGGCGTGTGGGCCGTCGCTGCCGCCGTTGTGCTGGGCAATCTCTGGACGTTCGTCGATTGGATACGCCGGCGGCGATCGCGTGATGCGTGAAACGTGATGCGTAATGCGTAAGGTCTGTGCTTCCAGCCGTAGTGCTCTGCGCAGACGTGTCACGCATTACGCATCACGTTTCACGCATCACGCAGTACGAGGAGGACATACATGCCTGCTTGGCCGGGCCTGTCTGCTGAGGCGGTGGGCATCTGGGTTGCCGCGCTGCTGACCCTGGTGATGCTGAGCGCTGCATTCGGCGAGAACTGCATCTCGCGCCTTGGCATGGCCCTGCTCGCTGGCGCCGGCGTGGGCTATGCGGGGGCGATGGCCTGGCAGGCCGTGCTCTGGCCGCGCATCCTCCTCGTCAGCCGGGACCCGGCGCAGCACTGGCCGCTCCTGATCTGGTTCGCCCTGGGCCTGCTGCTGCTGGCGCGCGGCCTGAGCTCGGCGTCGTGGCTCAGCAACGTGTCGCTGGCCTATCTCCTTGGCGTGGGCGCGGCCCTGGCGATTGGTGGGGCGCTCGTAGGCACCCTGCTGCCTCAGCTCGTCGCCGCCGCGACGCCGCAGGGCGCCACGGCCGAGGGCGGCTGGCTCGTCGCGGCCAATGCCTTGCTCATCGCGGTGGGCACGGGCGGCGTGCTCTTTCGCTTTGCCTACACCGGCTGGAGCGGTGAGGGTGCAGTGGGCAAGCTGTGGGTGCGCCTCAGCGGTGCCTGGGGCCAGGTTGGCTATGGCTTTGTCGTGGTGGCCATGGGGGCGTTCTTTGCCACCGCCGGCATCACGTCGCTGGCCCTGCTCGCCGCGCGCCTCGAGTTCCTGGCGGTCGACTGGCTGCACCTGGTTACACGTTAGGGGGCGCTGCACCGCAGAGGCGCAGAGAACACGGAGGCGAATGACCAAGGAATCTGCGGTCATCCTGTTGCAGATAGTGAGCGTGTATGGTCGAAGGTAGCAAAGGCGAGGCCTACCTGCTCGTCGATGTGGGGCACGTGCTGACTCACGCTGCCTACGTGGCGCGCGTGGAGGGCGTGGCGCGCCTGGTGGCGGTGGCCGAGGCCAGCACGACCAGGACGGCTGTGGAGGGCGGCCTGCTCGACGGCGTGCGCCGGGCTACGGCGAGCCTGGAGCTGCTGGCCGGCCGGCAGATTCTCGACCGCCTGGGCGAGGTGCGCCGGCCCTCAGACGGCGACGGCCACGGCGTCGACGGCGTGGTTGTCACCACCAGTCTGGCGCCGCTGTTGCGGGTGGCCCTGGTCGGCCTCACCGAGGATTTCAGCCTCGCCAGTGCGGTGCGGGCCGCCACCCTGCCCTGTGTGTCGCTCGAGCGCGCCATCTCGCTGGGGCTGGCCGAGCGCTGGCAGGCTGCCGATATCGAGGCGCTGCTGCAGCGGCCGCCCGATGTGCTCGTGCTCGTCGGCGGCGCCGACGGCGGGCCTGTGGCGCCCCTGCGCGAGATGGGCGAGACCCTCGGCACCGCCTATTCGCTGCTGCCGCCGGAGCGCCGGCCCACGGTCGTCTTTGCGGGGAATGACCGGGCATACAAGCCCGTCGCCGCCGCCTTTGCGGGCGTGGTCGAGGTGACGGCCGTCGCCAACGTCAGGCCGGCGCCGCACAAGGAGAACTTGGGCGGGCTGCAGGCCGAGCTGGCGCGCCTCTTCGGCGGCCGCCTCTGCCGTCCTGCGGGGCTGCAGCAGCTCGCCGGTTGGGCCGGCGCTGTGCCGCGCCATGACCTCGACGCCCTGGCCCGCACGCTGCGCTTTGTCGCCCGTCGCCACAGCCTGCGCCGTGGCCTCCTGGGCGTCGACGCGGGTGCCAACAGCAGCCGGGCGCTCTGGGTGCGGCCTGAAGGCGCCGCGCTCACCTGGGCGGCGCCCTATGGAGTTGGCGCCGGGCTTGGCGCGCTGCGCGCGCTGGGCGACCCCACGGCGGTGGTGCGCTGGATGTGCCGCCCACCCTCCTGGGCCGAGGTGTGGGACAATCTGAGCAACGTCGAGGTGCGGCCGGGCGTCGTGCCCGAGACGGATGAGGATTGGGACCTGCAGCAGGCCGCCGTGCGCGAAGCCCTGGGCCGCACCTGGGCCGGCGCCCACGCGGCCTGGGCCGGCTGGCCCGGCGAAGGCGCAGCGGCCGGCGAGGCCGAGATGATCGTGGCCCGTGGCACCGTCTTTAGCCACGCGCGCACCCCCGCCCAGGCAGCGCTGATGCTGCTCGATGCCCTCGAACCGGCGGGGCTGGTACGCCTGGCGCTCGATTGGGCAAACCTGCTGCCCGGGCTGAGCGGCCTGGCCGCGCTGGACCCCGAGGCCGCCGTGCAGGTGTTTGACAACGACGGCCTGCTGGAGCTGGGCACCCTCGTGGCACCGCGCGGGTGGCTGCGTGAGGGGGCGCGGGCGCTGCGGCTGCGCCTGCTCGTGGGCGGCGAAGAGCGGGCGCAGGTCGAGGTGCGCGCCGGCCACCTCTGCCGCGTGCCGCTGGGGACGAACGAGCGTGGCCGGCTGGAGCTCTACCCGGCGCGCGGGCTTGACGTCGGGCTGGGCCGACGCGGGCGGGGCGGCGCGGTGGAGGTGCGCGGCGGAGCCTTGGGCGTGATCGTCGATGCCCGCGGCCGGCCGCTGCGGTTGCCGTCGGGCGATGAGGTACGCAGTGCCGCCTTCGAGGCGTGGCAGCAGGAGATCGACACGCCGTGAAAGCAGAGCCCATTGCCAGCCGCCTGTATGCGCAGACCATCGTCGAGCACGAGCGACGCCTGCCCGGCGCCGGCCAGTTGCTGGTCGCGGTTGGCGATCAGGTCGAGAGCCGCACCGTCGTCGCCCGGAGCGAGGCGCAGGGTCCGCTGCGTATCGTCGACGTGGCCGAGGCCCTCGGCATTGCCCGCGACCGCCTGCTGCGCTACCTGCGCGTCGAGGTCGGCCAGGAAGTGCAGGCCGGCGAGGTGCTGGCAACAGGCGGCTTTATGGGATGGCGCACCGTCACAGCGCCGGTCGCAGGCTGCGTCGCCGGCATTGCCGCCGGACGTGTGCTCATTGAAGAGCAGGCACACACCATCGAACTGCGCGCCAACCTGCCGGGCCAGGTGATCCGCGTGCTCCCTGGCCAGGGGGTCGTCATCAGCGCTGTGGCCTCGCGCATTGTGGGCGCCTGGGGCTCTGGGGGCGAGGCCTATGGCCCCCTGGTGCTGCACAGCCAGGGGCCCAGCGATACCCTGCGCTGGATTGGCATTGATGTGGCCTGCCGTGGTAGAATCATAGTAGGCGGGCGCTGTCTCGATAAGCGGGTCCTGCTGCGCGCGGCGCGCCTGCGCGCCCTGGGCCTGGTGGTGGGCGGCTTGGCCGAGCATCTGCGGGCGGCGGCGCTCGAGCTGGGCCTGATCGTCATCGTCACCGACGGGATCGGGGCCGTGCCCATGGCCGAGCCCATCTTTGAGCTGCTGGCGCAGCACGAGGGCCGCGACGGCCTGTTGATCGGCGGGCGCAGCGAGTCTGTCGCGCGGCTGCCCCAAGTCGCCATCCCGCTCGACGCGGTGCGCGGCCCGCTGCACGTGGCGCCCGAGCGGCCGCTGGTCGTCGGCGACCGCGTGCGTCTTACCAGGGCGCCTTACCTGGGTGCCGTGGGCCAGGTTCTCGCCGTCATCGAAGAGGAGGGCGAGGCCTGGGCTCGCGTCAGCCTCGACGGCAGCGAGCCGGTCGTGGTGGCGTATCGCAATTTGGAGCGGCTGGGATGAGGCGGAGGACGTAAAACGTAATGCGTAATGCGTGAGGCGTGAGGTGCGCTGTGCACTATGAGGAGCTGCGCCGGGCAGACGCTCAGGGCATTACGCATTACGTTCTACGCAGTACGCATCACGCAGTACTGAGGTGTTGTCCATGCCACTGACTCGTGAGCAGGTGGAACATATTGCCGAGTTGGCCAAGATTGCCTTGAGCGAGGGAGAGGTCGAGCTGTATCGTGAGCAGCTCTCGGCCATCCTCGACCATGTCGCGGCGCTGCAGCGGCTCGATACCGAGGCCATCGCGCCGACGGCGCGCGTGCTCGAGGCGAGCAACGTCATGCGGCCCGATGTGGCGCAGGCCTCGCTGCCGGTGGAGGACGTGCTGGCCAACGCGCCGTCGCGGCGCGACGATGCCTTTTGCGTGCCGCCGGTCTTGGAAGAACCATACGAGCTCTGAAGTGTGGTCCAATCCGCAGTTGAGAAGGCTGTATAGATGCAAGTGCACGAACTGACGATCCGGGAGGCGCAGCGCCTGCTGGCCCGCGGCGAGATCAGCGCCGTCGCGCTGGCCGAGGCGGTCATCGACCGGATTGTCGCTGCAGACAATGACGTCCGCGCCTATCTCACTCTGACGCCCGAGCTGGCGCTCGAGCAGGCGCGGGCTGCTGACCTGCGCCGCGCCGAGGCCCGGCGTTCGGGCGCGGATTCCCTGCCGCCGCTCCTCGGCATCCCCCTGGCCATCAAGGACGTGCTGTGCACGGCTGGCATTCACACCACCTGCGGCTCGCGCATCCTCGAGGACTTTGTGCCGCCCTACGATGCGACGGTGGTCGCCCGCCTGAAGGACGCCGGCTGTGTGATGCTCGGCAAGACCAACACCGACGAGTTCGCCATGGGCTCGTCGACCGAGAACTCGGCCTACTTTGTCACCCACAACCCCTGGGACCTGGCGCGCGTGCCGGGCGGCTCGAGTGGAGGCAGCGCTGCGGCGGTGGCGGCGGGCGAAGCGCTCGGCGCGCTGGGCAGCGACACCGGCGGCAGCGTGCGCCAGCCGGCGGCCTTCTGCGGCGTAGTGGGGCTCAAGCCCACCTATGGGCGCGTCTCGCGCTACGGGCTGGTGGCCTTTGCCTCTTCGCTCGACCAGGCCGGCCCGCTCACCCGCGACGTGGCCGACGCGGCCCTGCTCTTGGGCATCATCGCCGGGGCCGATGCGCACGACTCGACCTCCGCGGCGGTGGAGGTGCCCGATTATGCGGCGGCGCTGACCGGCGACATCCGCGGCCTGCGCGTGGGCGTGCCCGAGGAGTACTTGGTGCCGGGCATGGAGCCGGGTGTGGAGGCGGCCGTGCGCCAGGCCGTGGCCCAACTGGAGGCGCTGGGGGCGGCGGTCGAGCGGGTCTCGCTGCCGCACACCGAGTATGCGCTGCCGGTGTTCTACCTGCTTGCCCCCGCCGAGGCCTCGGCCAACCTGGCCCGCTACGACGGCGTCAAGTATGGCTACTCGGCCCCGGCCGGCGAGCTGTGGGAGATGTACAAGCGCACGCGCGGCGAGGGGTTTGGCGCCGAGGTCAAGCGGCGCATCATGCTCGGCACCTACGTCCTCTCGGCCGGCTACTATGAGGCCTACTACCTCAAGGCGCAGAAGGTGCGCACGCTGATCCGGCAGGATTTCGAGCGTGCCTTGGCGCGCGTGGACGTGCTGGTGGCGCCCACCAGCCCCACGGTGGCCTTCCCCATCGGCGCCAAGTCCCAAGATCCGCTGCAGATGTACCTGTCGGATGTGCTCACCCTGTCGCTCAACCTGGCGGGCCTCTGCGGCATCTCGGTGCCCTGTGGCTTTTCGCAGGGCCTGCCGGTGGGCATGCAGATCCTTGGCCGGGCGTTCGACGAGGCCACCATCCTGCGCGTCGCCCATGCCTACGAGCAGGCGACACCCTGGCATACCTATCGGCCTGCTTTGGCCTGAAAGATGTTCACCAGCCCGAAGCCGAGCTGGGCTCACAGCGACGCCACCGCCCGGCCTTGACCCGGGGTGGGGGATTTGGAGGTTCTCCGGCGTCGTTGGCCCGCCAGCGGGCGGGCCAACGACGCCGGAGAACCTCCAAATCCCCCGAAAAAGGGCTTGCACCGGGAGGTTGCGAAGCGTATCGCCCGGTTGCCGACCCTTCGATGGCCTGCCAGGCTACGGCGCTGTTGAGAAAGTTGCTTGTCATTGCGAGTACCCCAGGCCGCGATGCAGCCTGTGCAAGCACAAGAAACCGCGCCTGTCATTGCGAGGAGGCCGCAGCCGACGAAGCAATCTCCACGTCGCGCGTTGGAGATTGCTTCGCTGCGCTCGCAATGACAGGCCCAAGTTTCTGAGCAGGAGGCGGCCGCCTCCTCGCAATGACAGTCGCAGTTTCTGTGCCTGCACAGGCTGCACCGGGGCCTGAGTACTCTGCGAGCACAACTTGTACTGATGGAGGAGATGACGATGAAAGTGATTATCCCGTTGGCGGGGTTTGGCACACGCCTGCGCCCGCACACGTTCACCAAGCCCAAGCCGCTGGTCAACGTGGCCGGCAAACCGGTGCTGGGCCACATCCTCGACAAACTGGCCGGCCTCGATATCGAAGAGATCATCTTTGTCACCGGCTACCTGGGCGATCAGATCGAGGCCTATGTCAGCGCCAACTACAGCTTTCCTGCGCGCTATGTAGAGCAGAAGGAGCTCAAGGGCCAGGCCCACGCGCTCTACCTGACCCGTGACTATGTGCAGGGGCCGGTGTTGATTATCTTTGTGGACACGATCTTTGAGACCGACCTGCGCCACCTGGAGCAGAGCGACGCCGACGGCATCCTCTACGTCAAACAGGTGGAGGACCCGCGCCGCTTCGGCGTGGCGGTGCTGGAGGATGGCCGCGTCACCCGGCTGATCGAGAAGCCCAGCGGCTTTGAGCACAACCTGGCGGTCATCGGCGTCTACTATATCCGCGATTCTCAGTGGCTGATGCGCGCCATAGAAGAGTTGATTGCGCGCGACATCAAGACCCAGGGCGAGTACTTTCTTGCCGATGCCCTGCAACTGATGATCGACCAGGGGGCGCGCATGGTGGCCAACCGGCTGGAGGTCTGGGAGGACTGTGGCAAGCCCGAGACGGTGCTGCACACTAACCGCTACCTGCTGGACCAGGGCCATGGCCAGGTGGTGCCCACCGAGAACTCGATCATCATCCCGCCGGTCTATATCGCGCGCACGGCGAGGGTGGTCAACTCGATTGTCGGCCCCTACGTCACGATCGCCGACGAGGGCGTGATCAAAGACAGCATCGTGCGCGACTCGATCATCGACGAGCGCGCGCATATCGAGGACGCCATGCTCGCCGGGTCGCTCATCGGCCGCGATGCCAAGGTCTCGGGCAGCTTTGAGCGACTGAATGTGGGCGATTCGTCGCAGGTGGACTTTGCTGGCCGCGAGGCCAGCTAGCGGGGGGCTCGGAGGCCCGAACTCGTTCGGGCTGGGTTGGGGGGCGCCCCAACAAGTTGGGGAGTCCGGGCTTGGTTCCATCAGTAGTGGGTCTGGGTTCAAACCGAGGGAGGATCGACCATGATCATCGGGGTACCCAAGGAAATCAAAGACAACGAGTACCGGGTCTCCATGACACCCGCCGGGGCGGACCTTCTGGTGCGCGCGGGGCACCGGGTGTTGGTGGAGCAGGGCGCCGGTAGCGGCAGCGGCTTTGCCGACGCAGAGTATGCCCAGGCCGGCGCCGAGATCGAGCCGCAGGCCGCCAGGGTCTGGGGCCAGGCCGAGATGGTGGCCAAGGTGAAGGAACCCCTGCCGCAGGAGTATGCCTACCTGCGTGAGGGGCTGCTCCTCTTCACCTACCTGCATCTGGCCGCCGACCGCGGGCTGACCGAGGAGCTGCTCAGGCGCAAGGTGACCGCCGTGGCCTACGAGACGGTGCAGCGCAGCGACGGCTCGCTGCCGCTGCTCACGCCCATGAGCCAGATTGCCGGCCGCATGGCGGCGCAGGTGGCGGCTACGTACCTGCAACGCACCAATGGCGGGCTGGGCAAACTCATGGGCGGCGTGCCCGGCGTGCGTCCGGCCGACGTGGTCATCATCGGCGGCGGCACCGTGGGCACCAACGCGGCGCAGATCGCGCTGGGCATGGGCGCCCAGGTGACCGTCGTCGACGTCGTGGCCGATCGCCTGCGCTACCTGAACGAAGTGCTGCACGGCAACCTGGTGACCCTCAGCTCGAACCCGCGCAACGTGGCCGAGGCGGTGGCGCGGGCCGATGCCGTCATCGGCGCCGTGCTCACGCCGGGGGCCAAGGCGCCGCGCTTGGTGACCGGGACGATGGTGGCAACGATGCGGCCCGGCTCGGTGATCGTCGATGTGGCGGTGGACCAGGGCGGCTGTGTGGAGACGAGCCGGCCCACCTCGCACAGCGAGCCCACCTTCCTGGTCAACGGCGTCGTCCACTACTGTGTGCCCAATATCCCGGGCGTGGTGCCGTGGACTTCGACCTATGCCCTGTCGAACGCCACCCTGCCGTACGCGCGGCGTCTGGCCGACCAGGGCTTTGCTGCCGCCGTACGCAGCGACCCGGTGCTGGCGTTGGGCGTCAATGCCTACCAGGGCCACCTGACCTACCGCGCCGTGGCCGACGCATTCGGGATGGAATACGCGCCGCTGGCGACGCTGCTGTAGCGGCGACGGGGTTCTGGCGGGTTGGCAACGCTGCCGGCCACCCCCCCCGGGGGTGGCCGGCAGCGTTGCCAACCCGCCAGAACCCCGTTTGCCGAAGGAGAGTCGAGAGTGATTCGCACGCGCTTCGCGCCCAGCCCCACGGGCTCTATGCACATTGGCAACCTGCGCACGGCGCTCTACGCCTACCTGCTCGCCCGGCATAGCGGCGGCCGCTTCATCCTGCGCATCGAAGACACCGACCGCAGGCGTCACGTCCCCGAGGCCATCCAGGTCATCTACGACAGCCTGCGGCTCGCGGGGATTGACTGGGATGAAGGCCCCGACGTCGGCGGGAGCTATGGCCCGTACGTGCAGAGCGAACGCCGGGCGGTCTACCGGGAGCATGCGGAGCACCTGCTGGAGATCGGCGCTGCCTACCGCTGCTTTTGCGCCAGGGCTGAGGCGCAGGCAGCCGCTGCGCCCGCGCTCCGCGATCCCTGCCGCCTGCTGCCCCGGGCCGAGGCTGAGGCGCGGGCCAGGGCGGGCGAGCCGCATACCATCCGCCAGCGCATCCCCGAAGGCGGCGTGACGTCGTTCGTGGATCACGTTTTCGGCACCATCACCGTCAGCAACGACACGCTCGATGATCAGGTGTTGCTGAAATCGGATGGCCTGCCCACCTATAACCTGGCCAATGTGATCGACGATCACCTGATGGCAATTACCCACGTCGTGCGCGGCGTCGAGTACCTCTCGTCGGCGCCCAAGTACAACCTGCTCTACACCAGCCTGGGTTGGGAGATTCCCGAGTACGTGCACCTGCCCCACATCGTCAAAGAGTCGGGGAAAAAGCTCAGCAAGCGCGACGGCGATGCCTCGTTCCAAGACATCCTGGCGCGCGGCTATCTGCCCGAGGCGGTGGTCAACTATATCGCGCTCCTGGGCTGGAGCCCGGGCGACGACCGCGAGTTCTTTACCCTGGCCGGCCTGGTCGCCGAGTTTGACATCGATCGCATCAACAAGTCGAGCGCGGCCTTTTCCTTTGCCAAGCTCGATTGGCTCAACGGCGAGCACATCCGCACGTTGCCGGCGGAGCGCTTTCACGCTGCCGCCCGGGGCTACTACCCGGCGCGCATCGCCGAGGCGCTCGACACGGCGCGGCTCAGCCGCCTCGTGCAGCCCAGGGTCGCCAGGCTGAGCGACATTCCACACATGGTCGCGTTCTTTGGTGAGGTGCCGGCCTACGACGTGGCGCTCTACAACCATGACAAGTCCAGATCGACCGTCGCCTCGAGCCGCGACGTGCTTGAGCGCCTTGGGTCGCTGCTGGCCGCCCTCGAGCCGTGGAGCAATGAGGCGCTGCACCAGCGGTTGGTCGCTTTTGCCGCTGAAGCGGGGCTGAAGACCGGTACGGTGATGTGGCCGCTGCGCATCGCGCTCTCCGGCTCGCCGGCGACCCCGGGCGGGGCCACCGAGCTCGCCGAGGTGCTGGGCAAGGACGAGACGCTGCGCCGCATCGCCGCCGCGCTCGAGGTGCTGCGCCAAGCTTGAGGGCGCTCGGGGGGAGCCCCGCGTGCCTTTGGATGCCGACGTGGCCGGCGCACGGCTTCGTGCCGAGCCGGCCCGGTACCTTAAGGGGTTTGGAGAGGGTTTGTCAGAGCGGGGCGTCGTGTGCCGCCCGCGGGCGGCACACGACGCCCCGCTCTGACAAACCCTCTCCAAACCCGCCCTGGTCTGAAGCCGGGATCGCCGCATAGCGGTTGCCCCGGCTCCGACCCAGGCTGAGGCCGAAGGAGTCTGTATGGCCAAGCTGTTTGAATGCGCGCTCAATTTCAGTGAGGGGCGCCGCCCGGAGGCGATAGACGCCATCGTCGCGGCGGCGCGGGGGGTGGGCGTGCGCGTGCTCGATGTGGCCGCGAATGCCGACCATAACCGCACGGTGCTCAGCTTTGTGGGCCCGGCCGATGCGGTGGATGAGGCGGTCGGCGCGGTGACCGGCGAGGCGTTGCGGTTGATCGACATGAACCGGCACCAGGGCGCCCATCCGCGCATGGGCGCGGTCGACGTGGTGCCCCTCGTGCCCCTGGGCGAGGCAACGATGGACGATGCCGTGGCCCTTGCCCGGCGCATCGGCGCGCGCCTGGCGGGCGAGTTCGCGCTGCCCATCTTCCTCTACGAGGCGGCGGCGACACGCCCGGAGCGGCGCAACCTGGCCGATGTGCGCCGCGGCGAGTTCGAAGGGCTGGCGGCGCGGCTGGCCACAGAGGAATGGCGCCCCGACTGCGGCCCGGTGCGCCCCCACCCGACGGGCGGCGCCACGGCCGTGGGCGCCCGCCGCTTCCTCGTGGCCTACAACGTGAACCTGGGCACCGACGACCTCGAGGTGGCGAAGCGCATCGCCCACGCCGTACGGGCGCGCGATGGCGGCCTGGCGGCGGTCAAGGCGCTCGGCGTCGCGCTCAGCGAGCGGCGCCAGGTGCAGGTGTCGATGAATGTCGTGGACCCCTTCGCCACGCCCCTCTACCGGGCTTTTGAGCTCGTGCGCCTCGAGGCCCAGCGCTATGGGGTGCCGGTCGTCGGCAGCGAGATTGTGGGCCTCGTGCCCCTGGCGGTGCTGGCCGAGGTTGCCCGCTATTACCTGCGCCTCGAGGGCTTTGCCGATGGCCAGGTGCTCGAGAGCCGGCTGTGGGGGCCGGAGCCCTGATCCGGAGCCTGTGTTCGTAGTACCGTAGAGCGGGCGGAGGGGGCAACCTGGCACAGGTCGGAACCTGTGCCAGGTTGCCCCCTCCGCCCGCTCGGCCCGAACAAGTTCGGGAGTCCGGGGGAGGGTGGCCCGAGCGAGTTTGGGGGGGCCGGGGTACGGTTTGGTGCCTGCAAGCAATTGCTATACAATTGTTGCGGGTTTGAAACGTGCAAACGGAGGAAGGAGCGACGACATGCGCGGAGGGCATTACGCCGCGCCCCGATTGGTGATCCTACTGACCGCTGGCCTGGCTGCAGCCCTGTCGCTTGCCTGTGCCATCCCCGCTCTCAGCCGAGGCAATGCGGCGCCCGAGGTCGCGGCCACGCCGCCCATGCTCTCGCCCAGCCCCACGCAGCCGCCGGCGCCTGCGCCGCAGGCCATGGAGACGACGATCAGGATCAGCGAGTCGGAGCTGAACGACTGGCTGCAGGGCATGAGCCCGAGCCTGGGCCAGGGCGCCGAGTTCAGCGACATGCGGGTCACAATCCGCAGCACGGGCATCACAGTGTGGGGCAACGCCAAGGTCGCGCAGTTGCGGGGGACGCAGGTGCCTGTCGAGGTCCTGCTGATGCCGGTGGTCCGCAACGATGGGCTGCAGCTCGAGGTGCTCGACGTGCGGCTCGGCGGCGCCTACGCCTCCCTCAGCGGGCTCGTCAAGCCGCTGGTGGTTTCGGGCATTGACCAGGGCCTCGACATCAACGCCCTGCTGGCCGATCAGGGGGTGCATGTCACCCGTGTCGAGCTGCAGGACGGCTGCCTGGCTATCTGCACGGTGCCGGCGAACTGAGGAGGGCGCGAGAGGGCGCGAGAGGGCGTGAAAGCGGCGCGAAAGGGCGCGAAAGGGGCGCGAAAGGGGCGCGAAAGGTGGCTCTCCTTTTCGTGCCCCTTTCGTGCCCTTTCGCGCCTAGTCGGGCCGCGGGCCGTTGGGCGAGTTCTTGGCAAAGCGGTAGCCCAGGCCGCGTTCGGTGAGGATGTAGCGTGGGTTGGTCGGGTCGGGCTCGATCTTTTGGCGCAGGCGCCAGATGAAGAGCTTGGTGTAGTCGGTCTCGTCCACATACTCCGAGCCCCACACCTGCTCCAGAAGCTGCTGGTGCGTCATCACCCGCCCCGAGTTCTCGGCCAGCACCAGCAGCAGGCGCAGCTCGGTGGGGGTCAGGTCCACGAGCTCGCCGCCGCGCCGCACCTCCCAGCGCTCCGAGTCGATGCTCAAGTAGTCATCACAGTAGAGGATGCGGCCGCGCACCGGCGGAGGCAGCCTGGTGCGCCGCAGCACGGCCTCGAGCCGGGCCTCGAGCTCCTTCAGGCTGAAGGGTTTGGCGATATAGTCGTCGGCGCCCATCTTGAGGCCCATGACGCGGTCGGTCTCCTGGTCGCGCGCGGTGAGCATAATGACCGGCACGTCCGACATCTCGCGGATGCGCTTGCAGACCTCCCAGCCGTCGAGCTTGGGCATCATGATGTCAAGAAGGACCAAGTCGGGGCGCTCGCTGTAGAGCACTTGGAGACCTTCCAGCCCGTTGGAAGCCATGAGCACCTGGTAGCCCACCTTGGAGAGGTAGAGCTTGAGGGCATTGACCAGGGTCTGGTCGTCGTCGATGATCAAAATCTTGGTGCCCTCCGCCATGCGAGTTTACCTCCTAGCGAACCGAAGCAGGGCAAAGGTCGAAGATTGCCCTGATAATACATCAATCGCCGAATTCCCGCCAGTGGAGCGGGTATGCAGTGTCATGGCGAGCGCAGCGAGCCATATCCAACGCGGTCGTCGCGAGCATGGCTGGGGATTGCTTCGCTGCGCTGGCAACGATAGTGTGAACGCCCTGTCTACTTCCATGGCAGGCGCACGGTGAACGTCGAGCCGACGCCCATCTCGCTCTCCACCGCAACCGTCCCGCCATGGGCCTCGACGCCCTGCTTCACCAGCACGAGCCCCAGCCCGGTGCCCTCGATGCCCGCCTCTCTGGCCGTCTTGACGCGATAGAATTTTTGGAAGAGATGGGGGATCGCATCGGGCGGAATGCCGATGCCGCGGTCGGTGACCTGGAGCACGAGGCCCTCGGCCTGGCCCCGCAGAGTCACGGTCACCTCCCCCCCTGGGCGGCTATACTTGATCGCGTTCGCTACCAGGTTCTTGACGATCATGGTCACCATCTCGTGGTCGGCCGCCAGGTCGGGCAGGTCCTCCGCGGCGTCGATGCGGATGGTGACCTCCTGGTTGCGGCGTTGTACGTCGAGCATCCTCAGCACGTCGGCCAGCAGATCGCTCAGGTGGATGCGAACCTTGCGCACCTCGAAGCGGCCGGCCTCCAGGCGCGACAGGTTCAAAAGGTCGCTGATGAGCTGCGACAAGCGGTCAGTCTGCTGGTCGATGGTGTGCAAGAATTGGTCGCGCATTGACCGGTCATCCCCTTCGACTCCGCCGAGCAAAAGCTCGGTGTAGGCCTTGATCGAAGCCAGAGGGGTGCGCAGCTCGTGCGAGACGTTGGCTACAATATCGGTCTTGAGGCGATCCACTTCCTTGAGCCGCGAGATATCGGCAAAACTGATGAGGTAGCCGAATGGCTCGTGGTTGCCGCTGTGCAGGGCGACGGCGCCCTGCAGGATGTCGCGCGTGCCTGTGGCCGCCGGGATCACCGTCTCCTGCGGGGGCACGCGCTCGCCGGTCGCGATCACCTGGCCAAGCGGGCTTCTGGCTGCGGCGATCTGCGGGCCCAACACGTCGGTCAGCGGCCTGCCGATCACATCCTGTGCGCGGTAGCCCGTGATGACCTCGGCGCCGGCGTTGAAGGTCCTGATGCGCAGGCCGACGTCGGTCACCACGATGCCGCTAAAGGTCTCGCGCAGGATGGTCTCGGTCTTGCGCTTCTCGTCGATGGTCTCGCGATACAGGCGAGCGTTCTCGATGGCGATGGCGGCCTGGTTGGCAAAGGCCACGGCGTTCTGCAGGTCGTCTCGGCGGTAGAAGCCGGGTTCGACCTTGCCCATGGCCAGGATGCCGCGCGCTGCGCCGCGGACCACGAGCGGCACGCCGATGAGTGCGCGCACCTGTAGTCCCTCGGGCAATTGCACCTCTGGGTTCTCGGTCTTGATATCGTTGATGATGAGCGGCTCACGCCCCTCGAGCAGCCTGACAAAGAGCGGGAACTGGCCTGCGGCGAAGCGGCGGCCGATAAAGTGCTCGCCCTCGGGCAGGCCCCGCGCGTTGCTCACGTCGAGCTGGTCGCCCGAGAGGAGCATGATGGCGGCGCAATCGTAGCTGGCGACGTTCTGCAACTGCTCCAGCACCAGCTCGAGCACCAGGTCCAGTTCGAGGCTCGAGCCAATGACCCGCGACATCTCGCGCAGGGTATCGGCGAGCTGGCGCTTGGCCTGCTCCGACTCCAGCAGGCGGGCGTTGTCGACGGCGAGGCTGGCGTGGTCCGACAGCATACCCAGCAGGCGCAGCTCCTCTTCCGAGAAGGCGTGCGGCTGGCAGTGCAGCGCGGCCAGGGCGCCGGCCGTGACCGCGCCGCGGCGCAGTGGGTAGATGGCGCTGCCGCGGATGTGGCTGGCTTGCGCCAGGTCGGGCGGCAGGCCGGGGGCCAGGTGCAGGTCCGCGGCTACCGCCGGCTTGCCGCTGTGCGCCACGCGCTCGACAGCGTACGCCTCTGCCGAGTCTGGGGCCAGGGTGCACTGGGCGCCTGCGGCCGTGATGCCGCAGCTCGCTGCAAGACCGTGGCCGGGCTCGTAGAGCACCACGTGCGCCTCGTCGGCCCGCAGCAGGCGGATGGCGCTCTCGACGACGACCTGGAGCACAGCGGGCAGGCTGTGTGACGAGACCAGGCGCACCCCGGCCTCCTGCAGGGCGGTGAGCTCGGCCACGCGCGCCTTGGTGGTGGCGAACAGGTGCGCGTTCTCGACTGCGACCGCCGTCTGGTTGGCCAGCGTCGCCAGCGTGGTCTCATCATCGCTTGAGAGCGATCCGCCCTGCAGCCTGGCGCTGACGGCCAGGATGCCGACCAGGCTGCCCTTTACCGCAAGGGGCACGAAGAGCTGCACGCCCAGCCGGCCCAGGGCTTCCTTCTCTTCATGCCACAGGCTGCGGAACTGGGGCAGCATGTCGAGCTCGCGGCCGTGCAGCGGCTGCTCCGAGAGCCGCAGCCACTGCACCACGGGATGGTCGTTCCGCAGGCGCAGCGTCGATTTCTCTTCCAGGCCCTGCTGCGTGGCGACAAAGAACTCGCCGCTGCTCTCTTCGCGCAGAAAGAGGACGGCGCGCTCGAGGTGCATGGTGCGGCAGATCTCGCTGAGCAGCATGCCGCCCAGGGTTTCCAGGTCAATCACCGCGGTCGTGCGCCGGCTGAGCTCACGCAGCATGCGGGCGGCGTCGTACTTGTCGCGGAAGAGCAGGCGATCGACCCCGGCCTGCACGCGCTCGCGCCAGGGACGCACCAAGAGCGCCGCCAGCATGGCGATGCCGATGGCAATGGCAAAGGCCCAGCCGCCGACCGCCGTCTGCAATAGCCGCTCGAACACAAAGATGCTGAGCAGATAAAAGACGGCGATGGCTGCCGTGAGGATGGTGTAGGCCAGCCCGCGGCGCACGACCAGGGCCATGTCGAGCAGTTGGTAGCGCAGGATGGCATACGCGAATATCGAGGCGCTGAGGATGTTGGCGATGACGTCGATGGGGTAGCCGACGAGGGCCGGCACCATGTTGGCCGAGGTGCCCAACAGGATGATGACGATGGCGATCAGCAGGTAGCGCAGGCGGTTGCGCTCCATGTCGGTGGCTGCCTGCCGATAGCCCCGCACCAGGCTGGCGAGGCCAAAGCCGATAAAGCCGATATTCGAGACGGCAATCAGAATGAAGAGCGGGCCGTACTCGGGCACGAGCAGGCCGGTGTCTGTATCGAGGTGGACGCCGATGATAAAGTGCGCCCGGTCGGTCAGCGACGTCATGGCGGTGGCCAGCCAGATCAGCACACCCAACAGGATGGTGATCGGCCGCTCACGGATGCGCAGCAGGGCGCGCGCAAAGAAGCAGAAGAGGATGAACTGCGCCGGGGCCGTGGCGGCGGCCATGCGGTAGCCCAGCAGGGCCATGTCATTGGTCTTGCTCAGGCTGACGACCATGTATGATGCCTGCCAGAGCAGCATGCCGGCCAGGTACATGGCGAAGAGCTGGTTGACGCGCACGTGCAGCCCGCGACGGAACACGAACACCGCGAGGGCTGCGTAGCTGATTACGGCCAGTATAGAGAAGAACAGGGCTGGAGTCATCGCTCTTCGGGTCTCGCGCGCGGCACACCTGACAGGTCTTCGCCAGACCTGTCACACCGATTTCCATGGCAGGAAGGCGATTGGCAATAACCCAGCCGGACGCCTGCCCATACCCACGGGTGCGGCCCCCCTACCGTTCCCCCGTCGCGGGGGGATTGGGCTGTCTTCGCCCGCACAGCATCGCTCGCTTGCCACTTCTTGGCCGCACAGGGTGCGGTCGGACGACCCAATTCCCCCGCGACGGGGGAACGGTAGGGGGGCCGCACCCTGCAGCAGGAGAAACCGTCTGTCAGCCGCGGCGCGAGCTGGACCGAGTTTTTGCCAGAGAGCTGGCGCTGACCACCTGCCAGGGACACTGGTGTGTCAGGTGTACCGCCCGCCTGCAAGAGGGCAGCCGTCACTTGCTGGCCTCCAGGATCACCACCGGCGGGTACCATTGCGACGTCGGGTGGCGGAACTCTTCGACGTGGATCGACGCGAACCCGGCCTCGGCGAGCATGGCCTCCCACTCTTCCTTCAGGAAGAGCTGCTCATAGGCGGCCAGTTCGGCCCGCACGATGGCCATGGACCGCTTGACGCACAGGTAGTACAGCGACAGGAGCGGCATCAGCAGCACACCCAGTGTGCTCCGCCACTTTTCGCAACGCGACATGTCGGCCACGGCCAGGCGTCCGCCGGGTTTGAGCACGCGCCTGATCTCGGGCAGAGTCTGGCGCACCGTCGTGTGGTGCAGGGCGATGCTGCTGACGACGATGTCGAACGAGGCGTCTGCGAAGGGCAGGGCCTCGGCCGCCGCCGTGCGCAGCTCGACGCGATCGCCCAGGCCCAGCCGTTGCACGTTCCGCTCGGCCCGGTGCAGCATCTCGGGCGTGGGGTCGATGCCGATCACGCGCCCATCCTGCAACTGCTCGGCGATGGCCAAAGCCAGGGCGCCGGTGCCGGTGCCGATATCCAGCACCTGCGCCGAGGGGGTCACACCCGCCGCCTTGACGACACGCTTCAGCATCTCCTCGTAGGGCAGGCCCGAGTACTGCTCAACCTCCTTCGCAACCGTCTGATCATAGGTCGGGGCCCAGGCGGTAAAGCCTGCGATGGTTTCGTTGGCTTGGTCGCTCATCTACCCTCTCCTCGCCCTCGGCGTCCGCTTGGAGCGCCGGCCGCCGGCCAGCTTGGGCCCTTGCGCAGACAGGCCGCCGGGCAGCCGGCGCTCTGGCATACCCTATTGGTCACCGGCGCTGGCCTGCATCAGCTTGGCGAGCGTATCGTCAGAGATGTTCATGTGTGCCGGCTTCATCTGGGCCAGGTCGACGCCCTCGGCATGTCGCGCCTGCATGTAGCGCTGGAATGTGCCCGGCGCGAGCAGAGTCACCCGCAGCGGGTCCATGCCGAGCATGCTGTGCAGGTCGGCATAGTCGTGGTCCATCTCGGCGAGCTGGCGGTCCAGACGGTCGCGGACCTCGGCCACGTCGACCGCGCCGTCCTTGGGCTCCAGATACAGGTGCAGGGCCAGCCGCTGGCCATCGTACTCTTTGCGCGCCGTCCAATCGACGTAGGGCAGGCCGGTGGCCTGGAGCGCCTGCCAGATCGCATTCTCGGTGAGCCGGGCAAAGTCGGCCAGGTCGATAATATCGTCGGCGCGCGAGTAGAACATCCACTGAGGTATGTCGACGCCGGTCTCTTCGTCGCGCAGCGCCGTGATCTCGATGATATCGCCGATACGGTAGCGCGTGTACACGCCGCCCAAAAAGTTGGTGAACACCAGCTCATAGCGCCGGCCAGCCTGGACCTCGGCGAGGGTCGCCGTGCTGGGCTTGAAGCTGCGATCGGCCCGACTGCGCAGTGCCTCGTCCTCTGGGATGAACTCCAAAAAGTTGCTGTCGGGGAAGAAGGTCATGCCCTTGGCGTTCCAGAGCTGCACGCCGACGACGCCGCCCTCGGTGCAGGCAAAGCCCTCCAGCGCGATGTGGCCCCAGTACTCTTCGATCTGTTTGCGGAAGAGGCGCACATCGGTGCCCCCGGTCATCAGGCACTTGACCGTCCAGAGATCGCGCGGCAGGAGGTACGTGCGCCCCGCCAGCCGGCTGCGCACAAAGCCGCGCAAGAGCCGGAAAAGCACCCGCGGATGCAGGAAGAAGGCCGAGAGCTTCATGCTCGCCGCGCCCTGTGCGAACTGCTCGCCCATCTTGAGCAGCACGCTGGCGGCGCCGTAAAAGCCATCGATGCCGTCGCGGAGGGCCAGCCGGAAGCCTTCTTGGATGCGTTCGGCGAACTCCATCTTCTCGGCAGCCTCGACGGGCGGCAAGAAGGCAAAGCCGAACTGCGACTCGGTGGCCCTGGCGACGGCGCCCGAGACGTAGGGGTAGGGGGCCAGGGCGAAGAGGACGGTATCGCGCTCTTCGAAGGCGAAATCGCCGGGGCGCGTGCAGGCGCCGATGATGAGCGCGGCCATGATCGACTCGGCAAAGCGCTGCGCCATCTGTGGCGAATAGGGCGCCCACTTGTAGCGGTACTCGCCCGTGCGCCCCGACGTGTGCAGCCACCACTGGGGCTTGGCCGGCAAGACGTCTTCGCGCTTGTCGGCGAGATAGTCGGCATAGTCGGCATAGGTGGTCAACGGGACGTCGCGACGGAATTCCTCCACCGTCGCCGGAATGCGCCCTCCCAACAGGCGCCGGCCGAGCTCACAGGTGCCCAGCAGCCGCAACTGTTCCAGCAGCAGCCGTTCCTGGATTTGCATGGTCTCGGCGAGCGAGAGATGGAGAAAGCCACAGTACTTTTTCCAAATCTCGTCACGCCTTCCCTGCCGCAGGAGTTCCAATGCAGTCGCCACGTGTCTATCCCCCCTGAATTGTGTTGCGGCCGGCCGCTGGCGGACCGCGCTACGAAACGTCGTTGGGCCGGCGCCGCTGTGCCGGCTGCCCCTGCGGTGACTTGCCTCGAGTCTTGTGCCCGTCGGGAGCGCCCACGAAGCCGCCTGCGGCGGCCAGTGGGGGCTAGGGTGTCTCGGATGGGCGTTCAGTAGACGAGGTTATCAGAGCCTGCGCAGTGCTCTGCAGGCGAGGCAAGGTACGCAGGCAGCGGGCCAGGCTCTTGGCCGTTGGTAGAAGCATCGGGGTCCGATTTCGATAGTCGCCGTAGCTCGGGAACATCTTGTCGAAGAGCAGCACCTCCTGCAGCCAGGCGTAGAGAGCGTCGACCACGAACCACACGATGCCGGCCAGCAGCATCAGCCGCCCGCGGCTCACGAGCGTCAACCCCAGCAGGCCCAGGCCGAGCCAGAGCACGCCGGGGTGGCGCGTGAGCGCATAGGTGCCGGTGGTGATCAGGTGGTTGCCGACGCCCTGTCGCGCATACGTCTGGGTAAACGGGATTTCGATGAACAGCGAATAGACGAGAAGGAGGCCGCCGGCCACGGTGAGGGGCCAACCGGCGAGCGCCGTCCAGCCGGGCCAGTTGTAGCGGGCCGGGTCTGCCAGCACCCAAGCCAGCGCGGTCACACAGGTGGCGACAGTCGCAAGGCCGGCGATGGGCTTCAGATAGGCGACGCGCCGCCAAGAAGTCCAGTCGAAAACGAAGGCGAGCATAAAGCCCGCTACGCCCAGGAGGATCGGTGCCATGGAGTGCCCCTGTGTCGCCTGCGGACCTTCCGCGGCGCCATGATGATTATATCATGATCTTGCGCAGAGTGCAATATTAAAACGTCACCCATTTCCGATACATTCAAAACCTTCGTTCGTAGAGTCGGAGAGTGGGGGCGGCAGGACACACCGCCCCCACTCTCCGACTCTACAAGCACGCTTCATGACAGCTACTTGCGATAGCGTGAGGCAGCGCGTATAATAGCGCGCGAGGAGGGAAGGGCACTCGCGCCCGAGCCGGCCGGCGCGGCAGCCGGCGCGCCAGGCGGGGTATCGTCACAGCAGCGCCTCGACGGTATCATGAGCGCCCGCACGAGCGTGGAGATACTGATCGTCACCAGTTCCGCCGAGGCTGCCCGACGCTTGCAGGCCTCCCTTGAGCGCCACGGACACCGTGTGCGGGCTACCGCTGGCGTGGCCGAGGCCTTGCCGCTCCTCGAAGCCCAACGGGTGGATTGGCTCGTTGTCGAGTGCCGGCTCCTGGAGGCCAACGGCGCGGCCCTCTTCCATCTCCTCGGCCGCCGCCCGCACCCCCCCATGATCCTTCCACTGGTGATGCCTGTCGCATCAGGCGCCTCCGCTGCGTTGGTGCCCGATGGCGACGGTCTGGAGGCAGCGTTGGCCCAGGCACAGACCTTGCTGGGCCAACGCGACGCGACGACGCTGCGCATCGGCGACCTGGCCATCGACCTGGTGACCAAACGGGTGACCCTGCATGGCCGGCACGTGGCCCTGCCGCCGATCCAGTTCCGCCTGCTGCTCTACCTGACGCAGAATGCCGGCCGTGTGGTGGGGGCGCAGGAGCTCTTGAAGGCGGTGTGGGGCTACGAGGGTGAAGAGAACGAGGCCCGCGAGCTCGTCAAGGTCCATGTGCGGCAGATCCGGCGCCGGCTCGGGCTCGAGGCGCAGCATGCCGACTATGTGCAATCGGTGCGCGGCTTTGGCTACCTCGTCACGCCGCCGGAGGGCACATAGCGTATGGCTGATGGCGCATGGCCGATGGCAGCGGAGTGGGGCCATACGCCATCAGCCGTAGGCCGCAGCGCTTCACCGAATCTTCACCGTGTCTTTACTGGATCATCACTGCATGGGCCTGGTATATGCAGCGATTCGTGATATAATGCGCCATGAGGTCCACGACGGAGCGCCGTCGCGCGAGCCCCGGCCAGTGTGCCGGGGCGTTGTCTTGTGGGGCGGGTGCCGACCGCTGTGGCCTCGGCGCTGCACCGCAGCAGGGGCGTCTGTCGTGATGGGCGTCGTACCTCTGCGGTGGTCTGCTGGGAGGCACGGTATGGAGAAGGAGGGCCCGCTGCCCGGCGACGTGCAGGGCATGGAGATTCGCTGCCCAGACGGCCCCGTGGGCCGCGTGGCCGACGTGTTGGTAGACCCGTTGACCGAACGCCCACGCTACCTGATCTGGCGCGAAGCGGTGGTAGTGACGCGGGAAGTGAGCATCCCGGTCGACTATATCGAGCGCATTGAAGAGAACGGCATCGTGCTGCGCGTCGGGCGCGCAGCAATCGAGCGCTTGCCACGTTTCTGGATGGCCGATTCAGAAGGAAAGGAGAACGATGCAGCGGGAACTTGAAGAACCTCCGGGCGATAAGCCTCCCCAACTCAGCTCTCGGAGGGCTGCGGTTTGGGAGGCTGTCCCGGACGCCCTGTGGAACGATTGGCACTGGCAGATGCGCCATCGCCTGACCGGCGTGGCGGATCTCAAGCGAGTGCTGACGCTCACTGGCGAAGAGGAAGATGGTGTAGCCCAGACGCTGCAACACCTGCGGATGGCGATCACCCCATACTTTGCCTCTCTGCTGGACCCGCACAACCCGAACTGCCCGCTGCGGCGCCAGGTGGTGCCGACTACCCAGGAGCTCGTGGTGAGCCAGGCCGACATGGCTGACCCACTGAGCGAAGACCATCATTCGCCCGTGCCGGGGCTGGTGCATCGCTACCCCGACCGGGTGCTGGTGCTGGTCACCGACCAGTGCGCGGCCTACTGCCGGCACTGCACACGGCGGCGCCTGGTGGGGGCCAAGCAGCAGGTAATGGGGCTCGAGCAGATGGACCGCGTGGTGCGCTACGTGGCCGAGCACACCGAGGTGCGCGACGTCCTGATGTCGGGCGGCGATCCGTTGATCATGAGCGACCGGCACATCGAGTATCTGCTGGCGCGCCTGCGGGCGATCCCCCACGTGGAGATCATCCGCCTGGGCAGCCGCGTGCCGGTGTACCTGCCGCAACGGATCACGCCCGAGCTGGTGGCGATGCTGCGGCGCTACCATCCGCTGTACATCAATATCCACTTCAACCATCCGGCCGAAGTGACGCCCGAGGTGAAGCAAGCCTGCGGGCGCCTGGCCGATGCGGGCATCCCGCTGGGCAGCCAGACGGTGCTGCTGCGCGGCATCAACGACTGCCCGCACATCATCAAGCGGCTGCTGCAACTGATGTTGATGATCCGTGTGCGGCCGTACTACCTGTACCAGTGCGATCTGTCGCAGGGCATCGAGCACTTTCGCACGTCGGTGGCCAAGGGCATCGAGATTATCGAGAACCTGCGCGGCCACACGTCGGGGCTGGCGGTGCCGCAGTTCGTCATTGACGCGCCCGGCGGCGGCGGCAAAGTGCCCATCCTGCCGCAGTATCTGATCTCGATGTCTGACGGCAAGGCGATCGTGCGCAACTTTGAAGGCAAGATCTGCGCCTATAGCCAGCCGGAGGGCTATCGCAGCCAGTGCCAGGAGAACTGCGCTTGCTGCCAGGATGCGGAGCGCTGCGCACCCCAGGGCGTGGCCGGCCTGCTACAGGGCAACGCGGCGGTGCTGGGTGGCGAGCAGCGGCCGGCAGAGGCTGCCGTTCCGGTGCACATCTGCCCGGCGATGCTGCACGACGCAGCCTTGCAGTAGCGCTCGTGGGGCGGGCTTTCCAGCCCGCCCAAACCCCCTTCTGGCCCAGAGCCGGGCGAGAGCGAAGCTGACACTCGGCCATTGCCAGGATGCTGAAACGGGTGAGACTGCTCTCCGCAAGCCTGCTCCACAGGCCATCGCTCGCCGCGTGGAACGGAGTACGATGTCTGACCTGTCTCTGCGGCGCGGCCGTGCGCCGGCTGTCGCTGGCCTGCTGCTGACCGTCCTCATCTGGGGCACGACCTTTGTGGCCACCAAGGTCGTGCTGCGCGAGGTGCCCCCCTTGACGCTCACGCTGTGGCGCTTCCTGTTGGCCACAGCGGCGCTCCTGCCCCTGGCCTGGGCCGAGCGGCGCCGGGCCGGGGGCAAGCTGCCCTGGCGGGGGTTACTCGCCGCGGGCCTCGTCGGCGGCTGCCTCTACTATGGGCTGCAGAACCTGGGCATGGTCTACACCACGGCCTCCAAGGCCTCGCTGATCCTGGCGACGATCCCGGCGCTCACCGCGGCGCTGTCGGCCCTGACGCTGCACGAGCGCATCGGCGCGGCGCGGGCGCTGGGCGTCGGCCTGTCGGTCTGCGGTGTGGTAGCCATTGTTGCGGCCGACCGGGCGGCCACCTGGCAGAGCGGGCAACTCAGCGGTGACCTGCTGATCGTGGCCTCGGCGCTGGCCTGGGCGGGCTACACCGTGTTGGGCAAGGGGCTGCAGCGTCGGGTGACGCCGGCGGTGCTCTCGGCGGCCACGGTGGGCCTGGGCGCCATCATGTTGCTGCCCTTCGCCGGCTATGAGGCGCTGCGGCAGCCGCTGCGGGTGCCTTCGCCCGCGGGCTGGCTGGCTATCGCCTACCTGGGGCTCATCGCCTCCACTGTGCCCTTCCTGCTCTGGAACCGGGCCCTGCGCTCGCTCGACGCCAGCGAGGCGGCTGTCTATACTAACCTGGTGCCCTTTGTGGCCGTCGTCAGCGCCATGCTCCTGCTGGGCGAGACGCTGGCCCCACTGCAGCTCGTGGGCGGTGTGCTCGTCGTGGCCGGCGTCTGGGCGGCGAGCGTCAACGCGCTTCCGGGGGCCGGCCGGCGGCGGTAAGGCGCTGCCACATATCGTGCTCCAGCTCGCGCGCGCGCGCGATATCGGCCGCCATGGCGAGGTAGCCGAAGCGCTTCTCGGCGAGCGACGTGATGATGGTCGGCAGGATGCCCTCCTTGTGCGCGGCTGCGGGGAAGCGGATGCCCTCCAGCAGGCCCTGCAGCTCCCCGTAGGTGAGCGGCGCGCCCGCCAGGTGCAGCGCGTTGTTGCAGATGACGGCGCAGCGCTGCCAGTAACGAGGGCCGAAGAGCGCCTCGGCAGCCTCGTGGGCATGCGTGCCTCCCGTGCGGCGTGTGTTGATCTCTACGGCGTACATGGCGCCATCGCGGCCGGCCACCAGGTCCATGTCAAAGATGCCCACATAGCCCCGGCGGCGCACCTCGCGTGCCACCTCCAGGCCCGCCTCCTCCAGCATCCGCTCCAGCTCGGGCGCCAGCAGCTCGCGGTACATCTCGACGCCATGAAAGTAGCCGGTGGGGCTCAGGATCTGGCCGCAGAGGTACATGAACTCGACCTCCTGCGCCGGGTCGGCCGGCACGCGCATCTCGAGCGACGGCGAGCCGCCGCCGAGGCGCGGGTCCATCTCGATGAGCTCCTCGACGACGATCACGTCGGCGGTCATCTGCGAGTCGGTCTCCAGGCTGGCCCGCAGCGCTCCCTCGATCTGCCGCTCGCTGCCGGGCATGTCGCCGGGGCGCAGCATGCGGATGCCCACACCGCTCTGGCTATAGTTGGGCTTGCACAGGCAGCCGCGCCCGGCGCCCAAGAAGCGCGCGGCGGCACGGGCGGCCTCGGCGGGCCCGGCGGCGACGAGGCCCTCGGGCAGGCGCACGCCCGGCACCCGATCTTGAATGGCGGCAAAGAACTCGCGAAAGCCGGCCTTGCCGTCGAGATAGTCGCGCACGGCGAGGCGCGCGGCTGGCGGGCATTCGGGCGTGGTTACGGCGATGCCGGCCGCACGCAGCGCCGCGGCCACCTCGTGCACCTGCGGCGCGGCCATCGAGGCGATGAGGCGCACCGGGCCCGTGCCCTGCAGGTGCGCCACGATGGCGGCCCACAACTCGTGGTCGTGTAGGACGTCCTCGAACAGGCTCGTGGAGGGCTGGCGTGGCGCCAGGTTCACGAGCCGCTTGTAGCCCAGGGCCTGTTGCACGTAGGCCACGTACTCGAGTGGCAAGGGCAGTGAGGTCACGACGACCTTGTCATCCTGGCCCCAGAACAGGGCGCGGTCGGCGAGGTAGTAGCAGTCGCGCAGCTCATAGTCGCGGAGCGCCGGGTCCTCGATGCTGGCGACGTTGTCGCGATACATGTCGACGATGCTGGCGATGATCAGTTCCATCGCAGTAGTCTGTCATCCTCCTCACGAGAGTTGCGCAATAGTAGCATGATTGGGGCAATCCGGCAACCCCCGTTGTTGCCGGACAGGGCCCGGTACGACAGCCGCACTTGTCGCCAGGGCACGCCATCCGGGCAAAAGGCTTCGCACGGCACCGGAACAGACCCTCTATAGGGTTTTTCTGGAGCATTGGCCGGAGCGTGGCCGCCCGCGGGCGGCCACGCTCCGGCCAATGCTCCAGAAAAACCCCTCCTGGCTGGAGCCGGGCTCACGAGGACATGAGCCTATGCCGGCTTGTCCGCGCCCAGGGGGCGACAGCGAAGCGGGGGAGCCGGCTGTAACCGGGAGCCCGGGCGCCAAGTACGGTTGCAGTATTAGGCTGTGCCCCGCACGCGGCCGAGCAATGCCTTGAGCCAGGCAGCCCAGGCGGCCATGCCCTCGCCTGTGGCGCAAGAGAGCTCAAAGAACGCCGCCGTGGGGTTGATGCCGGCGATCAGGCGGCGGAAGGCGGCGCGGTCAAAGGGCACGTAGGGGGCCAGGTCGGTCTTGTTGAGCACGACGGCGTCGACGGCGGCAAAGATGCCGGGGTACTTGTAGGGCTTGTCGTCGCCCTCGGGCACGCTGGAGACGAGCACGCGCGCCGCCTCGCCCAGGCCGAACTCGACGGGGCAGATGAGGTTGCCCACGTTCTCGACAAAGAGCAGGTCGATCTCGCCCAGGGGCAGTTGCTCGAGCGCGGCGCGCACCATCGGGGCATCGAGGTGGCAAGTGCCGCCGGTGTTGATCTGCACCACCGGCGCGCCGGCCGCGGCTACCTTGTCGGCATCGACGCGCGAGGCGATGTCGCCCTCGATCACGCCGACACGCAGGCCCTCGCCCGCGGCCTCGATGGTGCGCAGGATCAGGCTCGTTTTGCCTGCGCCCGGCGAGGCCATGATGTTCACCGCGCAGACGCGGTGCATCTCGAGCAGGCGGCGGTTCTCCTCGGCGATGCGCTCGTTGGCGCTCAGAATGTCGCGCACGATCGGCACTTGGACCATGGCAGCCTTCTTTCATGAAACCATGGCCACCATTATAGCGTTCCGAGAGCGGACCGCAAGAGCGCCGCGCCGGAGCGGGTGTATGCCAAGATCGTCGGTAACCGACGGGAGCCGATCACCACGAAGGGCACAAAGGGGGCAAGGGGAGCACCCAAAGCCCTTTGGTGGCCTTTGTGGTTCAAGAGCTCCCGACTGTCTTGGGATATGCCCCGCGCGCATGGCAACGGGCCATTTCCTCTACTACATAGTAGCCGGACGCGTTGGTGCGTTCGCAGCCATCACTCACTCGGGAGGGTCATCATGGCACGCAGAAGGGGTTTCCATCTTTCGCCGCCGCGCAAGGTTACGCTCATCATTGCCGCCGTTCTGTGGGCTGTGGGGCTGGCGTTCTACATTCCGGGCGCGGCGCCGGCGGTGGCGAGTATCGCCGCTGCCATTCCGGTGCTCGGCGCGCTGCCGAACCTGGGGGCGTGGCTGCTTGCGGCTGCCGGGGCGCTGCTGATGATCGGCGTCACGGTGGACGGCATCTGAGCCAGGCGGGGGCTGGGGGGCGGGGTGCCATGTGCATCGCGCCCCTTCTTTGTGTGAGGCGGCGGGGTGACCCCCACCGTCCCCCCCTCACGGGGGGATGGGTTGGTTGTGGCCGCGGGCGTGGCGGGGAGACCATTGCTGGTCCTGGAGGAACCCATGAGCCAACCCCGTGCCATCCGCGTCTCTGTCTCTTCGACCTTCCGCATGCAAGACAGCCCGGATGCGGCGCTGGCCTGCTATGAGGCGCACTGTTCGGAGTCCCGAAGTTGTTCGGGTTTGTCGCAGAGGGGCATGCCGTGCGATAGTTGGCCCCACGTCGGGTCCCCAACAAGTTGGGGCTCCGGGAGCGTGGTGGCATGGCCCCAAGTTGGGGCTCCGGGAGCGTGCACCTGCCGGCCTCTTGTGGCGTCCTCGCGTTCCGGCTATACTACGGGCCACGACGTGGCTGCTGCGGATGTTCGCGCAGCATTGGGTTCCATCCAGGGGGTAGCCCATGAGTGACCTTCACCAGCACTATGTCTGTACCCGCGAGGAGGCGCGTGAGATCTTGGCGCGCCATGACCGCTTCTGGGTCTCGGACTGTGGCTGCCGCGCGGGGCGCGGTGGCTGCGCGCGCTCGCGGCTGGATCTCTGCCTGGCCTTGGTGCCGGGTGAGACCTCGTCGCCCGCGGCCGAGCGCGAGGTGACGCGCGCCGCGGTGGAGGAGATCCTTCACGAGGCGGAGGAGAAGCACCTCGTGGTGCGCCCCTTCCGCGACGAGGCGCGCACGCAGACGGTGGGCCTGTGCTTCTGTTGCGACGATTGCTGCGCCTACTCTCTGCGCTCGCAAGAGATCCAGTGCGACCAGGGGGCCTCGGTGGAGCGCACCGAGCGCAGCGCCTGTAGCGACTGCGGCGATTGCGTGGCCGTCTGCCACTCTGGCGCGCGCCGGCTGGAGGGTAGCGCGCTGGTGCTGGACACGGCGGCCTGCTATGGCTGCGGCCTCTGCGCCGACGTTTGCCCGAGCGGCTGCATCACCATGGTGAAGCGAGAGCCCTGAACGCCGCCCGTGTCGCTTGCCCGACGGGGCGCGTCATCCGGGCATTTCGCTTCGCTCATGACCGGAATGGAACCCTGTATGGGGAGATCTCGGTGGGTTGGCCGCCCACGAGCGGCCAACCCACCGAGATCTCCCCTTCCCAGGGGAGGCTTCTTGGGCCGCCCCACACCCGCGATATGGGCCTGGAGGCCTTGAGCTCGATGACCTCGTACACAATCGTCGACACCTTCCCCGCCTTCCTTGCCTGGTGGCAGGGCACACAGTCCCTGCCGCTCGCGGCGCAGGTGGCCTCGTGGGCGGCCGAGTACATGGCGCCCTGGCCCGAGCTCCTCGCCATGCAGCAGGCCGACTATGCGGCGCAGGGCTGCGATTGGCGCGAGGCGGCCGCGGCGCGCGTGTTCCCTCACCTGGCGGAGCGCCTGCCGGTGATGCGGGCAGCCCATGCGCAGCTCGCGGCGGTGGCCGCGCCGGCCTGCCGGGCGACGATGGACGCACTGGGCTGGCCGGCCGAGGTGACTCTGGTGTTCTATGTGGGCATCGGCTGCGGGGCGGGCTGGGCCACCAGGTACGAGGGTCGGCCGGCGGTGCTCCTGGGCCTGGAGAGCATCGCCGAGTGTAGCTGGAGCGCGCCCGAGACGCTGCGTGGCCTGGTGGCGCACGAGGTTGGCCACCTGCCGCACGCCGATTGGCGCGCTGCGGCGGGCCTGGCGGTGGGCAGCGGGCCCTTCTGGCAGCTCTACGAGGAGGGCTTTGCCCAGCGCGCCGAGCACCTGGCGTTGGGCCGCGAGAGCTGGCACATGGCCAACGGCGATTGGCTCGCCTGGTGTCGCGAGCGGCGCGCCTGGTTGGCCGCCGAGTTCCTGCGCCGCGCCGAGGCGGGCGAGGGCGGGCGCGAGTTCTTTGGCTCCTGGTACTCCATCGAGGGCCACAGCCAGTGCGGCTACTACCTGGGCCACGAGGTGGTGCAGGCGCTGCAGGCCCAAATGAGCCTGCGCGAGATTGCCGTGCTGGCCGATTGGGAGGCGGGCACAAGGCGAGCACTCGCGGGCCTTGCCGGAACTGCTGGCTAGCACGACAACCCTACTTGTTGCGCCAGGCGGAGGAACGTCCGGGCCTCGAGCTTCGCAGAGTACCGGAGCTGAACCGTAAAGGGCTTTCTGGCGGGTAGGTGCAGCCGCGAGGCCGCCCGCGGGCGGCCTCGCGGCTGCACCTACCCGCCAGAAAGCCCTCCTGGGCTGGGGCCGGGTTAGCGCGGAGCGAGTAGGCCGGCCACCACCCGGATAGCCGGTTGCCGTTGGGCTGCTGCTGCGTCAAGTACGGTCGTAGTATCAGGGCCAGTTGGGCTGCGCCGGCTGGCTGTAGGGCCCGGCGCGCAGCTCGTCCCAATAGCCCTGCTCTTCGAGGCCGCGGTACGAGAACAGCCCCTGCCCTTGGGCGCCCAGGCTGCGAGCGATGGCGATGCGCTGCGCGATGGGGCCAAAGGTGGCATAGTCGCTGCCGATGCCCAGCAAGACCGCGCCCGGCCGCGAGCCGGTCACGTAATCCTGCGCCAGGGTCTGGAAGCGGTCGGGAAAGTCGTGCACGGTGGGGCTGTAGATCATGGGCGTGATCGCCGCGACGAGGCCCGACTTGGCCCAGCCCTGCGAATCCTGAAAGTAGGCATCGTAGCCGCCGCGGCCGGAGAACCAGCCCCAGCGGTCGATGTACGCCGGCCAGGCGGTCGCCGTCAGGCGGGCGCCCGGGCGGGCGGGCAGCGCCTCCTGGCCCAGTCGCTGCACCAGGCCGGTCACCTGGTCGCGCTGCCATTGGTCGTGGCTGAGCGACGAGTTCTGAGCTACGGCCTGAGCATACGTGCTGTTGCTCAGCGGGTCATACGAGTACTCGGGGCCGGCGTAGCGGATATAGTCGAGGTGCAGGCCGTCGACCGGGTAGCGCGCCAGCACGTCCTTGCATACAGCCACGACGCGGTCGACCACCGCCGGGTGCGCCGGGTTGGCCGAGAGATAGTTGTCGGCGCTCAGTTGCTGCGGGCCGCTGCGCGTCCACTGGAGCCACTCCTGGCCGTAGCGTTGGTTGAACTCGAGGTACATATGTGTGGGCATGGCCGAGGCTGGGGGTGGCGTGGTGCCCAGCCAGGCGGGGTAGACGTTGACCCAGGCGTGCACCTCGAGGCCACGTGCGTGGGCCAGCTCGAGCATCATGGCCAGGGGGTCGTAGCCGGGGTCTTTGCCGAGGGTGCCGCTCAGCGCGGCCGACCAGGGCTCGAGCCCCGGCGTGTAGAGGGCGTCGGCCTGGGCACGCACCTGGAAAAAGATGACGTTGAGGTTGGCCGAGGCGGCGCGGTCGACGATGGTGCGCAGGTCGTCTCGCGTCTTGAAATCGAAGCGGCTCACCCAGACGGCGCGCGTCTCGCGCGTGGGGGCGGCCGGCGGCGGCGTCTGCGCCTGAGTGGGCAGCGCTGCGAGGATGAGCGCGGCCAGGAGCGCCGCACACAGTCCGACGAGTCGGTTCTTGCTCATTTTCACATCCAGTGCCAGGGTTGGCGGCCTATGACCGCCCTGGAGATCGCTTCGCTGCGGCTGCTCAGTAACTTGGTCCTGTCATTGCGAGCGTAGCGAAGCAATCTCCACGTCGGGCATTGGAGTTGCCTCGCTTCGCTCGCAACCTGGGGCTGCTGCGCTGCGCTTGCAGCTATGAGATTGCTTCGTCGGCGGCTGCGGCCGCCTCCTCGCAATGACAGGCCAGGGTTCTGTGCTGGGCCCAGGGTTCCGCTAACCCTGGGATACTCGCAATGGCAGCCGCAACACTTGCCTCGCGCAGGGTGCAGCAAGCCCCATGCCACAGATGGCCTGGAGAATGTCTGTCGCGAGAATGCTTGTAGTGAGGGAGGAGGTGACGGGGGCGTGGCGCAGGCGGCTGCCACGGCAGCCGCCTGCGCCACGCCCCCGTCACCTCCTCCCTCACGACGAACGAGGCTGCTAGCGCACCAGCTCGGGCATGGCCTGGGCGGCGGCGAGCCGCTCGGGGGCGATGTGGAAGGTGTGGGTCTCGCCGTGGGCCAGGTAGCGCACCCGGTCCTCCAGCCCCGCCGCCTCGACGCGGCGCTTGAACTCGTCGAGCGGCGATTTGAAGACGGTATAGTCGTTGTAGTGGATGGGGATGGCCAACCGCGGGTTGACGAGGCGCATGGCCTCGGCGCCCTGCCGCCCGTCCATGGTGACCATGATGCCCAGGATGCGGGTGCCGCCCAGGTGCAGGAGCGCCAGGTCGATGTTGGGGAAGCGGCGCGGGATCTCTTGCAGCGCGGTGATGGCCAGGGTGTCGCCGGTGATGTAGAGCGTCACCAGCGGCCCGCCCGCGCCGGTGGCGAACTGCAGGACGCTGCCCATCACCGGCGGCAGCAGCGAGGCGACGCCGAGCGGCCCGTGCTGCCCCGGCGTGGCGGCGATCTGCAGGCGGGCGCCGCCACGCGCAAAGCCGACGGCCGACCAGGTGTGCAGCGGGATGGGCACGGCAAAGCCGCGGCGGCGCAGCGCCTGCTCGGCGTGGGGCGTGGTCACGATGGGCTGCAGCTTGTCGAGCTCGCGCTCGGCCACATAGTCAAAGTGGTCGCCGTGATAGTGCGAGAGCACGAGCAGATCGAGCGGCGGCAGGTCGCGGATTTCCAGGGCCGGGTCGGTGAGTCGTGTGGAGCGTAGGCCGTAGCCGAGGCGGGCCTGCTGGTGACGGTGCAAAAAGTTGGGGTCGGTGAGGATGGTGAAGCCGGCGTAGCGGATCAGGACGGTGGCCGTCCCGACAAAAAAGACCGAACCCTGCGCCAGGTCGGGGGCGGCGCCGCGCCCTGACGGCAGCGTGAACTCGGTGGCAACCTTCATGGCCTCAAGCCTCCATGCGAGCGTGAGGCCCGTATTGTAGGGCACGCGCCGCGGCGGCGTCAAGCCTTATGCAGAGCGCCCGGCCCCGCCTCCCTGTTGCGCCGGCATGAGCGGGCCGGCAGGCTGTAGGCGGGTGCTCGCTGAGAGTCTGGCATGGCCCGCAGGCCATGTGAACTGCCATGACGCCCGCAGACGTCATGAGCAGCGCTGCCGACACTACGCCCGTTCGCTACTACAACCTGCTGGATGCCTAATCGCGTAGCTCAGCGACCAACTTGGCATGGCTTTCGCGCGTGATGGGGTATTTGATCAGCAGCGGCATCGTCAGCACAAACATCAGCACCGGCACCAGGCAGAAGAGGATGCGAATGCCCAAGAGAGTAAAGTCGGATTGGGCGACATTGGGCACATAGCCAAAGCCGGCCAACGTCCAACCTACTGCGGCAATGGCAAGAGCATTGGCGAACTTGGTAATGAAATTCCACATGCCGTAATAGATGCCTTCGCGGCGTTCGCCGGTGGCGGCTTCATCAATCTCGATCACATCAGGCACCATACTCCAGGGGCATACCCATTGTGCGGAAAGCCCCATGCCCGCGACGATGGCAGCAACGTACACATATGGTGTAGGGCCCTTGGGAACGAAGAATAATGTCAGAATTGCCACAGCAGCCACTGCAAGGCCTAGCGCATACGCTTTGCCCTTCCCGATGCGGTCTGCGATCATCTTCATCGGGTAAAGGAATACTCCAATCGTCAGCAAAAGTGCCAGCATGATGAAGGCCATCTGCTCTTCCATGTTGACCTGGTACTTGAGGTAATATGGCAACAGGGTCGTCAGGAGCGTAAAGCTGACATTGGCAATGAGGAATGCGGCAACCAGTTGGACAAAGGGTTTGTTCTTGAATGTCTGAACGAACGCTTTGATCGCCGGCATTTTGGAAGGCTGCACTTCCGAAACAGGCTTTTCTTTCACGCTGAAAGCAGTGATCAGGACGACTGCTGCTGCGTAAACGCCAAATGTCAGCCCCATGGCACTGTAGCTGGCCTGGGGCGACAGCCCGAGGTTCTTGGCATAAGCATCAGCGACGGTTACTGTCAATGCGGCACCAAGGATATAACCGACTACAGTGAATATCTCTCGTACAGTGGTCAGATTGGTACGTTCATCGTAGTCATAGGTCAGTTCAGGTGTCATCGCCGTATAGGCTACCGCGACGAACGTGTGGATGGTGTCGAACAGAAGGAACGTGAATAGGACAACAAAAAAGGCAACGAAACCTGACATCCTGGCTGGGATGGAGAACAGCAGCCAAGTGGACAATGCCAGGGGGATGGCCAAGAAGAGCAGATATGGCCTGCGGCGACCCCAGCGCGACCTGGTGCGATCCGAGACATAGCCGAATACTACATCGTTGAAGGCATCCCAGGTGAATTTGCCTACCATAAGTGCAGTCCCTACTAATCCGGCATCCAAGAGCGCGATATCGGTATAGTAGAAAAGCAAGAAGAACTGGACTATGGAGGTGAGCATGGCAATGCCAGAATCTGCGATGCCATAGAGAACCTTGATGCGATGCGGTATTCTGGCTGTCATTGTGCTTCCTTTGCCTGGTCTGATCTCGCAATAGGGCTCCGGCTCACCGCAGAGACCGCGGAGGGCGCAGAGGAAGCTGAACAACCTCTGCACGCTCTGGGGTGAAAGCCAGACGGTGGACGTGAGCACACCGCTCGCAGGCGGTTCTGTCAGGCGCTCCTATTGAGGCTGCTGTCTGCCGCCATAGTGCTGTTTCGCCAACAAGAGGAACTCGTCGGCGCGGACAACCTTGACTCGCGCCGGGTCAAGCGTCTGAACAAAGTTGTAGACATCGGCGATCGTTGTGCGATAGGCGAAGAGATGCACTCCGATGAACCTCGGCGTTTGCGATGGGGCATCGAGCAACGCCTTGACCCCTGCCAGCACCTCTTCGCTGGTATCACGCACCTGCGAAAGGTGGGGCCAGGCATTGCACAAGAACACCTTGCCATAGCCACATCTGACCGGTCTTGCCTTCACGAAAAAGTACCCGGAAAGGAAACCGAGGATATTCGATGGGGCCTGGAGGTGTTGCCTTATCACCTTGTCTGGCGGATCGGGATAGTACGAAGTGATGACATTGATATCGGCCTTGGCGCAGGCCTGTGCTGAACGAAGCAGGTAATCGGGCAGATCATCATGCAATGGTGGGATGATATACCCCGCTCCGGATGGCCCAGCGACAAGGCAATCGTTGGGGGTCAGGCTGCTGTAGTAGAGACCCAACAGGGCAGGTGCGAGCTCGGCCAAAAGGGGCTGCATCTCCCAGTTGAAAGGCACCAGGCCGCGTTCAGGTCTGCGCCACCCTCCCACCTGTGCCGTATTCATCAGCATCAACTGATCGCCATCTGAATAGGTGAAGGTGAGGTAGGTCTTTTCCGGCTCGAGAACGACAGCGGATTCATGAATATGGAACTGCTTCAGGGGCACTGAAGCGGGCAAGGCGCTGTGAAACGAGAAGTTGGCGGCCAGATGCGCCGGCGCCAGGCGCAACCCATTGGCACTGAGCAGCACCATGAAGGAGAACTCGTCATCACGGTTGGTGTGCCAGCCAAAGATGACTGCCCCTGGTTGCTGGGCGACTCTTTTCTGAATGGCTATGGTCAGACCGACTTCGGGATCGGCCGACATTCTCTCGACGGCGAGCTGCTTCAACCTGCGGAACAGGCCGGTGCCATAGATGATATTCCTCAGCCAGGAGGGGCCGCCCAGGCAGAGCAGCAAGAGCTTCCAGCCGCTGTTGAAGGCCTGGCCACTGCCCTTGCTGGAGAGGCCACAAGTGAATATTCTCTCCTTGACCACATAATCGATGAACTCGGGGCGGTGCCAGCCTGGCTCGATGCTGGCCACCTTGCCCGGTGTGCATCGAGAGAACAGATTCTCCAGTGCCCATGAATACAGTGCGATACGGTCTTGCCAGCGGCCGCGCAGATCTTGCTGAATGGGCAGCCCAAATCGCTCCGCCCAATCCACGTGATCGGGGCTGATAGGGAGCAGGCTCTCCAGGCTGCAGATCATGATAGCGACGTTGATGCTGTCTGGCTGCTCAGGGTCCCAAACAACAAAGCCTTTGATGATAGGTAGGAAATGCGCAATGGCTTCTGCCAGACTGTCTACCCGCTGCGGCTGCAGCGGGTAGATCTTGGCGTAGGCATCCAGATTGTGCTGGTCCTGCTGGCCCAGAGCATCCCTGAATTTCTCTCTCCACAGCTCTTCGGAGATGAAATCCTCATTGGTCTTTCGAGACGCGGGGTCATCATAGATGCCATAATCAAGAAACATGGCGGGCTGGGTGCGGTTTGCCAGCCCTTGCAGGCTGGCGGCCGTCACCTGGTCGTCATATCGCATCTCACCGACGGCGAGAACGATGATGGGGTATGTGCCGGTCATGGCCATGTCTAGTACCCCCACAAGCTGTGCGTCACTGTGCTCCAGGCAGGCAACCCTTCTGGCGTGTCAGGGTAGGCCAGATAATGCGCTTTGAGCCGGCGAGAAAGCCCGTATAGCGTGTCCATCAACTGAAGGCTGTTCGAGGAGAATGCGCCTTCCTGTACGCCCGCCCGCAATTGCCGGCAGATGGCTTCCCATCTTGCGGGTGGAAGGTTCAGCTCATAGTGCAGATTGAGGTACTCATAGTCTTCTTGGCAGAAGATGATCTTGTGCCGGTACAAGTAGTCCACTTCTTGCCTGGGCAGACCATTGACCGGGAACAAGAAGGCCATCACCCCAGCGAACTTGGCTCCCTGCCCGCGCAAGTAGCGCACATTGTATTCCCAGAGCCCCTTGCGGCTGACATCGCCCTGCTCGAGGGCAGCCAGAATGACCTCTTGAGCAATGCTGCAGGCAGTGAACCCGCTGGTGATACCCTCGCCAGAGAAGGCTTTGTTCTGATAGACGCAATCACCCACGCCCGCAAAACCATCGCCCACATAGGAGGATGGAGCGCGACGATAGGGTGAGCACCCTACCCGCCTGGCGACCAATCTGCCAGGATGGCCATACGTTGTCTCTCGCCATTGGGTCAACGCATTGCGGGCATTGTCGGCGCTGCCGGGAGCGATAATGCCCAGGATGGCACCGTCTCCATAGGACTTGTTCCAGAATCCGGGCGCACCAAGGAACGAGTTGTTGTCAGTCGGAAAACCGGCAGGGATATCATCCCGCAATTCCAATGCGCAGAAGAAGGTCTGCTCTGGGGGAAGAGGGCAGTTTTCCACGCCAAAGCCATCCGGCAGACGCGTTCGTACAGCGCCGGCAGTCCCTGAGGCATCAACGGTGATCCTGGCACGTGCTTCAAAAGGCTCACCTGCGCACGTGCCGCGCACACCGCAGCAGAAGCCGTTATCGATGATCGCATCTTCCACACGGGCATGGTCGATGATCCTGCCGCCCGCCTGGCGCACATAGCCGTGCAGCCGTTGTACAAAAGCGGGCATGTTGGCGACATAAAAGGGATAGCGCACCTCGAAATGCTCGCTGCCATCGATGGACCACACTCTGTTGGCCGGCACCAGGTGCAAGCGCTCGGGAGGAAGCGGATGGGGGATAGCGAACTCGTCAAAGCGGACCTGGTCCAAATGGATGACCTCGATGTGCGCGCCTACCTTCTCTAGAGGCAGGGCTTCCAAGAGGAGCACATCGCAACCAGCCTGTGCCAGTTTCCAGCCCAGGTAGGAACCGGTTGGTCCTGCGCCCACAATAAGGACATCTGCAGTGCAAGTCTGGGCCATCGGGCACCTCCAGTGTCATGCGTGGCATCTGGGCCCCTGTGGACAGAGCAGTGCACGATTCGTCTCTCGTCATGGTACCGGAAGAGGCGCCGCGAGTCCACGGCGTAGTCCTGATCTGGCCTCATGCCAGTCTCAGGTTGTACCTGCGGACCGCCACGGGCAGCGCTTCCACGTAGCTGCGTCCTCCAACGGCTGCGCACACGCGTCTCGTCCTGTTGCATCAGATGAAAGCGTCACCGGTGCGGGGTGTTGCCGTGCCAACGACCAGAGAGCTCTCCCTCCTGGCCAGAGCCGGGCGCAAGCGCAGCGGGTCAGCCGGCAGCCATCCGGACCACCTGCGGCTGCCCGCATGAAGCACGATCAACCCGGGCATGCAGCGCCTCCCGTTCAGAGGCTTGGGGTGGCGGCGGGAAGGCTCGAAAGAGAGAGGCCGCTCTGAGTGTGCGGCCACAATGCAAAGCGGGAGACGGGGCTTGAACCCGCGACAGCCTGCTTGGAAGGCAGGAGCTCTACCACTGAGCTCGAAACCACAAGATGTAGTATGTTGCCTCAGTCTACACCACTACCAGTAGTGTTTTGGCTTTTGCAGCATAAGGCTGTCATACAGATGTTCTAGCGCCGCTGCTACTTCGCACTACAGAACCGGCGCCTGACAACAGAAAACCCGCCCCAGGTTTGCTACCTAGAGCGGGTTGTGATAAACTGTCCTCCGCCTGGGTGGGCAATCACCTGGGCCGCGCCTCGGGGTGCTCGTAACACCGCCGGGGCTTTTCTATTGTCACCCCCATTGTACCACTCGGGCGCCGATGTTGCCAAGTCGGGGGGGGCTGTCTCCTCCGGGGAAAGGCATGTTTTGGCGGGTTTTCGCCCCCCTACCCCTATTTCGCGGTCGTCCGAGCAAGATTGCCCGAACGGTCTTCGTGACCGTCCGGCCCAGCGATTTTGACGCCCCTGCCGAGTTCGGCAAACCCGTACAGCAAAAAAACTAGGGCTGGCACCGGTAGCTAGTGAGGGCTGTGAAGATTGAAGGGGCCTATCCCCCCCCTGCCGCCCTACAGGCTGGGGCGGCTACACACCGCCCCTTGCCGTTACACCTGCGCGGTCACCCGCTCCCGCCTGGCCGCCGCTTCGGCAAGCTCGCGCTCTACCTCGGCTAGCTCGCCTTCCGCTTCCAAGACGCGGGCCTGCTGCGCCTCTATGACCCCGCTCCCCGCCTGCTGTTCCTGCAGGGTAGCCAGGCGTTGCCTTTCGTTGCGCAGCCTGGACTGAGCGTTCAGCAGCGCACGCTCTCCGGGCGTAGGCGGCCGCTTGATGCCCAGGGCTTCCACGTCCAGGCCAGGAACCTGCAGCAGGGCGTTTTCAAGCTGGGCTATTGCTAGGTCAAGCTGTTTGACCGTGCAGCCGGTACCTACGGTCCGCATCCGTGCACCTCGGGCGCACAAGCGGCCCAGCTCGGCGCGCTTGGCGTCCGCTTTGGCCAGGGTCTCCCTGGCCGTCTGCAGCTGGCCATGGAGAGTGCCCAGGAGGTCAACGAACACCGCGTTAACCTTCTCGGCCTCGGCCTGGACCACCTGCCGCCGGCGCTCTTGTTCCTGGGCCTTGATGTGCTCAATCTGGCGGTCCATGGCCGCCAGGCCGGTACGCCCTACCCGCGCCTTGTGGGCCGCGGCTTCCATGTCGGCGGTCACGGCCGCGATGCTCTTGCCCTCGGCCAGCAGCTCGCCGGCTTGGGCCTCTGCGTCGCGGGCCGCCTGCTCCAGCCTGGCCACCTCGGCGGCCAGGGCCGCCCGGCGGGCTTGGAGGTCTTCTAGTGTGGGTGCGTTCTTCGCCATGATGTGCTACCCTTTCTCTACAATGCGGCTCTCGCGCCGGTCGCGCACGTCGTGCCCGCGGATTTCCTCAAGGAGCTCTACCAGGTCTCTCTTGAGACCGTACCACGCATTCCCTGGGCAGCGCTGCCCACTCCGCACCCAACGTTGCAGGGCGGCCAGCCTGTCTGGGAAGGCGAGCTCTGCCAGGCGCCGCGCCCTGCGCTGGGCGTCGGTGGCGTTCGCCGGCAAGGGCCGGTCTCTGACCTTGAGGAAGAGCAGTTGCAGCTCCCTCAGCTCTGCCTCTTGCTCCACGCGGGTAGGCGCCAGCCCTCCGCTGGTTGTCTTCATGTCTACGTCTGCGCGCTCCATCGTCTCTGTCGTCCTTTCTTCCGGGGCCGCTGCCCCTCAGCCGGTCCTGTAACGCTTCGTCCAAGTCCACCACCGTCGCCAACATCCAGCACCGCCGGCAACCAGTGGGGCCGCCGGTAGTGGTAGCGCCCCTTGACCAGCGGCAGGCCAAGCATGGCGCCATCCGCCGCGTAGGTTAGCCACGATGTAGGAACCAGCTTCACGACACCGCTCTGTAGCAGGTCCGAGACGGCCCCCGCAAACGCATCATTCACGCCGCTCCACAGCACCACGTTGTCATTGTCGCCCAGGGTCAACTGGCCGTCGCCGGCCATGTCAGCGCCTAGCGAGCGCTCAAGCTCTACAAAGCTCACGTGGCGCCGCCCGCGCACCAGGTCAAGGATTCGCTGCTTCATGCTGTCATCTCCTCGGCCCGCTCCTCGCAGAACGAGCAACATGCCTGCCCATCTGGGCCACGGCGCAGGGTGGGCAGGCCACAGTACGCGCAGTCCTCAGCCGTCGGCCCCCCCTCGGGCTCTACTGTCGTTACTGACGTTACTGACGTTTGTAGGAGAGGGTCAGGCAAAACGACTGCGTGTGTCTGCGCAAGTCGCTGCAGGTCTGAAAGGGTTACCACGCGCACGCGCTTGCTTGGATTACCTACCCGCTTGGGCTGCAAACGCATGCGCGACAATGCCTTGCCTACTGTACGGTTGTTGATCCAATCGCCGTCAGCGTCTTCTTCCTCGGCGGCCAGCTTCGTTGCCGCCGTGATTGCGCTCACTGTCATTTGGTATTGTCGTTCTGCCTTACCCTCGGATGAAACGACAGTAATGACAGTAACGTCAGTAACGACAGTAACCCCACGCTCTGCATCGCCTGCCAACCTGAGCAGTGCTTGTGCCACGAACCTGCCTATACCTGTCTGCTCTAGCTCGCGGCGCTCGCTCTGGTAGCTCTGCGCCAAAGTGTGCAGGCGGTCGAACAGGCCCGCCGCGCCGCGCTCTTGCAGCCATAGGGCCACGGCCAGGATTGCCCGCCAGGGCTCCAGTGTCCGGCCCATCAGCGCACATTCCGCGCCGACTCGCTCATCGTAGGCGGGCAGATCGGGCAGGCTGGCCAGGCCCAGCGCCCACAGGTCGCTGAGCAGCTTCTTGCGGTCATGCGGCCAGCGGCCATACTCTAGGGGATCGCTGTTGGCCTTCTGGCGGTCGATTGTCCGCACCAGGGGCACCACCACGCTGCGCGATGCCAGCACCGCGTCGGGCACGTTGATTGCCGAGAACAGTCGGGGGCAGTAGGTGCTCACGTGTCGCGTTACCCACGTACGATCACCAGCGGGTTCCTTCATGGGCACGCTGCTTCCCCGGCGGTTGCCGGCCAACAGCAGGGTCCGCTTGTCAGGGTCACACTTCTTGGGGTCCGAGAGCGCTTCAGCGTCGTCGAAGCCCAGGGTCGCGCCATAGTCGGCGAGATCACGCAGGGCAGCGAACGTGCCCCCGCTCTGGATCACGTGCCCCAGGTAGGCGAGCTCGCAGATCAAGACCAGGAGTTGTGTCTTGCCGGAGCCCGACTCGCCGTTGGGCCATAGGTAGCCGAACACCTGAAACGCATCCTGTAGCCACGTGGCCAGGATGTAGGCGGCCACCATCTCACACATGGTGCGTTGATCGCCCAGGCTGCGGTCAAAGTCGATGAAGCGGTCCACCACGTCGGCCACCCGCCGGAACACGTCCACGGGGTCGGGCCGCTGGCCGGCGCGGTACGCTTTGACGCCCGCCGCGCTCCAGCCCTTGCCGTCCATAACTACCTCCGGCAGGTGCGCATCGATGCCCAGGTCGTCCATGGGCCGGTCGCCACCGTCGCCGAAGATCACCCCATCGTCACGGATCACAAACAGCCGCCGCGCCCTGGTGACTGTAGGCGGGTTCAACCTCAACACCTGCCCGCTCTTCTCATCCAGCCGTTCCGTGACCGTCGTTTCGGTCCACAGCCACGCCGCCGCGTAGCTCCTGCCTTCGATCAAGGCCAGGGGGCGACGCATGACCAATGGCGCGTCGTCGAGCAGCCGCACCTGTGGGGGCGCCGCCTGGGGAAGGGGCCGGGGCGCTTCGATCAGCGCCTCAAGCTCCTGCACCGTGTGGCCGGCGGCCAGGTAGTCGTCTACGCCAATCTTGCCGTTGCCGTTGGCCGGCAGGTACACCCGGCCCACGTGGGCGCCCTTGCGTTGCAGGTGCTCGGTCAGCCGCTCAAGCGCCTGCTGCACCTCGCGCTTCGTCATCACGTCCGAGTCGAAGCAGATCACCACGTCGCGCGCGTTCAACGCGATGTAGTCAAAGTCGGCCAAGAGGGTCACGCCACCAGCGGCATTCTTGCCAACAAAGTTCCACACGCCCAGCAGCGCCACAGCACACAGCCCTTGCGATGCCAGGCTGTCGGCTTTCTTCTGGCCCTCGGTGATCCACAGCCGCACCGAGGGGTCCGCCAACATCGGGCGGCATGGTGGCGGGCAGTCCAGCCGTGTGCTCGTACCCTTAGGCACCTCGTACTTGATCGCCTTGTCTTGCCCGGTCTTGCGGTCATGGACAACGCGCGGATTGTCGGGCCGGTAGACGTTCAGCCCGTTGTGGCCGTCGGTTGTCCACAAGGGCAAGAGCAGGCCAGGCACCCGGCATTGCGAGGGAACAAAGCCCAGCTTGCGCAGATCGGCGGGGTCGTCGATGGTCCGGTAACCGCGCGCCTGGATCACCGCATCAGCGATGCCCGACTCGTCTCGTAGCATCTTCAAATGGAGATCGGAAACGTCAGCCATGGCGCCCCCTACTCAAACAGGCTGGCCTGGTCACTGCTGCACCCCCTCGGCTGCGAGGTGTTCGCGCAGCCGCCGGCGCTCGCCTTCGGCAATCTCGTTGAGCAGGGAATCGCCAAAGCGCAGCCGTGTCATTTCCTTCGTGATGTGCTCAGCCACCAAGCGGGCCAGTTGGGGGTCAGCGCTGCGCCCGATGGGAATCAGCGCGCCTTGCTCACTGCGCCTGCAGAGCTGGACTTCTAGCATGTTGCCCTCCCTGGAATCAAAACGGCCCAGTCCAAAGACTGGGCCAGCGTTTCGCTCTCTACTATGTACCAGGGTAGGCTGTGACGTTATGGCATGGCGGTCGTTTGCAGCAGATCGCAGACTTTGCGTTTCGCTCGTGACCGCCGCTGGCGCGTGGCGTCGTCGGTTGCGTCGCTCTGCAGCGCCTCACGCTCTAGGGGGGTCAGCTTCCCCAGGATGGGCGCGAGCTCCTGCAACAAGCGAAGCTGCTCCATGGTCAGGCCGGCCGCCGCCCCCAGTTGGGCCGCCATCTCGGCCTCCAGCTTCAGGGCCTCGGGCGTGTCTTCGTCGGGCAAAGGGGCCTCTTGGCGCCCTCGGTATTCGTCCAGTGTGGCGCCATCGAGCAGGGCCTGCTCGATCCGCGCTCGCACCTGGCGGCGCAACCACCGGTATGCATAGTCCAGGTTGAGATTGTCCGGTATTTCGCGCCCAGCCATGTACAGCGCCGGACTGGCCGCCATGCGCCAGGCGCTCGCAAAGCTCAGGCTGACCCCCTCCGGCCCGGCCTCGGCCCGGTACTGCTGGAAGGCCGGCTCAAGCAACGCCCAGCGTCGGGTGTGGAACACCGCCCCCCGCTGAAAGTAGCGCTCCAGCAGGCGGTCGAGCGCCGCCTGGACGGCCTCGGGGTCGTCATTGCTCCGCAGAATGAGCACGTCCCCTTGAAAGCGCCCCGGTTGGAAGGGCTCGGCCAACCGAATGAGCGCTCCTAGATCGGGTAGATTCAGCGTTTCCAGCACAGGCGCCAGGTCGCGCATGAGCTCGGCGCATTTCGTGGCCACGCGGGCGAGATCGGCAAACGCTTGCCGGGTGGGGCTAGCGATGCTCGCCGCCGTTGCCGCCACCTCGTTTACGATGTCCTTGATCAGCCTTTGCTCAGCGTTGCCCACGAAAAGACCGCCCTTTCCGTTTGCCGGTAGGCGGTCTTCGTGGTACACTATACCCGTCAGCCGCCCGCACCGGTTGACCATGCCCCAGACGCCGCTAACGTCGTGGGGCTTTTCCCTTGTCGCAGAGTCTACACGATTCGCGCCAAGTCCGCAAGCGACTCGCTCGCCCGTTCTGCCGGCGCAAGGGGCCGGCCACGACGGGCAGGCCAGCACCGGCCCGCTGGCGATGTAGTAGCTCTGTTTCTTCATAGCAGCTTATCCGCCGGCGAGTGGGCCGCGTGCGCCCGCTCCACATCTTCACCAGTCAGGGCTAGGTATCTTTGCAGCACGGTTAGGCTTGAGTGGCCCATGAGCAGCCGTAAGCTGTGCAAGTCCATACCATCGCGCAGGCACCAGAGGGCGAAGGTTCGCCGGAAGCGGTGTGGCCCGCAGGGGCTCACCCCAGCTGCCCGCCCGAGACGTACCAGAGCCGTCTGCAGGCCGTGGACACTGAGCGCGCCACACTCGCAGCCTTGGAGGTCATAGGCCGGCCAGAGGGCCGCCCTGGGCGAAGGCTCGCCTCGATACGCCATGAGGCGCAGAATGGCCGCCCGCGCCTTGTTGCCCACTCTCACCTGTCGCTGCTTGCGCCCTTTGCCCAGCACCACCGCCAAGCCGGTACGCATGTCCACATCGCCCACCCGCAGGGCCACGCACTCCGCCGCCCGCAGGCCGGTATCGAGCAGCACCAGGATAAGGGCATAGTTGCGCGCACCGGTCGCCGTTTTGCGGTCGCAGGCGGTCAGCAGCTTGTGTACCTCTTCAGGGGTGAAAGGCGGTGGGACTCTCTGCTCTAATCGGGGCATGGCAACACGGGCCATAGGCGACTCGCTCAAGTCGCCCTCTCTCACCAGCCAATTGAGCCAGGCTTTGATACCACGGGCGTGGGCGTGTTGGGTGGTATCTTTGACGCCACGCTCCTGTATGCTCACCAGGTAGGCGCGCACATGGCCGGCTTTGATGTGGGCCACATCTCGGACGTCTTGGGCCTTCAACCAGGCCACAAAGCCGCCGACGGTGTATCGGTAGTGTTCGAGGGTCTTGGGTGTGCAGCGTGCGGCTTGCCTATCCAACAGGAAGCCCTGTAACGCCGCGTCAAGTGGTGAAAACTTGAGGATGTGCAGCGTAAGATGCTCAGCAGACATGAAAAAAGCCCTCCCTCCTGTTACCCACTACTAGTAGTAGGTTGCAGGTCAGAGGGCTACTACATCTTGTGTAAGCGGGAGACGAGATTTGAACTCGCGACAGCCTGCTTGGAAGGCAGGAGCTCTACCACTGAGCTACTCCCGCGTGCAGTCGGGGCGAGAGGACTTGAACCTCCGACTTCAGCGTCCCAAACGCTGCGCGCTACCAATCTGCGCCACGCCCCGTCTGGCTATGAGTATAATCAGAACCCCGTGCCTGGTCAAGCAGCCGCCAGGCACGGGGTGTATCCCAGAATCGTCGGTGCATTTCTGGCCCGAATGATGCGTATGGTCTCGGCGTCTGCCGCCCACGCCCGAGGCTCCCGTGGTAAGCCTCGGGCTACAGAAACAAAGCCCCTATGGGGCTGGTGTCGCCCCTGAACGCCGTGATCTCGGGAGACACGCGCCCACGGCGGCAAGCAGCCGAGGTCAAGCGTAGACGATTCGAAGCGCACGAGCCCGCAGGGCTTTGTCTCTGTAGCCCGAGGCTTGACGGGAGCCTCGGGCGGAGCGGCGTGCGCAACGTATGCCTGTTGCACAGACGATTGTGGGATACACCCGCGGGCATGGTTGAACCACGAAGGACACAAAGGACAGGTTCCCTTTGTGTCCTTCGTGGTTCAGCCTCGTCCCTCCAGCGCCTCTCCGTACACCTCCTCCACGCGCTGCACCATACGCTCGAGGCCGAATTCGCGCTGGGCGCGGGCGCGGGCGTGGGCGCCGAGGCGACGGCGGTGCTCGGGGTCGCTGAGCAGGTCGCGGCAGGCGCGGGCGAGCGCCTGCGGGTCGCGTGGGGGCACGACAAGGCCCGTCTCGCCGTGGCGGTTGACAAACGAGGTGCCGGTGCCGAGCTCGGTCGAGACCACCGGCAGCCCGGCGGCCATGGCCTCGACTTGCACCAGGCCGTAGGCCTCGCTGCGTTCGCAGGCCGGCAGGACGAAGAGGTCGGCGGCGTGGTAGCAGGCGGGCAGGCCGGCGTCGGCCACGTCGCCCAGCCAGGACACACGCCCGGCCACGCCCAGTTCGCCCGCGAGCGCCTGCCACTCGGCGGCCATGGACCCCGTGCCCACGACCGCCAGGTGCGCGCCGGGCAGGTCGGCGAGGGCGCGCAGCAGGTACTGCAGGCCCTTGTAGTAGCGCAGCCGGCCCACGAAAAGCAGCAGCGGCCGCCCGAGCTGCGCCCGCCGGCGGGCCACCTGCGCCGGGTCCGCCGCCTCGAAGCGCGCGGTGTCGATGCCCAGCGGCACCAGGCGGCAGCGATCCGTCACCGGCTTGAGGAAGGGCGAGGTCGCGAGGTAGGCCGGGCTGGTGACGATGATGCGCTGGGCGGCGCGCAGCGCGCGGCGCAGCGCGGGGGCGTAGAGGGCGAGAATGCGGCGCTGCCTGACCACGTCGGACTGGTAGCTGATCACCGTCGCCCGCGCGCGGCCCCACAGCCGGTTGGCCAGCTCGCCCACGGGGTAGGGCGACTGCACGTGGGCCACGTCGGGCCGCAGCCGCGCCAGCTCGCGGGCCAGCGCCAGGCTGAGCGGCGTCGAGGCCACCGTGGCCAGGCGGCCGGCCTTGATCACCTGCACGCCGTTCAGTTCCTCGCGCACGGTGCGCCGGCTGGGGTCGGTCACGAGCACCGTCACCTCGTGGCCGCGTCGCGCCTGCGCCTCGGCGAGGGCGCGCAGGTGGTTCTCGATGCCGCCGAGCACCGGGAAGTAGTCTTTGTAGATGTGGAGGATCCTCAAGTCAGTCCCTCATGCCCGATTGGGCGCAACGTAGCACGAAAACGCCCACAGGGGGCTAGGCTACGGGTTGGCGCGCGTTTTCAGATCCGTCCTACCACAGTAGCCGGGTATCCTGCCACGCGCCCGCCCGGGCCCAACCCGGGAGGGGGTTTCTTGAGGTTGTCGGGCGTCGCGTGGCCCGCCCGCGGGCGGGCCACGCGACGCCCGACAACCTCAAGAAACCCCCTGAACAGGGAACCACACCGGGCGGATGCGAAGCGCCGTCCCGGCAGCGCCGGGAGCCCGGGCGGTTCCCGAACCGCCCCTACAGGTGCGCGTCGAACCAGCGCAGGATGTGCTCGAGGCGCGCGATGCGGCGGTCGGTGCGGCCGTTGCGCGAGAGGCCGTGGAACTCGTCGGGGAAGCGCACCATCTCGGTGGCGACGCCCAGCCGCTTGAGCGCCACAAAGACCTGCTCGCCCTGCTCGATGGGGCAGCGCAGGTCGCCCTCGTTGTGGATGACGAGGGTGGGGGTGACGGCGTGGCCGATGTAGCTGATCGGCGAGCGCTCCCAGTAGGCCTGCAGGTCCTCGAAGGGGGCCTTGTCGTTGATCTGGTGCTGGAAGGCCCAGTTAAAGTCGCTGGAGCCCCACATGCTGATGAAATTGCTGACGCAGCGCTGCGTCACGGCGGCTTGGAAGCGGTTGGTATGGCCGATGATCCAGACGGTCATGTAGCCGCCATAGCTGCCGCCGGTGACGCCCATGCGCCCCGGGTCGATGTAGGGCTGTTGGGCGACGTAATCAGTCCATGACATAAGGTCAGCATAGTCGGTGGTGCCCCACTGGCGCCAGTTGGCCTTGGCGTGCTCCTCGCCATAGCCGCGGCCGCCGCGGGGGTTGCAAAAGTAGACGACGTAGCCGTGGGCCGCCAGGAAGTAGAACTCGTGCATGAAGAGGTGGCCGTACTGCAGTAGCGGCCCGCCGTGGATCTCGAGGATGGAGGGATACTTTTTCGTGGGGTCAAAGTGAGGCGGCTTGAGGATCCAGCCCTGCAGGTCGTTGCCGTCGGGGCCTTTGATCCAGGCCTCTTCGATGGTGCCCAGGTCGATGCGGCCCAAGAGCGCCCGGTTCTGCCGCGTGAGCTGGCGCTCGGCGCCGGTGGCCATGTCGCGCACGCACACCTGGCCGGGGTCATCCATACTGCCGTAAAAGTAGGCCAGCCGCGTCTGCTCGCGGTCGAAGGTACAGCTGCCCACCACGGCGCCCTCGCCGGCGACGGTCTGCAGCCCCTCGCCGTCCACACCGATGGCCATCAAGAGCGAGCTGCCGTGGCGCACGGCGGGGAAGTAGATGGTGCGGCCGTCGCGCGACCAGGTGGGCGGCATCTCCTCGGCCTGGCCCAGGTCGGCGATGGTCCACGCGCTGACGTGCAGGTCGTGTGGCTCGGTGAGGTTGCGCGGCGGCGCCGAGCCGTCGGCGGGCAGCACCCAGAGGCCCTGGTTCTTGAAGGGCAGAGCTTCGCCTTCGACGGCATAGTAGGCGATGAGGCGGCCGTCGGGCGAAAAGCTGGGTTGCATCTTGCCGCCGATGGGGGCGTCGATGCGGCGCGCCTCGCCGCCCGCGGCGGGCATGACAAAGAGGTCATCGGCATCGGGCCGCAGGTCGGGGTCGGCGCTGCGGTTGGAGACAAAGGCCAGCCGGCGGCCGTCGGGCGACCAGGCGGGCATCTGCTCGTCGAACATGGCGTGGTCGGTGAGCTGCTTAGCCCGGCCCGTGCGCGCGTCGACCGTCCACAGGTGCCAGCGCTCGTGGGGCAGGTAGCCGTAGCCGTCGAGCTTGTAAAAGGCGCGGTCGTAGTGGCGCGCCACCACGCCCAGCTTTTTCTTCTGCTCGTCCTTCTCGCGCTCCAGCGCCTCGGGGTCGGCCTTGCGCACCGTGCAGACGAGCCGGCGGCCGTCGGGGCTCCAGGCCAGGCTGCCGATGGTGCCCTCGATGGACGTCAGTGGGCGCGCCTCGCCGCCGTGGGTGGGGATGAGGTAGACCTGGGGCGGTTTGTCCTTGTCGCCGCGGTCCGAGAGGAAGGCGATCTCCTCGCCGTCGGGCCGCCAGCGCGGCATGGCGTCGACCTGGTCGCCATAGGTGAACTGGCGCGGCGGGCCGGAGCCATCGGCCAGGGCCAGCCACAGGTTGGCGTGTTTCTTCTCCGTCTTGCGGTCCACCCGCTGCACGCTGTAGGCCACGAGCCGGCCATCGGGCGACAGGCGGACGTCGGAGATGAGCTCAAAGGCGTAGAGGTCCTCGGCGCTGATCGCGCGCCTGGTGCGGGCAGGCATGGCATGCGCTCCTTTGTTGTGTAGCAGGGCCCCGCGGCATTCACACTGAGGGTGATGGCTCTATTATAGCCGGGGCGGCCCGCACCGCAAAGGTCTGCGCTCAACTGCCGAAGCCAGGCCAAGGGCTGCGGGCTCTGGCCGCCAGCGTGCCATGGAGGCGAAGCGCTCACCTGGGCGCGAACCGATTGTGGAACACAAGCTCGGCCAGCGGCTTCTTGGGGCGTGGCGCGGGCGGCTCGACCGGGTAACCAAAGGCGAGGATCTCCGACGGGATGCAGTCCTCGGGCAAGCCGAGCAGCGCGGCGACGCGGTCGACATCAAAGCGCGAGACCCAGGTCGAGCCGACGCCGCGCTCGAGCGCAGCGAGGGCCATGTGCGTGCCGGGGATCTTGGTCTGGTGCTCCTCGAGGTTGAGGCGGGCGTAGAGGGCGCAGTCCATGCCCGCCACAGCGCCTGACCAGGCGGGGAAGCGGTCGCGCTGGATGTCACGCGCGCCGCGCTCGTCGGCCACGATGGTGGCACAGAGGACGACGAGCAGCGGCGCGGCGGCGAGCCACTGCTGCCCACAGGCGGCTGCGGCGATCTCGGCGATCAGTGCGCGCTCGGCGATGACGCCGAACTTCCAGGGCTGCTCGTTGCCGCCCGAGGGCGAGAGCCGGCCGGCCTCGAGAATCTCGGCGATTACCTCGTCGGGCACCGGCCGGTCGAGGAAGCGGCGCACGCTGCAGCGCCTGCGCAGGAGGTCGAGGATCATGTCTGCTCCTGAGATGCGACGATCTCTTGCACGCGGCCCACCTGCCCGCTCTCGAGGCGCACCTTGATGCCGTGCGGGTGGTGGGGCGACTTGGTGAGGATGTCTTTCACCGCGCCGCGCGTGCGCTTGCCGGTGCGCTGGTCCTGCTTTTGGACGATATCTACCAGCAGGCCGGGGCGAATGTCTTGGCGATTCTGGCCGCTCATGATGCTGTACGTGCTCCATATTCACTCTCGTGGATCTCGATGGTGAGCAGCTCGTCGCCCGGCGTGCGCGCCGTCTGCGGCTCGCGCACGGTCAAGCGTCGTGCCGCGTCCATGCCCTTGGTGACCCGGCCAAAGATGGTGTGCTTGCCGTTGAGCCAGGGCGTGGCGGCGTAGGTGATGAAGAATTGGCTGCCGTTGGTGTTGGGGCCGGCGTTGGCCATGGCCAGGATGCCGGCGCTGTCGAACCTCACGTCGCGGGCGATCTCGTCGTCGAACTTGTAGCCGGGGCCGCCGCGGCCAGTGCCGGTGGGGTCGCCGCCCTGGGCCATAAAGTCGGTGATCACGCGGTGAAAGGTGGTGTGGTCGTAGAACCCATCGCGAGCCAGGAAGACGAAATTGTTCACCGTCTTGGGGGCCTTGTCGGCGAGGAGGTCCACTTCGATATCGCCCTTGGCCGTCTTGAGGATGGCGCGATAGTGTTTCTTGGCGTCGATGGTCATCGCAGGGGGCTTGGGCCACTGTTTGGTGCTGACGGTCACGGTTTGCTCCTTTGCTGGTGTGGATGGGATGATTGTAGCGCGAATGCGGCGCGCGTCAATGCAGAGGCTGCGCTCGGAAGCCGTAACCATTCGTCGTCCAGCGCGTCTCCATAACGCGTCGACTTGTGCGACCGCCCTCATGCGGGCGGTCTCCATTTGCAGGAGGTCCGCCATGTCCGGTCCACTCGCCCTCCCGCCGCTCATCGGCTGCGCCGTGGCGCTGTGCAGCCTGCTGCTCGGCCTGCACACGCTGCGCCGGCGCGCCCTGCCGCCGCTGCTCGCGCCCTTGATGCGGCTGAACGGCGCGCTGACTGCGGCCGTCGCGAGAGACGACGTCGCGCGCCGGCTCGAGGACCTGCGCACGCCGGCCGATTCGGCGCGACTCTACGGCTGGGCCCTGGTCTACGCCGGCACCTTTGGCGTGATCGTCGCCGGCGGGCAGCTCCTGCGCCTGGCTTGCCTGTAGTACCGGAGAGCGAGCGGCGACACCTGACAGGTCTCGGAGACCTGTCAGGTGTCGCCGCTCTTGAAGCGCAGGCGGGGCCATGTTATAATGCGAGCGGACTAGTCCTGGCGGCAGGCCCCGTTCGCTTGCCCCGCTGGGGCAAGGAGGCGCACATGCTCCAACCTTCCTTTGGCAAGGACATTCTCATCCTCCTGAATGCCGAGAGCGCGGGGGCGACGCGCACCGCGATTGACGAGATCCAGCGCCTGGGCGGGCGCATCATCCACGTCTACCCGCCGCGGGTGCTCATCGGCGAGGTGCCGCCCGAGGTCGAGCCGCAGGTGCGCGCGCTGGCCAACGTCAGGCAGGTCTACCGCAGCCGGGTGGACCTGGGTGAGGTGGAGGCCCTGGGCGCCGCGACGGTGCAGGCGGTGAAGGGCTGGAACCGAGGCTTTGCCGCCTCCTTCCGGGCGCTCAAATCGGGGCGTTCGAGCGAAGGCCGCTCGTGGGGCGCGCCCGGCTATGCCCCCGAGGGGCCGGTGCAGGCGCCGCCCCATCTGCGCGAAGGGGGCGACGCGCGGGCGCATGCCCCCGGCGGCGATACCAGCGCGTACCTCATCGGCAAGGTGGCCACCGCGATCATCCTGGTCGAAGGCTCGGCGGCGCCCTACACCTTTACCCAGATGGAGCGCGACACCATCGTGGCCGAGGTGCAGGACGGCCTGGGCTGGCTGGCGACGCAGGAGCCCAAGGCTCAGGTCTCCTGGTTCTACGAGGTCTATGAGGTTGGCCTCGACCTGGACCCGGCGCAGGTGCCCGATTTCACCGAAGACACCTGGCGCGATGCGGTCATGGCCAAGCTCGGCTATGCCGCCAACTGGGCCGGCCTCGAGCAGTTCGCCCGCGACCGCCGCACCGCCCTGGGCACCGAGTGGGCCTATGCCATCTTTGTCACGCGCTTTCCGCTGTGGCACTTTGCCTATGCCTTCAAGCCGCGCGTGGTGCTGAACTATGACCTCGACGGCTGGGGCATCGACAACATGGACCGCATCGTGGCCCACGAGACGGGCCACATCTTTGGCGCGGCCGACGAGTATGCCGAGAGCGGCTGCACGTGCGGCGAGCGCTGGGGCTACCTGGACGTGGAGAACGGCAACTGCGAGCTCTGTGCGCCGCAGCAGGAGCCCTGCATCATGAGTCACAACGCCTGGGCCATGTGCGCCTATACTCGGGGCCACCTGGGCTGGCGCGACTCCAACGGCGACGGTGTGCTCGACCCCCTCGACCCGCCGCCGCCGGTGGCTAAGCCGTGGTGGCTGCAGTTTATCGAGTGGCTGCTGGGCCTCTTTAGCCGTAAGCCACACTGAGGAAGGGATTGTGAAGCACGTTTCGGCGTCGCTGCCCGCCCCGCGGGGCGGGCAGCGACGCCGAAACGTGCTTCACAATCCCTTTATCGTGAAGAAGACGAGGCCGGCCAGGGCGAGCCAGCCGATCCAGTCGCCCAGGCGGATGGCGGGGGCGTCGACGCTGCCCAGCGGCACGTTGGCGACGAGCGTGGCCGGCTGCATGGCGCTGCTCACGGCGCGGGCGACGATGCGCCCGTAGGGGTCGACGATGGCCGAGTCGTAGCCGATGTCGGCCTTGACCATCGCGGCGCGGTTCTCGATGGCGCGAAAGACGACGTGGCTGTAGTGCTTGGCGGCGATGGCAGGCCAATCGCACGAGGGCACGGCGATAACGGCGGCGCCGTTGCGGGCCACCTTGCGGGCGGTGTCGGTAAAGTCGAGGTCGTAGCAGATGATGCTGCCCAGCCGGCCCAGCGGCGTGTCGTAGGCGGGGTAGGTGCCGCGGGTCAGGCTCGTCTCGCCGGCGAACGACACCGGGTGGTCTTTGCCGTAGACCCCCAGGAAGCGGCCGTCGGGTGCGAGCACGGTCACTTCATTGCGCAGGCCGCGCTCGCTGCGTACGCTGTAGCCGATAGCCAGGTAGGCGCGCGTCTCGGCGGCGAGCGCCTGCAGCTCGGCGCTGCGGCGGGTCTGGGGGTCGAACGGCAGGTAGCCCTCGGGCCAGACGATGAACCGCGCCCCGGCGGCAGCAACGCGGCGCGTCTGCTCGTAGAGCCGGGCCAGGTCCTCCTCACTGCGCAGCGAGGCGCCCGGCTGTACCGCGGCCACGCGTAGGGTGGGGCTGGGCGCGCGCAGCAGCGCCAGGCTGAGGCCCGTCCAGGCGGCAAGGAGCAGCGCCACGCTCCCCAGCCACGCCGCGGCGAGGCGGCCCGCCGGCCTGGGCGCGGCTGCCTGCTGTTGCAGCCGGCCCCATAGCCAGAGCGCGCCCAGGGCGAGGGCATAGTTGCAGAGGAGAATGAGCAGGCTGAGGCCGTAGACGCCAAAGAGGCTCACCGGCTGCAGCAGCCAGGTCCGCTCAAAGAGGGCGTGGGCGACAAAGCCCCAACTGCCGACCATGGGCAGGAGGCCGCGGATCATCTCGATGCCGACAAAGACGGCCGCGCCCTGGAGCACTAACAAGCGGTAGCGCGTGCGCTCGTGAAAGGCGCGGTCGCGCCAGGAGGCTGCGGCGGCGATGGCGGCGGCCACGAGTGGGATGAGCTCCATCCAGGGCGCGCGCGTGCCGCCAAAGGTGCCGCCCAGGTAGCCCCAGAAGAAGACGCCAATGCCGGCGCCGTAGGCCAGGCCCGAGAGGTGGCGCGGCAGCACCCGGTGCTGCGCCAGCACCATCGGCACAAGGCCGGCAAAGATCGGGGGCCATAGGCCGTAGGGCGGGAAGGCCAACGTCAGCAGCACGCCGCTCAGCGCGGCCAGGGCCAGCCCGGCCACGGTGCGCAGCACGAGCTCGCATGTGCCGACCTGGGGGGCGACGTTTGAGGTTATGGCGCTCATCTGGCTCTCCTGGAATCCCCCTCACCCTAATACGACAACCGTACTTGTTGCCAGCGGTTGGTGGCGATCCGGGTGGCTGTCGGCTGATTCGCTGCGCTTCTCCCCGGCCATGGCCCGGAAGGGGAATGCTCGGCCGGTTGGCTGGCCCGCGGGCGGCCACGGGCCAGCCAACCGGCCGAGCATTCCCCCCAGATGGTTCCGTTCCGGCCATATGCTCCGTGCAGGGCACGGAGCGTGAAGCCCCGACAGCGGATCGCTACTCGGGAGGGGGCCGCCGGCTAGACCTCGGTGGCTCGCAGCGCGGCCAGCAGGCGCTCGGGCGGGTCGCCCTTGCTCACAAAGGCGTCGGCCCCGGCGGCCAACGCGGCGTGGCGCGCCTCGGGCCGTCCGCTGAGGGCGATCACGCGCAGGCGCGGGCAGGTAGCGCGCAGCGCCTGCACCGCCTCGGCGGCCTGCAAGCCGCGCAGTTCCCAATCCAGCAGCACGACGTCGGGGCAGGCCGCCCGGACCGTGGCCAGCAGGGCCTGAGCCTCGGCGGCCTCGTTTATCACCACCAGGCCCGGCTCGTGCTCCAGGAGCAGCCGCAGGGCCGAGCGGACCTCTCGTTGATCATCTGCAAGTAGTATACGCATCTGCGCTGTCCCGGCACAATTTGATACAAGGGGCATCTGGAGGTCCGGCGGGCGCCCCCGCACCCGCCGGACCCCTGCCAACGGATTGGCAATGCTTCTGGCTGCTTCCACTATACGCCATGACGCCCTCCCATGCACCGTGCGGAGGACGAGACTCGCCGGTGGCCAGATGGCCAGTCCTGATGCTGGCCAGGTGGCCAGGTGCCTGATGGTGCGGAGTCACCCCTCGGAGGTGCAGCATTTGACAGCATTTGGACTCTCGCGTATCGTTCAGGCATCGTAACCGCCTCTAGCGAAAGAGGAGGGCTTATGCCCAGCACATGTCGCCATACCTGCTCAAGAGTGGTCCGCATCGCGTTGCTCGTGGTGCTGCTTGGTCTTGCTGTGCTGCCTCCGGCCGGCACGCTGGCCCAGGGGCCGAACCTGCTGCAGAACCCAGGCTTCGAGCCGCCCTTTGCGGCTTCGATCCCCGGCAAGGAGAACTGCCTCATCGCGGCTCCTTGGGTCGCCTGGTTCGCCCAGGGCTCGGAGTGGGAGACGACACAGGGCTACAAGCTCGCCCCCGAGTACAAGATGGCCACCCGTGCCGACTATCCGGGCAACCGGGTGCGCAACGGCGAGCTCTCGCAGCAGTGGTTTCATAGTTGGGGCAACTTCCAGGCGGGCATCTACCAGGTGGTGCCCAATGTCACACCCGGCGCGCGCTACACGTTCGAGCTTTGGGTGCTGACCTGGTCATGCGACAGGGAAGACAAGGGCAACTGTGACGGCGCGACCTCGGGCGATCCATCGCCGATGCACGTGCGCATCGGCATCGACCCCAATGGTGGCGGCGATCCCTTCAACCCGGCCATCGTCTGGTCGGAGGAGGGGAACGCCTACGACGCCTGGACGCGCTTCGAAGTGACCGCGGCGGCCCAGGGCTCGACCATCAGCGTCTTTGTCTACAGCTATCCCGAGTTCCGCAGCCAAGACAACAACGTCTACGTCGACGATGCCGGCCTGTTCATGGCTGCCCCGCCGCCGTCGCCGACGCCGCGGCCGACGAACCCGCCCACGGCGACGCCGCTGCCGACCGAGACGCCGCTGCCCACAGCGACCCCGCCGCCGACGGCGACCCCGCTGCCGCCGACCGCGACGCCGCAGCCGCCGACGGCGACGCCGCAGCCCACGGCGACGGCGCTGCCCGCGGCTACCGATGCGCCGCAGCCCACTGCCGTTCCGGCCAAGGCCCCGAGCCAGTCTTCCTCAGGGTCGGGCCTGCTCGTGCCGCTGGCCGGGCTGGCCCTCCTCGTGGCCGTGTCGGTCGGCATCGTGTTGGTCCGGCGTCGCGGCAGGTAAGGACTGGATGAGACAACGGCGGACGGTGCTTTTGGTCGTGGTGGCGCTCCTGGCTGTTGCCGGGGCGGCGCTTGGCGTGTTGACGCGCCGGGCGCCGTCCACAGCGCCGTCCGCCACAGGTACTCTGGCGCCCGTCGAGACGCCGGCGGTTACGCCGACGCCGACGGCCACGCCCCGTCGCCGCCCCAGCGGGACGGTCACTGCGACCCGGGTGCCGACCAAGACGCCGCGCCCGCCCCGACCGATCAGTAAGATCGGACCGGAGATCAGCGGCGGCACCCACGTCGCGCTGGGCACGCCCCCCGTGGTCAAGCTGCGCAACATCTCGGCCGAGTATGTGGGCCAAGCGCGGCAGGAGGTCGGGTCCGAGTGCCTGATCGTCGTCCGCTTCGAGTTTGACGAGCCCGATCAGGCGCACGAGCCGGTGCAGGCGGCCCGCGAGTGGTTTGACCGCCGCCGCGGCGACATGCTGGAGATGAAGGCGGCCGGCGGGCCCAACATCGCCTTTGAGACGGGCGCCAACGAGGTTGGTGACAGCGGCCTCGACTGGTACGTCGCTTTCTCGCTCGAGCTGATCCCGCGCATGCACGCCGACGGCCTCCGCTGCGTGGCCGGCAACCCGGCCATGGGCACCTGGAACGAACAGAACTGGCCCAGGTTCGCGCCGGTGATCGCCATCCTCACGCCCGACGACTTGTTGGGGCTCCACGAATACTGGGCCAGCGAGGCGCAGATCGATGACCGTTGGTATTGTGGCCGTTGGAGCATCCCCGAGATTGCGGCCGTGATCGGCAACACCAAGATCGTCATTACCGAGTGCGGCCGCGATATCGGCTGGGCGCAGATGAACGATGCAGAACAGTTCCTCTACGAGCTGGAAAAGTATGACATCCTGCTCAACCAGTACCCCAACGTCGTCGGTGCGACGGCCTTTACCATCGATGCCAACTGGGGCGACTATAACGTCTTTGACATTTGGCCGCAGGTCGTCTATCGCTACTCGCTCACGCCGACGCCGCAGCCGGGGCGCTAGAAGGGGTGGGGTTTGGGTTGGTTGGCCCTGTGGGCTGCCCTGGCACGCCAGGGCAGCCCACAGGGCCAACCAACCCAAACCCTCTCTGGGTCAGGGCCGGACGGTTGCGGAGGCCGCCGGCCGGCGGTGGCCTCAGGAGGTTTCTTGTTGGATGGTGAGCGCGCGCCCGGCAAGGCGCTCAAGCGCGCCGGTGTGCTGCCCTGGATCATCGCGCTGACGGCGCTGGCGCTGGCCCTGCGCCTCTATCGCCTGGCCGGGCCGGTCGTGCTGCGTTGGGACGAAGGCTGGAGCCTGGCCCACGCCAGCCTGCCCTGGGGCGCGCTGTGGCAGGTGGCCACTGCAGAATGGCACCCGCCGGCCTACATCGCCCTGCTCAAGCTGTGGCTGGCCGCCGGCCGCGGCGCCTGGAGCATGCGCATGCTTTCCGTGCTGCTGAGCGTGCTGGCGGTGCCGCTCGCCTACGGCGCAGGCCAGGCCTGGTCGGGCAAGCGGCGCACCGGCATCCTCATGGCGGGCTTTGTCGCCGTGTGGCCGCTGCTCGTCTACTATGGCCAGGTGGCGCGCCCGTATGCCCTGGCGGCGTTGGCCGTGCTGGCTGCGGCCTGGTTCATGCTGCGCAGCGACGATGGGCCCACCTGGCGCGATGGCCCGGGCCTGGTGCTCAGCTCGGCCCTCGCCCTCTTCACCTTTTACAACAGCGCCTTCGCCCTGGCCGCGCTCTGGCTCTACGCCGCCGCGCTTCGCCCGCGCCGCACGCCGCGCCTGCTCGTGTTGGGTTTCGCCGCGCTCGCGCTCTACCTGCCCTGGATTGTCGCCGCCCTGGGCACCATCGAGTCGCGGGCGGGCGGCACCGAGGCGGGGCTTGGCCCCACCGTGGGCATGCTGGCGCAGGCCAGGCTGGCCCTGCTCGAAGGGCTGCCCTTCACCTATGGCACCACGCCCTGGGCAGCGGCCGTGCTCGCCGCCGTGCTCGTGGCCGGGCTCGTCGCGGGCCGACTGAGCGGTTCTGAAGCCAAGCGGCTGCTGCTGCCGCTCTTCGGGCTGGGGCTCGGCGTCGCCGGCGCGGCCTACAGCGCGGGGGTCTATTGGTTCGCCGTGCGCCACCTGGTGCCTGCCGCGCCCTTCCTGGGCCTGGCCCTGGCCTGGGCGCTCGACCGCCTCTGGGGCCTGTGGCGGCCCCTGCTCGCCGTCGCCCTGGTGGCGCTGGCGGTGGCCTATTGGCCCACCTGCAGCCGCTTTGTCTACGAAAAGTCGCTCGAGGTCACCGACCCCTTTGACCCCAGCGAGGACTATCGCTACCTGGCCGGGCGCGCCGGGCCGGGCGACCTGGTGTACTTTAACGTGCTGGCGCGGGCGGGGTGGTACGAGAGCCTGCGCAGGCCGCATGATGCTGCCTGGTCCTACGCTATGCGTTGGGACCCCATCGTCGAGCCGCTGGAGCGCATCGCCGCGCGCATCGCCGGCGACTCACAGACGCACCGTCGCCTCTGGTTCGTGCTCTACAAGGGCAGCTATGGCCCCAACGGCGATCTGGTGGCCTGGCTGAACGACAACCTCTACCCGGCAGGGGGCGAATGGCAGGGCGATATGCTCTACCTGGCCTGCGTCGCGCCCGGCGGCGATTGGGCGAGTGCGCCGCGCGACGACGGCTTCGAGGGCGGCATCCGCCTCGTTGGCGCCCGCTGGACGCCGGCGGTGCGCGCCGGTGACGCCGCGGCGCTCGAGCTGACCTGGAGCGCAGGCCAGCAGGTGGCCAAGTCGTACAAGGTCTTTGTGCACGTCACCGATGGCGCGGGCCGCGTCGTGGCCCAGCACGACGGCGTGCCCGGCGCGGGCAACCGCCCCACCGATTCGTGGGAGCCCGGTGCCATGGTCGCCGACCGTCACGGGTTGCTGCTCCCCGCCGCGTGCCCGGCCGAGCTGCACATCTGCGTGGGCCTCTACGATCCTGACACAGGCGAGCGCCTGCGCCTGGCCGGTGGCAGCGATGCGGTGGAGCTGTGCACCCTGGGCGTCAGCCCATGAGCGGCCTCCTGCGCCGTGCCGGCCAGGTAGTGCAGGCCCTGATGGGGCCCCTGGCAGCCGCAGCTCTCTACGCCGTCGCCGCCCTGCCCTTGGCGACGGCCACCCTGACGCGGAGCGACGATGGGCTGATCCATCTCTACCGGCTGCTCGAGTTCGACCGCTGTCTTGCCCAGGGCAGCCTGCTGCCGCGTTGGGCGCCCGACCTGGCCCAGGGCTACGGGTATCCCCTCTTCAGCTTTTATCCGCCGCTGGCTTACCATGTCGCCGAGGTCTGGCATCTGCTTGGCTTGAGCCTGGTGCGCGCGCTCAACCTCACCTTTGTCCTCAGTGGCATGCTGTCGGGTGCGTCGATGTACCTTCTGGTGCGTGACTGGGCAGGCCCCAAAGGCGCGCTGCTGGCGGCAATGCTCTACATGTATGCCCCGTTCGCCCTCTACAGCGCCTACTATCGCGGCGGCGTTGCCGAGGTGCTGGCCTGGGCGCTGGCCCCACTGGCCTTGTGGGCTTTTCGCAAGCTGGTGCGTTCGGGCGACGCGCGGTGGCTGCTGCCGGCGACGCTGGCGTATGCGGCGATACCGCTCAGCCATTTCCTGGCAGCCCTGATGCTGACCCCACTGTTGGTGCTGACTATCCTGGGCACCTGGTGGGCGCGGCGCAGCCGGCGTGGCCTGGCCCTGGCGGCCTTGGCGCTGGCGCTGGCGTTGGGGATCAGTGCCTTCTCGACCGTGCCGGCGCTGTTGGAGCAGGGCTCGGTGCGCCTGGACCTGGCCTCCAGCGGCTACTTCGATTTTCGCCTCCATTTCTCCACCTGGCAGTCGCTGCTGGCGGGGCCCACGCGCGTCGACGTCTCTCTGCCCGACCGCGCGGCCTCCTTGAGCGCCGGCTGGATCCAGGCGGGCGCCGCCCTGCTCGGCCTGTTCGCGATGGCGCGTCACTCGGCGCGCAGCCGAATGTGGGGTCTGGGCATGGCGGCCATAGCGCTGGCGCTCGCCCTTCTGATGCAGCGGGTGACGTTGCCGATTTGGGAGGCGCTGCCCGTCCTCAGCTATCTGCAGTTCCCGTGGCGGCTGCTCTTCCCCCTGGCTCTGCTGCTGGCCGTCGTGGGCGGCGCGGTTGGCCTCGTCCTTCCCGACAGGGGCAGGTGGGCCTGGGCGGCGACGGCCCTGGTCGCCGTGGTGGCCCTGGGCTTGTTCGTCTACAACACGCCGCTCTTCTACCCTGGCCGCGCCCGGCTGCGCTCGGCCAACCCCAACCTGGCCGACCTGCAGCAGTACGAGCATGATAGCAGCGCGCTGGGGCTGACGACCAATGGCGAGTATCTGCCCGCTGGGGTGCAACAGATGCCGCCCCAGCCGCGCGAGCTTGAGGGGAACCCGGGGGCCGCGGCCTGGGTCGACCGCCAATCGCTGCCGGCGGATGTTGCTGTGGGCGATGTGTCGTACCACCTGAACGATATCGAGTTCGTGGCCACTGCCCAGGCCCCGTTCAGCGCAACAATCAACCAGTTCTACTTTCCCGGTTGGCAGGCCTACGTGGACGGTGCGCCTGTCCAGGTGTCTTCGCTGCCACTGCACGGTCTGATCGGCGTCAACGTTCCGGCAGGAGCGCATCGCGTGCGGTTGCGCTTCGAGGATACGCTGCTGCGCCGCAGTTGCAGCGTGGCCTCGCTCATCTCCTTGCTGGTGCTGAGCGGCATGGCCGTCCTGTCGTGGCGGCGCGGGCGGGCTGCGCCGGGTGCAGGTGTGAGCGCCAAGGGCGATGGCCGGCTCGGCTCGTTCCCTGCCTGGGGATGGCTCCTGCTGCTGGGCGCCGTGGCCGGCTATGTCGCGTTCAAGGGTGTGGTCCTGGACCGCTACGACTCTTTCCTCAAAGTGCAGCGGCTTGACGGCAACACTCTGAAGGCGGTCGGCAGCCCGCTACAGGCCAAGTTCGGCGACGAACTCGAGTTGCTCGGGTACGACCTGCCCCCAGGATCCACCGCGCCCGGTGAGGCCATCGAACTGACACTGTACTGGAAGGCGCTGCGCCAGACGGCCGTCGACTATAGCGCGAGCCTGCAGTTGGTCGATGGGCAGGGGCGACTCTGGGGCCAGGAGGACCACTGGCATATCGCCGGGTTCCCCACCAGCGATTGGAGTGTGGATGAGTACCGGCCCGATGCCTACCGGCTGGCCGTGCCGCCCGGCACGCCACCGGGCGACTATCGGCTTCGGGTTGGCGTCTATGGGCAGGCGACGGGCCAGGCGCTGCAGGTGCTGGAAGGTGCGCCCGCGGGCACCTCGGTCGCGCTGGGCACGGCGGCGATTGTGCGGCCTTGGCAGCCGCCGGGCGTGGCCGCCCTGGGCATGCAGCAGACCGTGGCCACGGCGCTGAACGATGACCTGGAGCTGCTGGGCTACAGCATCGCACCGGGGCAGGCCGGCCCCGGCCGGCGCGTGCACCTGGACCTCTTCTGGCGCGCGCGCTCCTCTCCGCAGGCCGATTATCAGGTGGAGACCAGGCTGGCCGGCGAAGCGGGCTACAGCGCCCGGCAGACGTGGCCTCTTGTCCAAGGGTATCCCACAATGGCCTGGCAGGCGGGAGAAGTGATTCATGGTCAATATGACCTGCTCCTTCCTGCCGATGTGCCGCCCGGCCGCGTCGCTCTGTACGTCACGCTCGATGGCCCTGCGGCGGTGGTGCCGATTGGCGAATTGGATATCGCGGCGATCGCCCGGCGCATGGATGTGCCACCGATGGGCGAGACGGTCGGCGGCGAACTGGGCGACGCGATCACCCTGCTGGGCTACGACCTGGACCGGCGCGAGGTGAGGCCGGGTGAGACAGTGCATCTCACGCTCTACTGGCAGGCGCGCCAGCGCATGCAGCAAGAGTATACCGTCTTCACCCACCTCCTCGACGCCACCGGCCGCATCGTGGCGCAGCAGGATAGCGCCCCCGCACAGGGCGCGCGCCCCACGACCAGTTGGCTCGAGGGCGAGGTCATCGTCGACGAGTACGCGCTCACGGTGCAGAGCGATGCTGCCGCCGGCGAGCACCAGATAGAAGTCGGCCTCTATGAGCCAGACTCCGGCCGGCGCCTGGCCGTCATCGGCAGCGATCGACAGGCCCAAGGCGACCACGTGCTGTTGGGGACTATTGGCGTTCGCTGATGCCTGCCCAGGGCGTTTTGACCTTATCGGCAACGCACGCTATTATCGCCTCTGGCAGTCTGCCCGGGGCGCGATGCCTTGGGCCGGCAGCCGGCTTACACGCTCCGTATTGAGGGATGACGATGCAGGGGATGCAACATCGAGGCGCCTCTGGCGCTGCGAGGTCGGGCCTCAAGCTGGCCGTGGTGGCGTTGCTGGCCGCAGGAGCATCGCTGCCATTTCTGTCGGCCAGGCCCACGGCCAGTATCGACGGGCCGCTGCACCTCTACCGCCTGGTCGAGCTGGATCACTGTCTCTCCCTGGGGCAGTGGTTCCCTCGCTGGACCCCCGACCTGGTCCAGGGCTATGGCTTTCCCCTGTTCAACTTTTACCCTCCCCTGTGCTACTACCTGGCAGAGCTCTGGCACCTGCTCGGCGCGAGCCTGGCGCGTTCGCTGAACCTCACTTTTCTGCTGTGTGCCGTCCTCTCGGGCGTGTTCATGTACCTGTTGGCCCGCGACTGGGCCGGCGAGGCAGGGGGCGTGCTGGCCGCCCTGCTCTACATCTATGCGCCCTATGCGCTGTACAACGCCATCTATCGCGGCGGCCTGGCCGAGGTGCTGGCCTGGGCGCTGGCGCCGGCCGTCCTCTGGGGCTTTCACCGGCTGCTGCTGGAGCGCCGCGCGCGTTGGCTTGCCGTCGCCAGCCTTTCGTATGCCGCCTTTTTGCTGGCCCATCACCTCTCGGCGCTGACGTTCACACCGCTGCTCATCCTCCTTGTGGCCGGCCACTGGCTGCAGCAGCGGTCGTGGCGGGCGCTGGGCTGGGCGCTGCTCGCGCTCGCGCTCGCCATCGGCCTCAGCGCCTTCTTCACGCTGCCGGCGTTCTTCGAAAAGGGTCTGGTGCAGATCGACCGCGTCTTTGCCCCGGCGGGCTTTGATTTCCACAACCACTTTGTCTCGTGGCGGGCGCTCCTGGCCGGCCCGGCGCGCACCGACGTCTCGCTGATGAACCCGGAGTCCGCCCGCCCCATCGGCTGGATACAGATCGGCCTGGCGCTGATCGGCGCGCTGGGCCTCCTGGCTGTGCGCGCCAAGGAGCGCGCGTGGTACCTCGCCGCGCTGGCGGTGGGCCTGGTGCTGTTTGGCATGATGCAGGGCTTTGCGGCGCCCGTGTGGCAGGCCCTGGTCCTGCTCAAGTACCTCCAGTTCCCGTGGCGGCTGCTGGCGCCCCTCAGCCTGGTGCTGGCGTTTGCGGGTGGTGGCGTGGGCCTGCTGCTCTGGAGGGCGAAATCGGCATGGCTCGAGCGAGGGCTGGTCGCTGCTGTGGCGCTGGGCCTGCTCTTCTACAGCGCGCCGCTCCTGTACTGCCGCCAGTATCGCGCGCCGTCGGCGAACCCGAGCCTGGGCGATCTGCTCGAGTTCGAGCGCAGCAGTTGGCTGGTCAGCCTGACTTCGAACCTGGACTATTTGCCCATCTGGGTCGGCGAGCTGCCAGCGAGCTCGCCCATGGCGGCGCAGTATGCAGCAGCGGCCCCCGTCACCTGGCTCGATGGCCAAGCCCTGCCGCCCGGGGTCGAGCTGCAGCAGGCCACGTATGGCCTGAACGACATGCAGTTCGCTTTCGACAGCCCTGTGCCCTTCCAGGCGCTCGTCAATCAGTACTACTTCCCCGGCTGGCGGGCCTATGTGGACGGCGCCGCCGCGGCGGTGCAGCCGGTCGCGCCCCACGGCCTCATCGGCGTGGACCTGCCGGCGGGCGCGCATCAACTGCGCCTGCGCTTTGAAGACACGCCGCTGCGCACAGCGGCGAACCTGGTCTCGCTCTGCTCCCTCGTGGCCCTGGCCGGCGTGGCCTGGGCCGGGCGGCGCAGAGCGGCGGAGCGCGGGGGGGCGCCGGTGGCCGGCCGCGCGCTCGGTGTGGTCGGCTGGGCGCTGCTGGCCCTGGCCGTAGTGTGCTTTATCGCGCTCAAAGCGGCCTGGCTCGACCGGACCGACAACTGGTTCAAGGTCACTTCGCTGCACGACAACCGCGTGGCCGGGATGCAGACCGCGGTGCAGGCCAATTTCGGCAACGAGATGCTGCTTCTTGGCTGCGACCTGCCCGCGCAGCCGGTGGCAGCCGACGAGCCCCTGCCTATCCGGCTCTACTGGACGGCGCTGCGCAAGATGGGCACTGAGTACAGCACGAGCGTGCAACTGGTCGACGGGCAGGGCCGGCTCTGGGGCCAGCAAGATAGCTGGCATCCGGGAGGCTACCCCACGGTGCGCTGGGAGGCCGAGGCCTACAACCTCGACACGCACGACCTCGTCGCCTTGCCCGGCACGCCGCCCGGCGAGTATTGGGTGCGCGTGGCTGTGTATGTGCCGGCTACGCTGCAGGGGTTGGACGTGTTGGATGGCAACGGCGCACCTGTGGGCACCTCGATCGTGCTGGGCACGGTGCAGGTGGCGCGCCCTACGGCTCAGCCCACGCCGGCGTCGCTGGAGATGCTCACGCCTCTGGCGGCGCCGCTGAACGACGACCTCGAGCTGCTGGGCTGCAACCTGGCCCAGGAGGCGCTGCGGCCGGGGCAGCGCCTGCGCCTGACACTCTTCTGGCGCGCCACGCGCCGGCCGCAGACCGACTATCAGGCGGTGGCCATCCTCACTGCCCCCGATGGCCACGCGAGCCGAGCGGCCTGGCCCGTGGCCGGCGAGGCCCACCCTACCTCGGCCTGGCAGGCCGGCGACATTGTCCGCGCCCAGTACGATCTGCTCGTCGCAGCCGAGACGCCGCCGGGGGCCAATACGCTGCAGGTGGCCCTCGCCGGCCCTGGCGGCGAGATGGGCCGGGTCGTCTCACTCGGCGCGCTCGATGTCGCCTCGATCCCGCACCTCATGGAAGCGCCGCCGATGCAGGTCGCCGTCGGCGCCGGCTTTGGCGAGGCCATCACCCTGCTGGGCTATGACCTGGACCGGCACGAGGCGGCGCGAGGCGAGACCATCCACCTCACGCTCTACTGGCAGGCGCGGCAAGGTATGCAGCACGAGTACACCGTCTTCACGCACCTGCTCGACGCCGCCAACCACATCTCGGCGCAGCAGGATAGCGTACCGGCGCAGGGGTCGCGCCCCACGACCAGTTGGGTCAAGGGCGAGATCATCGTCGACGAGTATCAGCTCGTGGTCAAAGCAGACGCGCCTCTGGGCGAGCATCAGATCGAGATCGGCGTCTATGAGCCGGCCTCCGGCAGGCGGCTCGCGGTATTCGACAGCAGCGGGCAGGCGCTCGGCGACCGCGTGCTGCTGTGCGCAGTGCAGGTACAGTAGGAATGTGGAGATGAGTGCCACTCGTGTAGAGGGCGCTGCCCGTTCGCAGCCTGGCCGGCCCGGGCGAGCGCGGGTGCGCACTGTGTTGACCATCGCCGCGCTGTTGCTCGTCGTTGTGGTCGAGAGCCTGCTCTTTGCCCAGGCTATGCATCACGGCACCGGCGGGCGCTGGATTCTGCCGCTGGACGACGCCTATATCCACCAGCAGTATGCGGTGCAAGCGGCGCGCGGCCATCCGTTCCAGTACGACGACCAGGCGCCGCCGAGCTCGGGCGCCACGAGCCTGCTGTACCCCTTCATCATGGCTGCGGCCTGGCGCCTTGGCTTCCAGGGCGATCTGCTGAGCGCCTTCGCCTTTGGCTTGGGCGGCGTGTGTCTGGCGCTGTCGGCGCTCCTGATGGTCCGCCTCGGGCGCCGCATCCACGAGCGGCTGGGGCCGGCTGCCGGCGGGGTTCCGGCGGCGTGGGTGGGCCTGCTGGCCGCGCTGCTGGTGCTGAGCAATGGCGCCCTGCTGTGGGGCTTCCTCAGCGGTATGGAGGGCGGGCTGTTCATCGTCCTCCTGCTGGCGACGCTGGATGCCTTTGTCGAGCAGCGGCCAGGCCGCGTCGCGCTCTTTGGCGGGCTGCTGGCGCTCACGCGGCCTGAGGCGCTGATCCTTGCCGGGTTGCTGCTGGCGGGGGCTGCCGTCCAGCGGCTCTGGCAGAAGGATGCATGCGGACGCTGGTCCTGGTGGTATGTGCTGCCTCCGGCCCTGGGGCTGCTGCAGCCCATGCTCAACCTGGCGCTGACCGGCAGCACGACCTCCAACGGCATGCGCGCCAAGTCGTGGCTCTACAATGTGCCCACATGGCCGGCGTCCATCATGCAATCCATTGCCAAGACGGCGGCCGAGGTCTGGGCCACTTTTCTCATGGGGCTGGCGCCCGAGAATGCCGGCGCAACTGTCGCCCCCCTCGTGCGCGCGCCGTCGCAGGCGCTGCTCTACATGCCGCCGCTCGTGGCCCTCGCCGGCCTGGCCTTCCTTGGGTTGCAGGCGCTCCGCGACGCGCGCCGGCGCTGCTTCGGCTGGGCAGCGTTGCTCTTGCTCTGGATCGTGGCCGGGCTTTCGGCGACTGCCACCATGGGCACGGCGCAATGGCATTTTGAGCGCTATCAACTGCCCTTTTTCGTGCTCGCGCTGTTGGCTGGGGCGCTTGCCCTGGCGCAGCTTGCTGCCCATGCCGGGCGGCAGCAGCGGAGCCATATGGCGTTTGTCGCTCTGAGCCTGCTGGCCGTGGCGGCATCGGCCCTCAGCCTGCCGGGCTTTGTGTGGCGCTACGGGGAGGCGACCCGCACGACCCTGAACCAGCAGGTGCGCCTCGGCGAATGGGTGCGCGCGAACCTGCCCGCCGGGGCAGTCGTGGGCGTGCACGATGCCGGCGCCATCCGCTACTATGGCCGGCACCCCATCTACGACCTCGTGGGCCTGGCGGCGCCGCCCGAGAACTCGCTGGCCTGGCGCAACGGGTCGGGCAGCATCTACGAGCTGATGGAGCGCTCGCCGCACCCGCCCGACTATTTCGCCATCTACAATGATGTGTGGGCGCTGCCCTACTTTGTCGGTACGCAGGTCTTCCAGAAGGAACTCTTTGCCGTCGAGGCCGCAGACATGGCTGGCGTTGTTGCTGCAAGCGACCGCCAGTTCATCTATGCCGCCGACTGGCGCCTGTGGAACAGCGGCGACTGCCCGTACCAGCAGGATGTGCTGGATCGCGTCGCAGGCATGCAGTTGGTCGACTCGCTGGACGTCGCGGACCTGGCCGGCGAGGCGGCGCACAGCTATGTCTGGTGGCAGTCGCAGCGCAAGGCCGGCTTTCCTAGCGACGCCTTCCAGCTCACCTACTACCTGTCGCCCAATCAGGAGGTCATGGACGGCGGCCGGCTGATCACTGGGGGCGAGGCCTTTGACCTCACGACCAGCCCGGGCCAGGAGGCGCTGCTCGTTGGCCGTTTCCTGGGGCAGAGTGCGGTCCGCCTCCAGGTCAAGGTCAATGGCCGGCCGCTGGGCCCATGGGGCTACGCCCCCATCCCCGGCCGCTGGCAAGAGCAGGCGCTCGAGATCCCGGCCGAGTACATCACCGGCACTAGGACCCATGTGGAGATTGACGTCGATGCGGCGCAGCCGGACCTCGAGTTCCACCGCCCGTTCTACTACTGGTGCTACCAGGGCACGCCGGTTGAAGAGGCGCCCGCCATCGCGCACCCGCTGAACGCGCAGGTGGGCGACGGCATCGCGTTACTCGGCTACTCCCTGCAGCATACTGTAACGCCATCGGCATATCAGTTGGATCTGGATCTCTACTGGCAGGCGGTCGCGCCGGTGACGGGCGATTACAAGGTCTTTGTGCACTGGTCCGACGAGCAGGATACCATCCTCACGCAGCAAGATAACCGGCCGTGGAACGATCTGCGACCGACCTGGGCGTGGCGGCCCGGCGCTACTGTCGTCGATCACTACTCGCTCACGCTGTCTCTCGACGCCCCTTTGCCCGCCGAGACGGTACTGTCTGTCGGGATGTACGATTCCCAAACGGGCCAGAGGCTACCTATTGCAGGCGGCGACTCGGCGCATCGCCTCGAGCTGGAGCGAATTCTGCTGCCGTAGGTCCAGAGGCTCATCGGCTTGGCTGTGCAGCACCCCCGTCCCCTACAGCCCCACCGCGCCGCTCAGGCCGTGGATCGCCGCACACGGCAGCACCCCGCTCGAGCGCATCAGTCTGTGGCCGAGGAAGGCGCCGAGGAGCGTCGCATCGCCGAAGGTGGCACGAGCGCAGCGCTCACCACCGGGCGCGAAAACGCCCACAAGCCGCCTGTGGCGGCCAAGGGGGGCTAGGCTCAATACCGTTCAAATAAGCCGGGCGACTGCAAGTCGCGCCTAGAGGGCCTGCGGCCGGGCGTCGGCCTGCGCCGACGCGGCCGTGGCGACCAGCCCACGCAGGTGGGCGCCCGGCGCCGCAGCGCCCCCTTGGCCGCCAACGGCGGCTCCCAGGCGCGATTTCCAATCGCC
>JAKPJZ010000040.1 GCA_029553955.1 Chloroflexota bacterium
AGCTCCCCGAGGCTTTTCGCAGTCAACTACGTCCTTCATCGGCTCTTGGCGCCAAGGCATCCACCGTACGCCCTTAGTAGCTTAATCTACACGTGATGCGTCTTGACTTTCGCATTCTGTTCAGTTATTAAGGTGCTACCGGGGAGAGGTCGATCTCCACAAAAACAGCCCGGCTCTGCCGGGCTGCCAGACACGCCCCAACGAGAACCTTGAGCTATCCTGCGCTATGCAGTTCTCCGGTGCGGCTGGCCATGTTTCCCTCTCCTCACGTGCCCATCATTGTACCACAGAAGCTTAAGGCTGTCAAATGGCCTTCTTCTTCCTTCGGCCTCTTTTGGGCCATGGAGAGCCACGCGGCGCGCGCTCCCCCTGACGAGAACGGGGCAGATTGTACTCCGATGTGCGTGCTCTGTCAAATGTCGATCGCTACGTGCCTGTTCAGTCGCATCGCCGCGCGGCTGCTCAGGGGCTTGGCCTGTCTGAAGCACCCGCGGCCGGCGACCGGCTTGCACGCGTTGCATGAGCCCGGTAGGGGTCCCTCGAGGAGGGGTTTTGCGAGGCTGGCAGTGCGCTGTGCAGCGCACTGCCAGTCGGCTCGCCCGCTTAGTAGCCGGGGCCGCCGGGAAGAAGCGTCGCCACTGTGGTGGCTGCGCTCGACGGTGTGCCGCCCGCGCCCGACACGGCGGTGGCCGGCGGTGTGCCGGCTGCAGCCGTGCCTGCTGCGGCGGTGCCGGATGGCGTGCCCGCGGTGGGCGATGTGCTGACGATCTGGCCGCGAACCTCACCGTTGGGGTTGGCGGTGGTATGGGTGTTGGCGAAGGTGTTGCCCGACTGCATCTGCTGCACCAGGGCGCTCATCGACTGGCCGGCCAGCGGGCCGACCAGGTTCGCCGAGGTAAAGCTGCCCGTCATCAGCAGGCCGTCAAAGCGCCCCGAGATGGTCTGCGGCGACTGCGTGGACGGCGACGGATACAGCCAGACCACAATGGGGCCAGGCTGGCCTGCCGGCCCCATGTGGATGTGGGCCTGGTCGATGTTGTTCAGGTTGAACGCCCAGATGGCATAGTTCATGGTGTTGCCGTCGGCGCTCAGTTGGAACGTGGCCGCACCTTCGCCGGCCGTGCTAACCGGCGGCGATTCGGCGCAGCCCAGCATCATCGACACAAACTGCGGCGATGGCTGGCCCTTTGCGGATGGCAGTGTCGGCACGGCGCCCGCCACCGGCGCAGCCCCTGTGGCGGGCGCCGTCCCAGTGGTGGGCGGGGTTGGCGTCTGTGCGGCAACGGCGAGCGCCCCTGCCGAAGCGAGCAGCACGGTCAGCAGGGCGACGCCCAGCAGACGGATCTTGCTCACCTCATCCTCCTCGAGCCAAGTTGGCATGGCTGCGTCGCTGCACGATGCCAGCGTAGGCTAGCACGGAGGGGCAGCAAGGTCAATGCCAGCCGCCGGCAGACCCGAATCGACAGGGATCGACTCTTGTGGTATCCTGATTCCACGTATTCATTGCGGACTGGCAGGTGACCCATCATGGCCGCAAACACCTTGCAGACCGTTCTCGCCGACGTCGAACAACACTCGCTTGGCCGTTCGCTCGTGCTGCACCTCTTGCCGGGCCTCTTGATCCTGGCGTTCTTTGTCGCCATCGCGCCCCTGGTCGTGAGCCTGGGCTATCCCTCGCTCATGGCGCTGCTCTTGGCCATAACCGTGGTGCTGATCCCTCTTGAGCTGGGGTATCTGCTCTACTTGGGCTACCGGGCGAACGGCCGGCTCTCGCTGCAGGGCATCGTGGTCTATCGCGAGCCGACGCCGTTCTGGCAGCGCGTCCTGATGGCGCTCCTGCTATGGGGCTGGGCCGGCCTGGGCATCGCCGTGACGGGCCCGGTCGACAAGGTTCTGATCGAGCGTTTCTTCTCGTGGCTGCCGGAGTGGTTCTTTATCAACGGCTTTGTCGCGCACGCCGGCGACTACTCGCGCCAGGCCCTCTGGACAACCTGGATCGTGGGGATGGTGTTCAACGGGGTGCTCGGGCCCTGGGTAGAAGAGCTGTACTTCCGCGGCTACCTGCTGCCGCGGCTGGCCTGGCTCAAGGGCTGGGCGCCGGCGGTGAGTGTGCTGCTATTTTCCCTCTATCACTTTTTCACGCCCTGGCAGAACGTGGGCCGCATCGTGGCGTTCGGGCCCATGGTCTATACAGTGTGGCGGAAAAAGGACATCCGCATCGGCCTCTTCAGCCACATGCTTGGCAACGTGAGCGGCTTGCTGGGGTGGGTGGGGCTGCTGCTGCGGTAAGCTCCTAGCGTGCCCGCGAGCGGCAAGCCTGACACATAGCCCGGCCTCCACGCAGGGCCGGTCTACTCCGACAGGCCGCCAGCGAAGCTCCGCCTCGAACCGACGAGGATATCCACCGCAGAGGCGCGGAGGACGCAGAGATCCCACTGTTCCCCTCTGCGGTGTTATCTTGCCTCAGTCGTGCGGAATCGATGACATGAAGGTGCCTAGAACTGTCAGAACAACGCCACACTGGCCAAGGGCACGGCTTCATCCTGAAAGCGCTCGCCGCCTGGGCCGGTGGCGCCGAGGCGCGGGTCCCCCGAGGTTGGGTAGAGCCCGGTCTTGATGGTGTACGTCCCCGGGGCCAGCCCCTGCGGCACCGGCAGCACGCGCAGGTCGCGCCAGACGTCGCCCGGCTGCCAGGCGGTGAGCCGTGCCGCGCCCATGAGCGGATAGCCGTCGGCCTGGGCCACGAGCTGCCCGGCTTCGTCGTAGAGGTGCACGAACATGGTCACGTCGGCCGTGACGGCCTGCCAGCATTGCCAGCGCAACTCGAGACGCAGTCCCTGCCCGTTGCGCTCGCAGGAGGCGTCGAGCAGGCCCACCTCGCCGTCAAAGCCGGCGACAAAGCGTGCCGCGGGCGGGGCACCGGCGGCCTCGAGGCTCCCTGCATCGCGCACCGAGACGTCGGCCCCCTCGTAACTCGCGACGATGACCTTGGCGGCGCCCCTGAGCATGGGCTGCAGGCTCTCGGGCGTCTCATGGCTGCCGGCCGCCAGGTAGTAGTAGCGCCAGTGTCGCTGCAGGTCGGGCAGAACCACGCTCGTGACGGAACGCTCCTCGGTGGTGTGCAGCCACCACAGGTCCGCCACGCCGGTATAGGCCGGCACCAGGGTCATGCCCTCGTGCCCCAGGGCGTAGGTGGACTCGAGTGGTGCGAACCATGAGGGATAGTTGATGCACAGGAGCGACTGCTCAGCGGGACCGGCGCCGGCCTCGAGCAGTTGCGCCACCGCAATCCGCATCTGCTCATAGATGGGCACCCGCGCTCGAATGAAGCGGGTGCCGCTCACCGCCGCCCAGATGACGGTGAGCGCCCCCACCCCCAGCGCCAGGGCCTGTCGCGTGCGCCGCGTCGGGCGCACATCCAGCGGGATGGACCAGAAGAGTGCAGCGCCCACCGCCGCTTCGTAGAGCAGCCGCGGCCCGTCGATGACGTAGGAAAACCCCAGCATGGCCCAGGCCGGAGCCACGCAGATGGCGAACCAGCCCAGAGCCAGCGCCACGAGGCGGCCGCGGCCGGCCTTCCAGAGCAGGAGCGCCCAGGCCGTCACCACCGGCAGCGCCACCAGGGCTACGGCCGCGAGATCATTGAGGCGCTTGTCCGGGCCGGTCAGCCTGGCCGCCAGGGGAGTCACCGGGTAGGCCAGCGCCTGCAAAAAGTAGACGGCATTCTGCAGCCGGCTCTCGATGTCCCAGGGACTGGCCGTCGACACGTCCTTGGGCACGAGCAGCCAGACGGCCAACCCCAGGGCGGCGCAGGCCGCATATGGGGCCACCTCGCGCAGCGCCCGCCGCAGCGGCAGCGGCTCTTCATCAGTGACCAGCAGCAGCAAGAGGAGCGGCGCCACGAGCACGCCGGTCTCGTGGGCAAAGGGGGCGAGCAGGGCCAGCGCCAGCGAGGCGACAGACAGCCAGTTGCGCCGCTTGCCCTGTGACGCGTCGGCGTGATGCTGCACCTGGTGCAGCGCCAGCGAGCCCAGGATCAGCGCCGTGACGAACGGGTGCGTCAACGAGCCCACCCAGGGCACCGCCTGGTAGCTGAATGGAAAGAGGGTAAACAACAGCGCTGCCGCCAGAGCCGCACCCAGCCGCTTGCCCCGGCTGCGGCCGGCCACCAGGGCCAACACCAGGAGCCCGTTCAGGAGGTGCAGCACCAGGTTGACGACATGCAGCACCACGGGATCGTAGCGCCCCTGCAGCAGCCAGAGCAGCTTCCACAGCGTGAAGGGCAGCGGCCGATAGTAGCCCAGCAGCCGCGATGAGCTCCAGATGCCCGCGAAACCATGCCACGCCAGCCAGCGGAAGTGGATCATATCGTCGAGAAAGAGGGGCAGATGTAAGCAGAAGCCATACGTCCACACGCCGGCCAGCAGAATGATGATCGCACCGCCGGCAATGACGCCGCGGTGCTGCCTCGTGGGCATCGTGGCTCCTCCGCACCAATGGTTGCTTCAACAGACCGCCTGCACGAACCGGGGGCGGTTCACGAACCGCCCCTATGGGCTACACGAACGGCTGCTCCCACAGGATGCGCTGCTCGACGGCGCCATAGGCTTCGAGCTTGGCGTCGATGGGCCGGCCCCTCTCGAAGGCCTGGCGCTGGACGCGCAGCCAGTGGGCGGCGGCGTCGTAGCGGGCCAGGGTGCCGCGGTAGTAGCGCAGGGGCTCTTCGTTGCCCTGCAGATGGGCGCGCGCCTGCCACAGCTCGGTGAAGCGGCCGCGCAGCTTGAGCAGCGCCTCCCAGCGCGTGTCGAGGGCGGCGAGCCAGACGTCCATCTCGTGCAGCGCGGCCTCGCTTGCCACCTCGCCCGTGGCCATGCGCGCCCAGCCGCTGCGGATGCGCTGCGAGAGGGCCACCTTCTCACCTGCCTCGCGCATCAACTGGGCCGAGAAGGCCATCTCGCGCAGGGCCAACGGCTCGCGCGAGTCGCCGGCGGCCAGGGCAAACGCCTCCTCGGCGGCGAGCCCCGCTTCGCGCATGGCGTCCAGGGTGGCCGCGGGCAGCTCTTCGATCATGCGACCTGTCAGCGGCTCGTCAAAAAGGGCGTATACGGTATAGGAGCCGTTATGGTTGGCGATGCCGGGCAGCAGGTTGACTGCCGCCAGCCGCCGCATCGCCGCGACGACCGCTTCACCCTGGGCCAGGCCGAAGAAGAGGCGGCCGAAGGCAGGCTCGAACGCTTCGTCGGGCGTGCGGCCACCCGTCCAGGCCTGCTCGGCGCCGTAGGCGTAGCCATACCACGACTGGCCAAGGGGCTGATAGTGGCCATAGTCGCCCCAGTCGGTATTCAGCAGGCCCGCCGCGCCGTGGGTTGCGCCCTCGCGGGCCATGATGCGGATGTTGCGGTTGGCGTTGTCGAGACGCGGGAAGAGCGTATTCCACGACGACGTGCCTGGGCAAACGAGGAAGCGCCGGCCGTGCCCGGCCAGCAGGGCGATGGAGGGGTAGCTCTCCTCAGCTTCATAGTGCCAATCGAGCAGGGTAACATCGCCGGGCAGATCGGCGATCAGCTCGGGGTACTTGAGCACAATGTCGCCCCACATCTGCATGCGCCGGCCGTAGCGGGTCACCAGCTCGTGCACGCGCAGGATGTGCTCCAGATAGAGGCGCCCCGGCCCGACCTCTTCCATGCGCTGCTCGGAGCAGCCCTGGCCCAGGTCCCACGTCTCGTCGCAGTTGACGTTGAACTGCGCCGAGGAGAAGGCGGGCAGCAAGTCGGCATAGAGCTCGTCGAGCAGCCGGTAGCCCTCGGCCACGGTGGGCGCGAGCGACCAGCACAGCTCCGTCTCGGCCAGGTGGCGATAGCAGGGCAGGCTGAGGATATGCCGCATATGCCCAAACGACTGCAGGTTGGGCACGAGTTCGATGTGGTGCCGCCGGCAATGCGCGTCGAGCACGAGCAGTTCCTCGTTCGTCAGTCGGGCAGAGCCGGCGCCGACCTCGGGGTGCCGTGGAAAGCTGTACGCGTGTTCGTTGTGTAGTTGGAGCTGGTTGATCTTGAAGAAACTGAGCTTCTCGGCCAGCTCCTTGAGTGTGGCCAGTGTGGGCACTTTGCCGCGGCAGACGTCGAGCAGCACACCACGCTCGGCGAGGGCGGGCGCATCCTCGATGGCCACCTGGGGCAACGCGCATCCGTGCACGCGCACCAATTGGCGCAGGGTCTGCACGCCGTAGAAGAGGCCGGCGCTGCTGTCGGCGGCGACGACGGCGCCGTGCGGGCCGACCGTCAGTTGATAGGCCTGCTCGGGCAGGCGAGCGGCCGGTGCCTGCCAGCCAAACTCGGCCGGAGGGTAGATGGCCGCATCACGGCCGGCGCGCAGCAGCACGATGGTATCGTGCGTGCGGTAGGGCCGCCACTGGCGCTCGATGCGAGGCGTCAGGCCGGTCGCCTCGGCGATCTCGCGCTGCAACTGGCGCGCGGCAAAGAGGTCGTCGTCGCCGGCGGCCGGCGGCAGGCAGATGCGTGTATCGGCTGAGAGGGCGAAGCAGCCCGGGCGCCGTGCGCTGTGCTGAGGCTGAGGGACCAGGTGCAGGGGCTCGTCCACGGGAGCGCTCCTTGTGGTGAACGGCCGCGGAGGCGCGGCCCAGGGCGGCATGCGGCGCCAGGCACACCCTGCTGGGTGCGCGTGGACACATTATAGCCGCAATCCGTGGCGCCTTCAAATGCCCGCTCCGTGGCGGGTATATCCCATCATCGTTGGTGACCGGCTCTTGAGCTTCGCTCGAACCCGGCCCTAACCCGGGTCAGGGCCGGGCGCACGAGGGCATGTGTCTGTGCAGGCTTGTCTGCGCCCAAGGGGTGGCAGCGAAGCAATGACAACCGGCAGAGGTAGGCTCCATGTCATTGGCACGCTGGTTGCTGCACAGTCTGGGCAGCGCAAAGACAACCTGTCAGAAGAGGTCAAGCATGGAAGCGTTGATCAACGAGATTGTGGCCCGCACGGGCATGACGCGAGAGATGGCCGCTGAGGCCGCCAAGCTCACTGCTGACTATATCAAGGCGCGCGTCTCGACGCAGGCCAGGGCCGAGATCGACGGCGTGTTCATCGGCCAGTCGGTGGGCGAGACGGTGAGCGACATCGCCGGCCGCATTGAGAGCACCTTCCGCCGCTGACGGCCCGAACAGGTTCGGGAGTCCGGGATCGTCGCACGTGGGCTGGCGAGTTCGTAGTGCGCATGCCTGTGCGCTTTCTGCGTCGTAGCGCGGGGCCGTCCAGGCATAGGGGGTTCGCACAAGATCGTGCCTGGCCGCCAGAGGCATGGCGCACAGGCGTGCGCACTACGAACTCATGCTCAGGCTCACCAACCATCATGAGGCATCGCACGTGTGTCAGGTTTGGACCATGCGGTTTGGCACTTGCTTCCTCTCCGCTTATAATCTGCGGCGTGGACTCTGTGGATAAGAACTCTGCCCGGTGCCCGCTCCGAGGGCACGTTGCGCTCAACGCCTTCCTCCTGTCGCCCAGGGCCGGGTACCGCAACGCCGGCGTCAGCCAATATATCCAGGCGCTGTTGCGCACCCTGCCTGCGGCACGTCACGACTTGCAGCTCAGTGCCTACATCGGGGCCGGCGTGGCCGGCGATTTTCCGGGTTGGCAGGTGCGCCGTTCTCGCCTGCCCGGCGATCGGCCGCCGCTGCGCATCCTCTGGGAGCAACTCCTGCAGCCTGCGGCGCTGCGACGGGCAGGGGTGGACCTCGTGCATGCGCCGGTCAACGTCGGGCCCCTGGTGCGGGCCTGCCCAATGGTGGTCACTGTGCATGATCTGAGCTTCCTGCTGTACCCCGAGACCTTTCAGCCGGCGCAGCGCCTCTATCAGCGCACCCTGGCCCGGCGGACGGCGCAGCGCGCCGAGCGGGTGATCGCCGTCTCGGAGAGCACCCGGCGCGACCTGGTGCGCCATTTCGGCGTGCCGGCCGAGCGCATCACGGTGGTGCCCAACGGGGTCGATGCTGCTTTCCGCCCGCTGCCTGCCGCGGAGGTGGCCGCCTTTCGCCGCGAGCGTGGCCTGCCCGAGCGCTTCCTGCTCTGCGTGGCCACGTTGGAGCCACGCAAAAACCTGCCGCGCCTGCTGGAGGCTGTGGCCCGCGTGCCCGAGGCGCCGCTGTTGGTGCTCTGTGGCGGCAAGGGCTGGTACTATGATACCATCTTTGCCACCATCGAGCGGTTGGGGCTACAGCGCCGGGTGCACTTGCCCGGCTTTATCCCGGCGGCCGAGTTGCCGCTGTGGTACAATGCGGCGACCTGGTTCGTGTACCCCTCGCTCTACGAAGGGTTCGGCCTGCCCGCCCTGCAGGCGCTGGCCTGCGGCACGCCGGCCATCGTCTCGCACGCTTCGTCGCTGCCCGAAGTGGTCGGCGATGCCGCCATCCTGGTGGACCCCCTCGACGTAGAGGCCATGGCCGCAGCCCTGGCCCAAGCATTGCCGGATGGGGCCTTGGCCGGCTCGTTGCGCGAGGCCGGCCTCGCGCGGGCCGCGCAATTCCCATGGTCGCGCACGGCTGAGGAGACGGTGGCCGTCTACCGGGCCGTGTTGAGCAGGGAGGTGGGCCGTGCCTAGAATCCTGCCGCGCACCTGGCCGCCCGTCAAGTTCGTGCTCGATGCCCTGCTCATCAACCTGGCCTTTCTCGCTGCCTATTGGTGGCGCTACAATCTGCAGTGGTTCAGAGAGGTCGAGCCGTACAACTGGGTGCCGTACCGCTTCTACCTACCCCTGGTGCTGGCCCTCACGGGCATCATCCTCTTCTTCTATTGGCTCGACGGCATGTACGTCGTGCGCCGCGGGCGCTCGTGGTTCGACGAGTTCAACAGCGTCTTCCGCGGCGCCTTTACCGGCATCGCCACGATCATATTCTTCATCTTTCTCACGGCGTCGCCGTACTACTCGCGCCTCATCTTTTTCTACGCCGGCGTCTGGATCCTGGTGCTCTTCGGCATCAGCCGGGCCATCGAGCGCGGCGTGCAGCAGGTGCTGCGGCGCCACGGCATCGGGGTGACCCGTGTGCTGATCATCGGCGCGGGTGAGGTGGGGCGCACGGTGATGCGCAACCTGGTTGCGCGACCCGAGTACGGCTACCAGGTGGTCGGCTTTGTCGACGACAGCCCCGAGCGCGGGTCCACCGACATTGGCCGCTTCCGCGCCCTGGGCGGCACCGAGCGCATCCCCGCGCTGGTCGACGAGCACGCCATCGACGAGGTGATCATCGCCCTACCGTGGATGGCGCACCGCAAGATTCTGACCATCATGGGCCAGTGCGAGCGCCGGGGCGTGCGCGCCAAGGTCGTGCCCGATCTCTTCCAGCTCAGCCTCAGCCAGGTGGAGATGAACGACCTCAGCGGCGTGCCGCTGATTGGGGTCAGGGAGCCCTCCATCCGCGGGCGCAACCTGGCGATCAAGCGCCTGGTCGACGTGGCGGCGAGCAGCCTGGCGCTGGTGCTGCTCTCGCCGCTCCTCGGGCTGAGCGCCCTGCTGATCCGCCTCGATTCGGAGGGGCCGGTGATCTTTACGCAGGCGCGGGTGGGCCGGGGCGGCCGGCTGTTCACCGTCTACAAATTCCGCACCATGCGCGTAGGCGCCGACCTGGCCGTGGCCGAGCTGGCCGATCGCAACGAGGCCTCGGGCCCGCTCTTCAAGATGCGCGACGACCCGCGCCGCACCCGCGTGGGCAAGTGGCTGCGCAAGGCAAGCATCGACGAGATGCCGCAGTTCTGGAACGTCCTCAGGGGCGACATGAGCATCGTCGGCCCGCGGCCGGCGCTGCCCAGCGAGGTCGAGCGCTACCAGCCCTGGCACCGGCGCCGCCTCGAGGCCGCGCCCGGCATCACCGGCCTCTGGCAGGTCAGTGGCCGCAGCGAAGTGAGCTTTGACGATATGGTCCTCTTGGACCTGTACTACATCGAGAACTGGTCGCCGTTCCTCGACCTGAAGATCATGCTCAAGACCGTGCCCACCGTCCTCATGGGTCGAGGAGCTTACTGATAGTACTTACGCGGTCGACGTGCCTCGCGTATCGCAGGCCCCCCACCCCTGGCCCCGCCCCCGCACCGGGGGCGGGGAAACTGGAGGTTAGGGGGTTTGGCGGGCGCTTCGTGCTACGCACGAAGCGCCCGCCAAACCCCCCATTTGAGGGCTCCCCCTTCCCGCCGCAGCGGGAAGGGGGCGGGGGGGATGGGCCTCTGAGGGAGGCTACAAGCCCGGCCACGTGACCGCGTAAGTACTGTTACTGAACGCCTATCCGAAAAGTCGCGTAGCCTCGCAGCCTCCAGCATCCCGGTGACGGCCGGGCATTTTGCGCCGCCGCCGTCTCGCTCTGGGCCAGGAGGGGGTTGTGGGTTGGTTGGCCCCGCTGGCTGCCCCTGGCGCGCCAGGGGCAGCCAGCGGGGCCAACCAACCCACAACCCCCAAAAGGGGCCCGAACCGGGCTGGTGCGGAGCGTGTGAGCCGGTCGTTGCAGGGCGGGGGCTATGCTACAGCTCTTCCGATAGGCGTTGAGCGCCTGGGGCAGGACGTGTGTCGCTTCCTCCGGGCTGCATCGTGAAGGGATAACGGAAGACAATGGATTGGCAGCTCGCCTCGCCCGCTAATGCCGAGATGATCGAGTTCCTGCGTCGCCTGGTGCAGACCTCCAGCCTCTCCACGCAAGAGGGCGCGGTGGCCGAGCTCATCGCGGCCGAGATGCACCGCCTGGGCCTGCCCAATGTGCAGGTTGACGCCATGGGCAACGTCATCGCCAGGCTGGGGCCCGGCGGCGGGCCGACACTGCTCTTCGACGCCCACATGGACACAGTCGCCGCGGGCGACCCGGCTGCCTGGCGCCACGACCCCTTTGGTGCGGTGGTGCAGAACGACGTGCTCTATGGCCGCGGGGCCGCCGATATGAAGGGCGCCATCGCGGCCATGGTGTATGGGGCCAAACGCCTGCACGATGCCGGGCTGCCGCAGCGGGGCACGCTGGTGCTGGCCATGGTCGTGCAAGAGGAGCCCTGCGAGGGGATGGCCATTCGCGAGGTGCTCGAAGGACAGGGCATCCATCCTGACTATTGCGTTTTGGGGGAGCCGACCAACCTGGCGCTGGCCCGCGGCCACCGCGGCCGGCTCGAGGCCTCGGTGACGGTGCGCGGCGTTTCCAGCCACGCTTCGGCGCCCGATGCGGGCCAGAATGCCGTCTATGCGGCAGCGCGGGTGATCGTGGGCATCGAGCTGTTGGCGCAGCAACTGAACCACGACTCGGTGCTGGGTCGTGGCTCCATTGCGGTGACGCAGATCGAGAGCATGGCCGAGAGCCACAATGCCGTGCCCCACCGCTGCACGCTCTACGTCGACCGGCGGCTGACGAGCGACGAGACGGAGGTCAAGGCGCTCACCGACCTGCGGCGCATCATCGGCCGCGAGGGCGTGGCCGCCGAAGTGACCGTGACCGAGTATCAGGCAACCAGCTACACCGGCTATGCCTGCCGGCTGCGCCAGTACTTCCCCGCCTGGACGCTGCCCGATAATCACCCGCTGCTCGGCCGTGCCGCACTGGTGCTGGAGGGCGTGCTCGGCGGCCGCCCACGCCAGATGTACTGGGCCTTTTCGACCGACGGTGTGTACACGGCCGGGGTGGCGGGCATCCCCACCATCGGCTTTGGCCCGGGCGAGGAGCGCTACGCCCATGCCTGCGACGAGCAGGTGCGCGTGCCCGATGTCGTCGCCGCCGCCCGCGGCTATGCCGCCATCGCCGCCGAACTATTGCGCTAGTAATGTAACAGCCGTTGTGGTTGCGGGGTTGGCGGGGCCGGGCCGCCCGCGGGCGGCCCGGCCCCGCCAACCCCGCAACCACAACGGCTGTTACATTGGTTGCGTTCGCTGCAGCTCGAAGCTGAGCCGCCGGTACTCTTCGACAGTGACCTCGCCGCGCGCATGGCGCAGGCGCAGGATGCGCAGCGCCTCGCGCTCCTCACGCAGCAAGCGCACGTCGTCGTGCGCCTCGTGCAGTTCGACCTCTGTGGCGGTCGCGGCGACGGCCAGGAAGGCGAGGTTGGCGACGATCAAGGCCAAGACCACGGCGCCCACCAGCGAGGCAGCGGCGCCAGGCACGACGATGAACACCTTCCACATACGCCCCGTCCTCGCGGCGCGGCAGCAAGAGACGTGCCACCCATCTTTTAAGGTTCAAAGCGGCATATTCTTGAAAATTCAACCCACAGGGTATTGACAGCGACAACATTCCGCTGTATAATCGAAATCGCGAAGGTGAGCACAGTATCTAGAGTCAGCGTCTGCTGGCGCCGCACTGTGCTCCAGACTTGGAGGCCCTCCTCGGCTTCCGGTCATTGCGAGAGTGTTGCCGGCTGAGCACGGCTCAGCAGACGGGTTTGTCGGGGTGCTCAAGCGCCTCAGGCCTGCAGGCAACGGCAGGCAAAGCCCGGCCCCGGTTGTTTTCCCTGGCCAACAAACCAAAGCGCCCTCACACCGCCTGTGGCGGCCAAGGGGGCAAGGCGCATGTCCTGTCGACTGCCGGATCGGTACTCTCGCAGCCCTGTCGCGCTTTCTGCAGTGTGCAGCTCAGGAGGAGTCAACGGTGTATCGCAAGGTCATCACCCTGCTCGCGGTCACCCTGGTCCTCTCCCTCTTCGCCATTGCCGGCGAATTGACGGTGCTTGCCTCGGTCCGCGCACCCGCGCAACCGTTATTAGCGGCCACCGGCGCCTCACCCCACGCGCCGGTTGCGGAGGTTCGCCCGGAGGCCGGCGTGGCCCCCGCGGCGGACGGCCCGTCGCGCCTGACCAGTTGCAAGGTCATGGCGGCCTGGGCCAGGCCACTGGGCCGGGCGTTGGCTCCAGCGGTCGCTGAGCCCAAGATCAGCTTGGGCGAGGTGACCATCCTCGGGCAGGCGCTCGCGCGGGGCGAGTACGACAAGCGTACGGCCCCTACCGGCTTCGAGTCGGTCCTCGCCACGTTCCCCACGCGGGAACAGGCTCCAACCCTCATCCTCGCAGCGGCAATGCTGCTGGCCATTGTGCTGGTGGCCACGCACAGCGAGCCCGCCGCCACCGTAGAGGCGATGGCGACGGCGCGCGCAGCTCGTGCTTGTGCCCCCCAGCCCAGCGGCCAGCGCAGGCCCTGGCGGCCACGGCTCGATCCGCAAGCCCTGTCGCTTGTGGATCGCACGGCCGACTGGGAGCGGGTGCGGTTGGTGCCTACGTAAACCGGCCTCCCCTCTTCGCCCAACCGCGTGCGCATGGGCTTGAGATTTCAGCAGCGGCCAGAACGGCCGAACAGAGAGGATCTCAATAACCTGTGAGCCCGGGCAGAGCGGTGGGCCGGCCGACAAGTGAATAGCCTGGGGAATGAGCGGGGCCAAGGTGTGCGACTTGGCCCCGTTTCCATTTGAAGGGTATGGATGGGGTCAGCGGGGCAGGTGCGAGCCTGCCAGCCGCCCATCACGTGTGATTGACGCTCTGTGCGAATCGTGCTAGTCTGCAACTGTCGGGATGGTTTGCTCTCTCTGGAGGTCCCCCATGCCCAAGATTGCCCTGATCGGCGCCGGCAGCACGGTCTTTGCCATCAACCTGCTCGGCGATATCCTCAGCTACCCCGAACTGGCCACGTCGACCATTGCCCTCATGGACATCGACCCCGAGCGTCTGCGCACATCGGAGGTGGTGGCGCGGCGCATAGCGCGCACGCTGGGCGTTGCGCCGACCATCGAGGCCACCACCGACCGCCGCCGCGCCCTCGACGGGGCCGATTACTGCATCAACATGATCCAGGTGGGCGGCTACCAGCCGGCCACGGTGGTCGATTTCGAGGTGCCCGCGCGGCACGGCCTGCGCCAGACTATCGGCGACACCCTGGGCGTGGGCGGCCTCATGCGCGCCCTGCGCACCATCCCGGTGCTGCTCGAGATGGGCCGCGACATGGAAGAACTGTGCCCTCACGTGCTCTTTATCAACTATGTGAACCCCATGGCCATGAACACCTGGGCCTTCACCCTGGCCACGCGCATCCGCACCGTGGGCCTCTGCCACAGCGTGCAGGGCACGGCCGAGGAGCTGGCGCGCGACCTCGACGTGCCCTTCGAGGAGCTGAGCTACCTGGCGGCGGGCATCAACCACATGGCCTTTTACCTGCGCCTCGAGCGCCACGGCCAGGACCTCTACCCCGCCCTGCGCCGTGTCATCGACGAGGACCGCGTGCCGCCGTGGAACCGGGTGCGCTACGAGATGCTGCGGCGCACGGGCTACTTTGTCACCGAGTCGAGCGAGCATTTCGCCGAGTATGTGCCCTATTTCATCCGCCGCAGCCGGCCCGAGTTGATCGAGCGCTTCAACATCCCGCTCGACGAGTACCCGCGCCGCTGCGAGCAGCAGATCATGCTGTGGGAGCACATCCGCGAGGAGCTGGAAGCCGGCGACGAGCCCTTCGAGACCAAACGCAGCAACGAATACGGCGCGCGCATCATCCACAGCATGGAGACGGGCGAGCCGTGCGTGGTCTATGGCAACATGCCGAACTATGGGCTGATCGACAACCTGCCGGCCGGGTGTTGCGTGGAGGTGCCCTGCCTGGTCAACCGCAACGGTGTGCAGCCAGTGCGCATAGGCGCGCTGCCGCCGGTGCTGGCCGGGCTGATGCGCACCAACATCAGCGTGCAGGAGCTGGCGGTGCAGGCGGCGCTGACGCGGCGGCGGGAGTACGTCTACCAGGCGGCCATGCTCGACCCGCACACCGCCGCCGAGCTGACCCTCGACGAGATTTGGGCGCTTGTCGACGACCTCATCGCCGCCCACGGCAGTTGGATGCCGCCCTTTGTGGACGACAGCCCCGCCCTGCGCCCACAGTGGCTCGGCCCGGTGCCCAGCCGCCCGCAGGTCGATGCCTAGAAAAAAGACCTGACAGGTTTCCGGAAACCTGTCAGGTCTTTTGGCAACCGGCTTGCACGCTCCGCACTACCCCGGTACGGCCCCTTAAGGTGGGGTTTGGGCGGGTTGTTTGGCCTGGCGGCTGCCCCTGGTGCGCCCGCGGGCGCACCAGGGGCAGCCGCCAGGCCAAACAACCCGCCCAAACCCCCTCCTGGCCCAGAGCCGGGCGAAGGCGAAGCTGGGACCCGGCTATTGCCAGGATGCTGAGGCAGACGAATCTCCTCTTCAACAGATCGCCAGTGGCAGACCTACTACCAGGCGCGGCAGGCGCCGTAGTAGTGTTGTACCCAGTAGGTGGCGTCGAGGTCGTCGTAGCAGACGCCGCGCTCGGGGCTGGAGGCGTGGATCATCATGCCATCGCCCACATAGATGCCCACGTGCGAGAGGCCCGCCTGGTAGGTGCCCTGGAAGAAGACGAGGTCGCCGGGGAGCAGCTCGCTGCGGCTGACGCTCGGCCCGGCCGCCAACTGGCCGGAGAGGCCGCGGGCGATGCTCAGGCCGGCCTGGCCGTAGACGTATTGGGTAAAGCCGCTGCAGTCAAAGCCGGCGGCGGGCGAGGCGCCGCCGTACACATAGGCGTAGCCCAGGTAACGCTGGGCGATGGCGACGATCTCGGCGCCCTTGCCGGTGGCCTCGGCGCTGACCGGCGCGCTCGTTGCCTCAGGCGCCAGCGGCGCGGCAGGCACGGGCGTCGGCGGGGGCAGCGGCCGGCCGCCGGGGATGATGAGCGTCTGGTCGATGCTCAGCGCATCGGGGCTGGCGACGCTGTTGGCCGCGATGATCGTCGCCGGCTCGACGCCGTAGTGCTCGGCGATGCCGTTCAGCGTGTCGCCCTTGCGCACCGTGTGCAACACCCCCGAAACGGGCAGGATGGTCAGCTCTTGCCCGGGCTGCAGGGTGGCGCCAGCATCAAGATCATTGGCCCAGAGGATGGTCTCGGCGCTGATGCCAAAGCGCTCGGCGAGGGCGGCGACGGTATCGCCCGCGGCCACCCGGTAGCTGATGGCCTTCATCGCCGCCGCCGTGGGTGTGGCCGCCGGCAGCGACGTGGGCACGGCCGTCAGCGCCAGTGTGGCTGTGGGCCGCTCGCCACGCGAGGAGGCGCCGCGCGACACGAGGTAGCCGGGCTGCGCCAACTCGGCTTGGCCGCGCAGCCCCTCGGCCGAAAGCGCTGCGGTGGCAGAGGGTGTGGCGGCCGCGAGCGGGCGCGGCGGCCGCGAGCGGGCGTAGACGCCGCCTGCCACACCCAGGGCGATGGCCAACAGGCCAAGCGCCAACCCGGCGCGGGGCAGCGCAGAAGCGTTGAGGGCAGGTGAGGTGAGGCGGACGGGGCCCCGTGAGCGCAGCAGTGAAGCCAAGGCACGGAAGGGTTTGTTCACCATATGTGGAGTATACTACCACAAGTGCGCGGATGCCAAATCATCAAGTATGGTCTGCATTGTGTGCCCGCAGGAGTTTGGAGCACGAAGGACGCGAAGGGGAAGCGCCGCCGGCAGAAGGATGCGGCCAGAGCCGCGGGAGGGCTGCGCCGGCGAGCCGCCATCAGACTGTTGGCGGATGAGGTGCCAGGTGCGAAGAATGGCGCCATCTGTGCCGCGATTCCCCTTCGATCCTTCGCGCCGCTTCGCGACCTTCGTGCTCCAGACCCTCTTACGCCCATGGCCTGTTGGCCCCATACCAGTGCTGCACCCAGTAGGCGCCATCCAGCGCGTCGTAGCAGACGCCGCGCTCAGGGGTGGAGGCGTGGATCATGAGCCCGCCGCCCACATAGATGCCGACGTGGGAGACGCCCGCGCCGTAGGTGTTCTGGAAGAAGACGAGGTCGCCGGGCATGAGCTCGCTCTGGCTGACGCTCGGGCCCGCATACACCTGGTCGGCAGCGACACGCGGCAGGGTGATGCCGGCCTGGGCACAGACGTACTGGGCAAAACCGCTGCAGTCAAAGCCGGTGGCGGGCGAGCTGCCGCCGTACACGTAGGCATAGCCCTCGTACTGCCGGGCGATGGCAACGATCTCGGCGCCCTTGTTGGCCGTCGCGGCGCTCGGCGGCGCGCTCGCCGCGGCCGTCGCCTCGATCAGCGGCCGGCCGCCGGGGATGATGAGCACCTGGCCTTCGCTCAGCGCCGCGGCGCCGTCGAGGTTGTTGGCCTGCGCGATGGCGGCCGCATCGATGCCATAGGCCTGGGCGATGCCGTCGAGCGTATCGCCCTGCTGCACCGTATGCAGCACCCCCGAGACCGGCGGGATGGTCAGCTCCTGGCCCGGCTGCAGGGTGGCGCTGCTATCCAGCTCATTGGCCCACAGGATCGTCTCGACGCTGACGCCAAAGCGCTCGGCCAGGCTGGTGACGGTATCGCCCTCGACCACCGTGTAGGTGACGATTGCCGGTGCCGCCGGCGTGGGGGTGGCCGTGGGCAGCGGCGTGGCCGTAGGCAGCGGCGTCGCCGTGGGCGGCGGCGTCGTGGTAGGCAGCGGGGTCGCCGTGGGCGGCGGTGTGGCCGTGGGTGGCGGCGTGGCCGTGGGCCGCTCGCCGCGCGACGAAGCCTGCGCCGGCAGATCGCCACCCGGCGGCGCGGCGCGCGAGAGCAGGGAGTCGGCCGGCAGCGGCGCCGCTATCGTGGGCAGCGCCCCGGCCAGGTCGGCCACGGCCGAAGGGGGCGTGGCTGCAGTGCGTGGCTGCGGCCGCCTCGAGCGCACGTAGAGGCCGCTCCCCGCGCCGAGCATGACGGCCAGCAGGGTGAGCACCAGCGCAATGCGCGGGAAGGTGGCGGCGGTGAGGGGCGGAAGGCTGAAGTGGGTTGGCAGAAGGCGGCGGAATAGCGATACCAGGGTACGCAAGGGTATTTTCACCATTGCGCCAGTATACTACAACTAATTCATGCTACCAAATGGGCAAGTAGCCTCTGTAATACGTGTGGGCTGGGCAAGAGACAGGTGTTGTGCGCGTCGGTGACGCCGGTGGCGCAGGCGTCCTCGCCTGCGAAGCTTACGCAAGCGGTGACGCCATCGCCACCGGCGCCTGGCCTGGAGTCAGGCGCCGGCGGCGATGGCGTTCAACAGCGGCACGATGATCGAGGCCACCATGGCAATCAGCAGAATCCAACTGATGACACGAAGCTTCACGAGGTTGTTCCTCCATCGAGGGGTCAAGGAATGACGACAGTCACTGCCCGGCCATGCACGGCTGGGTAGTGACTGCTCTATGATAGTCCATCTCCGATGTTATGGCAATTCTCCAGGACAGTCGGCCTTGTCGCGCCCCGGCGGTGGTGCTACAATGGAATCTCATTCCAATGGGAACCCGAGGTGCTCTGCCATGATCTATCTCGACAACGCGGCCAGCGGCTGGCCCAAGCCGCCCGAGGCGCTGCAGGCGATGGCGCATTACATGGAGCATGCGAGCGCCAACCCCGGCCGCTCGGGGCATCGTATGGCGCTGGAGGCGGCGCGCATCGTCTATCAGGCGCGCGAGAATGTGGCGGCGCTCTTGGGCGTGCGCGACCCGCTGCGCATCGTCTTTGCCGCCAACGCCACCGAGGCGCTCAACCTGGCGCTCGCGGGCCTGCTGCGCCCCGGCGACCACGTCATCACCAGCTCGCTGGAGCACAACGCGGTCATGCGGCCGTTGCGCGCGCTCGAGGCCAGGGGTGTCGCCGTCTCGGTGGTGCACTGCTCGCCCGAGGGCCTGCTCGACCCGCGCGCCGTCGAAGCAGCGATCCGCCCCACGACGCGGCTGATTGCCCTGGTGCACGCCTCCAACGTCGTCGGCACGCTGCTGCCCATTGCCGAGGTGGGGCGCATCGCCCGCCGCTACGACCTGCTCTTCCTGGTCGACGCCGCACAAACGGCCGGCGCCTGCCCCATCGACCTCGACGCGGCGGCGATCGACCTGCTGGCGTTCACCGGGCACAAGGCGCTGCTCGGCCCGCAGGGCACCGGCGGCCTCTACATCGGCCCGCGGGTGAGCCTCGACGAGCTGCGCCCGCTGGTGCACGGTGGCACCGGCAGCCGCTCGGAGGAGGAGCTCCAACCCGATTTCCTGCCCGACCGCTACGAGAGCGGCACGCTGAACGGCGTCGGCCTGGCCGGGCTGGCGGCGGGGGTGCAGCGCCTGCTCGAGGAAGGGGTGGCGACGGTGCGCGCCCACGAGGTAGCCCTCACGCGGCAGCTCCTGGCGGGCCTGGCGCGCATGCCGCGGGTCACGGTCTACGGCACGGGCGATGCCGAGCGCCAGATCGCCACCGTCTCGTTCAACGTCGCCGGCATGGCGCCCTCCGAGGTGGGCCTGCGCCTCGACGAGGAGCACGCCATCCTGTGCCGAGTGGGGCTGCACTGCTCGCCCGCGGCGCACCGCACCATCGGCACCTATCCGGCGGGCACGGTGCGCTGGAGCCTGGGCCGCTTCAATACCCTGGCCGAGGTCGACCAGGCGCTGAACGCCCTCGAAGCGCTCGCCCGGGCATATTCCAGAACCGTCGGGAGCTCTTGAACCACAAAGGCCACAAAGGGCTTCGGGTGCTCCCCTTGCCCCCTTTGTGCCCCTTCACTGCGTTCAGGGCAGGCTCTTCGTGGTGATCGGCCCCCGTCGGTCACCGATGATTCTGGGATACACTCGCCCGCGCGGGTATATCCCAGAATCGTCTGTGCAACAGGCGTATGTTGCGCACGCCGCTCCGCCCGAGGCCCCCGTGGTAAGCCTCGGGCTACAGAGACAAAGCCCTGCGGGCTCGTGCGCTTCGAATCGTCTACGCTTGACCTCGGCTGCTTGTCGCCGCGGGCGCGTGTCTCCCGAGATCACGGTGTTCAGGGGCGACACCAGCCCCATAGGGGCTTTGTTTCTGTAGCCCGAGGCTTACCACGGGAGCCTCGGGCGTGGGCGGCAGACGCCGAGACCATACGCATCATTCGGGCCTGAAACACACCGACGATTCTGGGATATGCCCTCTTCGCGCGCCCCCTTGACGCGGCAGGTGCGTTTCACTAAACTGTCCTCCGTCAGGCCGCCGCTGGGCGGCCCTTCTCTGGAGGATTTATGCCCAAGGTATTGACCGCACCCGCCATGAGCCGCTGCATCGGCTGTTACGCCTGTATGCTCGCCTGTGCCCGCCTCAACTATGCCAGCTTTAGCCCGCGCCACGCGGCGCTGCAGATCCGTACGCAAGGGGGGCTGCAGGGCCGCCTGGTGGCTGACATCTGCCGCGCCTGCCGCGAGCCGGCCTGCGCCGCGGCCTGCCCCACCGGCGCGCTGCGCGCGCGCCAGGGCGGCGGCGTGCTGCTCGACGACAAGGAGTGCATCGGCTGCCGCGCCTGCGTGGGCGCCTGCCCGCTGCAGGTGATCTACTGGTCAGAGGCGTCGCGCACGCCCATCGTCTGCCGGCACTGCGGCCTCTGCGTGCGCTATTGCCCGCACGACTGCCTGGCCATGGAAGATGTGGGGGCGACCGTGGAGGTGGCCGATGCTGAATGAGACATACGTGCGCGTGCTCGACGTGAACCTGTCCACCGGCCGCGTGCGGGCGCTGCGCCGCGAGGACCTGTTCGCCTACCTGGGCGGCGCGGGCCTGGCGACGGCGCTGTTGCGTGAATACGCACGCCCCGACCTGGACGCGCTGGCCCCCGAGCAGCCGATTGTCTTGGCCATCGGGCCGCTCTCGACCATCTACCCGGCGGTGACCAAGGCGGTAGCCATGTTCCGCTCGCCCCTCAACGGCGAGCTGGGCGAAAGCCATGCCGGCGGCCGCCTGGCGCTGGCCATGCGCTATGCCGGCTACGACGCCCTGGTGATCCACGGACGGGCGGCGCGGCCGACGTATCTCTACGTCGATTCCGAGCAGGTGCTGCTCAAGCGCGCCGATGCGGTGTGGGGGCTCGACGCCGAGGAGGCGGGCCGCGTGCTGCGCGACCTCGAGCCCGGCCGCGGACATCGCAGCATCATGCGCATCGGCCCCGCTGGCGAGCGCCTGGTGCGCTATGCCCTGGTCAACTGCGAGACATACCGCCACTTTGGCCGGCTGGGGCTGGGCGCCGTCTTTGGCTCCAAGCTGCTCAAGGGTATCTATATCTCGGGCGATTGCGACTTTCGCATCCCCGACGTGCGGGGCTACAACCGCGTGTATACCGAGATCTATGAGCGCATCGTCAAGACCGACGCCATGCAGAAATACCACGACCTGGGCACGCCCTCGAATGTGATGCCTCTGCACGAGCTGGGGGCACTGCCCACGCGCAACCTGCAGGCGGTGCGCTTTGAGGGCGCGCCGGAGATCTGTGGCGAGGCCTTTGCCGAGCACGACCTGATGCGCAAGGTGGCCTGCGCGGGCTGCCCCATCGGCTGCATCCATATCGCGCTGCTCAGGCGCCAGTTCGGCACAGAGCACGAGTACTCGTGGACCGGCATCTCCTACGACCACGAGCTGGTCTATTCGCTGGGCTCCCTCCTGGGCATCGCCAGCCGCGAGGGCATCCTGCGCCTCATCGACAAGGTGGCGCAGAAGGGCCTCGACGCCATCGCCACCGGCGTGACCCTGGCCTGGGCCACCGAGGCGGCGGAGCGGGGGCTAATCGACCCCGGCGAGATGGGCGTGCGGCCGGCCTTTGGCGACGCCGCGGGCTATGAGGCGGCCATCGAGGCCATTGTGGCGGGCCAGAGCGAGCTGGCGCAGCAACTGGCGTTGGGCGCCACCGTGGCTGCGCAGCGCTACGGCGGCGAGGATTTCGCCCTCGCCCTAGGCGGCAACCCGGTGGCCGGCTACCACACCGGCTACGCCAACGTGCTCGGCCAGCTCGTCGGCGCGCGCCACTCGCACGTGGATAACGGCGGCTACAGCCTCGACCAAAAGCCGCGCGAGCTCAGCGACGAGGAGATTGTCGACGGCCTCATCGCCGAGGAGCAGGAGCGCAACGCCCTGAACTCGCTGGCCATCTGCATGTTTGCGCGCAAGGTCTACGACCGCACAACCGTGCTCGCCGCGCTCGGCGCCATCGGCATCCACTGGAGCGAGGACGAGTGGGTGGCGCTCGGCCAACGCATCTACCGCGAGAAGGCGGCGCTCAAAGAGTCCTTCGGCTTTCGCTACCGCGAGCTCACGGCGCCGGCGCGCTTCTTCGAAGCGCCCACGCCGCGCGGCAGATTGGACCCGGCGTGCCTCGAGCGCATGCTGGCGCTGTTCAATGAGCGGCTGGACGCCATCAAGGCTTCGTAGGTAGGGGGTGTGTTGGTTCGGGGTCACACCTGCCCGACCGCGGTCGGGCAGGTGTGACCCCGAACCAACACACCCCCTCACACCTCTATCTCCCCCACCGTCTCCACAATCCGCTGTGGCCGGTAGGCGAACTCTTCGACCTGCTCGCGCCTGGTGACGCCGCTGAGCACGAGGATGGTCTCCAACCCGCTCTCCATGCCCGAGATGATGTCGGTATCCATGCGGTCCCCCACCATCACCGACGTCTCCGAGTGGGCGTCGAGGTAGCGCAGCGCGGTGCGCATCATCAGGGGGTTGGGCTTGCCGATGTAGTAGGGGTGTATGCCACTCGCCGCTTCGATCAGCCGCGCCACGGCGCCGGTGGCGGGGGCGATGCCGGCCTCGGCGGTCCACGAGGTATCGGGGCTGGTGGCGAGAAAGCGCGCTCCGGCCCGCACCAGGCGCACGGCGCGCGTGATCTGCTCATAGCTGTAGGCGATGGTGTCGCCGAGCACGAAATAGTCGGGCTCGTGGTCGGTGAGCACAAAGCCGGCGCCGTGCAGCGCGGTGATCAGGCCGGCCGAGCCGATGACAAAGACGGTGCTCCGCGGCCGCTGGCTTTCGAGGAACAGGGCTGTGGCCATGGCCGAGGTGTAAAAGTGCTCGGCGGGGATGTCGAGGCCGGCGATGTGGAAGCGGTACTGCAGATCGCCCTGGCTGTGCATCGAGTTGTTGGTCAACACCAGGTACTTGGCGCCACGCTCCTGCAGGCGCCCGATAAACCGCTCGGCCCCTGGGATCGGCCGCTCGCCGGTGACCAGCACGCCGTCCATGTCGATCAAATAGCTCTTGGGCGCTTGCACAGCTCACCTCGCAGCGCTCGGTCTCGCAGCTACTATAGGCGAAAGCCACAGAGGGCACAAGCCAATCTCCAGGGGTGCGCCAAGAGAACCGGCAAGCCCGGTGGCAGCCGGAATCGCCAGGAATTCAAATCTCCTGTATAATACCAGTCCGGAACCCCGCTCCTATTGGTCTGGTGAGGTCTCGGTCCTATGACAGAGTTTCGTGGCGCTTGCGACGTCCCCTCCAGCGCCTCAGAGGACGTCTCGGGCGGCGAAGCGCTGTACAACCAGGGCATGGCCCACTATCGCAGGCGCGAGTGGCGTCAGGCCCGGCAAAGCTTTCTGCGCCTCAAGGCTGTGGAGCCCTGCAGGCATGGCATCGACGCCCTGCTCGACGAGTTGGAGATCTTTATCCGCCTCGATTCCCTCGCTTCGGCTGCGCCTGCGGTTGCGGTCGATGTCGCTCTGCCCACGGCAGGGCCAATCGCCGTCATGGCGCTGTGGCCGCGGCGTTGGCGCCTGATCGTCGGCCTTGGCGGGCTGGCGCTGCTGGCGGCGTTGGCCTTTCTCTTCTCCTGCATCCTGAGCCCGCGGGCCGCGCGCCGCGTCGAAGAGTTGCGCAGCCTGGCCCAGGCGCAGCGCGCCGGCCGCAACTGGTCGAAGAGCATCGACGTCTGTGAGGAGTGGCTGCTCGTGGCGCCGGCTGACGCCCAGGCGCGCAGCGGCCTGTGGACGGCCTATTACGAGCGCGGCGATCAGCGGGCCGGCGAGGCGCGCGCCTTGGAGGCTGAAGCGCAGTACGCGCCGGCTGCGGAGCGCTGGGAGGGCGCCCTGGCCGATTTTCGGGCGGCGCAGCAGGTCGACCCTGGCCATGCGGGCGACCCGCGAGGCGAGACGGCGGCGCGCATCCAGGCCGCCGAACGGGCGCGGCGCTGCGCGGCGCTGATGGCGCAGGCCCTCGACTGGCACCAGAGGCAGCGCTGGCCCGAGGCGATGCAGGTGCTCGCCGCGGTGCGCGAGGCCGACCCGGGCTACCGCGCGGCCGATGTGGCCCGCGCCATGGGCCAGGCCCAGTTGGGCCTCGGGCGCGAGGCGCTGGCCGCAGCCGCATCGCCGGCAGAGATCGGCCAGGCGGTGCGATTGCTGGCGCAGGCCGCTGCGGCCCTCCCGGCCGACGCCGCGGCGCAGGCGACCTTGCAGCAGGCGCAGACGTACCTGCAGGCCGCGCAAGACGTGGCGGCCGGTGAGTGGCATGCGGCCGTGGCGGCGCTGCAGCCGCTCTTGTTCGCAGAGGCCGCTTTCGCCGGGGGCCGTGCCCGCGCGCTGCTATGCCGGGCGCAGTTCCAGCGGGCAGGCGAGCGCTACCAGGCCGGGCTGCTGCGCGCCGCCCTGGCCGATTACCGTGCCGTGGCGGCGGCGGGGTGTGTGGAGGCGGCCGAAGCGCAGCGCTGGGTCGATACCATCACCCTGGCGCTCGTGCCGACGCCAGCGCCGACCCCGATGCCGGCAGCGACACCCTTGCCGACCGCGACGCCAGCACCGTGAGGGCAATCCCTTGCAGACGGGGGGAACCTTGCCAAGGTCCAGAACCTGCCCCGTGCTGTCGGGGTGACTGCCGGCCAGTATGCTCCGCATCCATCCGGCCCTGACCCGGATGGCACGCGTCTTCAGGCGAATACGGTTGCAGCACAGGGGCGCAGCGAGGCCATAGATGCGCGACGCAGATGCAGTGAGGGCTGAGTGGTGGGTCACCTTCCAGGCCTGGGCGCGCACGGCATATGCGGCGTTGAGCCGCGGGCCATGGCGTGCGGGCCTGGCCGTGCTGCTGACCTTCGGCCTGGCCCTCGTGGGGCTGGCTGCCACGCCGCGCAACGGCGACGGCGCCCAGTGGGAGCGCATCGCGGGCCTCACGACTGCGGGCGCCGTGCATCAGGTGCTCGCCGGCCAGAGCGACGGCGAGGTTCTCTTGTACGTGGCCGTGGAGCGTTGGGGGCTATTCCGCTCGGCCGACGAAGGGCGGAGCTGGCAGCGGGCCGACGGACACCTGCCCCTGGGGCGCCGCGGGCAGGCGGCGCTGGGCCTATTGGCCGCCGCGCCCGACGAGCCGCAGTTGCTGCTGGCCGCGGTGGAGGGGCCCGCCGCCGGTGGGCAGCCGGCAGTCTACAAATCGCGCGATGGCGGCGTGCTGTGGGTGCCACGGCGCGGGCTGGGCGTGAGGGATGTGGAGGCGCTGGCCATCGCGCCGGGCCAGGTGGCCTATGCGGCCAGCGGCAGCCGCCTCTATCGCTCGGTCGATGGCGGCGACACCTGGCTCCGGGCGGGCAGCCGGCCTGCGGCTGACGCTGTGCTCGCCCTGGCTATTGACCCCGAGAGCGGCACCGTCGCCATCGGCACGCAGGGCGACGGCCTGTGGCTGACGGCCGACCGCGGCGCCAGTTGGCGCTCGGCGCTGGCCGGCGGCACCGTCTACGCCATCGGCATCGGCGGCGCGGGCCGCATCTATGCCGGGGCCGGCGATGGGCTCTACGCTAGCGCCGACGGCGGCGCCTCGTGGCAGCCGGTGCCCATGCCCGAAGGCGCGGGGCCGCTCGTGACCCTCGCCGTCGCCCCGGGCTCACCCGACCGTCTCTATGCCGCCCCCGCCGGCGGCCCGCTCTACTGCTCAGCCGATGGCGGCGCGGCCTGGCAGGCCCTGCGCCACACCCTGCTGCGCAGCCGGGTGATGGCGCTGGCGGTGGATCCGCGCTCGCCCCGGCGCCTGTACGTCGGCACACAGCAGGGACTCTGGCGCTGCACGCTGCCGGCAGAGGTAGATTATGGTCGCGACGCACGCTGAAGCATCGGGACCCAGCCGCTTCCGCCCCTTCTTCGCCGCCGAGGGCTGGCTGGGTGCGCCGCTGCGCTTCGTGCTGGCGCTCGCGGGGTGGGCGCTGGTGCGCGGCGCTCACGGCGGCAGCCTGCCGGGCGAGGTGGCCCGCGGCATCCTGATCTACCTCGGCCTCGCCCTGCTGCTGGCCAGCGGGGCCGTCGCCGGCCGCATTGCGCCGCAGCGCAGCCCCGAGGCCGCCGCGCGCTGGGCGCCGCTCCTCAGGTTGGCGCGCCGCCTGTGGGAAGGGGGCGTGGGGCAGGCGCTGCTGGTGGGCGCAGCGTTCGTCGACCTGGCCTTTGTCACGCTCCTCGTGCTGTACAGCGGCGGGCCCCTGAGCGATGCTTACCTGCTCTACCCGCTGCTGCTGTTCAGCCTGGCGCCGCTCTACCCAGCCACGCCTGTCATAGTCGCCGTGGCGGCGCTGACGGGCCCGGCCTATGCCGGCGCGCTCTACTTGCTGGCCGGCGGCTCGTTCTTCCTGGCCGACCCGCTCTTCATCACCCGCTACCTGATCTTGCTCGCCGCAGCGCTCGCCAGCGCCGGCATCGGCTGGTCGCTCGCCCGCCGTGAGCGCCGCCTGTGCGAACTGGAGGCCACGCTCAACCCAGTGCAGGGCGAGATGTCGAGCCACGCGCTGCAGCGGACGATCGCCGACCTGGGCCGGCGCGTGCAGCAACTGCGCACCCTGCAGGAGGGCGTCAAGGCCATCAACGCCGCCCTCACGCTGGAGGAATTGCTGGACCTGATCGTCGCCAACGCCTCTCAAGTGGTGCACGATGCCCGCTGCTCGCTGGCCCTCTTTGACGAAGATGAGGGCGCGGTGATCACACGCGCCGTGTCGGGCGCGCCAGGCGCCCCGCCGCAGACCGGCCGGGCCACGCCCGAAGCGCGGGCGGCGCGTTGGGTGGTGCAAAACGGCCGCGCCCTGCGCACCGACCACGTGGCGCACTCGCCGTGGTCGAAAACCGGCGAGGAGCGCGTGTCCTCGCTGATCAGCGTGCCGCTCTTGGCCGACGGCCACACCATCGGCGCGCTCACCGCTACCAGTCCCGAGGAAACAGCCTTTTCCGACGAGGACCTGGAAATCCTCGATGCCTTTGCCGACCAGGCAGTGATCGCCGTCAAGACAGCGCGCTTTTACGAGAGCGTGCGCGAGCGCCGCAGCGAGCTCGAGGCCATGTTGCGGGGCATCGGCGACGCCGTCGTGGCTACCGACGCCCGGCTGCGGCTGACGGCGTTGAACCCGGTGGCGGCCGAGATCTTTGGCATGCGCCGCGACGTGGTGGCCGGGCAGCACCTGTCGGAGATCATCGATAACCGCAACCTGCAGGCGCTCTTTGCCGAGATCCTGGCGGGCGACCAACCGTCGCTCATCCGCGAGATCGCCCTGCCTTCGGCCGGCGAGCGCGCCGCGCGCTTTTACCAGGCGCTGGCCTCGCCGGTGCTGGGCGAGGGCCACGAGGTGCGCGGCGCGGTGGTGGTGCTGCGCGACATCACCCGCCAGAAGGAGCTCGAACGCGCCAAGTCGGACTTTTTGTCGGTCGTCTCCCACGAGCTCAAGACGCCGCTGCACTCGATCAAGGGCTTTGTCGACATTATCCTGATGGGCAAGACCGGCCCCGTCAGCGAGATGCAGCGCGATTTCTTGGAGACGGTGCGGCAGCAGGCCATGATCCTGCAGAGCATGATCAACGACCTGCTGGAGTACTCGCGGCTGGAGGCCGGCCAGATCAAGCTGCGCGTCGAGCCGGTGCTCTTGGGGCAGATCGTGCACGGCGTGGTCGAGCGCCTGCGGCCGCTGGCCGCGGAGGGCAACCTGCACCTCACCAACCGCGTGCCGCCCGATTTTCCGCCCTTCGAGGCCGACCCGAGCCGCCTGGAGCAGATCGTCACCAACCTGTGCTTCAACGCGCTCAAGTTCACCTCGCGGGGCGGGGTGACTATCGAGGCCAAAGACCTGGGCGCAGAGGTACACGTCGCGGTCTCAGACACAGGCATCGGCATCCCTCCCGACCAGCTCGAGCGCATCTTTGACCGCTTTTACCAGGTCGACGGCTCGGCCACGCGCTCTTACCGGGGCACCGGGTTGGGCCTGACCATCTGCAAGTCGATTGTCGAGTATCACGGCGGGCGCATCTGGGCCGAGAGCGTCGCCGACTTGGGCAGCACCTTCCATTTCGTGCTGCCCAAGCGACAGCCCGACGCCGATACCCTCACCGTCGATTTCAGCGCCCCGCCGCGGCGCTAAGCCCGGACTCCCGAACTTGTTCGGGCTGGGGAACGCCCCAACAAGTTGGGGACTCCGGGGCCGGCAAGAGCACACGAAAGGAGCACATGCTGTGATCGAGAACACGTCACCCCGCACCGTCCGCTTCTTCATCGCCGGGCTTGGCAACATCGGCCGGCGCTTCATGAGCCTGGTGGCCAGCCAGGAAGGCATACTGGCGGCACGCTATGGCCTGCGCCTGGTGCCGGTGGGCGCGGCCGATTCCAGCGGCGCTGCGCTGGACCCCGCCGGGCTCGATGCCTCGCGCATCGTGGCCATGAAGGAGGCGCGCCAGGGCGTGGCCGGCTACCCCAGCGCCGGACGGCCGGGGCTCGCCGTGCGCCAGGCCCTGGCCGAGGCGGCGCCCGACCTCTTTGTGGAGGCGACACCCACCAACCTGCGCGACGCCGAGCCCGGCCTGGGCTGCATCCGTGATGCGCTGGGCCACGGCACGCCGGTGGTGACCGCATCCAAGGGACCGCTGGTGCTGGCCTACCAGGAGCTGATGGGCCTGGCGGCGCGCTCGGGCGTGCGCCTGGGCTTCAGCGCCACCGTCGCTGGCGGCCTGCCCACAGTGAACCTGGGCCGGCGCGACCTGGCGGGCAGCACCGTGCAGCGGGTGGAAGGCATCCTGAACGGAACGACCAACTACATCCTTACCACCATGGCCGAGGAGGGGCTGAGCTTCGACGAGGCCCTCGCCGAGGCGCGGCGCCGCGGCCACGCCGAGGCCGACCCCAGCCTCGATGTCGACGGCTGGGACGCGGCCGCCAAGCTGCTCATCGTGGCTTCCAGCGTCCTGCACCGGCCCACCACATTGGCCGATATCGACGTGGAGGGCATCCGTGGCGTCACGCCGCGGCACCTGGCCCAGGCTTCACGCATGGGCAAGGTGATCAAGCTGCTGGCGCTCGCCGAGCGCGTCGATGATGACTACCGGCTCTCGGTACACCCCACCGCCCTCGAGCGGGTGCACCCCCTGGCGCGCTTGAGCTCCTGGCAGATGGGCGTGCGCTATACCACCGATACCATGGGCGTGATCACCGCCGTCATCGACGAGCCCGACCCCTGGCCCACCGCCGCGGCCGTCCTGAGGGACGTGATCGACGTGTTTGGCAGTTAGGGAAGAGGGGACTGGGGGAACTGGGGGGCCCGTCAGTCCCTTCAGTTCCCCCAGTTCCCTCATCCGCGCGGAGGTGGCATGCAGTCCACCGTAGCGATCGATCTTGGCGCGAGCAAGGCGGTGCTGGCGGCCCTGCGCCGGGGCGAGCCGCAGCTCATCGCGGGGCGCGATGGGGGCCCGCTCGTGCCCACGGCGCTGGCGGTGACCGCTCCTGGCGTGCTGGTGCACGGCCACGCGGCGGAGGCAGCAGGGCCGCAGGCGGCGCGCGCCTTCGTGTCGCGGCTGGGGCAGGCGGCGGCGCTGCCGTTCAACGGCCTCGAGTACACGCCGGGCGAGTTGGCCGCGCTGCTGCTCGCAGAGCTGCGCGATGATGCCGCAGCCGCGCTGGGCCGTCCGGTCGGCCGGGCGGTGCTGGCCGCGCCGCTCTCCTGCGGGCAGCGCCAACTCGCCGCACTGCGCGACGCGGCGCGCCGCGCCGGCCTCTTGGTGCCGGGCATCGTGCCAAGCCCCATCGCCGCGGCCCTGGCGTATGGCCACAACCACCCCGAGGCGCCACCGCAGACGCTGCTGGTGGTCGATTTCGGCGCCGCCTCGCTCGGCGTGGCCGTGCTGCGCACCTTCCCGGGGGCGCTCACCGTGCTGGCGCAGGCCGGCGAGACCTGGCTGGGCGGCGAGGACCTGACGCAGAGCATTGTGGCGCGCCTGGTGCAGGGCCTGCAGCGCCGGCGCGGCGTGCTCATCGACGAGAGCCAGGCGGCGCGCCAGGCGCTGCGCTGGCACCTGCGCCAGGCCGCCGAGCAGGCCAAAGTCGCCCTCACGATCGTCGAAGAAGCGGGGCTCGTGTTGGCTCCCGAGCAGTTGGGCGTGCCGGCGGCCATCGACGTGGCGCTCACCCGCGCCCAGTTCGAGGCGTTGGTGCGGCCGCGCCTGGAGGAGGCACTGACCGTCGTAGAGCAGGCGCTGGCGGCGGCGCGGCTGGCCGGCAGTGAGGTGGATGCCGTGCTGCTGGCCGGCGGCTCGTCGCAGGTGCCGTTGTGGCAGGCGCTGCTGCTGGCGCGGCTGCGGCGGGCGCGGCTGCTGCGCGATTTCAACCCGCTCACCGGCGTGGCCCTGGGCGCGGCGCTCTGGGCGGGCATGCTCGGCGAGGTGCACTGCCCCGCCTGTGGCCTGGCGCAGCCGTTCGAGGCTGCGGCGTGCCCGCGCTGCGGCCGCCCGCTGAGCGGTGAGCCGCGCCTGGCCTGCCCGCGCTGCTTCGTGCCCAACGATGCCCGCCGTAGCGGCTGCGTCAAGTGCGGCACCTCGCTGCGGGCGGCGCGACAGGCGGGGAACCTTGCGAGGGTTCGGAACCCTCGCACGACTCGCGGCCCCTCCGGCCTGCGCTGCAGCCGCTGCGGGCTCGTCGCACCCATCGGAGCTACGGTATGCGCGGCTTGCGGCGAAGCCATCGCGCCGTTTGTGGGGGCGCTGAGCCGTAGCAGCCTGGGGATCGAGGGCGAGGGAGGGCGGATCGACGCCATCCTGCCCCGCGGCCGGCCGCTGCCGACCCCAGAGCCGGCCCACCGCACGCTGGTGGCCGCCGGGCCGCTGCTCGAGCTGGCCATCTACGAGGGCGACAAGCCTTTTGCCTGCCAGAACGAACGCTGCGCCGTGCTGCACGTGGCCCTGCCCGAAGGCGTGCCGCTGGCAGGTCGGGTCGATGTGGCCTTGGGGCTCGACCGCGACGGCCTGCTCTCGGCCCAGGCCAGGCTCGCTGGCGATCGTGGGCACGAGCTCGACGCCTGGCTGGAGTGGGAGTGAGCCGGAGATTGCGCCCAGCGTCCATTTTCTGAGCAGGGAAGGGTGTGCCGTATGGATGAGAAAAGTGCCATCGAGAACTCGCCCGCGCCGCAGACGCGCGAGAGCCTGGCCGCGGGGCTGCGCACGCTGGGCGTGCAAGCCGGGATGACGCTGCTGGTGCACTCGTCGCTCAGCGCCCTCGGCTGGGTCTGCGGCGGGCCGGTGGCGGTGATCCAGGCGCTGCAGGATGTGCTGACCCCCCAGGGCACGCTGATCATGCCCAGCCACTCGGGCAGCCTCTCGGACCCGGCCCAGTGGGAGAACCCGCCCGTGCCCCGTGCCTGGTGGGAGATCATCCGCGAGACGATGCCCGCCTTCGACCCGAGGCTGACGCCCACGAGCGGCATGGGTGCCATTCCCGAGCTCTTCCGCACCTGGCCCGGGGTTGTGCGCAGCAGCCACCCGCAGGTGTCGTTCGCCGCCTGGGGCCGGCACGCCGGGCGCGTCACCACCGGCCACGCCCTCGAATACTCGCTGGGCGAGGGCTCGCCCCTGGCGCGCATCTATGAGCTGCAGGGGTGGGTGCTGCTCCTGGGCGCCGGGTTCGGCAGCAACACCTCTTTCCACCTGGCGCAGTATCGGGTGCCGACGCGGCGGGTGATGCTCGGCGCGCCCTTGCTTGAGGATGGGCGCAAGGTCTGGAAGACCTTTGCCGATATCGACTTTGACATGGATGATTTCGAGGCGCTGGGCGCAGCCTTCGAGGAGACGGGGCAGGTCGTGCTGGGCCGGGTGGGCCTGGCCCAGGCGCGGCTCTTTGCGCAGCGCGCCGCCGTCGATTTCGCCGTGACCTGGATGGCCCAGCGCCGCTAGCGGGATTGGGCCGGCTTTCGCCATGCGCGTTGGGTCAGCAGTGGGCGCTCCCTCCACGAGTTCTCCTGGCAAAGCACTGTTAGCCCCTATGGCCCAGGCTGTTCTTCCCTCCCGCTTCCGCTGCGAGTCGGCTACAATGGAAGAGAAGGGAGCGCGCACTGCCACAGGCGAGGAGGGACGGCATGGAGTTTGGCGTATGGTTTGCCGACGACATGAAGCGCATACTGCAGTCGATCGCCACGACTGGCGATGACTTTGCCGCCATGGCCCGCAACGAGACGGACCCGAAGGTGCTGCAGGCCTACCAGGCCGGCTTTCACGCTGCGCTGCGCAGCGTCGCCCAGGCGCTCAACATCAGGCCACCGCATATGGAGAGCGCAGACGGCCTGCAGCTCGTCAAGCCCAGGACGCGCCGGCGCCAGGGCGCAGCAAGACAGCCAGCAGCCTAACAGCCTGTGGGAGAGGAAGCCTCCAGCCAGCCAACCGGGTTTCACGCTACGCACACGCCCAGTTCGGGCCCCTCGCGGAGCCAAATGCCAGGCTGTTCCCAAGACTGAGGGTGGCGACTTGCCTCTCCGACAGACTGCTAGTAGTACTCTGTCACTATGCCGTACGAAGCGGCTGGCCAGGTTCGTAGTCGGCGCTTGGGCGCCTTGACCCCTGCGGACTGGCGCCGCATCCGCACTTGGCGCCATGTTGGAGGGTCAAGGCGCTCAAGCGCCGACTACGAACCCATTGCACATGGCGATTACTGACAGAGTACTACTGGAGCATCGGTCAAGTATTCCTGCGAAGGCCTCCAGATGGCTGAGTCGTCGCCCTGCAACGCCCACAAGGGGCTACGTCGCCCACACGACTACTTGATAGTCCCTACGCGGTCGACATGCCTCGCGTATCGCAAGCCCCCCACCCCCTGCCTGCGCCCTTTGGGCGCAGGCCCTAGCCCCGCACCCGGTGTGGGGGCGGGGAAGGGAAGCGGAGGGATGGGCCTCTGAGGGAGGCGACAAGCCCGGCCACGCGACCGCGCATGTACTATACGTGACCGAGGTTCTGGCCCCTTGGGGGCGTCTGGAGTCGAGGCTTTGGCCGGCTACCTGGCCGCGAAAGCGCCGGCGAGAAACCCGACGCATAGCGAAGGCGCCGGATATCTCCCGGCGCCTTCGCTGTGTGACGAGCGATTTGTCGCCATGCTGGGTGCGAAGCGAGCACAGCCCATCGGCGCTGGCGGCATGCGCCGTCAGGCCTGTTGATGGGGCCCCGCCTGCATCGCCGGAGCGGCGAGCGGCTACGCCCAGAGTCAGGAGGCGCTGCGGCTGCTCGGTGGCGTGCCCGCAACCTCGCGCTCGCGTTCCCGGCCGCCGTCGCCCTCAGGTGCACCTTCGCTCATGAGCCGCTGCACCTCTTCGCGGGCATGGGCAATCAACTCGGCGGCTTCTTGGCGGGTGAGCCTCCGGGTTGCCGTCAGGCGGTCGATCAGGCTCTCCTCTTCGCGGCGACGCTGCGCTTCGGACTCTCGCTGGGCCAACGCCATCAGATGCCGGTACTCTTCGATGTCGATAATCGCCACCTCGGGTGAGCCGTAGTTCTCGACAACCACATGCCGGCCCCCGTGACGTACCCTGTCGATGACCTCGCGCGTCCGCCGCGCCAACTCGGTCTTGCTGACAACTTCAACTTCCATACAATCCTCCTATCGCGATTGGGTTCACACAATGCAGAGTTTACACGCAACATTGCAGTTTGTCAACTCGGCGTTGCAGTCCATCTGAAGGCCGTCGAGACTCCAGCGAGACTACAACCGGTCATGTATTGCCGAGTATTCCATACGCTCCAAAGTATAGGCTGCCTGCTTGGCACTCGTCAACCCGGATTGATCTCTGCAACCTATGGCTGCGCCGCTTCCGATTGGTAGACCAGCAGCGTGCCCTCACCGAGGCTCACTCGTGCCTTGCCCTTGCCCCAGCTACACTCCACCGCCTGCCCGTCGACCGTCACCGCTGCGGGCGGCAGCACGCCGTGCAGCACGGCTTCAACCGGCACGCCAAGCGCTGGGACGCACAGCTCCATCCGGCCACCGTCCACTCGGAGCGCCAGCTCGTGGGTGGCGCCGCCATCGGCGAGCACGAAACTGCCGCTCGCCTGCGGGTAGACCTCGAGGATGAAAGGATCGTCGGGACGTTCGCCGGTATAGTGGGCCAGGGGCCGGGTAGGGATGATCGCTCCGGCGCGGACCAAAAGTGGCAGCCGGTCGAGCGGCGCCCGGCAGTACACCCAGCCTGGGCCCTGATGGACGGCACCCGTCCAGTAGTCGACCCATTGCCCTCGCGGCAGGTACACCGCGGCGAGGCCGCGCAACTGAGACACCGGCACCACCAGCAGGTGTTCGCCCAGCAAGTACTCGCCGTCGAGCGACCAGGTAGTGCGGTCGCCGGGGTCACTCAAGACGAGGGGCCGCACCAGCGGCAGGCCCGTCTGCGCGCCGGCCACCGCCGACGAGTAGATGTAGGGCACGAGGCGGTGGCGGAGCCTGGCATACTCGCGCACGATGCTCTCGAGCCCTCGCCCCAGCGCGGCAAACTCGGCCGCGGTGCCTCCGTGCACAAAGGCAAAAGGCGAGAACGCGGCCACCTCGCAGGCGCGCACGAACTGCTTGCGCTCCTCGCACTCGGCCAGTCCCGGCGCCTCCTGCGCCCACAAGGGCACGCCGGCCAGGGCCAGGCTGAGGTCGCTGCCGGCGGGCTGCCACAGCACCGCCAGCCGTTGGCTGCCCGGCCGCCCGGCGGCCGCCCAGACGGGCCTGTGGCCCGCAGCCGCGCGCACGGTCGCCTGGTAGAGCAGAGGGTAGCGGCTGCGCAGGCGCCGGCCAGGGGTGCCGTCGTGATAGGCCGCTTCGGCGGGCACATCGCCGGCGTCGCCGGCCAGCACCCCGTCAAGGCCGGCTGCCAGCACCCGCTGCAGCCGCTCCTGCCACCAGGCTCGCGCGCCGGCGCAGGTCAGGTCGACCAGAGCCTCGCGCGTGGCGCCGCGGGCGCGCAGGTACGCCTGCCCCTGCCCGTCGCCCACCAGGTACCCCTTCCTCAGGCCCTCGGCATAGAGACGCGTTCCCATGCGGATGTAAGGGCTGACCGCGAGCAGCGCATGAAAGCCGATCGAGTGCAGCTCGCGCACCAGGCCGGCCAGCCGCCGCTGGTCGCTGCGGCTCAATTCGAGGGCCGAGCCGCCGAGGCTGGCGCTATCGACCCGCACGGCATCGCTGGGCACGAGGCGGGCGCGCAGCGAGGCGCAGGTCTCGATCAGCGCCTCGCGTCCGCCCGGGCCGGTCTCGGTCAGGCACAGGCCAAAGGCCCAGGCCGGCGGCGGCTGCGCCGGGCCGGTGAGCTCGGCGTAGCGGCGCAACACCGCAGCCGGCGCCGGCCCCAGGATGATAAAGCAATCGAGTTGCTCATCGCCGGTCTGCGCCATGGCCACGTCGGGCGTGCGTTGCCCCAGGTCGAAGCATACCCCGTCATCCGAGTGCACAAAGAGGCCATAGCCCCGCGTGCTCCACAAGAATGGGATGGCAGCCGCGCCGCCAGGCCCCCAGGCAACTGCCTGGCCGCGCCGGTTGAGGGCGCCCGGCGCGCCGCCGAGGCCGAAGAGGGGCTCATCCGGCTCGAGCGCCCAGGCCACATGCAGCCGCTCCAGGCCGTCTGTCTGCCGCTGCCGGCCCAGGGTCAACTCGAGCGGCGGCGCCGGCCCAGTGGCGCTGCCGGCATCGTGTACCCGCAACTGCCAGGGTGAGCAGGAGATGCGCGCGCGCACGAGCGGCGCCGAGAGGATGAGTTCACCCTCCCGCGCCTCGACGCGCACGCCCTCCGCCGGGCCACCCGCCAGGGCGAGCAGCTCGCTCGCGCGGTCCTCGAGGCGGCGGGGGCCCATCTCGACCCGCAGCACGCCCGCCAGGGGGCAGGTCAGGCGCACGTTGGCCGTGGCGCCCGCAGCGGTGCGGCAGTCGAGCCACACCCCGCCGCGGATCGCATCATGCCGAGTCCAGACCTCAATGGCTTCGAAGACAGGACTGTCGATCACTATCGGCTCCGAAACGGCCGAGCTATCCGCCCATGCGGCGGAGCGTCGTTAGGGGGTTTTGGTAGGTTGGTTGAGCGTGCCGACTGCCCCCGGCGCGCCATGGTCAGCCGGCACGCTCAACCAACCTAGCAAAACCCCTCCTGGCTCAGGGCCGGCTGATAGCGGAGCAGAATGCTCGGCTGTTGCCAGGACCCGATGGTGGCATGCCGGCCCTGGGCCCAGGCTCATAGTGCGCGCAGGCGTGCGCACTATGAGCCTGGCTTCTCATTCAGGGTCAAAGGCCGCCGGCTCATACACGCCGCCGGCGTTCCAAAAGAGCCAGCCGTGAGCCTGCGCGTCGGCGGCGCCTTGCTTCTCGAGCCGGAACTCGCGCGGGCCGTAGGCGACGCCAAAGAGCGAATAGTGTTGCAGCCACGGCCGGATGAGCGTCGTCGTCTGCTTCTGCGCATCGTCGACGCTGATCTTGACCACCTCGTAGGGCGAGCGCCAGGGGTCTGCCAAGCCCAGGTGTCCCGGCTCGTACATCGAGGGGTAGACCATGGGCGAGATATAGTCGACCCAGGGCGCGACGTCGATGAGCCGCTGGCCGATGCCCAGGTCGCCCAGGCGCTGGTTGGGGTCCACCGAAGTCACCAGGCCAAAGAGGTCGGCCGAGAGAAAGACGCCGGTCTTGTCGAGCTCCCGGCGCACGTAGGCCAAAAAGTCGGCGATGGCCTGACAGCGCGGGTCGCGAAAGCTCTCCTTGATGAACACCATGTCGAAAATGTCGCCGTCGGAGGGGAAGCGCAGATAGTCGAACTGCACCTCGTCAAAGCCGAGCGCGGCCGCCTCCATGGCGATAGCCAGGTTGTAGCCCCACACCTCCTCGCGGAAGGGGTCGGCCCAGGCCAACCCCTCGAGGTCCCTCCAGAGGCCGCCCTTGGCGCTGAGCACCGCCCACTCGGGCCGCGCCTCGGCGAGGATGTTGTCTTTGAAGGCAACGATGCGCGCGATGGTATAGATGCCGCGTTGCCGGCACTCTTGCAGCACCTGCCGGATGTCGACCACCAGATCGGAGGCGGCGCCGATCTCCTGGAGCAGTGGATCCTGGGGCACAAAGGCGAGGTAGCCACGGTCGCTCTTGATGTCGATGACCACCGTGTTCATCTCGGTGCGCAAGACCAGGTCCAGGTCCTCCTGCACCTGCGCCTCGGCGCCCCTGACGAGCAGCCCAAAGGGGATGTAGAGGCCCTTGGCCTCAAAGGGCTCGAGCACGAAATCGGCCTCCGTCTCGTGGCCCAGCGGGCGCTCCACGCGCGCATAGCCCGCCAAGCGCACCACGATCGCCGCATCCGCAGGCACGCCTTCCAGTTGGTACGCGCCGGCCTCGTTGCTGTAGGCCAGGCGCGGCTCCTGGCCCGGCGCTCGCACGAGCACCAGGGCGCCCGCGAGCGGTTGGCCGGCCTGGTCGCGCACGCTTCCCTGCAGCGTGTCGGGGCGCAGCCCGATGGCCACCGTGTCGCCCGGGCTGGCCGCCTGCACGCCGCTGGTGGCAAAGCCCGCGAGCGCCGCCGTGACCTCACTTCGCGGCTCCAGCCGGTCGTAGACGGCCTGCCCCTCGGCATCGGTCTGCGCCTGCCGGCCGCCGGCGGTCACCGTCACGCCCGGCAGTGGCTCACCGCTGTAGAGGTTGCGCACCTGCACCGTCACCGGCAGCAACGTCAGCGCCACGTCGAGCGTCGCCTGGCCTTCGTAGGGCACCGGGGCGGCATCCTGATAGTAGGTCGCGCCTGCGGTGATGGTGGCGTCGGGCCGCACGCGCTTGACCACATAGTGGCCCTGCGCGTCACTCTGTGCCTCGACGTCGCCCGCGCGCACCCACGCCCCCGGCACAGGCTCGCCGGTCGTCGCATCGAGGGCTGTGCCCTCGAGCGCCACCGGCGTAAGGCTGAGGGTCGCGTTCTGCTCGCGCGAGAAGAGGCCGGCGGGCAGCGGGGTCGCCTGCGCCGCCTTGTAGCCCGGCACGGCGGCCCGCACCCGGGCAATGCCAAGCACGCCCTGCACTTGGAAGCGGCCCTGGGCGTCGGCGAGCAGTTGCTGCGAGCCGACGGTCACCGGAACACCGGCCAGCGGCTCGCCGGTCTCGGCGTCGCGCACAAGGCCATGGATGGTGCCGTTGATGTACGAGCAGGCAACAACTCCGGTCAGGAGGAGAGCGGCAGCGAGCGCTGCCGCGAGCAGCCTGAGGACCGGTTTGGGCATGGGTGACTCCTTAAGGGGCAGAGGCCCGGTGGTGTAGGTAACAGGATTATAACATGGAGTACGGGAATTACCAACCAAGCCTTGCACGAGTGTGCAGAAGCATTCGGCTTGTCATTGCGAGCGTAGCGAAGCAATCCCCAACGGCGTCTGCACCGCTACACTGGAGATTGCTTCGCCGCGCTCGCAATGACGGGCTGAGTAGATGTGTGCTGGGGGCCTCTTGCCTCATCACCCTATTGGGCGTAGAATGCTCTCGTCAGGAACTGCGACTATGAAAGGGCTGTGCCTCATGGGCGATCACGCCTTTCCCCCGGCGTCGCTGGGCTACCTGCGCGTGGCGGCGGTCTCGCCCGAATTGCGCGTGGCCGATGTGCGCTTTAACGCACGGGCGATTATCAGCGCGCTACAGGGCGCGGCGGCGCACGGCTGCCGGCTGGCGCTCTTCCCCGAGCTGTGCCTCACCGGCTACTCGTGCGCCGACCTGTTCGGCCAGGCGCTGCTGCGCGAGGCGGCGCTGGCGGCGCTGGTGGAGGTGGCCGAGGCGACGGCGCGCCTCGGCATCGCGGCGGTGGTGGGGTTGCCGTTCGAGGTCGGCGGGCGGCTCTTCAACTGCGCCGCCTTCCTTGCGGAGGGCCAGGTGCTGGGGCTGGTGCCCAAGAGCTTTTTGCCCAACTCGAACGAGTACTATGAGGCGCGCTGGTTCACCCCCGCCGGCCGAGCGCCGGCGCCGGCGGTGGCGCTTGCCGGCGCCGAGGTGCCCTTCGGGGCCGACCTGCTCTTTGCGGCCGACAACCTGCCCGGCTGCACGGTGGGCATCGAGGTCTGCGAGGACCTGTGGTCGGTCAGCCCGCCCAGCCAGGATATGGCCCTGGCGGGGGCAACGCTGCTGCTCAACCCCTCGGCCGGCGACGAGCTCCTGGGCAAGGTCGACTACCGCCGCGCGCTCGTATGCCAACAGTCGGGCCGCTGCCTGGCGGCCTATCTCTATGCCGGGGCGGGGGCGGGCGAATCGACGACCGACGTGGTCTACTCGGGCCATTCGCTGATCGCCGAGAACAGCACCCTGCTGGCCGAGACGGCGCGCTTCCGGTTCTCCACCGAGATGGCGCTGGCCGATGTCGACGTCGAGCGCCTGGTGCATGAACGGCTCAGGAACTCGAGCTTCTCGGCGGCCACGCCGCGCCAGGCGCACCGGGTCGTCGGCTGCCACCTGCCCGAGCCGGCCACGGCGCGCGCCGAGCCGGTGCTGCTGCGGCCGCTCTCGCAGACGCCGTTCGTCGCGGCCGACCCGGCGCAGCGGGCGGAGCACCTGCGCGAAATCCTGCGCATCCAGTCGACCGGGCTGGCCAAGCGGCTGCGCCACATCGGGGCCGAGCGCGTGACCCTGGGCGTCTCGGGCGGGCTCGATTCGACGCTGGCGCTCTTGGTGACGCTGCGCGCCTTCGACGCCCTGGGCCTGGCGCGCAGCGGCATCGTGGCCATCAGCATGCCCGGCTTGGGCACCACGGCACGCACCCGCGCCAACGCCGAGCGCCTGGCCGAGCTCCTGGGCGTGACCCTGCGCCGCATCCCCATTGACGCCGCAGTGCGCCAGCACTTTGCCGATATCGACCACGACGAGGCGCAGCACGACCTGACCTACGAGAACGCGCAGGCACGCGAGCGCACGCAGATCCTGATGGACGTGGCCAACCAAGTCGGCGGCCTGGTGGTGGGCACGGGCGACCTCTCGGAGCTGGCGCTGGGCTGGGCGACCTACAACGGCGACCACATGTCGATGTACCACATCAACGCCGGGGTGCCCAAGACGCTGGTGCGTTACCTGGTGGAGTGGGCCGCCGAGCACGAGCTCGCGGGCGAGGCGGCCGAGGTGGTGCGCGATATCTGCGCCACGCCCATCACCCCCGAGCTGCTGCCGCCCGACGCAGATGGGGCGCTGCAGCAAGAGACCGAGCTGACTATCGGCCCCTATGCGCTGCACGACTTTTTCCTCTATTACACCGTGCGCCACCAGTTCGCGCCGCGCAAGGTCCTTTTCCTGGCGCAGCAGGCGTTCGGCGATGCGTACGCGCCGGCCGACATCCTGCGCTGGCTGGCGGTGTTCTACCGGCGCTTTATCGGCCAGCAGTTCAAGCGCTCGGCCATGCCCGATGGGCCCAAGGTGGGCTCGGTGGCCCTCTCGCCACGGGGCGACTGGCGCATGCCCTCGGATGCTTCGAACGCGCTGTGGGTGGAGGAGCTGGAGCAATTGAAGCGCGAGTTCGGTTCGTAGTGGGCGCAAGCGCCCGCGACGAGTCTTTGTAGCCAACTCTGGAGGCATTGTGCGTGAGCCCGGGGTGCGCGCGGGGTTCTGGATTACGATTGTTGCTGCGATTGTGGTGCTCGGGCTCGCCCTGCGTGGCTACTGGGAGTGGGCCGTCGTCGGCCTGATTGCCCTCGCGGTGTTCAGCCGCCTGCCCTTCGTGCGCCTGCCCTAGTGCTGCAACCGTACCTATCCATAGTGGCTCGCTATCCGGGCTTCACGCTCCGCACACGACCGGAAGGGAACCTTTTTGGGGGTGGGTTCTCGGTGGGTTGGCTGGTCCCTGGCCGCCCGTGGGCGGCCAGGGACCAGCCAACCCACCGAGAACCCACCCCTTCCGGGCTAGGGCCGGGCTTGACGCTACGTACACACCCGGCTGCTACCAGGATGCTGGCGAGGCGGCGAGTGGTGGCACGACTGATGCAGCGCTTGCGGCTACAGGCCGCCATCTGCAATCACAGCAATGGGAGGCAAGCGACGCCCAATGGCCAAGACGCGCTCGCCTGAGACCCTGCCGCCGCCGTTGATGACCTCGGAGCCGGGCTCGTTCGCCCGGGCGACGATCGTGCGCCGCAAGCCGCAGATCATCCGCGAGGTGCTTGCCGACAACGACTATCCGCCAGAGATTCGCGCGGCGCTCGAGGCGCTGACGGCCGAGATCGCGGGCGAGCCGATGCGGCCGCTGGCCGAGCCGGCGCCCGACCGCGACGAGTGGCAGGCACAGTGGTGCCCCTACGCGGGGCGCACCTGGCTCGACGTGCCCTGGTACTTTGCCGAGGCCTTTTTCTACCGCCGCCTGCTCGAGGCGGTGCGCTACTTTCAGCCCGGCATTTGGCAAGGGCACGACCCCTTTGCTGCCCAGAAGCGGCGCGAGATCGACGGACCCGGCAGCGCGCTGCAACTGGCGGCGGAGCTGCTGGCCGGCCTGCCCGCCGAGCGCATGGCCGCCGCGCGCATGCTACTCTACGCCAGCCTGTGGGGCAACCGCATCGACCTCTCGAACCGCGCGTTGCTGGCCCAGGGGGGCCGGGCGCCGGGGCAGACGAGCGATATCCTGGTGGATGACAGCGACCGCCTGCTCGAGTTCCTCGCACGCTCTGGACCGCACGGCCGCATCGATTTCGTGGCCGACAACGCCGGGCCCGAGATCGCCTGCGACCTGCTGCTGGCCGATGTCCTGCTCGACTGGGGTTGGGCGGCACAGGTGCGCATGCACCTCAAGCCGTACCCCTTTTTCGTCTCCGACGCCATGATCCAGGATGCGCGCGAAATGATCGCCCGATTGGAGGGGGAAGCCGAGCCGCGGAGCAGGGCGGCGGGCGAACGTCTGGCCGGCCGGCTGCGCGCCGGCAGCCTGCAGCTCACCACCCACCCCTTCTGGGCCAGCGCCTATAGCTTTCGCGAGATGCTCGACGGCCTGAGCGGCGAACTGGCCCAGGCCGATCTCGTGATCCTCAAGGGCGATGCTAACTATCGCCGCCTGCTCGGCGACCGGCACTGGGCGCCGACGACGCAGTTGGCCGAGGTCACGGCCTACTTCCCGGCGCCCTATGTGGCGCTGCGCACCCTCAAGGCCGAGATTGTGGTGGGGCTGGCGCAGGGCCAGGCCGAGCAGGCGGCGCGCCAGGAGGCCGCGTGGCTGACAAGCGGCCGACGCGGGCTCATCCAGTTCGTCGGGTAGCGCAGCAAGTTTCACCGCCGAGGCGCAGAGGACGCAGAGGGAGGCGAGGTCACCTCGCTTCCTCTGCGTCCTCTGCGCCTCGGCGGTGCATCTGCCCTGGTCAGCTTGCGGGCTGGGTGAGCTTTTCGGCGACGGCCTGCTCCAGCGCGTTCAGGTCAAAGGGCTTGGTGAGGACGATGGCGTTGGGGCAGGCATGGTCGACCGTCCGGCCGGCGGTCATGAGGATGATTGGGATGTTGGCCGTTTCTGGCTTCTCGCGCAAAAGGCGGCAGAACTCGAGGCCGCTCAGGATGGGCATCATGATATCGGAGAGGACCAGGTCTGGGTGCTCGTTGCAGGCCAGCTCAAAGGCGCTGCGGCCATCGTAGGCACGCAGAATGCGATGATCGGCCTCTTCGAGGAGCAGGCCCACGAATTCGACTACCGCCTCTTCATCGTCGACAACCAGTATGGTCTTCACGATGGCAATCGCCGCCCCCCAGGCCGGATGCCCGACTGCTGCAACCGGCAGTTGTGAAGCACAGTCGCCCCCTCTGCCGAGAGCGTAGCAAGTCGCAGGCCAACAGGCGCGGTGCACAGCTTGCTTGCAATAAGGGAGAGCGGGGCGGGCGCGGCCCTGCGAAGGTTCGGAACCCTCGCAGGGCCGCGCCCGCCCCGCTCTCCCTTATTGCGAACTGGCTACTAGACCTCGCGGAACTCGCCTTCGACGGTGCCGTCGCTCGCGGGGCCGCTGCCGCTCTGGCCGGTGGGGCCGCCGGCCGCTTCGCCGGGGGCGCCGCCCTGCTGCTGGTACATCGTCGCGCCGATCTGCTGCAGGGCCTCCGAGAGCTCGCGGGAGGTGCGCTTGATGGCCTCGATGTCGGAGCCCTTGAGCGCCTCGCGCACGGCGTTGATCTTGTGCTCCACATCGCTGCGGACGTTGCCCGGCACCTTGTCGCCCAGCTCGCGCAGCGTCTTTTCGGCGCTGTAGGCCATGGTATCGGCCTGGTTGCGCGCCTCGACCTCCTCCTTGCGGCGGCGGTCCTCGGCGGCGTTGCGCTCGGCCTCCTTCACCAGCCGCTCCACCTCGTCCTTGGCCAGGCCACTCGAGGCGGTGATGGTGATCTTTTGCTCGCGGCCGGTGGCCTTGTCTTGCGCCGAGACGTGCAGGATGCCGTCGGCGTCGATGTCAAAGGTGACCTCGATCTGCGGGATGCCGCGCGGGGCCGGCGGGATGCCGTCAAGGATGAAGCGGCCCAGGGTCTTGTTGTCGGCGGCCATGGGGCGCTCGCCCTGCACCACGTGGATCTCGACGCTCGTCTGCCCGTCGGAGGCGGTCGAGAAGATCTGACCCTTCTTGGCCGGGATGGTCGTGTTGCGCTCGATCAGCGGCGTGGCCACGCCGCCCAGGGTCTCGATGCCCAGGGTCAGCGGCGTCACGTCGAGCAGCAGCACGTCCTTCACCTCGCCGCCCAACACGCCGGCCTGGATGGCCGCGCCGATGGCCACGACCTCGTCGGGGTTGACGCCCTTGTGCGGCTCGCGGCCAAAGTGCTTGCGCACCGTGTCTTGCACCAGGGGCATACGGGTCTGCCCGCCGACCAGCACGACCTCGTCGATGGCGGCGCTCTCCTTGCCGGCATCCTTGAGCGCCAGGCGCACCGGGCCCATCGAGCGATCGACCAGGTCGCCGACCAGTTGCTCGAGCTTGGCGCGGCTCAGGGTCATTGCCAGGTGCTTCGGCCCCGAGGCGTCGGCAGTGATGAAGGGCAGGTTGATCTCGGTCTGCATCACCGACGACAGCTCGATCTTGGCCTTTTCGGCAGCTTCCTTGAGGCGCTGCAGGGCCATGCGGTCTTGGCGCAGGTCAATGCCCTGTTCCTTGCGATACTCGTCGGCGATCCAGTCGATGATGCGCAGGTCAAAGTCGTCGCCGCCCAGGAAGGTGTCGCCGTTGGTCGAGTTGACTTCAAAGACGCCCTCGCCCAGCGTCAGGATCGAGATATCGAAGGTGCCGCCGCCCAGGTCATAGACGGCGATTTCTTCGTCCTTCTTCTTGTCGAGGCCGTAGGCCAGCGACGAGGCCGTCGGCTCGTTGATGATACGCATGACTTCGAGGCCGGCGATGCGGCCTGCATCCTTGGTGGCCTGGCGCTGCGAGTCGTTAAAGTAGGCCGGCACGGTGATGACGGCCTGCGTCACCGGCTCGCCCAGATAGGCCTCGGCATCGGCCTTGAGCTTTTGCAGGATCATGGCCGAAATCTCGGGCGGCGAGTAGGCCTTGCCGCCCATCCACACCTGCACGTCGCCATTGGGCGCTTCGGTGACCTTGTAGGGCAGGCGCTTGACAGCCTTTTGCACCTCAGGGTCCGAGAATTTGCGGCCCATGAAGCGCTTGATAGAGTACACGGTGTTCTCTGGGTTGGTAATCGCCTGGCGCCGGGCCACCTGGCCCACCAGACGCTCGCCTGTCTTCGGGTTCACAGCGACCACCGAGGGCAGCACCCGGCTGCCTTCGGAGGTTGGGATCACGACCGGCTCACCGCCTTCCATCACAGCGACAACCGAGTTGGTGGTCCCCAGGTCGATGCCTACAATCTTGCCCATTGTCTACAGCCTCCTAGATGACTGCACTTGTTCGCATTCCAACATTCTGCTCAGAGAGCTGACGGGGGCGCGAGACTCGCGAAAGGCCGCGAAAGGTCCACGAAAAACGCGAGAGACGCGTTCCTTTTCGTGTCTTTCGTTCCCTTTCGTGCATTTCGCGCCTCACGACCCCTCAGTTCCTTCGCTCGCCGGCGGCGCCACGGCCACCTTGACCAGCGACGGGCGTAGCACGCGGCCGTGGAGCTCGTAGCCGCGCTGCAGCTCGGCGATGACCTGCCCATCGGGGTAGCTCGACGTCTCCTCACGGAGGATGGCTTCGTGCCATTGGGGGTCAAAGGGTTGGCCGGCAGCCTCGATCGGCTTGAGACCCTCGCCTTCCATGATCAGATGCAGTTTGTATTGGATCAGGGCCACCCCCTCGACCCAAGTGAGATGCCGCAGGTCAGCGGGCAGGCTGGCCATGGCGCGGTCGAAATCGTCGAGCACGGGCAACAGCTTGCCCAGGAGCGCTGCATTGCTGAAGCGGGTGGCCTCTTCCCGCTCGCGCGCCGTGCGTTTGCGGTAGTTCGAAAAATCGGCCGCCGTGCGCCGCCACTGGTCCAGGTATTCGTCGGCCTTGGCCTGGGCCTGGGCGAGCTCGGCCTCCAGGTCGCAGGCGGCGGGCCCGGGCTGCGTCTCGACCGTGCACCCCGCTTCGCTCGTTTCCTCCCCTTCGGCCTGCTTCTCAACGTCATCAGGCATGGCTGAGTCTGCACCTCCGTAACGGCTGCTGCGTACTACGTACTGCGTAAGGTCGCTCTGTGCGACGCCTGTCGCTATGGCCGAGGTTACGCATCACGCAGCCCGCATTACGCCTCACGCCTCAGTATCCGTACATATGCTCCACCAGGTTGCTCATCAGCCGTGCCACGTAGCGCACGGCCGAGATGGCGCGGTCGTAGGGCATGCGGGTGGGGCCGAGCACGCCGACGACGCCGTTGGCTTCACCGCGCACGCCGTAGGGCGACAGGACGAGGCTGTACTCCCCAAAGTCGTCCCAGCGGCCCTCGCCGCCGATGATTACCTGCACGCCGTTGGCCCAGAGCACCTCGGCCAAGATGGCTTCGAGCAGGCTGCGCCGCTCCAGCACCTCGACCACCGAGCGGAGTTTGTCGACCTCGGCGAACTCGGGCTGGCGCAGTACGTTGAGCAGGCCGTCGCGGTGCATCTCGCGCTCGCTGCGCTCGTCGAGCTGCTGCAGCGCCTCGAGCGTGCGCTCGACCACGCTGCGCTCGAGCGCCGAGAGCGGCGTATTGGCGATGGGGCCCAGGCGGATTTCCACCTCGTTGGCCGAGCCCAGGAGCCCATTCAGCCGGTTCGACACCTGGCTCAGCTCATCCTGCGCGATCGGCGCCGGCAGCAGCATCATCTGCTGGCGGATGGAGCCATCCTGGAAGACGAGAATGAGCAGGGCCGTGACGTCGCTGAGCGAAATCATCTCCACATGCTTGAAGCGCGCCTGAGGGGCACGCGGCGCCGTGACGAGCGACGCGCTGTGCGAGGTCTGCGCCAGCACGGCGGCCGCCAGCTTCATCCACTGATCGAGGTTGAGCTGCACCTGATGGAACTGGTGGCTGATCATGCGCTGTTCGCTCGACGGGAGCTCGGTCTCCTGCATCAGGCGGTGGACAAAGTAGCGGTAGCCTTTGTCGGTGGGCATGCGCCCGCCCGAGGTGTGTGTCTGGGCCAGGTAGCCCTCGCGCTCGAGGAACGCGAGCTCATTGCGCACCGTGGCCGGGCTGACGCCCAGGTTGTAGCGGCGCACAATGGTGTTCGAGCCTACGGGCACGGCGGTGGCGATGTACTCGCGGGCAACGATGCCCAGGATTTCTTCTTGTCGGGCGGTGAGCTGTTCCATAGCCGGATCCTCTCAGGGCGCTTAGCACTCGCTAAGGCTGAGTGCTAACACTATATCATGAAGCGGCGCAATTGTCAAGAGGTTTGGCTCAAATGTAAGCCCGCACAATAAGGAAAGTTGATAGGGGGGCTGTCAAGATTGTGGCTAGGGCAGCAGGCGCGGCGGCACCGGGCCGGCGGCGCGAATCTCGCGGGCGCCGTGCCAGGCCGCCAGGCTACGCACGGCATCGGCAAAGGCGGTGCGGAAGTGCCGCTCTTCGAGCCGCGCCTGGCCCTCGAGGTGAATGCCCCGGACGGTAAAGCGCTCCTCGCCCCAGTTCATCTGCGCCTGCAGGCGGCCCACCAGGACCTGACCGTAGAGGATGGCCAGGGCCGGCGGAGCGAGCCGCCGCTCGCGGATGGTGGGCAGGTAGGCCTGGCGCCGCACGTCAAAGCCAAAGAGGTCGAGCGCCCGCCGTCCATCCCACACGATGGGGTCGATCGGCGAGAGGAAGGAGAGGCGTGGCGCCGGCTTGTAGGCGCTACGCTCCATGGCCGCCAGCCATGCGGCGGGCACGAAATAGGGCTGGGCACCATCCTGCACTTCAACCTGTTCGGCCTCGCCGCGCGCCAGCAACTCGGCAATGACGCGGCCCTTCTCCCGCTTGAGCGCGCTCACGCCCAGCCCGGTGCGCGAACCGAGGCTGCCCAGTACCTGGCTCCAGGTGGCGCGGGTGACGGGCGCGAGCACGTGCAGGGTGCGATACGCCAGGCCATGCAGCCGCTCCTCAGCCGGCAGCACCTGCGCTGCGCAGCCCGGCAGGACGCGCACCGCCAGATCGTAGAGCGCCCCGCTGCCCTCGCGCCGGCGCACCAGGATGGCGCCGGAGGCGTGGAGCTCGTACACGGCTTGGGCCACGGCGCGGGCACCCCCCGCCTGCGTATCGCGCAAGTGGGCCTGCAGGTCGCGCAGGGTGCAGGGGCCCTCGGCCGTGAGGCATGCGAGCACCAGCGCACCGGCGGACCCGCCTCGCGCCGCCGCGGCGGCGCGAGGCGGGTCGCACAGCAGCGCATAGTCGGCCGCCGGCAGCGCCCCCAAGACGTGCAGATAGTGCTCGATGAGTTGGCCGCCGTCGTAGAGGGCCATGTCGAGGTCGCCGGCCTGGTAGCCGGGCAGACGGTTGTAGAGCACCAGGTCGTGGCCGGGGGCCAGGGCACGGGCGGCGGTCTCGAGCATCAGGAAGCCGTGGGTGCGCACCCAGTTCGCCGCGCCCGCGACGCCGCCAGAGCCTTGCTCGACCAACAGGCCCTGGCGCCCCAGCAACAGGCCGCATAGCTCGGCGCGGGTCATGCGCATACTATCCTCCCTCCGTTCTCGGACTCCCGAACTCGTTCGGGCCGCCCCCCCAACAAGTTGGGACTCCGGGCTTGGACTCCCGAACTCGTTCGGGCCGCCCCCCCAACAAGTTGGGGAGTCCGGGCTTGGACTCCCGAACTCGCTCGGGTCGCCCCCCAACAAGTTGGGGACTCCGGGCTTGGACTCCCGAACTCGTTCGGGCCGCCCCCCAACAAGTTGGGGACTCCGGGCTTGGGCTCCCGAACTCGCTCGGGTCGCCCCCCAACAAGTTGGGGAGTCCGGGCTTGGACTCCCGAACTCGTTCGGGCCGCCCCCCAACAAGTTGGGACTCCGGGCTTGGGCTCCCGAACTCGCTCGGGTCGCCCCCCAACAAGTTGGGGAGTCCGGGCTTGGACTCCCGAACTTGTTCGGGCCGCCCCCCCCAACAAGTTGGGGAGTCCGGGCTTGGACTCAGCCTTGACGCGCTCAACTGAATGTGCTATCTTGGGCCAACTCCATCCACAATCCGCCGCACCTTCCACATGCAAGGAGCCACGATGGCCCGCTATGAAGACGCGGACTGGCGCGAGTCGATGCGCATTCGCTACGACTATACCCACATGCTCGCCGATGTGGTGGGCGAGCACCGCGGCACCACCCAGGGCCAGCTCGACGAGATGGCCGGCCGGCTGACGGCCGCGATCGACGTGCTGCGCCTGCGCCGAAGCCCCAACGACCTTGCCTGGATGGACCTGCCCTATCAGAAGGATTCCATCGCCGAGATCCTGGGCTATGCCCGCGAGGTCGAAGGCGTCTACGACGACGTGCTGGTGCTGGGCATCGGCGGCTCGGCGCTGGGCGTGACGGCCCTCAAGTCGGCTCTCCTGCCCTACTATGCTAACTATATGTCGCCCGATGTGCGCCGGCACCCCCGCCTCTGGGTGCTCGACAACGTCGACCCGGGCTGGGTGATGGCGGCGCTGCGCCTGCTGGACCCCGAGCGCACCCTGGTTATCGTCACGAGCAAGTCGGGCAGCACGACGGAGACGATGGCCCAGTTCCTCATCGCGCGCGGGTGGCTGCAGGAGCGGCTGGGTGAGAGCACCGCGTGCCACATCGTGGCCATTACCGATCCCGAGCAGGGTCCGCTGCGCGAGATCGCCGGCCGTGAAGGCTATCGCACTTTTGCCGTCCCGCCTGGGGTTGGCGGGCGCTTTTCGGTGCTTTCTTCGGTGGGCTTGCTGCCGGCGGCGCTCGTGGGCATCGACATCGAGGAGCTCCTGGCCGGCGCGGCCTATGGCGACGAGCTGGCCCAGGCGCCTGACTTGCAACACAACCTACCCGGCATGGCGGCTGCGTTGCAGCACCTGGCCTATCACCGCGGCCAGCGCATCTCGGTGCTCATGCCCTACAGCCAGCACCTGCGCGACCTGGCCGATTGGTGGCGCCAGCTTTGGGCCGAGAGCCTGGGCAAGAAGATGAGCACTGACGGGCGCCGCCTCAACGTCGGGCCGACCCCGGTGCTGGCCCTGGGCACGACCGACCAACATTCGCAGATCCAGCTCTACGTGGAGGGCCCGCCCGACAAGGTGATCAGCTTTGTGGCTGTCGAGCGCTTTGAGGAAGAGGCGCCGCTGCCGCCGGCCAGGCCCAAAGAGGAGGGCATTGCCTACCTCGGCGGGCACTCGCTGGCCGAGCTGATCAACGCCGAGCGCGAGGCGACCGCCATGGCGCTGGCCGAGGCCGGCCGGCCCAACGCCACCTACATCGTCCCCGAGGTGAACCCCTTCACCGTCGGCCAGTTCATCTACCTGCTCGAGATGCAGACGGCCATCAGCGGCTTTCTGTACTCGGTGAACGCCTACGACCAGCCTGGCGTCGAGGCGGGCAAGGTCGCTACCTATGCCCTGCTCGGCCGGCCGGGCTATGAGGCCCAGGCCATCGAGCTGCGCACCACCCAGGCCGCGCGTCCCCGGCACATCGTCTGACGCACTCCTCAGCATCCTGGCAACAGCCGGGCAATGTGCGCCGCTGCGGCCCGGCTCTGGGCCAGGAAGAGGTTTTGGTGGGTCGGCTGGCGCCGTTGGCCGCCAGCCGACCCACCAAAACCCCGCCACAAGGGTTCCGAACCAGGTGCGCGCAAGGCGTGAGGCCCGGTCGCCGGGCAGGTCGGATACAATCCCACAGGCTGCCGCACCAAATGCTTCCAAGTTGATTTGTGCACTATGCTAGGTCGTGTTCGCAAACCGTCGTAGCCTAGAACATCGGTCAGGTATTCGTATAGACGACGTAGCCTAGCCCCAATACAGTTCAAATAATAGTACTTACGCTGTCGTGCAGGGCGCTGCAGAGCCATCGTATAGAGCCCATCCCCCGGCCTCGCCTTCTGCGCTGCGGCGGGAAGGGGGAGCCCTTAAATGGGGGTTCAGCGGGCGCTTCGCGCGACGCGCGAAGCGCCCGCTGAACCCCCTAACCCCCAGTCTCCCCGCCCCCGCGCCGGGGGCGGGGCGGAGGCCCCCGAAGGGGGCCGGGGGGGGGTGGGGGGCTTGATGCTGGAGGCAGGTCGACCGCGTAAGTACTATCAAATAAGCCGGGCGACTGTAAGTCGCGCCTAGAGGGCCTGCGGCCGGGCGTCGGCCTGCGCCGACGCGGCCGTGGCGACCAGCCCACGCAGGTGGGCGCCCGGCGCCGCAGCGCCCCCTTGGCCGCCAACGGCGGCTCCCAGGCGCGATTTCCAATCGCC